>NZ_JAHUTF010000009.1:0-134263 GCF_019209785.1 Acinetobacter sp. CWB-G5 | reverse complement strand
GGAGTTATCCATGTGAGAGTAAGTCATCGCCAGCTCATTAATTCAAATCCCCCTAACTCAAATGAGATAGGGGGATTTTTTTATGCGGAAAATATTAAAAATAAAAAGAGTAGAGCGGAGAATGCGCCATTTAATAGGGGCCTAAACGGTAAAAAAGCCAGCATTTGCTGGCTTTTATGTCATATTTAACAAGGTCACAGAGCACCTTTTACGTTTCTTGATGTGTTTTAACCTGTTTAGCTGGCATGCTTTCTATAGTGGTAATAAATTTATTCTCGAAACAAAAGCAAGAATATGGTGGAGTTATTCGCCAATAAAACAATTATTTGAAGAGAATAGCTATTTCTGAAGCGAAAATGGATCAGGAATGACTGACTTATGTATTACAACACATGGTTTATTACGGGTATTAATGTGTTTTAGATCAGTTAAGTTACGCACTAAAATAAGAACTTTACCGCTAATCTAATAAGGCGTGTGTCTTGTAATTAAATCAACGCATGCCGCGAATGATTTATAGTTTGCTGCACAACGTTGATGAAATCATTTAATTGCACACAGAAAACCTTATGAAAAGAACATGCATCATGAGTTTCGCAGTTTAGGTATCGTATCTAGCTGTCGACGTGCATGTTTTAATGCTGTTCTTAAACCTTCTTCAAGGGTTGGGTGATAAAACGGTTTTTCCAAAATTTCATCGACGGTCAGTTGTTCTGCAATCATCCATGCCAGTAAATGGGCCAAATGTTCAGTAGACTCTGTGAGTAATTCAGCACCCAGTAGCTTTCGGCTGCTTTTATCCACATACACTTCTATGGCTCCATGGTTCTTACCCAGAACCAATGCACGTCCTTGTTTAGCATAAGAGACTTCACCGATGACAAAATTGATAGGTGCACTTTGTAGTTGCTTAAAGTTTTGTCCAACCATTGCCATTTCTGGGCTACTAAACACGATGCCTAAAGGCGTTAGAGTTTTGCATGATTCTATAGTGGGAAAGTTCAATGCATTTTTGACCGAAACTTTACCTTCGTGTGCGGCTTCATGTTGTAGTGGAGTATCAGTATATGCATCGCCAATGATAAAAATCGGGTAGTCTGCAAGTTGTTTGCTCTCAGGATCAACAGGTAAATGTTTTAAGTCTGTGAATGAGGTGTCGATATTTTCGAGTTGAAGAGTATTTAAAAGACTACTTCGTCCTGTGGCAACCAGTAAGTAATCAACGTTGAGTGTTTTAGGCTGACTATTTTGAGTAAACCTAAGTTCAACTTGATTATTTATAGACTTAACCTCTGTGGGTAAAACTTCGAACTTGATCTCAAGTTCGGTGCTAATTTCTGTTTGTGCCAACTGCTGTAATTTCGGACTGGTCAGAACACCGACTTTACGACTACGTGCAAAGACTGTGGTATTGACGCCAAGTCGTTGCATGGCTTGCGCAAGTTCAATCGCGATGACTCCGCTCCCAATCACCGCTAAAGATTTGGGTAAAGTATTGAGTTCAAAAATTTGATCGGAGGTGATGAGCCGATCACCGAGTTCATTCTTCCATGCTGGGTCAAAGCTAGGTGTGGAGCCTACAGCTAAAATAAAGCTTTTGGCTTGGTAGTGTTGCCCATTAACTTCAACTGTTTTTGAATCGACAAAGCGAGCACGGCCCTGAATTTTATGAGACTCAGGCCAGCTCTCTACGGTTTTAAGGGTGCTATGAGTAAAGCGATCACGGAGTTTTTGTACGTGTTGCATGACCTGACTGCGGTCTATTTTTGACTGTACTTGCAATCCGACACGATCCGCATGTTGAATATCATGCATGCGATTTGCTGTAGAAATCAGCACTTTTGACGGCATGCAGCCGACACGCGCACAAGTGGTGTCCCATGGCCCATCATTAATGATTAATAGATTTTGTGTGGACTTCACGGCTTGTTGGTAGGCTGCGATACCCGCAGTTCCAGCCCCAATAATAATCAGATCATACATAAGCAAACGTTTATCTAAGCGAGACATACTCTATAGTTAACATATTCAGGGCTGTAGATGATTATATTTTGTAAAAAACGGCACTAGATGCCGTCTTTACTTTCATTTGACTTATAAGCCAGTACCAACGCTTACCCCAACGGTAGGACGTACATTCATTGAACTACATGCTGTCATTAAAGTACAGCAGAGTAAAAGCAGCAACAGTTTATTCATGGAGTAATCCTCGTTGTTTTGCCTGATTGAACAGCAGACTAGAGCGAGCACCACTCTTACAGACCATTAAAATAGGCTTGGGCAATTCATTATAATATTTAGCAAATTCGACCACGTCTGTTTCAGAAATTTTACTGCTGGTAACCGGTTGGTAAATTACGCTGACTTTGGACTGTTCCGCAATATTACGCAGTTGATCAACGCGAACGGTATTGCCTTGTTCTTGATCTGGTCGGTTGACAATGACCGACTTAAAACCTTGTTTTATCAACTGTTGAAACTTGTCTTGGGTCATTTCCCCTGAAACGCTGAGCTGCGGGCTGAGTGCTTGACTCAGGTTATTCGTTGCCGCCCACAATGCGCTGCTCGTTAAAATCAGAGCAGTGCAGATGACACTTTTAAACAACCGTTTAGTCATCTAACAGGTCCATTTGTTTCGCAAGTTGATATAAGTTGTTTGAGCGATTACCGGTACGGCAGAACATTAAAACAGGTTTTGGTAGCTCATTGAAATGATTAGCAAAAGTGCGTACATCAATTTCTGTGATTTGTCCTGCAACTACAGGTTGATAGACATAATCTAGACCTGCAACACGAGCTGCTTCTTCAATTTGAGCGCTAGTTGGTTGTTCTGGACCACCTTCCATATCTGGGCGGTTATTGATCACAGATTTAAACCCTTTTTCAACCACTTGAACCAAATGTTCTGGGCCAATTTGACCTGCAAAGCCTACATTTTCGCTCATGCTGTCACTCCAAAATTAAACTAATCAAGATATGCTTTATGATAGCATTAAGCTGAAAGTTCAGCCTATGCTGTTGAAATATTTATAAGCGATTACAACCATAAAATAACGCAATGGAGCAGGTATGCACGCCTATACCGTTGAACCGCTATATGTCAAAAGTGGCCAAGAGGTCATTGCTGCGGATTTCTATCGTCCGAAAACCGAAGAAAAACCAGCAGTGATTGTGATGGCCCATGGTTTGGCTGGGCTTCGCCAATTCAAACTGATCCAATCTGCGCAGCGTTTTGCACAAGCGGGCTATGCAGTCGTATTATTTGACTACCGTTATTGGGGCGGGAGTACTGGACGTCCACGAGAGTTGGTCTCGATAAAGAAGCAGCTTGAAGATTGGCGGACCATGATTAACCACCTCAAAGAACGTAAGTCGATCGATAGTCGACGGATCGTGCTGTGGGGGACGGCACTCAGTGGCGGTTATGTGCTCGATATCGCAGCAGAGTTCAAGAATGTACAGGCCGTGATAGCACAAGTGCCCTTTGTAGACGGGGCAGCAAGTGCTAAGTTATATCCTTTGCAACAGTTCCCTAAAGCTTTAAAACTATCTAGCCAAGATTATATGGGTGGAAAAGTGGGCATGTCCCCGACCACTTTACCTGTGGTTGATCCGCGAGAATTATGTTTTTTGCCAACGCAAGATGCCTATTTGGGGTATCGTTCGATTCTTAATCCTGATTATTATTGGAGTGGTGAGATACCTGCCCGACTCTTTTTTAAGTTAATGCGTTATCGTCCCATTCAAAATGTTAGGCAAATTAATATTCCTGTACTGTTCATTGCAGCCAAGCATGATAGTTTAATTCCGATTGAATCCAGTCGTGAAGCAGCGACCAATATTGCCCCTTTTGTTCAATATCATGAATGGGAGATGCAGCATTTTGATATTTATCATGCCAGTTGGTTTGAAAAAGCCATTTCGACCCAATTAGAATTCTTACATCAACATATTGGAGTCAACTAAATGATTATCGTCTGTCCTACTTGTTTAGCCAAAAATCGTGTGCCTGAAGAGAAATTGAGTGCCAATCCGAGCTGCGGTCAGTGCCATGCAGCGCTTTTACCTGCGGCGCCGATTGAGTTGAATGAGCAGAATTTTAGCCAGTTCATTAGCCATAGCGATTTGCCTGTGTTTATTGATTTATGGGCAGAGTGGTGTGGTCCATGTAAAATGATGGCTCCGCACTTTGCTGAAGTGGCCAAGCAAAATCCGCAGGTTATTTTTGCTAAAATTAATACCGAAGAGTCTCCGCGATTGAGCAGTGCGTTTAACGTACGTAGCATTCCGACCCTAGTTTTAATGAATAAAACCACCGAAATTGCTAGAATAAGCGGTGCGCTCCGTGCGCCACAATTGCAACAATGGTTAGATCAACAGTTGCAAGCCCAGTCATAATGAAAATTGGAGTCAACGTGTCAGAGATTCATGTGAAACCAGAAGGGATGTTGTCTCTTCAGACAATTGCAATGCCAGCCGATACCAACTGGAGTGGAGATGTTTTTGGTGGTTGGATTGTGTCACAAATGGATTTGGCGGGTGCAATTCACGCAGAGCGTTTTAGTAAGGGACGCTGTGCAACGATTTCAATTAATCAGATGACGTTCTTAGTTCCAGTGAAAGTCGGCGATGTCATTAGTTGTTATACTAAACTGTTAAAAGTGGGCAATACGTCTATTCAGATGGAAATTGAAGTATGGGATAGTCATGACAGTTCACGTCCGCCTGTACGTGTGACTGAAGGTGTATTTACCTTTGTTGCGGTTGATGTCAAAGGCAATAAGCGTCAGATTCCAGCGGATGTTAAAGAAAAGTTCCTTGCGAGCCAATCCAACTAAGGTTTGAGTCAGTCTGCAAAAAGCCAGTGTAATTACTGGCTTTTTTTGCTATTTAATGCAGTCCGATGGATTAAAACATAGTATTGCGGTTGGCAGACTCAGCGGGAATGCTTTGTATCACATCCCAATGTTCTACAATTTTGCCTTGTTCGACGCGGAAAATATCGACAACGGCTTCACCACGATCTTGTGCATTTTGAGTGGAATGTACATGGAGCACCACCAAATCACCTTCGGCCACGACACGTTTGATGGTATTTTTTGCATCTGGATGTTCTTTAAAATACTGGGTGAAGTAGTTTACAAAAGGTGCTTTGCCGTCTGCCACATAGGGATTATGTTGAATGTATTGTGTACCAATATAGCGGTCAGAATAGGTTTGAACCTGATGTTTGCTAAAAACGCCTTCATAAAAGTCCACTATAATTTTTTTATTTTGTTCAGTCAGGGCAGAGGCAGAATGGTGACTCGGCGTTGTTGAAACCGATGAGTTGGCTGGGTTGTGCTGTTGGCAGGCCACCATCCCCAAAGAAAATAAGGCAGTCGCTAAAATTAGTCTTTTTTTCATCAAGTCAGCTCAAATATTCATGTTATGTAGCATGATTTTGAGCTGAGTCGAAACAAAGATATAGTAAGTTTTAGTCGCAGCTTTAGCGTGTTGTTGTAAATTTTATACTTACCAAACAGTAAGTTATATTTACATTTTTACTTTTTTAATGATGCTTTGTCGAGCCACGCCCATAACATTTCACATTGAACGGGTGCTTCACCCGATTCATCCATTACTGTCACAGAAACTAAAGTTTCACCTTTAGCGGTGGTTTGCATCAGCTGCTGTTGTTCTGGAGTTAAGGTGGCTGTCGCTGTCATGGCACCTTTACTCGGACGTTTAAAGTCAACGTGCATGCTTTTAATCAGAACGATGCAATGATCAGGTACATTCATCCCTGTTACAAAACCCGTTGCCGTTTCAGCAATTAAGGCCATGGCACAGGCATGCAGTTGACCAATATGGTTTTGCATGGCACGGTGATTTTCGATTTTGACTACGACTTCGCTGTGACTGACTTGCAAATAACGAATATTAGCACTGCCGACCATGGGAACTATGCGACCAAAAGCTTGACTCCATAATCGCGTACGTAATGCTTTCGGCAAGCGTGACGTGGTTTTTACAAGTTTTGATAAGCGATTGGCCTTTGGCATAGTTACCTCAAATGATCAAACAAGAGTATTAGTCTTTAAAGTTATTGAACTGTAAAGGCAGACCAAATTGTTGTTCTTTTAAAAAGGTCATTACTTGCTGTAATGTATCGCGCTTTTTATCAGTCACACGAATTTTGTCGCCTTGAATTGAAGATTGCACTTTAATGCCGCTTTCTTTAATGGCTTTGTTAATTTTTTTTGCGGTATCTGAGTCAAGTCCGTCTTTTAATTTCACCACTTGAAGTACATTTTTACCTGAAGCAGTCATTTTTTGTGGATCAAGCGCTTGAATATCGACTTTACGCTTAAAGAAATGGTTCTCTAACATGGTATAAACTTGTTCACACTGGAAATCACTTTCAGTTGAGATTTTGATTTCTTTGTTTTTTTCATTGAGTTCAATTGAAACGTCCTGACCACGGAAGTCGAAACGAGTTGCGATTTCCTTTTGGGTGTTCTGAACGGCATGATTTACTTCAAAAATTTCTAATTCTGAAACAATATCAAAAGATGGCATGGATTAAACCTTTACAAATGGAAAGAATATCTGAGATGCTAGGGATGTTTTCTTCATTTGCCAAGTGTTGTTTACATCAAAGGAGTGCGCAATGATCCGTAAACAAGAAATTACAACATTTGAGTTCCCAGAGGATGCGATCATCTGGGATGTACGCGATTCAAGTGCTTATGCTGAAGCACACGTGAAAGGGGCGATTAATCAGCCAATCACAGAACTTTCAGCACAGAGCCTTACTCAAGTGTCGACGGATCAACCGATTTACATTTTATGTGGTGGCGGTAGTAAAGCGCCACGTGCTGCAGAGTTACTCGAAGGTTTTGACAGTGAGCGTGAGTATGTGATTTTAATGGGTGGTACCCGTGCTGCTCGTGCTGCTGGTTTAGTCTTAGAACAAAGTAATTAAGCAGAAGCAAAAAAAGCGCCGTAAGGCGCTTTTTTAATGTCTTAGAAATTTACATTTCTCTATTTATAGCGCCATATGCTGTACTTGAGTCATAAGCAGAACTAAGACTGCGCTTTAAAATAAGGCTTTTTGGCTTTGAGCTTTTTATGGAATCGGGTCGGACTGAGCTTTTGTAGCAGTGACTCAGGAACGGGACAGGCCTCTTTCAGTATCTGCGCCGCTAAAATTTCACTACATAAAGGGGCAAACAAAAAGCCTTTAGAACCCAAGCCAGCAAAGCTATAAATTTCAGTCTGTTCAGACATTTTTCCAAGGACTGGAAAATAGTCCAAACTTTGCGCGCGAACAGATGCACGGCCTTGCCAAGTCGTCACATCAGGAAGCGATTGTGCATAATCTGGAAATACACTGTGGATAAGCTCGTAGTTATGCACATGGTCTTCAAGTAAAACATCGCTGTCGTCCCGATTGGGATAGAAGGATGCACCTAAGATGAGTTGTTGAGCATCAAGCTGCATACAATAGCCGCCATAGCTATAAGCTTGATTAAGGGTCAAAGGTTGTGTAGTGTTCTCCACCCAACTGACTTGTCCGCGAATGGGCTTCAACACAGGATATTGCTCAAAGAAAGCAGCCGTGTGGCGCGCACAACAGACAATCACATGATCAAACTGACCTAAAGATTGGGCTTGTTCATTGAAAAGTTCATTGTGCTCTGGGTGGATTTGAGTAATGTTGGCTTGTACGAACTGAATGAGCGGATGCGCTAAGATTTGATCTTTGAGTTGATGTGGTGAGACAGCGCCAGCTTCAGTTAGATTCAGACTGGGATATTCGGTGATTAACGCAGAATCAGCAGCGGTTTCGGCTGTCAAAAGATCCGCAGGGTATTGTTGTTCGAGATCGAGTAAGTCTTCGGCTTTTTTCAGCGCCAGTTGATGTACTTGAATGGGGCGAAAAGCCTGAAACTTGGGATAGTGCTGTAAAGCATGTTGCCAAGCCAAGGTCATTAAATGTTCATGACTTTGTTCAATCGGACAAAGTTTGGGGTTGAGTAAGGCCAGCGGATTGCCTGAACCTCCTGCAAGTGGCTCAGATTGGTCGTAGAGCGTGACTTGGTGCCCGCGCTCAGCAAAGGCCCATGCACTACTTAAACCTGCAATCCCTGCGCCAATGATAGCAATTTGGTGTTGCTTAAAAGCGTGTAGTACTTGATGAGGTTGATTTTGATTCAATACTGATTTGGTATCTACAGCGTCTGATGTATTTTCAGGCTCAGCAGGTAACCAGATGGCTTTGAGCATTTCGCGTTTATGCTTATAGCCGCGCGGACGTGAAATAGAAATACCATGCTGTGTTAAACCACGTTTGAGCACGCCTGCGACACTAAACGAAGAAAATGTCGTTCCAATACCAGATAGGCGAACGATGTGATTCAGTACTTGCTCTTCCCATATGTCTGGGTTACAGGCAGGCGCGAAACCATCGAGGAACCATGCGTTAACGCTACTGGTTTTTGCCATGCTTGGGAAAACATCGTGAGCATCGCCTAACCAAAGGTCAAGGCTGAAACGTTCCTCAGGGAAGCTCAGGCGATGACAACCTGCAATTGGGTGCGGATACTGTGCAATCAGTTGATTGGCGATCGGTTTGAGTTCAGGCCAGACATTGAGTGCGCGTATTAGATCCGTTTTAGACAGCGGAAATTTTTCAACTGAAATGGCATGAAGGTGGCTGTGGTTATTTGGGCGAACCTGTTGCCAAAGTTGCCAAAGCGCCAAGATGTTGAGTCCTGTGCCAAAGCCTGTTTCACCAACACTAAAATATTCAAAGGGCTGGAGATTGGACAGACGCTCAGGTAAATCATTGCCATTTAAAAACACATGGCGAGTTTCGAGTAGACCATTGTCTTTGGAAAAGTAGACATCGCCAAATTGTTTTGAGACTGGCACATCTATGCCATCAATCTGTTGCCATTCTAGATCGGCAGTTTGAATTGCACGCGACACAACCACAGCACCCTATTGTTTTCAATAGGGCTTAGCTTACCACTGACGACGACGTTTGGTATAAACGTAACTGGCAATTAAGAAGCCCAGTAATACACCAACAGCGATGGTTGCCGCACCGTAGAGGAACATTTGCGCACTACGTTCGCTTTGTAAGACCTGAACTTGTACACCGAGGCTATCATTTTTGAGTTGTAGCTCTTGGTTTTGCGCCAAAGCATCGAGATTGGCTTTTTCCAATTGTGCAAGACGTGAAGCTTGGTCTTTGACCAGTGCTTTGACTTTGGCATCTTGCAATGCTTTGTTTTTGGCAAGTTGTTCAGCGGTGAGTGGTTTGGCTTCTTGCGGTTGACCTGTTGGGCTAACTGTGGCCACCGCTGGAATGATTTTCGGTTGAGTCGTACTGCCTTGCACCAGAACAGGTGCGGCAGTCGTTGCTGGTACAGCAGAGGCTACACTCGGGGCAGGAGCGGTTTCAACGGCCCACGCCATAGAAGAAAGAAGAGATAAGCCCAATAAGCTTGTGACAACAACGCGCATGACCTTATCCTTGAGGGAATGCTTTATTAAATGGTTTAACATCAATCTGACGATAAACCCCTGCTTTTAAGAATGGCTCTTCCTGTAACCAGACATCGAGTGCTTCACGTGAGTCAAAGTCAACAATGATTGTACTGCCGTAAAAGCCTGCTTGCGGATTGCTTGGATCTTTCGGCATCGCTCCTGCAACAATTAAACGACCTTCATCATTGAGCTTTTGTAAACGAGCAAGATGTTCTGGACGTGTAGCAAGACGTTTTTCGACTGTACCTTCTTGATCGGTACATGTGACGACGAATAGCGGCATATGAGTTCTCGATGTATGTTCTGGCTAAATTACTCTTCAGAAGATTTAAAGTATTTACGCAATACAATAAACTGAATAATGATAAAGGAAAACATCACGATCATGTCACCAAAAGCCGTGAATTCTCCCCAATATTTTCCGTCCATAAATAAAAATGCGAAAAATACATGTAAAAAAGACATGAGGGCAAACATAGCAGCCCATGCAAAGTTTAAATTTATCCAACCCGAGTCGGTTAAATTGAAGATTGGGCCGAACAAGCGTTTGATCAGCGGTTTACGTTCTTTGCCAAAATAAGGAGAAAGTAAGAAAGCGCCTGAGAAAATAATATTCAGTAAGGCTGCTTTGAGTTTGATGTAAAAGTCATCCGACAGCATTAAGGTGACACCGCCGAAAATAACCGTCATAAACAACACAATCCACTGTTGTTTGTCTAAACGGAACTTTTGCATGAAGAACAGTGCGCCGTAAACCACCAGCATTGAAATAATCAAACCTGTGGTCGCTACAAGAATATTATTATTATCGACACCCCCAGCAGAACCAATCAATTGGAGCAATGGGTGATCAGTATTTTTAGGATCTACAGTTTTATATAAATAAAAGAAAATGATCAGCGGCACAAAGTCTAAAAGTGCTTTCATGTTAGAGTATCTAAATCTGTTCAAATAAATAGCTAGTATAAGTGATGGAAGGCGTAGATTTACATACTCACAGCAATATTTCTGATGGTACTTTCACACCGAAGCAATTGGTTGATGCTGCTGCGGAAAAAGGCATTCATACCTTGGCTTTGACAGACCATGACACCATGGATGGTCTTGCGTTGGCAGAGTTGGCTGCAAAGTCGCATGCAATGCGTATTATTTCGGGGGTAGAAATTTCGAGTCAATGGTCGAGACCCTCAACCCAGAAAAACTATGGCGTGCATGTGGTTGCATTGAATATGCAAGACTTAGAACCACTGCAAAAATGCCTTGAACAGCAAAAACAAATCCGTGCACGACGTGCTAAACAAATCTGTGATTTGTTGATCCCACTGATTGGTGAAGATATTTATCTCGATGTTTTAGCGAAAGTTGAACAGATGCCTGATCGTGTGACTCGAACCCATATTGCCAAGACCTTGGTTGAAAAAAAGTATGTGAGTCGTGCGCAACAAGCGTTTGATAAATATATTAAGGAAGGTAAGAAAGCCTACGTGAAATTTGATGGGCTGGGTTTAGAAGAAACCATTCAAGTGATTCATGCCAGTGGTGGTTTTGCCGTATTGGCGCATCCGACACGATATGACTTATCTGCTACTAACATTCGTTATCTGATTGAAATATTTGCACAGTTTGGTGGAGATGCAGTTGAGTTGCCGCCGAATGTCGAACCGACATCTACCCGTCAAATGGTGGATCGGATGATTGCGGAGCATGGTTTAAAAGTATCGGTCGGTAGTGACTTTCATGGCGACAATATACCGTGGATTAAGTTGGGCAATATTCCCAGAGTCAAAGATGGACAAGTGGGGATTTGGGAAAGTTTTATCTAAAGAGTACTGGTCATTCCCACCTTCTCCATGAGCTATCTAGCCTAAGAGAAGGTAAGCGTGAGCCAGATTAGAGTAAGTTATTGTCTTGTGCTTGAATGGGTGGAGGGGTCGGTTTACCTAAAGTCCCAAGCAGTTCAATTTCGATGGTACGTACCATCGAGTCCAGCGGCAAGTCATTACTTTGCGTTCCGAAAGGTTCTTCAATTTCCGAGCTTAAAGCATCGAGTCCTAAGAAAGTATAGGCCAATACACCAACCAATAGCGGGGTGAAAATACCCAAGGTTGAGCCTAAGCTAAACGGTAAAATGAGACAGAAAAAATACACCGTACGATTGAGTAATACCGAGTAGGCAAAAGGTAGTGGTGTTGTCGCAATACGGTCACAACCAGTTTGCACCACACTCAAGTCAGCAACATGCTGATTCAGCTGTGCATACACAATGTCGCTAATTTCACCTTCTTTTAATGCCTGCATTAATTCCCACTGAATCAAGCTGAGCGTATACTGCGGGGCATTGGCTTGTTGATATAGCTGAGTCAGTGCATTTTGACTTAAGCCACTGGTCTGCACCAATTCTGTTGGATTGGCTGTTTGATGGCGTAAACGGTCACGTAAGACATTGGCAAAGACAATGACATGTTGAATCACACGTTCACGACGACCTTGAGTCAAGATACGACAGTCACGGTCAAAGTGACGTGAGTTGGCAATTAAAATGCCCCATAACTTCCGCGCTTCCCACCAACGGTCATAGCAGGCACTATTTTTAAAGCCGAGGAAAATAGAAAGTACGACCCCAATGAGGGTGAAGCCGACCAAAGGCAGTTCAGGGAAGTGGAAATAGCCGACATAGGACAAAATGCCAATAATGGCGGAGACCAACATGACCACGCCCAAAGGGGGTAAAACTTTGGGAAGAATGGTGCCACGCCATGAAAAAAGCACCTTAAAAATACTGGGCTGATCACGCACAATCATGTGATTAGAATTCTTTTAAAATTTTGCTTGATCTTCATATTTGTCGCGGTATTTGTCAATCATTTGTCTGCATATTTAAACGGATTGGATCAGGCCGTGTTCAGCAAAAGAAAAAGCACCTTCGGGTGATAAAATGAAATGATCAATTAGTTGAATATCGAGCAGTTGACTGGCTTGAAGAATGCGCTCGGTCAGTTCGATGTCCGCCGCGGAAGGTTGAGCTTTTCCAAGTGGATGATTATGTGCAATCACGATAAAGGTAGCGTGTTGAGCAATACAGTAACGTAGCAATTGATTGATCGATATTTCACAAGAATTGACTGCGCCAAAAAACAATTTTTTAAAGTTTATTTTTCTTAAATGTGCATCCAAGCAGAGCACCGCAAAGACTTCTTGGTTCTCGCCTGAAAATTCATACTGTAAAAACTTGAGCAATTGAGCTGAATGATTGAGTTCCAACTTGTGTTGCTTGAGCTGCTGGCTACTGTAGCGTCGTCCCAATTCTTTGACGGCCATTAATTGTGAATACTTGGTCGGGCCAATGCCGTGAAATTGGCTGAGTTCGGGCAGTTCAGCATCGAAAACCGCATTCAGACTACCAAAATGTTGCAACAAAAGACGTGCCAATTCGACCGCAGAATGTTGCATTGAACCCGAACGGATGAAAATGGCCAACAGTTCTGCATCGGAGAGGCTGGCTGGCCCTTGTTGTAATAAGCGTTCACGTGGCCTTTCTTGTTCAGGCCATTTTTTTATGGATAAGTGCATTATTTATACTTTTTTATTCTTAATCTGAGAAACAGGGCCCAATCGATGATTGGGTACGGGACTATTTAATGCTATTGTGAGCGCCACTGCAACAGAAAGGTAGCCTGTTCGTGAGCTTTGATCTCAGTGTAATTCCAAATAAAAATATCCTTTTAGCTGTTACGGGTGGTATTGCTGCCTATAAAAGTGCCATTTTGGTTCGCCGTTTAAAAGATGCGGGTTTTCAAGTCCGTGTGGTGATGACCGAAGGTGCGCAGGCTTTTATTACGCCGCTAACTTTTCAAGCTTTGTCGGGCAACCCCGTCCATACAGAACTTCTCGACCCTGAAGCTGAAGCGGGCATGGGCCATATTGAGCTGGCACGTTGGGCAGACTTACTCTTGGTTGCGCCTGCCAGTTGCAACACCATTGCAAAGTTTGCTGTGGGTTTAGCCGATGATCTGCTTTCTACTTTATATTTAGCCACCAAAGCCCCTGTATGGGTCGCACCAGCCATGAACCAACAAATGTGGGCAGCAAAAGCGACGCAGCGTAATTTAGCGACTTTGGTGGAAGATGGCGTGCATGTGATCATGCCAGATGCGGGTGCGCAAGCTTGTGGTGATGTCGGTTTAGGTCGTATGCCTGAGCCTGAGGATTTGGCACATCAAGTGACAGAATACTTCCATAAAGCGCAGCGTGCCATGGCTGAAAAATTTGGGATGTTGGCGGGTAAAAAAGTCACCATTACTGCTGGGCCAACGCGTGAAGCGATTGATCCTGTGCGTTATATTTCCAACCACAGTACCGGAAAAATGGGCTTTGCCATTGCGGCTGCATGTTATGCGGCAGGAGCCAAAGTGACTTTAATTGCAGGTCCTGTCAGCTTAGACACACCGAACGGTGTACGCCGAATCAATGTTTCATCTGCCATGAAAATGCTGGATACCAGCATGCAAATGTTAGATGAAGGCTGTGATGTGTTTATCGCGACAGCCGCTGTTGCTGATTATCGTGTTGCAGAAGTCGCAGAGCATAAGATTAAGAAAGCAGGGGACGAGCTCAATGTTTCTTTAATCAAAAACCCTGATATTGTGGCGACCATTGCACAGCAAGATAAACGCCCATTCATGGTGGGTTTTGCAGCAGAAACACGCAATGTCGAGGAATATGCCGCAGGTAAATTGGTCGCGAAAAAGCTCGATATGATTGCCTGTAATGATGTGTCACGTCCTGATATTGGTTTTGCTTCTGATGAAAATGCGATGACGGTCTTTTTTGCAGAAAGCTATAAAATGGAAAAGCGCGATTTGGAAAAAGCGTCGAAACAAGAAATTGCTTTACAGTTGGTTGAAGCGATTCACGATGCTTTACATCGAGACCCTGAAAGTGATGATGATTTTTAATTTACATCGGTCTTCATTTTTGCGATATTCAATGCAGCCTTAGGCTGCATTTTTTTTTGCAAACTCATAGGAATAAGAATGAAAACATTATTAAAGGTCGTGCTGTTGAGCAGTGGTTTATGTTTGGCAGGACTTGCACAAGCGTCGGAAGTGCTAGAAGGTGCGATGAAATCTTTGGCGAAAAACTCAAAAGCTTTTACTCAAGCCAAGACTGCCACAGAGGCGAATACCGCATTAGCTGAAATGCAAAAAGCCGCGGCAACTGCCAAGCAAAACAAGCCTGATACTTTGGTGAAACAACCAAAAGACAGTGTTAAAGTGAAACAATATGAACAAAAGTTTGATGCATTAACCCAAGAAATTGAACATGCTCAACATTTGGTACATGCTGGGAAACTTGCAGAAGCCAAACAAAGTTCAGCCAAGTTTGAGGCCATTAAGCAGCAAGGCCATAAAGCGTTTAAATAATCCAGTACAATAAAAAAGACCGCAAAAGCGGTCTTTTTTATGTTTGAAGGGCTTAAAGTTTTAAGCTTGACCTTCAACAGCGGCTGCTTGAGCACGCTGCATATTTGCTTCGAACTCAGCATCAAAGTTAATTGGTGTAAGTAACAATTGTGGGAAACTGCCTTTAGTTACCATATCATTCACCGCTTCACGAAGGAACGGGAACAAAATGTTCGGGCAATATGCACCTAAGATGTACGGAAGACGTTCTTCTTCAACACCATCTACAAGGAAAATACCCGCTTGAGTAACATCGACAATAAACGCCGTGTCGCCTGCATTGTTTGCTTGTACAACCACTTTAAGTGAAACTTCGTAGTGAGTTGGATCAACTTTTTCAGCAGAAGATGACAAGTTGATGTTTAACTCTGGTTGCCATTCTTTGGTAAAAACTTGCGCCCCAGGGACTTCAAAAGAAATATCTTTTGTGTAAATACGTTCTAAAGCAAGTTGTGGTTGAGCTTCACTCATTTTCTAATCCTTAATATGCTGAGCTAATTATGCCAATAGTTGGTCGAGTTTGCCTTCACGCTCTAAAGCATAAAGCTGATCAAAACCACCAATAAATTGGTCATCAATAAAAATTTGTGGAACCGTACGGTGATTGGTGCGTTGCATCAATTCAATGCGGACTTCTGGCGCTTCTTTAGATAAATTAATTTCTTTATATTCGACGCCTTTACGCTCAAGGAGCTGCTTTGCGCGAACGCAATATGGACATACAGTCGTTGAGTAAATAGTGACTTGAGCCATGAGTTTCTCCTTGTGCGAATTATTTAGCTTTAACCAGTGGTAAGCCTTGAGCCTTCCAGTTGCTAATCCCGCCATCTAAACGATAGCTGTCAGTATGTGCAACTTGTTGTAAAGCGGTACCTGCCACTTGGCCTAAGTTACAGATGAACACGAGTGGACGATCTGCAGCTTTTAACTCTTCAGCATGTTTTGTAATTTGGCTGTAGGGAATGTTGCGACTTCCACTGATATGACCTTCACGGAAATCTTTGGCATCACGTAAGTCAATCAACATGGCATTTTTAGCTTTCACTAAAATACCTAAAGATTGTGGTGAAATTTTGCGACCATTGCGTTGTCCTTCTAGTACGAAAAACAAAACAACCAATACCGCAAGTGTTCCAAATAAGAAGGGGTGATTCCCCATAAACTCGAACCAACGTTCCACAAGTCACCTAAATTACAATTCAAAAATTGCTAGAGAGTATAGCTCATAAAATATGGTGATCAAAATCACCGCTTCAAGGGCTAAGGTTGAATAAAAATTAATTTTTTTGCTGAGCTTCAGCAATTTCATCAATCAGACGTAAATAGCTGTCTAAACGGCGCGTTAAAATTTCACCATTTGCCGCAGCTAAGCGTAAAGCGCATTGCTTTTCATGTTTATGGGTGCAGTTACGGAACTGACAGTAGCCCAACAAGTTTTCAATTTCAGGAAAACCACGTTGCACTTTGTCCGCATCTAAGTGCCATAAACCAAACTCACGAATTCCTGGTGAGTCAATCAGCGAGGCGCCTTCGCCAAAACCAATCAAACGGGTAGAGGTCGTGGTGTGCTGCCCTAAGGCTGAGTTTTCAGAAATCACATTGGTTTTTTGTGCAGCGTCAGGCACGATGGCATTAATCAGCGTACTTTTACCAACGCCAGACTGACCGACAAAGGCCACAGTTTCATTTTTTAAACGCTGGGTCAGTGCTGTTAAGTCACCATCGGCTTGGGTTTGCATCACTTCATAGCCTAAGGCTTGATATTCCGCAATCAACGCTAAAATCGGGTCATTGTCTTTGAGCAAATCGGTTTTGTTCAGCACTAAAAGTGCTGGAATGTTGGCATCGGCACAGGCCACCAAATAACGGTCAATCAGACCTGGTGCTGGCTCAGGCAGTGGCGCAAATACAATCACAATCAGGCTGATATTGGCAGCGACAGGTTTTACTTTATGATAACGGTCTGGACGAGTCAGTAGTGACTGACGTGGCTGTATGGCATTGATGATCCCGAGCCCCGTATTTGGGTCGGCTTGCCATTTGACACGATCACCTGTGACCAGTAGTTCGAGGTTGGTGCGTGTATGACAGCGCCAAATGCTGCCGAGTTCAATTGGTTTCCAAAACGGTTCAGGTTCACCTGCTTGTACCGTCGGTTTGATGGGATGTGGATCTGGAGTCGTAAGGGCTTGCACTTCAAGCTGACGGCCGTAGTGTTGTACCACCAAGCCTTCTAAGTCATTTGAAGTGTCGATATCTTCTTGACGTGTTTGCTGTTGTTTCTGAATGCGACGTTGTTGCTGTTCAGTTAAACGACGTTTACGAATTAAAGCCATTCATATCCTAAAAAACCATGAATTCAAGATGGCAAAAATAGCACGAAGCAGGGTATCAGTTACAGCATCGAAGCAATTAATTTGCTACTATCATCGTTTTTAAGCCGAATAAGATTGCACATTTATGAGCAGCACCGCTGATACGCGTTTGATTTGGATTGACCTTGAAATGACAGGTCTCGATACTGATAATGACCAAATTATTGAAGTTGCTACAATTGTGACGGATGATAACTTAAATATTTTAGCTGAAGGGCCTGTGCTTGCTGTTCATCAGCCAGACCGTGTGCTGAATGCAATGGATGAGTGGAACACCCGCCAACATGGTCAATCAGGCTTAATTGAACGTGTACGTCGCAGTAAATTGACTGCGCAAGATGCTGAGCAGCAAACTTTAGAATTTCTAAAGAAATGGGTCAATCCAAAAAGCTCACCAATGTGTGGCAATTCAATCTGCCAAGACCGCCGTTTTTTACACCGTTTAATGCCTGAAATGGAACAGTATTTCCACTACCGTAATTTAGACGTGTCTTCGGTAAAAGAGTTGGCTAAACGCTGGCGTCCAGAAATTATGAGTGGCTTGAAAAAGAATGCTTCACACTTAGCGATGGATGACATTCGTGATTCGATTGCGGAACTGAAGTATTATCGTGAATACTTTTTTATTATGAATAAATAAGTAGTAAAGAAAGAGGCGCTAGCCTCTTTTTTATTGAAATCGAATAGAATAGAGCTGAGGGTGTTTGTGTAGAAAAAAGAAACACTTTTTTGCTATACAAGTTTAAAACACGCTTTATGATAAAGTAAATTAATTAAATTATAACAAAGAGTTGAGTTATGCAAAGTAATAACCCTATTTTGAACCGCGTGGAAACACATGCGGACTATAGTCAACCAATGACTGTTCAAGGTGCTATTCAGAAGTCTGTATTACTTACAGTGATTGCAGCTGTGGTCGGTATGGCACTGTTTTTATACTGTTTCATGACCTTAAATATTTCGCTAGCCTATGCTGCAACCTTAGTCGGTGCGATTGGTGGTCTAATTTTAGGCCTGATTGCAACTTTTAAACCAAATACCGCACGTACCCTTGCCATTCCGTATGCCTTGTTTGAAGGTGCTTTTTTAGGTGGGGTGTCGGTTATTTTCCAATTGAAATATCCGGGTGTCCCTTTACAAGCGTTGTTGGCAACTTTTGTCACCACTTTAGTGATGTTTGGTTTGTATCGTTTTCAAATTATTCGTGCCACTGAAAAATTCAAATCGGTAGTAATGTCGGCATCGATTGCCATCGCGATTGTGTTTGTGGTGCAAATGGTTATGCGTTTGGCTTTTGGTTCAAGCATTCCATTTTTATTTGAAAATAACTTATTAGGTCTAGGTTTTGCCGCTTTTGTTGCAGTGATTGCATCACTGAACTTAATTCTAGATTTTGATTTGATTGAAAGTGCTGCGGCACAACACGCTCCGAAAGCGATGGAGTGGCTGTGTGGTATTGCACTACTCGCGACTCTGGTGTGGATGTACTATTCATTCCTACGTCTACTCAGCATGCTGCGTGGTGACGACTAAGTTCCACGGTTTTAACAAATACGCCCCTTCATTGGGGCGTATTTATTATTGAATGTTGATGAATTGAAAAAAGGCGCATTATGCAATTTCGGTTTCAACTTAAACTTGGCATTATGCAGATAAATTATTTTGAGTGAGAGTCACATGGCACAAGGACTATTGGCTGGAAAGCGTTTTTTAGTAGCAGGTATTGCAAGTAAATTATCAATCGCATTTGGTATTGCTCAAGCACTTCACCGTGAAGGCGCGGAACTTGCGTTTACTTATCCAAATGAAAAACTGAAAAAACGTGTAGATGAATTTGCAGCACAATTTGGCTCAACGATTGTTCTACCATGTGATGTGGCTGTCGATGCTGAAATTGAACAAACTTTTGTTGAATTGGCAAAACATTGGGATGGTTTAGATGGTGTGGTGCATTCGATTGGTTTTGCGCCTGCGCATACTTTGGATGGTGACTTTACCGATGTAACGGATCGTGATGGTTTTAAAGTGGCACATGACATCAGTGCATATAGCTTCATTGCTATGGCGCGTGCTGCGAAGCCATTACTTTTAGTTCGTCAAGGTTGCTTATTGACCTTGACTTACCAAGGTTCTGAGCGTGTGATGCCAAACTACAACGTGATGGGTATGGCGAAGGCATCATTAGAAGCGGGCGTACGTTACTTGGCTTCTAGCTTGGGTGCAGAAGGGATTCGTGTGAATGCGATTTCAGCAGGCCCAATCCGTACTTTGGCGGCATCAGGTATTAAGTCGTTCCGCAAAATGTTAGATGTAAACGAAAAAATTTCACCACTTAAACGTAATGTGACCATTGAAGATGTAGGTAATGCCGCATTATTCCTTTGCTCACCTTGGGCAAATGGTATTACGGGTGAAATCATGTATGTCGATGCAGGTTTCAATACTGTGGGGATGAGCCCAGACTTGATGCTCGATGAATGATTAGATTGATCTAAATCATTTGATAAAGCCGCTTTTATAGCGGCTTTGTTTTTTAAGATTGTGAGATATTCAAATTAGAATGCTCTAGTTTAATTGGAGTGTGAAGGTACAGCTTTTTAATGTTGTTTCATTGAGTTACATTTGTTGATAGTACCATTCAGCGGGTATAAATCTCCCTGTAGCCACCTAATTGCTGCAATGCCTCCATAAAGCTATCAGGTGCATTTGTACCGCGAGCCAAGAATAGAGTGGTTGGAACACTATAAAGTACTAGCTCTTTTTCTGAGTTCTCTTGCTGTGCTTCTTTTGCCTGCCTGTGGGCTTGGGCTAGCCATTCCACTTCATGCTCCGACGTTAGTTTTTTCGTGAGTTGATTTATATGTGCATAGACTAGCTCGCAATACTCTATCGCAACATGTTCAGTAGGAAGCAGTCCTTTGTGGATGACTGCATTTCGGAATTCTTTCCATGTTTTCGTTTTACCTTTGGGTGTGTTTGGAAATGTTGGCTTCATATTGTCAATCACTTCTGGAGATTCGTTTGACCACAGGAGCATAGAAAACATGAAAGCGCCAAACTGACGTTCTGATGCAGCATCAACTAAGCGCCATGCTGCGTTTAATTGTTCGTCGGGAATTTTTTGACTCGCACAGATGACACGAACGCATAGTTCATAGAACCGCTCGAGCGCAGCTGCAATGGTTGCGATTGCCTCTCTAGGATATCCATCAGCTAGCGCCATTGCTCCAATCTCAAATAAAACTTCGTGCTTATGCTGAGTCAGAGCAACGAACGTAGTATGTCCGCGAGTGCAAGTGGCTTCGTGAATATTGCTGTCGCCAATCTCTAGATACGAGAATACGGGTTCTAGAATTCCATCTTGATCAAAACACTTTATACATGGCATCTTTAGCTTCAAATCATGCTCCTCTTGCTATCTTCGTGTGGGATTCGATAAGTCTTGCTACAGTTATACGGCAGACTTGCCGCATAACCAAAATAAAAAGCCATATAATCAATTTGAACTCTATTTGATGTAGCTATATTTTAATCAGCGTATAAAACAGTAATATTTACGTCAAGACGAAAGCTATGAGCAACATCACTCTATGAGTTTTGACTTGATATTCCATTGCGTGATGTTTGATCAGTTGAAGTTTTATCAAAAAGTATAATTATTTATTTGTCATCGAATATTTTATATGCTAATAAATCCTAGTTTTTGTTGAATTAAAATTCTAAAGATAATGTCGATAAAAATATAATTTTTAGCTTTCGGGGTAGGGAAAAAGCGTGAAAAAGATAACTGTTGTTTTAGGATTAGTCACTCTTCTTTCACTTCAAGGTTGTGCCGCAGTGATGGCGAGTAACCAGCCGCATAAAAAGAATCTGACAGTTTTAGAGGTTGGAAAACACCGTAATTATGTGATTTCTGAATTGGGTGCACCAGTTACTTCAGAAACCGTCAATGGAGAACGTAAAGAGATTTATACCTTCCAACAGGGTTACTCAAAAGCAGCCAGAATCAGTCGTACGTTATGGCACACGACTGCGGATATTGCCTCGATTGGTCTATGGGAAGTGATTGGCTCTCCAGCCGAGATGTATTTCGATGGTCAGCAACTTTCGTATGAAGTTGTTTTTGATGATCAAGACAATATTAAACGTATTCACCAGATCCAGAATAATCCAGATCTGGTGAAAGAATAAGAGAACAAGACAATAGTGCTAGGACTATTGTTTTGCTAGTTCTTTTACAGGACTTCCACCCAAGGCTTGCATCAACGTCACATAGGCGTTGTATTGACTCTGTTTGGTATTGACCAAGGTTAAGCGCGCAGTACGCGTGGTTTCTTGTTGATCCAATAAGGTTTTTAAAGCCACAGCACCATAGCGATAACGCACTTGGGTCAAACGTTCCACTTTTTCAGCAAGTTCCAAATTTCGCTGTTGCAATTGTACTTGTTGACTGAGTTCAGTACGTGCAGACAGGGCATTTTCCACATCGGCAAAGGCTTGGTACAAAGTCTGACGATATTGCACGATAGCTTTTTCATAGTCCAATTGACTAATCGCAAGGTCACGTTTCATGTCGTTATATTGCAAGAACGGCAGACTTAAACTTGCGCCTAAGGTTAGGGCTGGGTTCTTGAGCAGTTGCGAGAGCGAGGTGCTGCTTGAACCAAGATTCCCAGTCAAACTGATCGAAGGATAATAGCTTGCCGTGGTGGCATCTTTGGTCGCTAAACTCTCACGTAAACGCAGCTCAGCCGCTTTTAAGTCTGGACGGCGCGACAAAATGTCGGCAGGTAAGCCCGCAGCAATACTTGGCAAAGCTAAGCGTGGTAAACGCTGTGGTTCATCAATATTCAACTGCTGTACAGGCATATGCAGTAACACGGCAATTGCGGTACGGGTCTCGACCAAACTTTGCTGAATTTGACTCAGACTGGCTTTTTGACTTTGTACTGACTGTTCAGCTTGAGTTAAGTCCAGTCCTGATACAGCCCCAGCTTGATACTGAACTTTAACCAGATCGTAGAGTTTTTGTGAGGTCGCAAGGCTTTGCCCGGCAGTTGTACGGCTTTCATTATAATAGGCCAACTGCCAATATAATTTCGCCGTGGTGCCAATTAAGCTTTGAGCAGTGGCTTGTAAATCTTGCTCAGTCGCTAGTGCTTCCCATCTCTTTGCTTCAGTTTGACGAGCCAATTTACCAAATAAATCGACTTCATAACTTAAGCCAGCACCCAAAGACAGGCCACTTGAGCTGTCATTGCCTGAATTTAAGTCGAACTGATGACCTGTAGATACTGTAGAGCTCACTCGTGGCTTTTGTTGATTCTCAGCCAGTTCTGCTTGTAAGCGCGCTTGTTTTAAGGTCATCCCGGCAATGGCTAAATCGGCATTCTTTGCTAGCACAGCATCGACCAGTTGATTGAGTTGTGCATCACCAAATAACGTCCACCATTGATCGGCATACAAGGCTTGTTGGCGTTGTTGTGATGTTGCTTTGTCGTATTGAAACTGAGTTGGCGTCTGTACTGCTGGTGCTTGATAAGGGGTTTTAACCACAGCTGCACAGCCAACCAAAGTGCTGCCAAGCAGCATCGCGGTACAAAGGCGCGTTAATAAAAAAGGCATATTTTTTCCTTATTCTCTGGCAAGTGCTGCAACAGGGTCGAGTTTGGCTGCATTTTTGGCAGGCAAGAAACCAAACACCACACCAATTAACGTCGAGCATACAAATGCGGCGATAATAGACGTGGTTGAGTAAGCAACCCCGAAATTGCCCCCAGCAAATTTTTGAATGATTTGTCCTAAGCCAAGTGAGAGCAACACGCCTAAAACCCCACCAATCAGGCAGACTAAAATGGCTTCAATCAGGAACTGCTGCAAAATATCACTTTGACGTGCACCCACTGCCATCCGAACCCCAATTTCTTGCGTCCGTTCGGTGACCGAGACCAACATAATATTCATTACACCGATACCACCTACCACCAAAGAAATCACGGCAATTGCAGAAACCAATAGGGTCATGGTACTGGTGGTCTTTTCAATGGTTTGGCGAATACTATCGCTGTTCATGGTGAACACATCTTGTTGACCATGGCGCAAGGTGAGTAAGTTCACAATTGCGTTTTCAGCCGCGCTGGTGGAGTACTTATCGTTGATTTGCACCACGATATTACGCACATTACTTTGACCGAGCATACGACTCATGACCGTGGTGTAGGGCATATAGACATTCAAAGTATCATCGGAACCCATAGCACTGGTTTGTGGTTCGACTACACCAATAATTCGTGCAGGGACACTGCCCAAAAGTACAACTTGCCCAATCGGACTGCTACCATCACTAAAAAACTGTTTTTGTGTATTGGTGTCAATGACCACGTCTTGGGTGCGGTCGCGGACACTTCGCTGGTCAAAGGTTTGTCCATTTTTGAAGGTCAGGCCTTTCACTGTGAAATAATCGCCACCGACACCATTAATGGTGGCATTGGCTTCACTTTGTTGATAGCGAATGGTTTTAGATGAACTCACCATGGGACTGACCGCACTCACATACGGTTGGGTGGCGAGCGCTTCAGCATCGGCAGGAACAAGAGTTTTAAAGTTGGCCGTTTTGGAGTTATCACCAAAACCGCGCCCTTGGAACACCGTAATGGTGTTAGTTCCTAAACTACTGATGTTACTTAAAATCTGTTGTTGTGATCCATTTCCTAAAGCCACTACTGTCACGACGGAGGCAATCCCGATAATAATGCCGAGCATGGTCAAAAATGTTCGCATGCGGTGTGCATTCATGGACAAAAGTGCCATACGAAAGGCTTCACCTAAACGGTCGAGCAGGGAACGCCATGCGGAAACACTTTTATTTTTTTCTTGCTGGGCAGAAATCGCAGTTTCTGCATCAGGGTCACTGTGTAGTTCAGTGTCATGCTCAGGTTGATTGACTCGGTCTGCAATGATTTGCCCATCACTGATCTCGATAATCCGCGAAGCATTTTTCGCCACTTGCATATCATGAGTGACCAAAATAATGGTATGGCCTGCGGCATTTAACTCACGCAAAATCCGCATCACTTCCACGCCACTATGCGAGTCTAGGGCACCTGTCGGTTCGTCAGCGAGAATGACATCACCGCCATTCATCAAGGCACGTGCAATCGAGACACGTTGTTGCTGTCCCCCAGAAAGTTGACTTGGACGGTTTTGAGTTTTATTGCCCAGCCCTAATTCTGTCAGTAAAGCAGTGGCACGTTGTTTACGTGCATACGGTGTTGCCCCTGCATAAACCGCAGGGACTTCAACATTACCTTCTGCGGTTAAGTCGCCTAAAAGGTGGTAACGCTGGAAAATAAAACCAAAATACTCACGACGTAATTCGGCCAATTGATCCGGTTCGAGTTTGCCAGTTTCGCGACCATTGACCTGATAACTCCCAGAGGTCGGGCGGTCGAGACAGCCTAAAATATTCATCAGGGTCGATTTACCTGAACCCGACTGACCGACAATGGCAACCAATTCACCTTCGTAAATGGTTAGGTCAATGCCTTTGAGAATTTGGACAGTACTTTCGCCAGCTGGAAACTCTCGCACCAAATTGCTGACTTCAAGCAAGGCTTTTTTGGTCATGCTTACATTCCCATTGGTGGACTGTTGCGACGGCGGTTGCTGCTATTGGCAGAAGCGGCAGTATTCTCCGAACTGTCTGCGATCACCACTTGATCACCTTCTTTTAAGCCTGCAAGCACTTGTGCATTGACGCGGTTATTGATACCCACCAAAATTTGTTTGGGTTGAGCTGAGCCATCCGCTTGTAAGACACGGACTACGCTCAGCGTAGCTTTACCTTCTTTGACCAATTGTTGTTGCGCTGCATTTAAATTTAGACGTTCAAGTCGCGGACCTTGAGGTCGGTCTGAGTCCGATTTGCTTTGTGTCGATGACGCTGCTTGCGTATTTGAACCGCTGTTCCGCTTTGCATTTGCAGGACGAGTGGAAATTGCAGAAGAAGGGACTAATAACGCATTTTTTGCAGAATCGAGCACGATGTAGACTTGTGCAGTCATATCAATACGTAGCTTGCCATCATGGTTGGGTACATCAAATAGAGCATTGTAGTAAATTGCGGTGCTGGTTGATGTGCTGGTGGTACTTTCATCTGTAATCGAGTCTGGCGCGGGCTCAACTTGACGTAGGCTAGCATAACGCTTGCTGTCATCACCTAAAGTGGTGAAATACACCTGTTGGCCTTTTTCAACTTTCATGATGTCCGCTTCACTGACCTGCGCCTTAATGGTCATGTTTTGCAATTTTGCAATTTTAACAATAGTCGGCGCACTTTGATTGGCGTTTACAGTTTGACCTTCCTCAGTCACGATCGCCACCACAGTACCATCAGTAGGTGCCACAATGCGGGTATAACCGATATTGGTTTGTGCGGTCGACTTGGTTACTTTTGCAGATTCAATCTGTGCATCAATGGCTTTAATCTGTGCTTGTGCTGTTTTATAGCTGGCCTCAGCCGATTCTAATTCGGCTTTTGATGTAGCATCTTGTGCATACATTTGTTGTTGACGCTTATATGCCAGTTGCGCCTCATTAAGACTGGCTTCTTGTTGTAGATGCTGCGCCTGCAAATTTTTAATATTGGCTTCTGCTGTTTTAAAGCTGTTTTCTTGGGTGGTTGAATCAATCTGCGCAATCAATTGACCTTGTTTAACTTCATCGCCCAGTTGCACATACATTTTCTGTACTTGACCTGAGACCTGTGCGCCGACACTCACCAGTTTGGTTGCATCTAAAGTACCTGTCGCCAATACCGTATTTTCAAGATCACCACGAGTGACGGATTCGCTAATATATTGTGGTTGTTCTTGTTTTGGTTTGAAATATGTCCACGCGACATAAGCAAGTACGGCAACACACAGTACCGCGATAACCATTTTGACAGCTTTTATTTTTTGCATTGGAATCAGGGAGTAAACAGAATTGCAGATAGTATAAAAGCGAAATACGGATAAATCGTGAATTTTTTGAACAAATAGAAATGATTATTATTTTAAAAAGACTCTTTGCGGTAATTTAAGCGGGAAAGAGTGACTTTCCACACAGCGTTGCAATGGCTTGCATCACGACATGTTCAGCATTTTCATGCCCCAAACCTTTAATCGAAGCATCAATGCGAAGCAGGAGACTGGGCCACGTTAAAAAGCACTGCGGGTTTAGTCGACGTAATGCTTGTTGATAGACGCTGACTTTATTCTTCCAAATCCCCAGTTGCAGTGCATTTTGCGGTTGCTCAAACAGTTGCATGAATAAACGCATTTCTTTACTGATACTCCACAAAATCAGACTGAGGGGTTCACCTGAGGCAATCAGGTATTGGTAAATTTTAATCGATTGCGCCAAATTGCCTTCGAGCAGAGCATCACTTAAATCGAAAGTACTATAGCGGGACTGATCTTGTAAGCAGGCATGTAAATGATCAATCTGAATCAGCTCAACCTCGGCAAAGGTGTCGCTGACACGCATTAAGCTATTTTTAGCTGCGAGTAAGTTGTGTTCATGGTGTTGTTCTAACCACTGCCATGCATCCTGACTCAGTTTAACCCCAAGCTTATCTGCTTCAATGCTTAAAATCTGCTGACGGTCACGCGGATAATTCGCGGTCAGGGCAACATGCACACCATTGGCTTCAACCGTTTGAAAAAAGCCCGTTTTTAGGCTAGCGCTGTCCTGTTTTGGCATCACCACCAAAAGCAAGTTCTGTTCATTGCTTTGGATATAGCTTTTTAGCAACTTTAAAGCGTTAGCATCGGGCTTAATATTGCCATGAACTTCAATGGCAAGCTGACTTGAAAATAAGGACAAGCTGTTGAGTGCATTAAAGACATTTTTCCAGTCATTGACATTGTTGATGTCATGCCGTTGTCGTTCAATCTCTTGCTTTTGCCAACTTGCTCGAAAGGCATCCAGTAAATTTTGCTCAAGCAATGGTTCTTGACCTTGCATAATCCACGCGCCGCGAGCTTCATCGACACGTTTTAGGGCCTGCAAATAGTCAAGTTTCATTGTTAAACCTTACTGCTGTGCTGGTGGTAGGCGGTTCGAAGAAATCTGACGCACAATTTGCTGAGCGACATCATCTACGATGACTTGATTTAAGTAGTATTTCTCTTGGTCATCGGTGTTGACGGTTTCAACGTTGTATTGATAACTACGCGTTGCAACTACGGTTCGTGGTTCAGTGATTGGACGGCCTTGGGCATCTTCAATACGGAAGGTGACATTGAGGCGCAATAACACTTCAATCAGTTTGCCGTTCAACTCTAAACGCTGCGGTTTATAATCTAGCACGCGAAGCACATAGGCATCTGAACCACTGCTCAGCTGTACACCCGACGCACCTAAATAAATGGCCAATTTTTCATGCAATTCATCGGAGTTCTTCGGAAGCACCAAATTCATTTTTGAATAAGCAATCGGTGTTGCGCTTGGATTGGTGCCTTTTAAATGAAAGCCACACCCGACCAAGCCAGCACTTAGGCCACAAGTTAAAACAATAGCTGCCAAACGTTTGCCTAAATGCATGTGTTGTCCTCTGTTTGCTCTTTTTGATAAAAGAAAAATAATATGTCGTGATTGTATGTGCAAAGCCCGTTGACTGGCAACGGGCTTTGTTTGGGTTTTGTTTATCGTTTTCAGTTCCTTCTCCCTTAGGGATGAGGGGAATTTACCTCTCCCTAGCCCTCTCCTTGAAGGAGAGGGAACTTAAGAAGGCGTTTTAAAGCTTTTTAAACCACCAAATTCACTAATTTATTTGGCACCACAATTTCTTTCTTGGTTTGACCCGTCAAGAATTGTTGAACTTCTGGCAATGCTTTAGCCAGTGCAAGCAATTCATCTTTCGATGTATCGACAGACACTTCTAATTTGCCACGCAGTTTACCATTCACTTGAACAACAATCGTTTGCGTATTACGTGTGAGTGCAGATTCGTCTACAGTCGGGAACAACACGCAGGTTAAGTCCAGTCCAAATTCAGCCAATAAAGTCTGGCTTAAATGTGGTGCAAATGGCGCAAGTAAAGTTAAAAGCGTCGTAATCGATTCACGAGCAACCGCAACATCATTATCATTTTTCGCTTCAAACTTATTGTTCGCATTTAACAGTTCCATCATTGCTGCAATAGCCGTGTTAAAGGCATGGCGGCGTTCGATGTCATCACCCACTTTTTGAATGGTTTCATGCGTTTTACGACGTAAGTCTTGTGCTTCTGTAGACAGTTGAGCAGTATCAATTGCAAATGCTGCATTGCCTTTTTCAAGGAAGCTGGCAACCAAACGCCATACACGTTTCAAGAAACGGTTTGCGCCTTCCACACCTGCATCAGACCATTCAAGTGATTGATCTGGTGGCGCTGCAAACATCATGAATACACGTGCTGTATCTGCACCGTACTGATCAATAATGGCTTGTGGGTCGATACCGTTATTTTTCGATTTCGACATTTTCTCTTGGCCGCCAACAATCACGTCTTGACCATCGCCTTGGTATTTCGCAGATAGAATACGACCTTTTTCATCACGTTCGAGGTCGATATCCGCAGGGTTAAACCAAGTTTTCTTGCCTGATTCAGCTTCACGGTAATAAGTGTCTGCCAAGACCATACCTTGAGTTAACAGGTTGGTAAATGGTTCATTGCCTTGTACTACACCTTCATCACGCATCAATTTGTGGAAAAAGCGTGCATAAAGTAAGTGCAGAATCGCGTGTTCAACACCACCGATGTATTGGTTTACAGGAAGCCATGTTTGAGCAGCTTCAGGCTTAACTAAACCATCAGTAAAATTAGGAGATGCATAACGTGCATAGTACCAAGATGACTCTACAAAGGTATCTAAAGTATCGGTTTCACGACGTGCTTCGCCGCCACAGCTTGGGCAAGTGGTTTGATAGAACTCAGGCATCTTGTTCAATGGGTTACCCGAGCCATCAGGTACGACATCAGTTGGTAAGACCACTGGAAGTTGCTCTTCAGGTACAGGAACCTGACCACATTTTTCACAGTTGATCATTGGAATCGGGCAACCCCAATAACGCTGACGCGATACACCCCAGTCACGTAAACGGAACTGAACTTTCGTGCTTGCAAGAGTTGTTGGTTCTAATTTCGCAAGGAACGCATCATAAGCAGCTTGGAAGTCTAAACCGTCAAATTCTGCTGAATTGACCAATTTACCTTCTTTAGAGCCGTACCATTCTTGCCATTGCGCAGCATCAAAGTCTGCATCGTCTGCACCTTGAGCATCAATCACTTGTTTAATGGTTAAGCCATATTTATTGGCAAATTCAAAATCACGTTCGTCGTGTGCAGGTACAGCCATCACTGCGCCAGAGCCATAAGACATCAACACGTAGTTGGCAATCCAAACAGGAATTTCTTCGCCAGTGACAGGATGCTTCACAGACAGACCTGTTGCCATGCCTTTCTTTTCAGCGGTAGCTAGGTCAGCTTCTGCTACTGAACCCATACGGCATTCTTCAATAAATGCTTTAAGTTCAGCATTATTTTCCGCAGCTTTCAGCGCCATTGGATGTTCTGCTGCAACTGCAACATAAGTCACACCCATTAAGGTGTCAGCACGTGTCGTAAATACTGTTAAGCCATCTGCATATACGTCAGGATTTGCAGAAGGGAAGGTAATATCCATCCCTTGTGAACGACCAATCCAGTTACGTTGCATGGTCAAGACTTGTTGTGGCCAACCGTCTTTTAAGGTATCTAAATCGTCTAATAATTCTTGCGCATAGTCGGTAATGCGGAAGTAATACATTGGAATATCACGTTTTTCAACCAATGCACCTGAACGCCAGCCACGACCATTTTCAACTTGTTCATTGGCCAGTACCGTCTGATCCACAGGATCCCAGTTTACTGTTGAAAGTTTACGGTAAATGAGGCCTTTTTTATAAAGTTGCACGAACAACCACTGTTCCCAGCGGTAGTATTCAGGGGTGCAAGTCGCAAATTCACGATCCCAATCGACTGATAGACCTAGTTTTTTTAATTGGTCACGCATATATGCGATGTTTTCAAAGGTCCATTTTGCAGGTGCAACTTGGTGTGCAATCGCCGCGTTTTCAGCAGGTAAACCAAAAGCATCCCAACCCATAGGTTGCAGGACAGTTTCCCCTTTAAGGCGGTGGAAACGGCTGATGACATCACCAATGGTGTAGTTACGCACATGACCCATATGCAGTTTGCCACTTGGATAAGGGAACATCGAGAGGATATAACGACGTGGACCTTCTACAGAGTCGGCAACTTTAAAGGCTTTACGAGCTTCCCAGTCTTGTTGGACGGTAGGTTCAATCGCGCTCGCTTGATATTCAGGGTCAATGTGAGTAGTCATATACGTATGTAGAACAATGGTTAAAAAGTTTGTTGCACAGCATAGCGCAAAATGCACCTAAAAGTGAATTTTGCGCTATGTTTTGTGCAGGAAATTAAACAAGCTGAAAATAAATCTGGAACCGTACGGAATGATTAAACCGCAGGGCGGACTTGTTGGCCTTGTTCAAGTGCTTCATTCGCTTCACGTCGTTGATTTTCTAAATCAACTGCTGGAACTGCTGGCGCAGCACTTGGTACAGCATTGGGAGGAGCTGGTACGGTATTTGGCATATTGGTCGGCGCAGGTGCTTCCGATGACGCAGCTTGTGGCGAATTTTTCCAACCATAGGTATCGACTTTGCCTTTTTTCTTTGCTGTTTTGGGTGGAGGTGTCGTGGTGTAATGTGTCGAGCCTTGACTATCAACCCACTTATAATACGTCTTGGCAAAGCTTTGTGTACTGCTCATTGCAAGCCCCATCCCCACCAAACATGCTGCCATTTTTGCAAACTGAATACTCATCTACCATTGTCCTTTTTATATCCGTAGTCATTGGATTTTATCGGGTTTATCGTTGTCGTTATTTTATGCCAATTTGAGAGCAATAAGCAGTGTTTGATGCGTTTTTCATCTGAGTTTTTTGAAATATTTTGCAGGTCAAACCCTCAGTTTAAAGTGTGAAATATGCGTTATGGCACAGTATGAAAATAAGAAGGTTATGCTAAAACCTGATGTATAAATGCTGATCTATATTTAAAACTGAAAAAATCTGAGATAGATGTTGGATTTAAATTTGGGTGAATATCTTATTAAACTTATTTATGGGTTTTATTATGTTTTTTTATTAATAAATTCAGTGAAATAGAAATCTATTTGTTTTTGCACTAAAAAACCAAGAAAAAGCAGCTCAGTTTTCTTTGTCCGTGATGAATAAAAAACAAACGCTCTGTAAATAAACAAAAAAAAGCTAATTTTTAAACTTGACTTTAGTCACGAAACTCCTAAAAATGCTGTCTTTAGTTTTATATGCCTTTACTCGATCACCCTTCGATAAAGTGTCATTTCATGCAATGGACACGCTTTCTAGCCGAGACCGTGAACAAAGTAAAAAAATGTGTTTATCCCAACACGTTTTAGATCTCATATTGCTCAAACAGCATACAGATCAGAATTTTTTCCTATTGCTATGAAAACTAAGAAATATGTGTGCTATAACAGTGCAGACAATCAATGAATGAAACACTGCTGGTGCCTTCCACCATTGCAGTGATAAAGATTAGGGTGAATCACGTTGGAACTTTTATCTGGTGGTGAAATGCTCGTTCGCGCATTGGCGGACGAAGGCGTTGAACATGTATTTGGATACCCAGGCGGCGCAGTTTTACATATCTACGACGCGTTCTTTCAACAAGACAAAATCAATCATTACCTCGTGCGCCATGAACAAGCTGCTGGTCATATGGCCGATGCTTACTCACGCGTAACAGGTAAGACGGGTGTGGTCCTCGTGACTTCAGGTCCGGGTGCAACCAATACTGTGACTCCAATTGCAACGGCTTATATGGACTCAATCCCAATGGTGATTTTGTCAGGTCAGGTTGCGTCACATTTAATTGGTGAAGATGCATTTCAAGAAACAGATATGGTCGGTATTTCTCGTCCGATCGTAAAACATAGTTTCCAAGTGCGCCATGCCAGCGAAATTCCTTCGATTATTAAGAAGGCATTTTATATTGCAGCTTCAGGTCGACCAGGTCCAGTTGTGGTTGATATTCCAAAAGATGCAACCAATCCTGCTGAGAAATTTGCTTACGAATACCCAGAAAAAGTGAAGATGCGTTCGTATCAACCGCCGCATCGTGGTCACTCAGGTCAAATTCGTAAAGCGATTGAAGAGTTGATTCACGCTAAACGTCCTGTGATTTATACTGGCGGTGGCGTGGTACAAGGCAATGCTTCTGCACAATTGACCGAACTGGCACATATTTTGGGCTTCCCAGTCACCAATACCTTGATGGGGCTTGGTGCCTTTCCTGGCAATGATCCGCAGTTTATTGGCATGTTGGGTATGCATGGTACTTATGAAGCCAATATGACCATGCACAATGCTGATGTGATTTTGTGTATCGGCGCGCGTTTCGATGACCGTGTAACCAATAATCCAGCAAAATTCTGTCCAAATGCCAAAGTGATTCATATTGATATCGACCCTGCGACGATTTCAAAAACCATCATGGCGCATATCCCGATCGTGGGTGCGGTAGAACCTGTCCTTCAAGAAATGTTGACACAGTTGAAACAAATGAATGTGTCTAAACCAAATCCTGAAGATATCGCTGCTTGGTGGGCGCAAATCAATGAATGGCGTAAAGTTCATGGCATGCGTTATGAGTCTGGTGCAAACGGCGTAATGAAACCACAACAAGTAGTGGAAGCGTTGGATAAAATCACCAATGGTGATGCGATCATTACTTCTGACGTAGGTCAGCATCAAATGTTTGGTGCGAACTATTACAAGTATAAACGTCCACGCCAATGGATTAACTCAGGTGGCCTAGGTACCATGGGTGTTGGTTTACCCTATGCGATGGCGGCGAAATTGGCTTTCCCCGATCAGCAAGTAGTGTGTATCACGGGTGAAGCATCGATTCAGATGTGTATCCAAGAGCTTTCGACGTGTAAGCAATATGGTCTAAACGTAAAAATCCTCTGCTTGAATAACCAAGCTTTAGGGATGGTGAAGCAGTGGCAAGATATGAACTATGAAGGACGTCACTCAAGTTCTTATATCGATTCATTGCCTGACTTCCCTAAATTGATGGAAGCATATGGTCATGTTGGTATTCAAATTGACCATGCGGATGAGCTAGAGTCGAAGCTTGCTGAAGCAATGGCGATCAATGATAAATGTGTATTTATTAATGTGATGGTTGATCGTACAGAGCATGTTTATCCAATGCTTATTGCAGGTCAGTCAATGCAAGATATGTGGTTAGGTAAAGGGGAGCGCACGTCATGAGACACATTATCTCTGTACTTGTAGAAAACGAAGCTGGTGCGCTTTCTCGTTTGGTGGGTTTATTTTCTCAACGTGGTTATAACATTGAGACCTTAAACGTTGCGCCAACGGAAGATCCGACCTTATCTCGTTTGACATTAACGACTTATGGCGATGATCATAAAATTGAACAAATCACCAAACAGCTCAACAAATTGGTTGAAGTGGTGAAAGTGGTTGATTTGTCTGAAGGTGCGCACATTGAGCGTGAGTTGATGTTGATTAAAGTCAAATCACTTGGCTCGGCGCGTGCTGAAATCAAACGAACTGCGGACATTTTCCGTGCGCAAATTGTTGATGTCACCCCAACGACGTATACCATTCAAATCGCGGGTACGACTGAAAAAATTGATGGTTTTATTGATGCTTTAGCAGAGAACACCATTTTGGAAGTTGTACGCTCAGGTGTTTCAGGCATCGCGCGTGGCGAAAAAGTTTTAACCATTTAATTAATCAACACGATTCAACCTCCTTTTGAGAAAGAGGAGGATTTCATCAAACAATAAACCCCTTGATGGAATTACAGAATACCAAGCATTTTAGCGGAGACAGCAATGCAAATTTTTTACGATAAAGACTGCGACTTATCTATCATCCAATCTAAGAAAGTAGCGATCATTGGTTACGGTTCACAAGGTCACGCACACGCGCTTAACCTTAAAGATTCTGGTGTAGACGTAACTGTAGGTCTACGTGCTGGTTCTACTTCTTGGAAAAAAGCTGAAAATTCAGGTCTTAAAGTTGCTGAAGTTCCTGCTGCAGTTGCTCAAGCTGACGTTGTCATGATCTTGACTCCAGATGAGTTCCAATCACAACTTTATCGTGACGTGATTGAGCCAAACATCAAAGAAGGCGCAACTTTAGCATTTGCTCATGGTTTCTCTGTTCTTTATAACCAAGTGGTTCCACGTGCTGATCTTGACGTCATCATGGTTGCACCAAAAGCACCAGGTCATACAGTACGTTCTGAATACCAACGCGGTTCGGGTGTTCCTGATTTAATCGCGATTCATCAAGATGCGTCTGGTAATGCACGTAACCTAGCACTTTCTTATGCTTCTGGTGTAGGTGGTGGTCGTACAGGTATCATCGAAACTTCATTCCGTGAAGAAACTGAAACTGACTTATTTGGTGAGCAAGCAGTTCTTTGTGGCGGTGCGGTAGAACTTGTGAAAATGGGCTTCGAAACTTTGGTAGAAGCAGGTTATGCACCTGAAATGGCTTACTTCGAATGCTTACACGAACTTAAGCTAATCGTTGACTTGATGTTTGAAGGTGGTATCGCGGACATGAACTATTCAGTGTCTAACAACGCTGAATATGGCGAATATGTAACTGGCGTTGAAGTAATCAACGAACAGTCTCGTGAAGCGATGCGTAATGCACTTAAACGTATCCAATCTGGTGAATACGCGAAGATGTTTATTAACGAAGGTGCGTTGAACTACCCATCAATGACTGCACGTCGTCGTCAAAACGCAGCGCATGGTATTGAAGTAACAGGTGGTAAGTTACGCGCGATGATGCCTTGGATTCAAGCAAACAAGATCGTCGATAAAGAAAAGAACTAAGGTTACGTTACGTGCCTTTAAAAAAGGGAAAGCAATGCTTTCCCTTTTTTTTCGTACCTTAGATTCAAGCGAACAAGATTGTAGATAAAGAGAAGAACTAAGGTTATGATCTAGCTGATTTTAAGTAATAAAACCCTGCTTCGGTAGGGTTTTTTTATTGATCTACTATCATGTTTTATGTAGGGAAAAGCTAGTAATTAAAAAGATGTGAGTATAAATAGGGTGCTGATATGGCTATCGGTACACAGCTATAAGTTGATCTTACCCGTGTTCAAAATCGTTATAAGGAGTCAACGAGAATTCCATTTCAGTGCTAGATATATGGGCAGCATATATTGTCAAAAAATTATTGGATTAATAACGTATCAATGGGCTTTATTGCAATAAATGAAACTCTCAACAAAGTGTATTTATGCTTACGTTTGGGTTTTTAGTGTGAGATTTAGATTTCTAAAATAGTGGGTCATGTAAATTTAAGGCTTGATTATGTGATTTTAGTTATGTTGTTCAATCACTGAAATTGGGTAAATAGCATGTGAATAAACTTTGGATTTTAGCTAGATGATCGGCCTGAATTAAAAAATTAATGGAAATATAAAGTAAAAAAAAGATGAAAAATGAATTTTTTAGCGATTTAAGAAATTATCCAACTGAAGATGTAATGAAATGTAAAAGTGAATTTCTAAAATAAAACAGAGATCTATTTAAAATATAAAAAAGCACTAAAATTGTGCATCACTGAAAGTGGTGTAACTGTTTTTAGGGATTTATAAAGTTAATTAATAAATAAAATAGAAATAAAAACATTATTTTAATTTTATTTTTTTGGAGTTTTAAAGTTGGTCCTCTATTTGAGTGAAAAAGGGTGCATAGGTGGTTTTTTGTACAGAACAATTAGAATAAACACACACTTAAGAAAAGCTTGGTAGCCATGCAAGGCCCAGTTTGATTAAGGGTAAACACCATAACAATTAATTTGGTTTAGAAGAAAAATCTCGGAGAATAGCTATGAATAAATTACTACAAGCATCGCTAGTTGCAACACTATTAGGTGCTGCGTCTACGGCAGTTTTGGCAGAAGATGCAGATCGAGGCGGCGATAAATGGTCTAATTGTACTTCTCTTGGTTGTCAAAAAGATATTCCAATTAAACTTAACGTACCAAAAAAATGTGAGATTAAAGGAGGAAGTCCAATTGTACTGAGCCATGAGGGCGGAAATAAAAGCTCTGGCTATACAATTACTACAAATACTCCATATGTACTCAATTTAGAAACTGAGAATGCAGGTACCAACCCTACAACTTACGTTAAGTTGATGGCAGATAGTACAACTTATAAAGTGTTCACTTCTATTACAACGAATAAAGTGGGTTCACCTGGTGCTATACCTTGGGGGAACACAAATCATGATGGTGTTTCAACTGATAGCTATAATGTTATCGTGAACAATCCTGCAGTAAGCGCAAGTCAACGTGCTGGTGATTATACTGATACTTATAAAATTAAAGTTTTTTATTAAACTAATTTTGTAATAGTATATAAAATAACCTGATCTGATGGAAACATTGGATTGGGTTATTTAGCATAAAAATAATGAGGAAGATAAAATATGAATAAAATCATGGGTTTTTGCTGTTTTTTTATGTTTTGTACTTCACAAATACATGCGGGCGTTTCGATAGATCCAGTTCAGCTTTACATTTCTGGAAAAGATCAAAAAAGAACGACTACTGTCACGTTGGAATCAAAAGATGAAGCAGAAAAAAAAGTTTTTGAAGTGAATGCAGTGAAGTGGACTCAAAATGATAAGGGGGAAGATCTTTATGAAGCGGATAGTTCGTTATTAATTAACCCCAAAAATTTTATTTTGCAACCAAATGCAAAGCAAGTGATAAGAGTAGGCTTTAATCGACCAATTGACTCAGTTTTATCGCAAGGACAGGAAGGTACATGGCGAATTATAATTAATGAAATGCAGCAAGCGACTAAAGGGTCAACGGTTAACTTCTTAGTTAGTTTTAATATGCCATTGTTTGTAGGGCTGCAAGAAAATATAAAGTTAAATTTTAGTACCAATTCTGACCACTTAATTGTAAAAAATGATGCAAACTCACACATTAGAATAAGCAACTTGAAAGTCTTAGATACGAATAAAAAAGTCATTTATAAAAGTGAGCAAATGAAGTATTTGTTGGCTAAAAAGAGTACCTCTTATGCTTTAAAGGATGTTCAACTGAAAAAATCTACAAATTATATTATTCAATTTAATTCAGATAAAAATGATGATGTGGTGGAGTTGAAATTCTCAAATTAGATAAGGGGAATTTTTATGAGAACTAATACTAAAGTACTCTTGTTGATTAATTTTTTTATTTCATTAAATGTTACAGCTGTTGAAATTAAATCTGAAGAAAGAATTGCAAATTTATGGATTAATGGGCTTGATCATGCCATTGATGTGGACCTCATACAAAAGGATGATCAGTATTATATTGACTGTAATATTTTAAAAGAAAGAAATATTGATGTTATTGGATTTGTAAAACTGACTAATAAAGATAACTACTGTTTGGTTTCTGGTGGTGAGGTAAATTCAGTATTTGATGAAGCTTCACAATCTATAAAAATAGATATTCCGACAAAATATTTTGCACAAAATGCAGGTGGAATTAATAACAGCTTAACACCAGAGAAAGCAAGTTTTGGTGGTTTTATTAATTATGATTTCTTATATACCACAAATAGTGATCATGATGATGGATTTAATAGCTTAGTTGATTTAGGGGTTTTTAAAGATTATTGGATATTAAAAAACTCTTTGATTCATAGAAACTCTTCAGAGGAGGATGGAGTTGTACGATTAAGTAGTAGTTTAGATATTGATTTTCCAGAAAAAATGACACGCCTTACCTTGGGGGATACAACAACAGCATCTAATCCATTAATCAACTCACTTCGTTTTGCAGGACTAAGCTGGGGAACGAACTATACAGAACGACCAGACTTTATCTATTGGAATTTGCCTGTATTACAGGGAAGTGCGCGAATACCATCAACAGTTGATTTATATATTAACGGAACAAAAATCTATAGTGAGAGAGTTAGTCCGGGTGACTATGCATTGCAAACAGGTGCCCAGATTCAGCAAGCAGGCAATGCCCAAATTGTGGTAGAGGATGTGTTAGGAAATCGAAGTGTACAGAACTTTCCCATTATGGTGACGAATCGTTTACTTCGTTCTGGTTTAAGTGAGTATAATGTTGCTTTAGGTAAGTTAAGATATAATTATTCTACAGATAGTGGAGATTATCGCGATTTCTTTGCAAATACTTATTATCGAAGAGGTCTTTCAAATTCCACTACGCTTGGTACAAATTTATCTTATAGTCAAGATATTCAAAATGTAGGATTTACTTGGACACAAGGGGTGTCTAATTATCTAGTGTTAGATAGTGTGATTTTAGCTTCACATGATGATGCTCATGATATGAACTATTCCTATGGACTTTCAGCCAGTAAAGATTTTGGTAGAGTATCTCTGGGGTTAAGTACAAAATATAATGACCGAGATTTTATTTTTCTTGGCGATGAGCTCGAATCTACTTTTACTTATCCAAAGTTTGAAAATTTGGCATATGTTGGAATTAGTAATTTGCCTTATATTGGTAATTTTAATATTAACTATGCGGAGCAGCGCCACTATAAAAATACCCAGAATAATTCAGCAGATCAAAAGTTAATTACCGTTGGTTTTAATAGAAGTTTTAGGAATGGGTTTACATTTGGTTTAAGCTATTTTAATAATTTTGGGGATAATAAGGATTCAGGTGGGATTTTGTCTCTTAGTTATAACTTTGATGATAAGTCGGTCTACTTTAGTGCTTCTGCGGATAAAAGTGCGAACTTACAATTTGTTAAAAATGATTCGAGTCAGGTAGGTGTGGATTACAATTTTGGGGCAGATTATCGTGATAGTGAAACTGTATTAAATGCCAATGCTACTGTGAAAACCAATATCGGTGACCTTAATCTATATCATATTCAAGGTGAGCACTCGAGTGACTCTCAAGTTAATTATAAAGGCGCAATGGTCTTTTTGGATGGGAAGTTTAGCTTAACTAAGCGTGTGGATAATGCTTTTGCTTTGGTGAAAGTAGGTGATTATAAAGATATTGATGTTTTGCGTTCTTTAACTTATGCAAATAAAACGAATAGCAAAGGTTATGCATTTGTGCATGAGATTATTCCTTATGTGAAATATGATATTTCATTTGATGTGGATCAGTTGCCTATTGAAGACAAGATACCGTATTCATCTAAACAAATTGCTACATTAAATCAGCGGGGATATACCATTGATTTTCCAATTTATCATGCAAAACAAGTGACGATTCGTCCACTTGTAGGTCAATCAAATCAAGCATTTTTAGCGGGTTCGGAGTTATATATTAATAATGAGGAGGGAGAGCTTTATCCAGTTGGTTCGGATGGAACAATTACTTTGTATGGTCTAGTGCCAAAAACGTATACGTTACAAATCAAGACAGCAGATTCTAAAACATGTAATGCTGAGTTGGTTGTGACAGAAGCGCAAACGAGTGAAGATGTTCGCACAATCATCTTCGAATGCCAATGAGAGGAGAAATAATATGAAAAAAGTCATTATGCTGGCTATCATGTTATTGTCGACAAGCAACTTTTTGTATGCAAAACAATGTCAAATCGAGAATTTAGTAGCAACACAACTCAACTTGAATGCTTCTTATTTGAGTCAAGCAGCCACTTCGTTTTCAGTAGCATGTGATAGTAATTACGCAATCAAATTTAATACACGTAATTTGACAAGTGCTTCGGGGAGTAGCTTCTTGATCAATGAGAGAAACAATAGATTAAGAACTCAAATGAATATTTCAGGGGCAACAGCTTCTCGCTGGAATGCTCCAATTTTCCAACCAGCGACTGAACGAAATAAGTTTGTTGTTTTAGTTCAGTTGGTTGATCCTCCTAGTGCTTATACACCCGCAGGGGAGTATAGAGACAATTTGTATATTAACTTGATGTTCTAATATGAGGGTTCTATATGCATTTGGCTGATAAGAAGATACCTATAAAAATTAGGTATCTTTTTTATTTAGATGATGGTTATCATCAAACTGTCAAATAGTTTAACTAAACTTGAGGGAAAATAAGAAAAGTTTGGAATAGCATGATCGGTTCAATGACAACAAAATTATTCAAACAGCACAATTTTCCAGAAACACAGCGGTTTTACCTCAAACAACAACATCGGCATAATATTCAGCAAGAACTCTCTATCCTTGAAGAAACCCTCAAACCCAAGTTAAAAATAACCATCGTGACGGAAACATGGTCACCAGAAATTAATGGTGTGGCGAACTCTTTGTTACAACTGTGTAAAGGTTTGCAGACACTGGGACATCGTATTCAGCTCATCCGTCCAATACAAAAAAACATATGTGCCGACTTTCAGGCAGAACAGGAGTGTTTGGTTTGGGCAAAAAGCATTCCTAAATATGCCGACATGCAATTTGGTATGCCACAGTATGTCAAAGTCAGCAAAGCGATTGAATGCTTCGCACCAGATGTGGTCCATATAGTGACGGAAGGACCGTTGGGGTTGACGGCACTGTATGCTGCTCAAGCACATCAAATTCCAGTGTCTAGTGGTTTCCATTCAACGTTTCATGACTTTAGTCGCTTCTTTGATTTGGCTTTGCTGGTCAAACCGATTGAAAGTTATCTTCGCTGGTTTCATAACCATACGGTACTCACCTGTGTGCCGAGTCAAACGACGTTAAATCAACTTAAGGCCTTTGGTGTGACTTGCCCCTTGGTTGAGGTTGGGCGAGGGGTGGATACAACTCGCTTCCATCCAGAGCATCGCTCAGAACAATTGCGTCAGTGCTGGCAAGCAGATGCAAATACTTCTGTGTTGCTATATGTGGGACGTTTATCTCCAGAAAAAGAAGTCGACGTCCTCATTCAAAGCTATTTGAATATCAAGAAGCAGCAATCGCGCAAGTTGAAAATGGTGATTGTGGGCGATGGGCCAGATCGTAAGCGTTTAACTGAAATGGCAAATGGCTCAGATGTGATTTTTACGGGAAGCTTAACAGGTAAGTCACTCGCTCAAGCCTATGCCAGTGCAGATGTTTTTGTTTTTGCCAGTCAAATAGAGACTTTTGGTAATGTAGTACTCGAAGCCATGTCCAGTGGCTTGCCCGTGGTGGCCTATAACTATGCCAGTCCGCAGCGTTATATCAAGCAAGGTATAACAGGGTGGTTAAGTCCTTTTGGACAAGTGGCACATTTTATGCAGACTATTATTCAACTGCCAGAGCAAAAGGTGCTTAGATGTATGGGAACTCAAGCACGTCAAGATATTGAAAGTGTAGGCTGGCAGTATCCTGTGAAACAGTTTGAGCAAGCCTTATATCATGTGGCCAATATTAAGGCAGCACCTTAGCCAATAGCTGTTTTAAAAGCGTCAGTGATAAAGATGAGTTGGGTAATTTTGATGAGTTTTAACTTAAATCATCAAACTGTCAAAAACACCCTTTAATATGAGCTTAACGAGAAGCGATTTTGATGAATTAAATCGTCATATAACAATGATTTTCCAGCTGAACTTTCAACATTGTTGTTAAGGAGAAGTGGTATGAATCTTAAAACTGCAAAAATAAGAATATTAGATTTAGATTTAAAAGGCTGTGTTTATCTCAATCATTTTTCCCATTCGCATACCGTAGCCAATTTTTTTAAGCGGATCAGTCGATTGGGAGATGGCATCTTTTGGTACACGATGTTGGCTTTAACTTGGTTGTTGCAAGGATTGGTCTACAGTTTACAAATCGTGTATTTGGTTCTTGGTTCATTGTGCGGGACTTTAATTTATAAAGTCTTAAAAATCAAAACTATTCGCCCAAGACCTTATCAAGTGCATCAGGTAATTCGAATGGGTGAGCGACCGCTTGACCATTTTAGTTTTCCTTCTGGTCATACTTTACATGCGGTGATGGTCAGTACTTTATTGGGCTTTGTACAGCCAATTTTATTGGTGCTCATGTTGCCTTTTACTGTTTTGGTTGCCGCGTCACGCATGATTTTAGGGCTGCATTATCCAAGTGATGTGTTGGTGGGAGCGGCTATAGGTGCGGTTGTAGCCGTCACTTTAATTTGTAGTGCACCATTTTTAAATATCGTGTTGTAAAAAAGCCCAATTTTATCTCAAACAAACTAGCGCTTAAATTTCAGAGTTTGCTACAGTACAGCATCTTCTACATTGTGATGAGACTCCACCATGGGCTTACGTTGGTCAGACACTATTGATATTGCTATTGAGTTGTATGAGGCTCATCCAGATGTCGATCCGCAGTGGATTCGCTTTACGGACTTACATGCTTGGGTGTGTGCCTTACCAGACTTTAGTGATGATCCGACCAAGTCGACTGAAGGTTTGCTTGAAGCAATTCAAATGGCATGGATTGACGAAGCACGATAATCCTTGCATCGAAAAAAGCAACTTTTTACAGAGTAAAAGCAGAAAATTGTGCATTATGTCGGTATAATGCGCCAAAATTTTCATGTCTACATTGACTTAAGGAGCCAATCATGGCTATTGAACGTACTTTATCTATCGTAAAACCAGACGCAGTTGCTAAAAACCACATCGGTGACATTTTTGCTCGTTTTGAAAAAGCTGGTCTTCAAATCGTTGCAACTAAAATGAAACACTTGACTCAAACTGAAGCTGAAGGTTTCTACGCAGAGCACAAAGAACGTGGTTTCTTTGCTGACCTAGTTGCGTTCATGACTTCTGGTCCAGTTGTTGTTTCAGTTCTTGAAGGCGAAAACGCAGTTCTTGCTCACCGCGAAATTCTTGGCGCAACTAACCCTAAAGAAGCTGCTCCAGGCACTATCCGCGCTGACTTCGCTGTAAGCATCGACGAAAATGCTGCTCACGGTTCTGACTCTGTAGCATCTGCTGATCGTGAAGTTAACTACTTCTTCGCTCAAACTGAGATTGCTCCACGTACTCGTTAATTCGAAGTATTCAAACCAGATAAGTGTTATTATACTTATCTGGTTTTTTTATTCCCTGAATAAATTTCTGCTCGTTTATTGAGCTTCTCCTTTCATCGTTAGACATGGTTTAGGTAATACACATGAGTACTGAAGTGGTCGCTGTCTCTACAGTTTCGGCTGAACAGCAACAATCTCCATCCGCTCCTGCACAGCAAAATTCTGTTGCGAAAGTGAACTTACTTGGCATGTCACGTCCGCAGCTTGAAAAATTCTTCGAAGATATGGGAGAAAAAAAGTTTCGCGCAGGACAGGTGATGAAATGGATTCACCAGTTTTTTGTGACTGATTTTGCAGAGATGACCAATATCTCAGGCAAGTTACGTGAAAAACTTGAAAAACTTTGTGAAATTAAAGCGCCAGAAGTGGTGCATAAAAATTATTCTAAAGATGGTACGCGTAAGTGGGTGTTTCGTGTTGGTGAGGGCGAAGGTTCTTTGGTTGAAACCGTATTGATTCCTGCTGAACATCGCAGTGGTTTGCGCCGTACTTTATGTATTTCATCTCAAGTAGGCTGTGCACTGGATTGTTCATTCTGTTCAACCGGTAAACAAGGCTTTCAGCGCGACTTAAACCCAGATGAAATTATTGGTCAGCTATGGGTTGCAAACTATTCTTATATGGAAGATGTGCCTGTAGCTGAGCGTGAGCGCTCGGTGACCAACGTCGTAATGATGGGGATGGGCGAGCCATTACTGAACTATGATGCCGTTTTGAGCTCAATGCGTATTATGCTAGACGATTTTGCTTATGGCATGTCTAAGCGCCGTGTGACCTTATCGACTTCGGGTGTAGTGCCGAAAATTGATCAATTGGCACAAGATATTGATGTTGCATTGGCAATCTCCCTACACGCGCCAAATGACGAACTACGGAATGAATTGGTTCCAATCAATAAAAAATATCCATTGGCACAATTGATTGCAGCATGTCAGCGTTATATTGCTAAAGACGGTAATGAAAGTGCGCGTAAGCATGTCACGATTGAATATGTGATGTTGGATGGGGTGAATGATCATCCTGAGCATGCACAGCAGATGATTAAACTGTTGAAGAACTTACCAAGTAAAATTAATTTAATTCCGTTTAATCCATTTCCACATGCGCCTTATGGTCGTTCAAGTCGCAACCGCATTATTTCTTTCCAAAAAACTTTGTCTGACGCCGGATTTGTGTGTACGATTCGTCAAACGCGTGGTGATGATATTGATGCTGCCTGCGGACAATTGGTCGGTCAAGTGGCTGATCGAACACGTCGTGCTGAGCAGTGGAAAAAGAAAGTAGCAGAGAAAAACGAGATTCTACGTTCACAAGGATAATATAAGGGGATGCCAATTGAAAAAACCCGTTTCTAAACTTTACCTTGCGCTGACACTGGGTGTGTCAGTGTGGTACTTGGTGGGTTGCCAAACCGTGAATACGAAAGGTGACCCAAGTAAAGCAGTACAAGTTAGAACGCAATTGGCGGCTGAATATATTAAGTCGAATGATTACGATGCTGCGAAACGTACATTGGATCAGGCATTAGATATCGACTCTCGTGATGCATCTGCAAATATGATGATGGGGGTGTTGTTACAGCGCGAAGGCAGTCCGCAAAATGTGGAAAAGGCAGAGCGTTATTTTAAGCATGCAATTGCGGCTGAGCCAAAAAATGCACAGGCTCGTAACAACTACGGTACGTATTTATATCAAATTGGGCGTTATAATGACGCGATTGATCAACTTCAAGTTGCAGGTTCAACTTTAGGGTATGATCAACGTTATCGAGCATTGGAAAATTTAGGTCGTGCGTATCTACAAGTAGGTCGAGTGGCGGAAGCAGAAGCTGCTTTTAAACAAGCCCTACAGGTAAACTCAGGTGCCTATCTTGCCATGATCGAAATGGCGGAAATTTCATATTTACGTCAGCAAAATGCTGAAGCTGCGCAATACTATGAGCAGTTTGTGCAGGCGGTGGGCGAGAAAAATTTAGATGCGCGTGCGCTTTGGATTGGGATCCGAATTGCGCGAGCAAATCATGACACAATGGGTTCGCAAGTACTGGTCAACCAGTTACGTGCATTGTATCCAGACAGTCAAGAATACAAACGTTATTTGCAATTACAGTACACTACTGAGGCCGTATGGAAGTAAATCCTAATTCACCACAATCGAATGGTTCTAGCAATGCTTTAGGAAATATCCAACGTCCGGGTGATTATCTTCGTCAAATTCGTATTACACAAAAACGTGAATTAAGCGACGTTGCCAAAGAGTTGAATATTCCACTCAAGACTTTAACTGCGCTTGAGCAGGACGAATATACGGCGCTTCCAGAAGCAACCTTCATTAAGGGTTACTATCGTACTTATGCGAAGTTCCTAAAAGTGGATGCTACTACGATTATTCAGCGTTTTGATGACATCTATGCCAATGATACGGGGCTATTGCCGAATCACGCACTGAATAATTCACCGATTAAAATCATGGGTAAATTACCCGGTTCTAACCGTGACCGTAACCGTAAATGGTTGAAACGTGGGCTGATTGCGATTGTTGTAATTGCGATTTTGGCAGCGTTGTTCGGCATGATTCAGAATTGGTCAGGCAGTACAGATGAGGCTGCGACTCAGCAGACGGAATCTGATGTGCAAATCATCAATATGAATGGGGCTGCTGCAACCACAGGGGATCAGTTGAAACTTGAGTTCAATCGTCCTACGTCTGTACATATTGTCGATTCAACTGGCAAAGTACTGGCAACAGGGCGTCAAGCCTCTACACTTGAGCTTGCGGGTGAGACTCCTTTTCAGATTCGTATCGATGATGCCGCTGCTGTGTCACTCAGCTTAAATAATGAAAGTATTTCATTGTCACCATATACCGTCGGTGGAAAAGCAGATTTCCGCTTGTCACGTTAATGGGATCAAGGAAAAGCAATGATTGTAAATCCAATTAAACGCAAGCCTACTCGTAAGATTCGTGTAGGTTCAGTCTATGTCGGTGGCGATGCACCCATCAGCATTCAAAGTATGACCAATACTGAAACTTGTGATGTGGAAGCAACGCTGGCGCAAATTCAGCGCTGTGCAGATGTGGGTGCGGACATCATGCGTGTTTCTGTACCGACGATGGAAGCGGCAGAGGCTTTTGGTGAAATTCGTAAGCGTTCATCGGTACCGTTGGTTGCAGATATTCATTTTGACTACAAGATTGCACTGCGTGTTGCGGACTTGGGTGCGGACTGTTTACGGATTAACCCCGGGAATATTGGCTCTGAAGCTAAAATTCGTGAAGTGGTGGCTGCAGCACGTCATAACGATATTTCTATGCGTATTGGAGTGAATGCAGGTTCACTGGAAAAAGATATTCAAAAGAAATATGGTGAGCCAACCGGTCAGGCATTGCTTGAGTCGGCGATGCGTCATATTGATATTCTAGACCGTTTAGATTTCCATGAATTCAAAGTCTCAGTGAAAGCATCCAATGTGTTTTTAACCATGGACGCTTATCGCCTACTTTCACAGCAAATTGATAATCCGTTACATCTGGGTGTGACAGAAGCTGGGATTTATCGTACAGGTTCAGTGAAGTCTGCGATTGCATTGGGCGGCTTGTTGTTGGATGGCATTGGTGACACCATGCGTATTTCCTTGGCAGCGGAACCAGAAGAAGAGATTAAGATTGGTTTTGATATTTTAAAATCACTCAGTCTTCGCTCAAATGGCATTAACTTCATTGCTTGTCCAAGCTGTTCACGTCAAGAGTTTAACGTGATTTCAGTGATGCAAGCCTTGGAAGAGCGTTTAGAAGATATTCGTACCCCAATGGATGTGTCGGTGATTGGGTGTAAAGTGAATGGTCCGGGTGAAGCCAAAGAAGCCGATATTGGTGTAGTTGGTGCAAGTCCACGTTCACTGGTGTATCGTAATGGTGAAAAGAGCCATTTAATTGACACAAATCAGTTGGTTGACGAAATCGAAACGATGGTTCGTCAGCGTGTTTCAGAGCTTGAAGAAGCTAAATCTAAAGAGATCATCCGTAGTTCATCATGAGTTCAATTGTCGCAATCAAAGGTTTTAATGACATTCTTCCTACGCAAACACCAGCGTGGAGACGTCTTGAACAGCATCTCGCATCATTGATGGATGCGTATGGCTACCAGCAAATTCGTTTGCCTATTGTTGAGCAAACCAATTTGTTCAAACGTTCGATTGGTGATGCAACGGATATCGTTGAAAAAGAAATGTACACCTTCTTGGACAAAGGTAATCCGCCTGAGTCTTTGACTTTGCGTCCTGAAGGAACCGCAGGCTGTGTACGTGCCATGCTGGAGCATAACTTGCTTCGCGGTGCGACGCCTCGTGTCTGGTATATCGGGCCAATGTTCCGTTATGAAAAGCCGCAAAAGGGTCGTTACCGCCAGTTCCACCAATTTGGCGTGGAAACCTTTGGTGTGGCAACCCCAGATATGGATGCTGAGCTGATTTTGATGACAGCACGTCTGTGGAAACGCATGGGTGTAGCAGATAAAGTTAAACTTGAGTTGAATACTTTGGGTGAGTCTGATGAGCGTGCAGCTTATCGTGCGGCATTGGTGGAGTTCTTAGAATCACATAAAAATGATTTAGATGAAGATTCACAGCGTCGTTTAACCACCAACCCACTACGTATCCTTGACTCTAAAGATGCCAAAACTCAAGCCATTTTAGAAAATGCGCCGAAGTTGCATGACTTTATGGGGGAGGAGACACTACAGCACTTTGCAACTTTGCAGCAATATTTAACTGATGCAGGTGTGAGCTTCGTGATTAACCAAAAACTGGTGCGTGGCTTAGATTATTACAATAAAACTGTATTTGAGTGGACCACCACGCATTTAGGTTCACAAGGCACAGTGTGTGCGGGCGGTCGTTACGATGGCTTAGTGGGTCAGCTTAAAGGCAAGGCCGATCAGTCTGTACCTGCAGTTGGTTTTGCGATGGGCATGGAACGTCTGTTGTTGTTGCTTGAACAAGTGGAAGACGCTACACCTGTACGTGACTGTGAAATGTTTTTGTTGGCAGATCCCGCTTCTCAAGGCAAAGCTTTGGTTCTTGCAGAACAAATTCGTAACCAGTTAGATGCTGCATCAAGCACGCTTCGTTTGAAAGTTGGATCACATGGTTCAATGAAGTCGCAAATGAAAAAAGCGGATCAGTCTGGCGCATTGTTTGCCCTCATTTTGGGTGAGCGCGAGGTGGAAGCTGCGCAGTTTGCCGTAAAAGAGTTGGCGACAGCTGAACAAACTTTGGTTGCGGTGGATGACATCGTGCCATTTATGATTGAAAAATTTTCTTCAAAATAAGCCAAAATATAAGGAAAGGGTAGTCACATGAGCGCATTAAGTGATGAAGAACAACTTGATAGTTTAAAGTCTTTCACTAAGAAATATGGTTCAGCCATTATTAGTGGGATTTTAATTGCGCTGATTGCCTTTTTTGGATGGCAATACTGGCAGAAGAAAACTTTGGCCGAGAACCAAATGAACACGGCTAAAGTTCAGCAATTGATGGATGAAGCACGTGCAACGCAAGGCGATGCATTTACAGCCTTGTCTGCAACTGCGGACAAAATTGTGAAAGAAGCCCCAGATTCGGCGCAGGCCATTCAAACGCAATTGTTAATGGCAAAATTGGCCTATGACAAGGCGGATTATGCTAGTGCTGAAAAAGCGTTGAAGAAAGTTGAAAACTCGAAAGTGGATGACGACGGCTTAGTGCAAATTGTGAAATTGCGTTTAGCGTATGCACAATTGGCGCAAAAGAAGTTTGATGATGCGATTAAAAACCTTGCATTGGTAAAAGATCCTGCTTTTAAAGCGACAGCCGATGAAGCTTTGGGTGATGTCTATGTGGCTAAAAACGACATCGAAAATGCAAAAAAAGCGTACCAAAGTGCATGGGATCAGTTGGTTGAACGTAAACAAGAACGCCAAATTTTACAAATTAAACTCGAAAGTGTTGGTATTTTAGTTGATGATCCTGAAATCGAACGTCCACTTATAGAAACAGCAGCGGAAGAAACTGAATGAATAGAAAATACAAAATTTCGTGCGCATTAACCGTATTAACTTTAGCACTTGCGGGTTGTGCAAGTAGCGGAAAAGTAGAAGAAGTTAAGCCGAATCCACTTCCAAAACTGACGCAGGCGAAAACTCTGACTCCTGTATTTTCTCAAAGTGTGTCTTCAACTTCGACTGCTGATCCTTTACGTTTACGCTTAGATGCAGACAACGGTGTAGTTTTTGCACTTGACCCTAAAGGTGTCGTAACGGCATATCAAGGTAAACAAAAACTATGGCAAAAAGAAGTATCTAAAGCAGGCTTGAGTTCAGGTGTTGAGGCTGCCGATGGTCATGTCATTGTAGGTAACGCCAAAGGTCAGTTGTTTGCTTTAGATCAGGCAACTGGCGAGCAAAAATGGACTGCACAATTAACAGGTGCACTTCTTGCGCCATCGTTGATTCAAGCTGGTCGTGTCATTTCTGTCAGTAATGATGGCACTGTTTTTGCGCATGATTTGGCAACAGGTCAGCAAGTGTGGACCTATAACTTACCAAATGTACAACTTAGCTTACGTGGTAATGCAGCGCCTGTTCCTGTTGATGCGCGTACAGTGCTGATTTCTTCAGCAAATGCCTATGTTTATGCTTTAGATGTGCTTACAGGTGTACCCCGTATGCAGCGCCGTGTAGCTGTGTCGGATGGTCGTTCGGATATTCAACGTTTGAATGATGTCGATGGTGATCCTGTAGTAGCAGGTCAGTACTTGATTACGACCAGCTATCAAGGTCAAGTGACCATGACAGATTTGGCTTCACAGCAAGTGGTGTGGAGTGAAGATTCGAGTAGTACGCAGCGCCCTGAAGTGGTGGGTAATGGTGTATTCGTGGCGCAAACTGACGGCAAGTTAGTGGCTTATGAAATTAGCACGGGTCAAAAGCTTTGGGAAAATGACAGCCTGCTGAACCGCCAATTGAGTAATCCAGTGATGTTAGGCCAAGACCTAATTGTTGGTGATCTAGATGGCGTTTTGCACATGCTGAACCCTGCGACAGGTGAATTGATTGGTCGTGCGAAGACGTCTGGTGAAGTGCGTACTTTACGTGTGATTGATGATCAACTCTATGTTGCGACACGAAAGGGTGCATTAAGCATTTGGCAGAATCGTTAATTCTGTTCGACTTATGTTAAACTAGTCGAAATTCGTATTTTTTTAAATTCCTCGGGGTGTTTGCTTAGTCAAAACCCCGAGTTTTTATTCAGGTTTTTCACCTAATTTTTCTTCCAGTTTCTGATGTTCAGACCAGTCTCACTGGCTGATCTTGAATAAAGGTTAATCTATGAAACCCGTAATTGCGCTCATTGGTCGTCCGAACGTCGGAAAATCAACGCTATTTAACCAGATCACCAAAAGCCGAGACGCGCTTGTTGCTGACTTTGCCGGTCTGACTCGTGACCGTAAATATGGTGATGCTGTATTTCAAAATAAGTCTTTCATTGTGGTTGATACTGGTGGTATTGGCGAAAATGAAGGCGGTATCGACTCTTACATGGCGGAACAGTCTAAAACTGCCATCAATGAAGCCGATATTATTGTATTCGTAGTCGATGCACGCGCAGGCCTGCTCGCATCGGATGAGCAAATTGCGCGTGAGCTGCGTACACTGGGTAAGAAAGTTTACCTTGTGGCGAACAAAGTTGATGGTGTACATGCCGAAGCTGCACTTGTTGAATTCTACAAGTTGGGTATGGGCGAACCTATGCAAGTGGCTGCGAGCCATGGTCGCGGCGTGCAGCAAATGCTTGAAGATGTGCTTTCAAGTGTACCTGAAGATGAAGATGCAGATGAGCACGACAAAAACACAGGCTTACGTTTAGCGATTATTGGTCGTCCAAACGTCGGTAAATCGACGCTAGTGAACCGTTTATTGGGTGAAGAGCGTGTAGTTGCATTTGACCAGCCGGGGACAACCCGCGACTCGATCTATATTCCGTATGAACGTGATGGTCGTCAGTACACCTTAATCGATACTGCAGGTGTGCGCCGTAAAGGTAAAGTCGATGAAATGATTGAGAAGTTCTCAATTGTGAAAACGCTACAAGCCATTAAAGATGCCCATGTCATTGTGGTTGTACTTGATGCACGTGAAGGTGTGGTTGAGCAAGATCTACATTTGATTGGTTACGCGCTTGAAGCGGGCCGTGCGATGGTGATTGCGATTAACAAATGGGACAATATGTCTGAGTATGATCGTAAACAATGTAAATTGGATGTCGATCGTCGCTTTGACTTTATTCCCTGGGCGAAAGTGCATTTAATTTCTGCATTGCATGGTACGGGTGTCGGGGATCTATATCCATCGATTCACCGTGCTTATGATTCGTCCCATTTGAAAGTTTCGCCTGCAAAAATCACACAAATTTTAAGTGATGCTACGGATGCGCACCAACCGCCAATGGTCGGTGGTCGTCGTATTAAAATGCGTTATGCCCATATGGGTGGACAAAATCCACCTACGATTGTGGTGCATGGTAACAAAGTTGATAAAACGCCTGCGGATTATCGTCGTTATTTAGAAAACGTATTCCGTAAAGTGTACAAACTTGAAGGTACGCCAGTACGTATTGAGTTTAAAACCTCTGAAAACCCATTTGAAGGACGTAAATCACAGGTGGATGAACGTACAGCAGCGCGTAAGCGTCGTTATGTTCAGAAATTTAAGAAAGCTGAGAAGAAATTCAAACGCTAATCAGGCATTAAGGTTTTGATGCTGAAAAGCCCAAAGTGATCTTTGGGCTTTTTTATTTTATGATGCATGAAACTATGATAGGAAGGCAAAGTGGCAAGGACAATACGTGTTGAGCTGAAAAAGATTGAGGACATTGTGCTGGTGGATCACAACCTGTCACGTGTTGAGCAAATTGCACAGCGAAAACAAGCCATTTATCAATATCGCAATCAATGCTTATCCGAACAACGGCAGATGATTGTGGATGATCACTCCATTGCGTTGAGTGAGACAGGTAAACCTTATTTGCTTGATCAGCCTTCCTTTCATTTTAATCATAGTCACAGCCAAAATTACTATGCTTTAGCTACCAGTGAGCGGATGCAAGATCTAGGCGTGGACGTGGAAGAATTAAGCCGAAAAGTACGCTTTGAGGCTTTGGCTAAACATGCTTTTCACGTAGAGGAACTTCGCGTGTGGCACGAGTTTGATCAGGACAAAGCATACTGGTTTAAGGTCTGGACCACCAAAGAAGCGGTGCTTAAAGCCTCGGGTTTAGGCATTCGTTTAAACTTAAATGAACTGAATACTCAAGCACATCCAACGCATAATGGCGGCATGTGTAGTCATCCGCTGATTGGGAGTTTTGCCTATCAAAATTTTGAGTTGGGAGATGTGATGTTGACCGTGGCTTGGCGGGCAGAACAGTCCTGCCGTGGCTATGCGTTGCCTCAGATTGAGCTGGTACAACACCTTCTCACCGACATAAAAAAGCCTCTCGATTGAGAGGCTTTTTTTTCACACTATGGTGTGTATTTATGGAATTTCATTTTCTTCTTCAAACTCAGGCTTCACTTGAACAATGAAGTCTTGACGGTTTAAGCCACGCCATAAAGCAAAAGCTGTACCGATGTAGATTGAAGAGTAGGTACCCACAAAAACGCCCACAAACATTGCAACAGAGAACCATTTAAGGCCATCACCACCAAGAAGCATCATTGAGATCACTACCAACAATAAAGTCATTGAGGTGTGAATGGTACGACGTAGGGTCTCAGTTAAAGCGATGTTAACGATCTCTAAAGGCGAAGCGCCACGAATCTTACGGAAGTTTTCACGAATACGATCCGAAACGACAATGTTGTCATTCAATGAGAAACCAATCAGAGCCAGAATTGCAGCCAATACAGTTAAGTCAAATGGCCACTGCATCATGGCAAAAATACCGATGGTGACCACCACGTCATGGAACAAAGACAGTACCGCACCCATCGCCAGTTTGAATTCAAAGCGAATCGTTACGTAGACCAACATCAGCAGTAACGCTAAAGCCACAGCACCCGCTGAGCGAATGTAGAGTTCATTGCCGACTTGTCCACCCACCACATCAACTTTGTTAACTGAAGCAGAGTTACCCGGTAGCTGTACAGCTTGGGTAATGGTTTTGGTTAAGTCTTCTGCGGCTGTGTCTTCTTGTACAGGCATACGCACAATCAAATCACGATCTGAACCAATGGTTTGTACCACAGGGTCATGAAAGCCAGCTTTGGTTAGTGCAGCAGAGACATCGGCCGACTTCACTGGTTTGCTATAGTTCAATTCGGCAGAAATACCACCAGTAAAGTCCAAACCTAAGTTAAGACCCTTGGTGAAAATAAAGAATAGGCTACCGATGGTTAAGACAATAGAAAGAATGGCTGCAGGCAGCGCAATCTTCATAAAATCAATCACACGCTCATCATCTGGACGGCCGTATTTTTTTGAATCTTGTTGAGTCACATCAGTCATCATCGATCTCCTTATATGCTCAACTTTTTCAAGTTACGTTTTTTGCCATAAATGAGCTGTACAATCGCACGTGTTACTGTAATAGCAGTAAACATAGAGCAGATAATACCGATCATTAAGGTCACAGCGAAGCCTTTAATTGGGCCTGTACCGATAGCAAATAGGATAAACGCAACTAAGAACGTGGTTAAGTTTGAGTCGAAAATGGTGTTATAAGCACGGTCATAACCCGCCACAATGGCTTGTTTGGGCGATGCTCCCCACTTCATTTCTTCACGTATTCGCTCACAGATCAAGACGTTGGCATCGACCGCCATACCAATGGTAATCACGATACCCGCAATACCCGGCAGGGTAAGGGAAGCACCAATCCAAGACATGACCGTTAGAATCATGGCTAAGTTGAAGACCAAGGCAAAGTTGGCAATTAAACCAAAGAGACGGAAGAAGACTACCATCCAGATTGCTACCAGTAAGAAACCGATTTGAGTCGATAGCACACCTTTATCAATGTTTACTTGACCGAGGCTTGGACCAACAACACGCTCTTCAACAAAGTACATTGGCGCAGCAAGTGCACCAGCACGTAGCATTAGTGCGAGTTCAGACGCTTCTTGAGGCGAGTCTAGACCCGTGATACGGAATTGAGAGCCGAGTACTGCTTGAATAGTTGCAGCGTTAATCACTACAGACTCTGCATAAGGTGTACGGACTTCAGTTTGCGCACCAGTCGCAGGATCGGTGATATAGCTAATACGCTGCTTATTTTCAATGAACAACACAGCCATACGCTTACCCACCGCATTACGGGTTGCATCCGCCATCAGTTTGCCACCTGCGGTGTCTAAGGTAATGTTTACCTCAGCGCCACCAGTGTCTTGGCTAAAGCCACTTGATGCGTTTTGAACACGTTCACCCGTTAAAATCCGGTTACGGTTTAAAAGTAATTCACGTCCGCTGTCTAAAGACTGATATGCAAAAAGCTCGGTTCCTGGTGGAAGTGGCTGACCATTGCTCTTGCCCGTATAAGGGTCAATCACTTGGTCATTTTGGTCAGAGACCAAACGGAACTCTAGGTTTGCTGTACGACCCAAGACACGTTTTGCTTCAGCAGTGTCCTGAACACCTGGGAGCTCAACCACGATGCGGTTACTACCTTGTGTTTGTACCAAGGCTTCTGCCACACCTAACTCGTTAATACGGTTACGTAAAGTAGTTAAGTTTTGGTTCACGGCATAAGATTGAATTTCTTGGCGGCGAACATCGGTATAGGTTAAACGTAAGGTTGAACCTGTCGCAGTTGCGACCGCTTGCTGATTAAACTCATTACCATTACTACGTAAGTAGTCTTGAGCCACAGTACGATCATCATTGTTGGCGAACTGAACGGTAATGGTGTTGTTGTTTAATGCAAGGCTGTTAAATTTAATTTTGTTGTCACGGAACTGACGACGTAAATCCGTCGCAGAGGTTTCCATGCGCTGAGCAATCGCTTTATCCATATCCACTTCTAATAAGAAGTGAACACCACCACGTAAGTCCAGACCGAGCTTCATTGGTTTTGCACCAATTTTTTGTAGCCACTCTGGCGTGGTTGGCGCCAAGTTCAACGCGACAACATAGTCATCACCAAGGCCACGACGTAACGCTTCTTTGGCTTTTAATTGTGCTTCGCTAGAGTCAAGACGTAACAGTGCAGCATTATTGCTAAAACTGTTGTCATGGCTTGAAATACTTTCAGATTTTAAAATCTGCTCTGCTTTTTGTACGATGCTTTGGTCAATTTGGGTACCAGCTTTGGCACCAGAAATTTGAACCGCAGGCTCATCCGGATACAAACTAGGCAGGGCATATAATGTACTGATCGTCAAAACCACGAGAATCAGTAGATATTTCCATGCTGGGTAACGCATTTGTTTTCTTCTTAAAATGAAAAAAGTCGTGCGGATGCACGACTAATTTTTTTGATTAAAGGTTATTTAATGTGCCTTCAGGAAGAACTGAAATCACACTTGCGCGTTGAATTTTTACGTCTACACCGCGGCTCAGTTCAACCACTGCAAAGTCACCTTCGAGTTTAGTGATTTTACCCATTAAGCCACCAGCAAATACCACTTCGCTGCCTACTCCAAGACTTTCAACCAAAGAGCGGTGCTCTTTGGCACGTTTTGCTTGAGGGCGCCAAATTAAGAAGTAGAAGATTGCAATAAAAACAGCAATCATCAATAAGTTTGCGACCATACTTGGTTGTTGTGCAGCTTCACCCGCTGCGTGAGCTGTAGAAATAAAAAGGCTCATTTCAAATTCCTAAACTAAAAAAACGGTGACCAACGAATTGATCATAAATAGACTTGTTCTGCAATTTACCTTGTCTTTTTACCAAGCGCAAATGCTCACAACAATTAATCTTGGGGGCAAGGTGGAACTTCTAAACCACGACGTGCATAAAAATCTTCAACAAAGGCATCAAAGCGATCGTTATCCAATGCATCACGAATGTCTTGAGTGAAACGTTGGTAGTAACGTAAGTTGTGAATAGTACCGAGCATTGAACCCAGCATCTCACCACATTTTTCCAAATGGAATAAGTACGCGCGAGTAAAGTTGGTACAGGTATAACAGTCGCAGTGTGGATCCAGCGGACTTTGATCATGACGGTATTTACTGTTACGGATACGTACTAAACCGTCGGTTACAAAATAATGTCCATTTCGGGCATTACGTGTAGGCATGACACAGTCAAACATATCGACGCCACGGCGGATGCCTTCCACGATGTCTTCAGGTTTACCCACGCCCATCAGGTAGCGCGGTTTGTCTGCTGGCATTTTTTCTGGAAGATAATCCAGCACTTTAATCATTTCTTCTTTCGGTTCACCGACGGACAGCCCACCAATGGCATAACCGTCAAAACCCACTTCAAGCAAGCCTTTTAAAGACTCATCACGTAAGTCTTCATACATACCGCCTTGAATAATGCCGAATAGCGCATTTTTATTTTCAAGCACATCATGATGCTGAGTCTTACAACGCTTTGCCCAACGCAATGACAATTGTAGCGACTTTTGCGCTTCTTCATGCGTTGCAGGATAAGGCGTACATTCGTCAAAAATCATCACGATATCTGAGTTCAATGTATGTTGGATGTCCATTGAGATTTCAGGAGACAAAAATACTTTAGAACCGTCAATTGGAGAGCGGAACGTTACGCCATCTTCTTTAATTTTACGCATCGCGCCCAAACTGAAGACTTGGAAGCCGCCTGAATCGGTCAGAATGGGTTTATCCCACTTCATGAATTTATGCAGGCCGCCGTGCTCTTTAATTACTTCAAGGCCAGGGCGTAGGTAAAGATGGAAGGTGTTACCTAAAATAATTTGCGCTTTGATGTCTTCAATATCACGCGGGAGCATGCCTTTCACCGTACCATAAGTACCGACAGGCATGAACACAGGGGTTTCAACCACACCGTGCTCTAAAGTTAAACGACCACGACGGGCGCGACCCGACTGACCTAATTTTTCAAACTTCATAGAATATCCTGAACAAGAGCAAAGCACTGCTCTGCTTGCAGCGCAAGAGCGAAAAAACAGTTCGCCGCTAAAAGGAGGCTATTTTCCTTGATTATGCAAATAAACACCAGTGTTGTAACACTTTTAAAGCAAAGCTTTTTAAGTTGAATCGTAGCTGGTTACGGTTGTTTAAAGTTGTGTTGATGCTGTGGAGTAGTGTTAGATGTGATGGGAGGCTTTGCTGGAAAAAATAACACAGGAGATGAAAAAGGCACTCATCGGAGTGCCTTTAAATATACCTTTGGCTTATTACGGCTTTAATTGAAATTTGGACGGTAATCAAAATTTTGTAGTGCAGTCGCGTCGCGGAAAGGACGTACCGCTTTTTTACCCACGGTCATGGTGTTGACAATGTTGTTTGGAAAAACTTGAATGTGGTTGTTAAATAACTCGACATTGCGGTTAAAGATGCTGATCGCAGCACCGACATTTTCATTTTGCTCTTCAATTTCATTCATCATCTTTAGATAAATCTCATTGGCCTTGAGCTCAGGGTAGTTTTCGACTACAACATTGAGGCTGCGCATTAGCTCTTGGTTTAATGCTTCGATACGCTGCAACTGATTGACATCTGTATTGTTTAAGTTCAGGTTTAGAATGTTTTGACGCAGTTCCGTGACTTTTTCCAAGGTACCTTTTTCAAAGCTAGAGTATTGTTCGACCAAAGGTTCTAAGCCATCTAGAATTTTTATTTTCTGACGCTCATAGGTTGCTACATCCGACCATGCGCGAATGGTTGCATTGTGGTGTCGCACAATATTATTGCGAATGACGATCACGCCAAACACGATTGCAATAATAATCAAGAAGAAAATCAATAGCCCCATACAGTCCTCAAACGGCAAAATGTCATTATTTTAAAAATTGCGTTAGATCAGATTCTAAGCGCTCTAGATAAGGTAATTTAAAAGTGCGTAAGTGTCCACGTAATGTCGAAATGTCATTGATTTTTTTTGCTCTGCTGGATATTTCAAACAGGTTTTGTGGGCTGATATAGCACAAGATATTTTTTTCAGGATGAAAAAGTAAATCGCCTTCACGGGAACGGAAAAAATCGGCAGTACGTAGCACAAATGCAGGGGAGAGGAGTTTGGCCATCTGCATTTGGTCAGTGCCAAAAAATTTGAGTTTCTGGTTAATCTGAATATCACTGCTATGCCACGGAAAACTATAAGGATAATAAAATTTTTTATTGTATGCGGTAATCGCTAGTCCTTGCGTGGGTACCTCAAAGACAAAACATCCCCATAAGTCTTTATGCACTTCTTTAACTTTTAACTCATTGCCATCTTTATCACGTACGCGAATTTCATCGACAAAGTGGTATTGAAATAGTAAAACCTGATGCTCTTGTCCTGCTTCATCCTGCCAAGTGGTACTGGCGTAGTAAGGAATATCGTTGCTGATGGTGCCTTGGTTAAAAATTGGAAACAGCTGCTTTAAATGGGCAATAAAAAATGCAGGTTGTAGGGCCACGCCAATATGCTGCGGAGGGGTAAACTCATTGAGCTGGTATTTTTTATGAATAATTTGTTTTTCTAGATAGTCGGTGACCTCTTCAAGCGGATCATCTTGCTCATAACTTAAATAGGCCCAAAGTAGACAGCCTAAGCCGAATAAAAAGCTGAATAAGGTCCAAATGTGCTCTCCGGCAAAGAACACTGGCACAATAAAAAAAATGCCGACTATTCCAAGTAGAATAGGCAGCACATTTTCAAATTTGAGGGTAATCGGGGCATTCCAAGGGTGCAGTCGGTCAAGAATGTCTTGTGCCGAATCGGCCCCTCGGCCGATGTCCCAAAGCCTGTCGATATTATCAAACACAACTTTATTCTTTTTACGTCGAATATGAATGGAATGTTTGATTGTATCGATAGGCATGTGAGGTTCTTATTTGGGTTGAAGTTGGTCGACTAGCATGGCATCGCCATAACTAAAGAAGCGATACTGGTTGGCTACCGCATGTTGATAAGCCGTCAAAATATTATCACGATCTGACAGCGCTGAAACTAACATCAGAAGGGTCGATTCAGGCAGATGGAAGTTGGTGATAAGACGATCCACCACTTTGAACTCATAACCTGGATAGATAAAAATTTGAGTATCTCCCGTCCACGCTTTGAGTTCACCCTGATGCGCTTGAGCCGCACTTTCTACGGCACGGGTGGCGGTTGTTCCAACAGAAATGACCTTGTTACCACGAGCTTTGGTTTGGCGAATCAGCTCAACGGCGTGCTCCGGAACATCACACCATTCACTGTGCATAATGTGATTGGCAATATCATCGGTACGTACAGGCAGAAAGGTACCAGCACCCACGTGTAAAGTGACAAAGGTTTTCTGAATACCTTTGGCTTCAAGTTGATCCAACAGCTTTTGGTCGAAGTGTAAGCTTGCGGTAGGTGCAGCGACACTGGCTAACTTGGTTGGATCATTAAATACTGTTTGATAACGCTCGGTATCAATGGCTTCAGCTTCACGGTTGAAGTAAGGAGGGATCGGAAGTTGTCCGTATAAATCCAGTACCGTTAAAATTGGCTGGGAAAACTCCACAATAAATAAATTTTCATGACGACCTAGCACCGTGACTTTAACGGCATCTGGGCCAATAAAGAGCTCAGCGCCGGCTTTGGGTGTGTTGCTGGCTTTGATGTGGCAGTGTGCAATAAATGCATCTTGCATGCGTTCAACCAGAACTTCGACAGCTCCGCCGCTGGCACGTTTGCCTTTGAGACGTGCTTTCATCACTTTGGTGTCATTTAAGACCAGTAAATCACCTGCATCGAGCAAATCTAAAATGTCGGTGAATTGAAAGTCATGATGCTGACCTTGAGCATCGAGGTGTAATAGTCGAGAAGCACTGCGAGTGTCTAAAGGATAACGGGCAATGAGTTCATCAGGGAGGTCGAAATTAAAATCAGAAAGTTGCATGATGGGAAAGCAGCGTCAAAATAAGGGAGGTCAAAATTGCGCTTAGTATATGCGTTTTTGCAGAAAAACGCTGAAATTGAACAAATATAAAGCTAAAAAATCAAATGTGACTTAAAAATAGCCAATCACCACCAACTTGCGTTGACAAGTTTTTCAAAAAGTTTAATATACGCATCAACACCTTCCCGAGGTGGTGAAATTGGTAGACGCGGCGGACTCAAAATCCGCTGTCAGAGATGACGTGTCGGTTCGAGTCCGACCCTCGGGACCAAGATATTAAAAAACCCAAGCATATTCAGTCTTGGGTTTTTTATTGCCTGAAATTTAAGATTTGAATCAAATCGCCGTAAAACGTTACAGATGGTTTAAAGCAATTTATTGTTCGGTGTGGGTTTGCTTAATTATTTCCTCATATGATGGATTCAAAATTTTGTTTTAATCATTCTGATAAATAACGAATTTTCAAAAAGCAAAAGCAGTCACAAGATAAAATTCTGACATAATTGATTTTTTTGTTAAATGCCACGCTTGTATTGTTGTATTTTTATATTGTTTTAATGCTGAAAATTTGCTAATAAATAGAAGTAAATAATAGGTTTGTGCCGAAAAAATCACAAAAGATGAGGCAGAAATGGGTATTCAATTGCTAGATGTCGTGTCTGATACAGAACAGTTAAGTGCTTGTCACTTATCTTTATTGTTGGGCGTGAACAGTAATGACAATAAAATTAAGAGCTTTCTCAAATTTGCGCGAAAAATTTTAGGTGCACATGCCGCAATTTTAACGTTTAGCAATGAACCTTATAGTTGGTATGCGGGCAAACACGCATTCAATGCTTTTCAGTTGCCCGCTGAAGCCAATTTTGCTACTCATTTTGAAGGGGATATCGCGATTGATGTCCTGCATCGCCATTATCATCATCTTTCTCAGCAGGTTGGTGCTTTAGGATTTAAACATCAGCGGGTCATCGCATTGGATTTAAAGGCATCGGATAAATCCGTGGGGCAAGTGATTTTCTTTGATGAACAGTTGGACGCTTTTACGCAGGATGCTGTAGAAAATGTCTATGAACTGGCCTCTGGTTTTCTCAATCTGCTGCATTTGCGCATGGAAAATGCGGAGCTCAAAGAGTTGTATGAACAACAGGTGGCCATGAATGTCAGTAAAACCAAATTTTTCCAAATTATTGCACATGATTTAAGAGCCCCTTTTCATGGCTTAATTGGTTTCTCAGAAGTATTGGCTGAAGAGCGTAAAAGTTTGGATGAGTCTGGTGTGCAAAGCATTGCAGATTATTTGCATGATACCGCACAGTCGACTTATAGCTTGCTGGAGAGTTTACTGAATTGGGCGATGGCAGAAGGCGGGCGCTTTGTTTATCACCCCATCCATTACAAACTTAAGCAGTCCTCTCAAATTGTTTTTGATGTGTTGCATGCGTTGGCTATCAATAAAAATATTCAACTGATTGACCGTGTACCCGATGATTTAAAAATTTTTGCAGATATCAATATGGTGACCTCGGTGATCCAAAACTTGGTCTCAAATGCGCTGAAATTTACCCATATGCATGGCGAAGGTGTTGTGACGATTGATGCCAAACAACGTGATGACTTTATCGATATCTACATTCAAGATACGGGTCTAGGTATGACATTGGGCCAAATCGAATCGTTGTTTGAACCGAAACTAACTGTTAGTTTTAAGGGGACAGCGGGGGAGAAAGGTACGGGTCTAGGTCTGGTGCTGTGTAAGCGGTTTGTCGATTTGAATAAAGGTGAAATTTCAGTCACATCGAAAGAAGGTGTCGGTTCAACTTTTATCGTCAGCCTGCCATGTTCGAACAGCACACATCAAGCATTGCCACTCGAGACATCCCAGCAAGAATTTAGTGAATAATCATACCTTTCTTATAAAATAATTCGCCTAATCTCATGATCTGCTGTTATAAATAACCAAAACAATGCGAAAGGGTCGATCATGAATGCTGAGCAATTGCAAAAGACATTGCGCGCAAGTCAATATGCGGAACAAGTCCTATCTATACATCAGGTTTATCTTGAACAAGATTATGCAATTGATCAATTTTCTCAGCCATTGACCACCGAACAAATTTTCAATGTCGTTCAAAACAGCTTAAAAGAGATCAGTGATGAAAGCACATGGATGCGCACCATCCGAATTTTACGTGCGCGTTTAATGTTTCGCTGGATTTGGCAGGATGCCAATCAACTGATCGATGTGATGACGCTAACGCGAGAGTTATCGGATTTTGCCGATGCAGCCATTTGTGTGGCAAAAGCGTTTGCCTTAGCGCCATTGGTGACTAAACATGGTCAGCCTGTGGGTTATAACCATAAAATTCAAGATTTAATTGTGGTCGCGATGGGGAAGCTCGGTGCACAAGAGTTGAATCTCTCCAGTGATATCGACTTGATTTTTGCTTTTGATGAGCAAGGTGAAACTGATGGTCGTAAATGCATAGACGTACAACAGTTTTGCATTTTGTGGGGTCAGAAACTCATTTACTTGTTGGACCATATCACGGCTGATGGTTTTGTCTTCCGTGTGGATATGCGCTTACGTCCTTGGGGTGATGGTTCTGCATTGGCCATTAGTCATGCGGCGCTGGAGAAGTATTTAAGCCAGCATGGTCGCGAGTGGGAGCGCTATGCGTGGATTAAGGCGCGGATTGTGACAGGGGGCAAAGAGGGGAATGAGTTGTTGGACATGACTCGTCCTTTCGTGTTCCGTAAGTATGTCGATTACACCGCTTTTGAAGCCATGCGCGAAATGAAAGCCATGATTGAGCGTGAAGTATTACGCCGCAATATCGAAGATGATATTAAGCTGGGTGCGGGTGGTATTCGTGAAGTCGAATTTATTGTGCAGGTTTTTCAGCTAATTTATGGTGGGGCAAAATTAGAATTACAAGACCGTCAATGTTTAGTGAGCTTACATCATTTGGGTGAAGTGGGTTTGCTGGATGGGCAAGCAGTCAGTGAGCTGGAAGATGCCTACTTATTTCTGCGCCGTGTAGAACATGCCATTCAAGCTCTAAATGATCAACAAACCCAGTCTTTGCCAACAGAACCAGAACTTAGACAAAGGATGATTGACACCTTAGGCTTTGTAAGCTGGGATGCTTTTATTGAACATTTAAATCAAAAGCGCGCCAAAGTCATTTACCAGTTTGAGCATTTAATTAAAGAAAAAGAGCATGACCCTTTCGTAGAAAGTTTTAGTCAGTTAGAAGCGCGGTTAAATGAGGTGTTAGATGCGAATGCAAAAAACCTCATTCATGAATTTTGGAATGGTCATGCGCTAAAAAAGCTGCCTGCAAAAGCGGTGCAGCGTTTAAAAATGTTTTGGCCGCATTTGATTGAAGCGATTTTACAGTCAGATAAGCCGCAAGCCGCGCTACTTCGCCTTATGCCCTTGGTTGAGTCTGTGATGCGCCGCACCGTATATTTGGTCATGTTGATTGAGAGTAAAGGGGCGTTACAGCGCTTAGTTAAAATGGCAACCGTAAGTCCATGGATTTGTGAAGAATTGACCCATTATCCAGTACTCTTGGATGAATTTTTGTCCATGGACTTTGAGCTGCCGCGCCGTCAAGATTTGGAAGATTCTCTGCGTCAACAGTTGCTTCGTATTGAACTTGATGATGTTGAAGATTTGATGCGTGTGCTGCGCCTGTTTAAAAAATCCAATGTATTGGCGGTTGCAGCCAGTGATGTCTTGGCTGAAAGTCCGTTGATGAAAGTATCCGATGCTTTGACCGATATTGCAGAAGTTTCGGTCAGTACAACTTTAAATTTGGCTTACCAAATGACGGCAAAGAAACATGGTTATCCGCTCGATGTTGAAGGACAGCGCTGTTCGATCGATCATTTGGCATTTGCTGTTGTGGGTTATGGCAAAGTTGGTGGGATTGAGCTGGGTTATGGCTCGGACTTAGATCTTGTCTTTATTCATTATATGGATGAGCAAGCCGATACAGATGGGCTGAAGTCGATCAGTGGGTTCGAGTTTGCAATGCGTGTTGCGCAGAAATTTATGTCGTTGATGACCACGCAGACCCTCGATGGTCGGGTCTATGAAATCGATACGCGCTTACGCCCATCGGGTGAGGCGGGGGTCTTGGTCACCAGTTTAAAAGCCTTTGAGCAATATCAGTTGAAAAATGCATGGGTCTGGGAGCATCAAGCCTTGGTACGTGCTCGTTCGATTGCGGGTGAGCCAAGTTTGCGTGATAAGTTTGAAGCATTGCGCTGTCGGATTTTGACGCAGCCACGAGATGAGGAAAATGTACGCGCAGAAGTGCTGAAGATGCGTCAAAAAATGAAAGACCATTTGGGTTCTTCTAAAGAACAACAAAAAGATGGAATTTTTCATTTAAAACAAGACGCAGGTGGTATCGTCGATATCGAATTTATGGCACAGTATGCTGTGTTGGCATGGAGCGGATCTCATCCAGATCTTGCCCATTATTCCGACAATGTACGAATCCTTGAGGACGCTGCAAAAGCCAGTTGCTTATCCAGTGACGATGCGACTGCATTGATTCAAGCTTATCTCAGTGAACGAGCCGAGAGCCACCGTTTAGCCCTTGCGAATCAATCCATGCAAGTAAATGCTGCGGACTGGCGCGATACCCGAGTGATCGTTTGCAAATTATGGCAAAGATTAATTGATCCAAGCTCAATCGTGAGCATTGGGTAACATGACTGTGTATATAAATTTGGAGTGTGTGTCATGAATTTGGCTGATCGTGATGGTTTTATTTGGCAAGATGGACAATTGGTTGACTGGCGTGAGGCAAAAACTCACGTATTAACACATACCTTGCACTACAGCATGGGTGTGTTTGAAGGTGTCCGTGCCTATGAAACACCGAATGGCACGGCTATTTTCCGTCTAAAAGAACACACTAAGCGTTTATTGAACTCTGCAAAAATTTATCAAATGAAAGTCCCATTTGATCAAGCAACACTAGAGCAAGCTCAAATTGATGTGGTTCGTGAAAATAAATTAGCGTCTTGCTACTTGCGTCCAATTATTTTTATTGGTTCTGAAAAATTAGGTATTGCTGCAACAGACAATACGATTCATGCGGTGGTTGCTGCGTGGAGCTGGGGTGCGTACTTAGGTGATGAAGCAATGGCGAAAGGTATTCGTGTGAAAACTTCATCATTTACCCATCACCATCCAAACGTGACGATGTGTAAAGCAAAAGCGTCAGGTAACTATACCTTGTCGATTTTAGCTCACCAAGAAGTAGCACACTCAGGTTATGACGAAGCAATGTTGCTCGACCCTCAAGGTTATGTATGCCAAGGTTCTGGCGAAAACGTATTCTTGGTAAAAGATGGTGTTTTACATACGCCAGATATCGCGGGCGGTGCACTTGATGGCATTACGCGCCAGACCATTATTACGATTGCAAAAGACTTGGGCTATGACGTAGTTGAGCGTCGTATTACACGTGATGAATTCTACATTGCGGATGAAGCATTCTTTACAGGTACTGCTGCTGAAGTGACGCCTATTCGTGAATATGATGACCGTGAAATTGGTTCCGGCACGCGTGGTCCAATCACTGAACAAATTCAAACCACATTCTTTAATGCAGTACAGGGTAAAGACCCGAAATATGCACACTGGCTAACTTATGTAAAATAAGTGGTTCGATGAAAAAAAAGGGCTCTTTGGAGCCCTTTTTTGTTTTTCATTATTTAAAAAGATATATGGATTATATTTTATAGCATTTAATTGTTTATAAGGGATCGAAGATTTTTGAACTTTTAGTAAAAATAATATTCTTAAAGCATACATAATATAATTTAATTTGTTATTATTTGGTAAAAATGAGATGTATTTAAAAATTTTACCCATGATTAACAGTCTTATATATAAAGCAAAAGTATTTAGAACATTGTTTGTTTCTGATGAGAGATATTTAAAAAAGAGGTTCATTAATAAATTAGGGTATATGCCAAATTTTAATCAACCTGAAAGTTTTAATGAGAAAGTTACTGCACGAATGATTTTTGAAAGGAGTGCATTACATACCAAATTAGCTGATAAATCGGCAGTAAGAGAGTTGATTATAGATCGGATTGGAGAAAAACATCTGGTCCCACTTATAGGCACATATTGTGACTTTAAGAATATTGATTTTGATCAATTTCCAAGCCAGTTTGTTTTGAAATGTACCCACGACAGTGGAAGCGCTATTGTTTGTCGCGATAAAGGTACATTTGATGTTAATAGAGCGGAAAGTAAACTAAATAACAGTTTAAAAATGAATATGTACTACCGCAAGCGAGAGTGGCACTATAAAAATATTTCGCCGCTCATTTTGGCAGAGCATTATGTTGACTTATATCGTGATGCTAACACGAATGCCACCATTACAACGTGTCGTGTTCACTGTTTTGAAGGGCAGCCTAAGTATGTTGAAGTCGATGTCCAAGGGAGTGATGGTACAGAGTATTCAAATATTTATGATACCTCTTGGGTGTTACAGCCTTTCACCGTAGATTGCAAAGAGAATACGCCAGAAGCGGTGATAGAACCGTGCAAGATGCATAAAATGGTTGAGCTATCTGAGCAGTTATGTTTGGAATATGGTTATAGCCGAATTGACTTCCTATTGTCACAAGATGAAGTGCTGTTTAGTGAAATTACATTGACCCCAAATGCAGGACGTATGGTTATTTCTCCTGTTGAGTGGGATGTAAAACTTGGAGAATTATGGCGTTCTTAATCATATATTGATAAATATATGCAAAAAGAAAAATAAATAAATTATTTTTATAAAGGTAGAGTCATCATGGGATTATTTATGATGGCTCTGGTGGTGTTTAATTTGGTATTTCTCTTGAGTAATTTAAGCCAATATTTTGTATAAGCTTAATGGTTTTTTGATACTGTAATTTTTAATAAAAGCCATTTCATAAACCTCGGCGAGTATAAATAAAAGTTATCCTATTGCTAAGATGTTGCTATTTAAAAATAAGCTTCGTTTATTTAGTTGAGGATATTCAAGCGAAGGATAGGTTTTTTCTACCTCAAAGAATTTGTATAGGTATAGGAGACAGGTTTGTGGTGGATGGTGATTTAGTAAGAAAAATTTTATGGTGTAACGATCTACAATTTAATTTAAATAGACCTGTATTTAGAAACCCTAACTACTGTGTAATTAGGGTTTTATTTTAGATTGGTTTAATTAATTAGATAGTGGTTTTTATTTAAACCTGATAAAAGTCGCGATACCAATCTACAAATTGTTTCACACCATCTTCAACAGAAACAGATGGTTTATACCCCACACTTTTTTCTAAAGCACTGCTATCTGCCAAAGTATCAGCCACGTCGCCTGCTTGAAGAGGGAGTAATTCCGTGATGGCCTTTTTACCAGTAGATTTTTCAATTGCACTTATAAAGTCTATTAGCTTAACAGGGTTATTATTACCAATATTAAAAATACGGAAGGGCGCATTGCTGGTCGATGGATCTGGGTGATTGCTGTCCCAATTTGGGTTTGCTTGTACAATTTGATCGCTTGAACGAATCACACCTTCGACAATATCTGAAATAAAAGTAAAGTCTCGGCTATGGTTGCCATGATTGAATACTTGGATTGTTTTACCTTCAATAATATTTTTAGTGAATTTGAAGGGAGCCATGTCAGGGCGCCCCCAAGGTCCATAAACCGTAAAGAAGCGTAAGCCTGTGGTTGGCAATTGAAATAAGTGACTATAGCTGTGGGCCATTAATTCATTCGCACGTTTTGTTGCTGCGTAAAATTGGACAGGATGATTGACACCATGCTGCTCACTAAAAGGCATGGTGGTATTTGCACCGTATACACTGCTGGTGCTGGCATAGGTCAGATGTGGTGTTTTCGCATAGCGGCAAGCTTCAATAATATTGGTAAAGCCAATAATATTGCTTTCTACATAACTCATTGGATTTTCAAGTGAGTAGCGCACGCCTGCTTGTGCAGCCAAGTGAATCACACGGTCAAACTGGTGTTGTTGAAAGCATTGATCAACTGCTGTTTTATCGGCAAGATTGGCTTGAATGAAGTCAAATTGGCCAGTACTTTGCTGAGCGGTTTGATGTAATAAGTCGATACGAGCTTGCTTTAAAGCAGGATCATAATAATCATTCATATTGTCAAAACCGACAACATTATCACCACGTTCAAGTAGTTTTTTAGAGACATGAAAGCCGATAAAGCCTGCTGCGCCTGTTACTAAAACGTTCATTCATCGCCTCCAAAAATATCCCGGGTATAGATTTTATCCTCAACATCACTTAAATCTTGCGACTTGCGATTGGCGATGATGACATCACTTTGTTGTTTAAATTGTTCTAAATCATTAATCACTTTGGATTTGAAAAATTCATCTTCATTTAAGGTTGGTTCATAAACAATCACATCAATGCCTTTTGCTTTGATGCGTTTCATGACGCCTTGAATTGCGGAGGCACGGAAGTTATCGGAGCCGCTTTTCATTACTAAACGATAAATACCGACAGTATTGGGATTTTTTGCAATGATAGAGTCTGCAATAAAGTCTTTACGGGTACTGTTAGAATCTACAATAGCCTGAATCAGGTTACTTGGCACTTGATTGTAGTTGGCAAGAAGTTGTTTTGTATCCTTTGGTAGACAATAGCCACCATAGCCAAACGATGGGTTGTTATAATGATTGCCAATGCGTTGATCTAAACATACGCCTTCAATAATTTGACGAGTGTCTAGACCGAAAGACTGGGCATAAGTATCGAGTTCATTAAAGTAAGCGACACGCATCGCGAGATAGGTGTTGGCAAATAACTTGATCGCTTCGGCTTCAGTTGAGTCAGTAAACAATACAGGACTGTCTTTTTTGATTGCACCTTCGATCAGCATATCTGCAAACAATTGAGCACGTTCTGACTTTTCACCAACAATAATCCGAGAGGGATAAAGGTTGTCATGCAGAGCCTTGCCTTCACGTAAAAACTCTGGGGAGAAGATCACATTGTCAGTGTTGTACTGGCTTTTGACTTTTTGCGTAAAGCCCACTGGCACGGTTGATTTGATAATCATCGTTGCCTGAGGATTAATCTCGACGACATCTCGAATAACACTTTCCACACTTTGCGTGTTGAAATAATTAGTTTGCACATCATAGTCGGTGGGTGTTGCAATGATGACAAAATCAGCGCCTCGATAGGCTTCATATTTGTCAGTTGTGGCACGAAAATTGAGCGGTTTCTCGCTTAAAAATGTTGATATATCTGTGTCTTGAATCGGAGAGATTTTTTGATTCAACATGTCAACTTTCGTGTCGATGATGTCTAGTGCAATCACTTCATGGTGTTGTGAGAAGATCATGGCATTAGAAAGGCCGACGTAACCTGTGCCTGCAACTGCTATTTTCATATCAACCTGATTATATATTCTTCATATGAGAGCTAAGTGAACCCTGTAAAGGATTTATCTAAGCGATTCCGTATCATAGCACAAACTATTTTTGAGTATTATGAGGGCTTTGAAAAAGCCATACACTAACTTATTGCAAGAAATGTTATGATACAACGCAGAATGCTGGTGGATGATAGAACATGCTGGAAAACGTAAACGACTCGTTGTCAAAACAGGCTGAAACACAGACAGATCAAAATATTGTGTTATGCATGAAATGGGGCACCAAATATGGGGCCGAGTACGTCAATCGTTTATATAACATGGTGAAGCGTCACACCACGGTTGATTTTAAAATGGTTTGTCTAACAGACCGTACCGAAGGAATCGACCCTGCAGTTGAATGTTTTCCCATTCCACCTTTAGCGCTTCCAGAAGGAAGTCCTGAACGTGGCTGGAATAAATTGTCTACATTCGAGCCAGACTTGTACGGTTTACAAGGTAATGCACTCTTTTTAGACTTGGATGTGGTGATTGTTGACAATATCGATAGTTTCTTTACCCATCCTGGGGATTTCCTGATTATCCATGACTGGAAACGTCCTTGGCGGATTACAGGCAACAGCTCGGTTTACCGTTTTAAACTGGGCGCTTTCCCTGGACTGATGCCTTATTTTCGGGAGCATTTTGATGAAATTCGTCAAAAATTCCGCAATGAGCAAGCTTATTTGTCTTGGTATGTCGATCAAGAGAAAAAACTTTCTTACTGGCCTGATAGTTGGTGTAAGAGTTACAAATATCACTGTTTGCAAAAAATTCCGTTGGCATACTTTAAACCCCCTGTAAAACCTGAAGGGGTTAAGGTCATTATTTTCCATGGTGAAATCAATCCACCTGATGCTATTAATGGTGGTGGTGGAAAATGGTATCGTTATGTATTGCCTTCACAGTGGATTAAGGATGCTTGGCAATAAATGCCTATTAGACTCAGATTTTGAAGTGATCAAATGAATGCAAAATATTGATATCGTGATTGCCTGGGTAGATGGCAATGATCTTGAATTAAAAAAGAAACGCCATAAATATCTGACTGGTGAAGATGCATCTGATGCAGTTAGTGCGACGCGCTTTGCCAGTAATAACGAAATTTATTATAACATCGCTTCCATCTTGAAATATGTACCGTTCTGTCGACATATCTATGTGGTGGCAGATAGTCAGCGTCCTGAGTTTATCGATGAATTTGCAGCGCAAGGTTTGTGCACTTCAGATAAAATTCGTGTGGTTGATCACCAAGAAATTTTTAGAGGTTTTGAAGAGCATTTACCAACTTTCAATACCCGTTCCATTGAAAGTATGCTTTGGAATATTGAAGGCTTATCAGATTATTTTATTTATCTGAATGATGATTTCTTTTTTAATGCGCCTGCACAAGTCGAAGACTTTTTAAAAGCGGAAAACTTGGTGATCTATGGCCATTGGCAGAATAGTTTTGCACTCAAGGTAAAGCTCAAATATCGTCAGTTGATGAGTCGCCAATTTGGAAAGCCAATTCAGCCGAAACATATGATTGCGCAGATGCTTGGTGCGGATGTTTTGGGCTTTAAGAAATTCTTTGAAATCCATCATTATCCACATATTGTAGATCGTCATGCATTAAAAGATTATTTGCTGGAACATCCACAGCTTTTAGAAACGCAGATCAAGTTTAAATTTCGTAGTGTAGAACAGTTGAATCCGATTTCATTAATGAACCACATTAAGATTCAAAAACAGCAGGCTGAGTTAAAGCCTGATCTCGAGTTGGCCTATCTTAAAAATCAGGACAGTTTGAATAGTTTTATACAAGCGCTACATAATCCTGAGATTAAGTATGGCTGCATACAGAGTTTGGATCAGCTTGATAGTGATGCTGCAAAGAAAATCAGTATGGCTATGCAGGAAAAATTAGCAGGCTATTTGCCCCATTCAGTTTTAGTTTAAAGGTTCATGATGAAAGTTGTTACTTATTTGATTAATTTGGACGGCAGTCAGGAACGACTTGAAAGAGCAACTCAGCAGCTGAATCAAGTCAACTGGCCTTTTGATCGCTTTTCTGCAGTCGATGGTCGTGGTAAAGAGTTAACTGAATTTGCAAACTACGATGATCAAGGGGCGAACGACGTACTTGGCCGTAAACTGATGAATTCGGAATTGGGCTGCTATTTAAGTCATTATGGCTGCGCGGAAAAATTTTTAAGTACAGATGCTGATTATTTGGTGGTGCTTGAAGACGATATGAAAATCAACCAAGACTTTAAAAACAAGCTTGATGGCGTGATTGAGTATCTAGATCAGCATAAAGAGCTGGATTGGTACTTGATTAACATTGCAACCAAAAAGAAAAAGTTAGCTAAAGATATTACGAATGTTGATGGTATGAGTTTGTGGCATGCTTTTTATTTTCCTATTCGTGGTTTAGGTTTGGTGTGGTCACGTCAAGGTGCAGAAGCATTTATGCAAGCTGGGAGAAAAATGACCATGCCTGTCGATATTTTCTTTCAAACATGGCTCAGTAAAAATGGGAAGGGTTTAGGCGTGTGGCCTGCTTTAGTGAAACCTGCTGGCTTGGATAGTGATATCTTGGGCACCGTGGCAGCACAAGGTATTTCTCGTAAAGAAAAAGAAGGGCGGAGTCTTTCTCACGGCATCAAAAAACAAAAGCGGATGTGGCGTGATAAGTTTTATGCTGTAAAGCATTTGGTTGCATCGAAATAAGTAGTATCGATATGAAAAATATAGTCATTAGCTTAAAAACAGCGGCTGCGCGTCGTGAGCATATCGTGCGAGAATTCGGCAAACAGAATGTTGGGTTTGAGTTTTTTGATGCGCTGACGCCTGATTTAGCACGTCCTTTAGCAGAAAAAATGCAGCTCAATATTCGGGATGAGTTTTTAAGTCCTGGTGAGTTGGCTTGTTTTATGAGTCATGTCTCGATTTGGCAAAAAATGGTAGATGAGCACATTCCTCATTTGGCTATTTTTGAAGATGATGTGTATTTAGGTAATGCTGCTGAATTATTAAATAACGCAGGCTGGATCAACCCAAATTGGGACATTATTAAGACGGAAGCATTTGCAGATCAAGTTTTTCTCGGTAATGCCCAGTCGGAAATAGCAAATGGCACGCGTCATATTGTTCAACTCACGGGAAAAAACTTAGGCACCGCAGGTTATATCCTGAGTCTTGAAGGTGCTCAAAAATATTTGGAATATGTGAAAAAAATTCAATTGATCCCACTGGACCAAGTGATGTTTGATGAATTTATACGTCATACATTTCATCCTGTATATCAGATGACGCCTGCTTTATGTATACAGGAAATGATGTTATTTCCTGAAAAGAAAACGACACTTTCAAGCGACTTGCTTGCAGAGCGTAAAGCTCGAATGAAAAAGCAAAAGAAGAAGGGCTTGGCTAAAGTTCGACTGGAGATTTTACGTATATTGAAACAAATAAAATATGCGTTAGTGGCTAAGCGGGTTGAGTTTAAATAAAAGTTGATTTGATACTTAAACTGAATACGTTGATACCTTATTTAAAAAATCAAAATATAAATGTGATGAAATGATAGGAACAGCTTGAAATGCGCATTCTAGTAACTGGCGGCGCTGGATTTATTGGTTCAGCAGTAATACGTCATATTATTGAAAACACCCATCATCATGTTTTAAATGTCGATAAGTTGACTTATGCAGGTAATCTGGAGTCACTTCAATCCATTGAAAAAAGTGAACGCTATCAATTTTTCCAAACCGATATTTGTGATCAGGTTGAATTAGAAAAAATCTTTGAAAACTTTCAACCGAATGTAGTGATGCATTTGGCTGCTGAATCGCATGTCGACCGCTCAATTGATGGTCCTGCTACATTTATCCAAACCAATATTGTGGGAACTTATAGTTTATTAGAAGCTGCACGAAAATATTGGCTAAGTCTAACCGCAGAAGTAAAAGAATCTTTTCGCTTTCATCATATTTCAACCGATGAAGTGTATGGTGATTTAGAGGGAACGACGGACCTTTTTAAAGAAACAACACCATATGCACCAAGTTCACCATATTCGGCAAGTAAGGCAAGTTCAGATCATTTGGTTCGCGCATGGCACAGAACCTATGGTTTGCCAACAATTGTGACCAATTGTTCAAATAATTATGGGCCATATCATTTTCCAGAGAAACTAATCCCTTTAGTTATTCTCAATGCTCTAGATATGAAACCTTTACCTATTTATGGTAAGGGTGATCAGATTCGGGATTGGCTTTTTGTTGAGGATCATGCACGTGCGCTGTATCAAGTTGTTACTACAGGCGCTGTAGGGCAAACCTATAATATTGGTGGACATAACGAAAAACAAAATATTGAAGTCGTAAAAACGATTTGTAATATCTTGGATGAATTAAAGCCTCAAGCCAATGGTCAAAAGTATGAGTCTCTTATTAAATTTGTCGAAGATCGTCCTGGGCATGATTTGCGTTATGCCATAGATGCGGGAAAAATTGAAAAAGATTTAGGCTGGAAACCTCTAGAAACCTTTGAAACTGGAATTCGAAAGACGGTTGAATGGTATCTGAATAATTTAGATTGGTCCCGTCGAGTTCAAGATGGTAGTTACCAACGAGAAAGATTAGGTGTAAATGCTCAATGAACACAAAAGGCATTATTTTAGCAGGTGGCTCTGGTACACGACTGTATCCGATTACCCAAGGTGTATCGAAACAGCTACTGCCTATTTACGATAAACCAATGATTTATTATCCATTGTCAGTACTGATGTTGGCAGGAATTCAGGATGTTCTGATCATTACAACTCCTGAAGACTTAGATAGTTTTAAACGCTTACTAGGCAATGGGGCTCAGTTCGGTATTCGATTAGAGTATGCCATTCAGCCAAGTCCAGATGGTTTAGCACAAGCATTTATTATTGGTGAAGAGTTTATTGGTGATAGTAATGTGTGTTTAGTACTAGGCGATAATATTTTCTATGGTCAAGGTTTTACACCAATGCTAAAACAGGCTGTTGCGCGTGAAAAAGGTGCAACAGTTTTTGGCTATCAAGTAAAAGACCCAGAACGCTTTGGTGTCGTTGAGTTTGATGATCAGAAACGCGCAATTTCACTAGAAGAAAAACCTCAACATCCAAAGTCTCATTTTGCAGTAACGGGACTGTATTTCTATGACAATGATGTGATTCAAATTGCCAAACAAGTTAAACCATCAGAGCGTGGCGAATTAGAAATTACTACCGTGAACCAAATGTATTTGGAACGTGGGGATTTAAATGTGGAACTACTTGGACGTGGTTTTGCATGGCTCGACACAGGTACACATAGTAGTTTACTTGAAGCTGCACAATTTGTAGAAACTTTAGAAAAGCGTCAAGGCTATAAAGTGGCATGCTTGGAAGAAATTGCATTTAATCAAGGTTGGTTAAGTAAAGAGCAGATTTTAAAAATTGGTCATACTATGAGTAAAAATAGTTATGGTCAGTATTTGATCTCATTGGTTGATTAGGTAAAACTGTGCAAAAAAAAATAATTCACGTCGGTATGGCTGATAAGTTTTTACCTCCTTTGATTGACTTTATACAGGAAAAATTTTCACATGAAGGTAATGTTTTTTATCTTTATGGAGATGAGAGTGTTTATGGTTTTTTAAAAGATAGAGGGGTGTTTTTTTTAGGAAAAAAAGCTAATAACACCAGCTATTTTCAGCTCTTATCAGAAATGTATAGCGCTGATAAAGTGATACTACATGGATTATTTAGTTCAAAAGTTATAAAACTTCTTTTTTATAACCCTTGGCTATTAAAGAAATGCTATTGGCTCATGTGGGGGGGGGATTTATATGAGACTCATATAAATTCTGGCCTATCTGCTTATTATAAAAAATATGTCATAAAGAATATGGGGTATTTGCTCACATATCTACCAGGCGATGTTGAATATGCGAGAAAAAGATTTGGAGCTAAAGGAAAGTATGTTGAAAACCTTGGCTATTTAAGCAATATTTTTAGTTCAAGTCACGGTTCTGATCAAAAGCATAATGAAGTTATCCATATTCTATTGGGTAATTCTGCTGACCCTGCAAATGAGCACATTGAAGCTTTAGCTCAACTCGAAAAATTTAAAGAGTCAAATATTAAGATTTATGTACCTTTATCTTATGGAAATCAAGCTTATGCAGAACAGGTGATCGAATATGGTAAGACTATATTTGAGCATAAGTTTGTCCCCTTGACTGAATTCATGACCTATGAAAAATATCAGTGTTTTCTTAAAAATATAGATATTGCTATTTTTAATCACAAACGACAGCAGGCTATGGGTAATACTATTAGTCTCTTAGGGATGGGGAAAGTAGTGTACTTGAGGCCTGGAACGTCGCAGTGGAAACTATTGAAAGAAATGGGTGTTGATATTTTTGATATTGAAGAATTTAGTTTAACTAATAATGAAAAATTAGTTAAAAATGAAATCAATATAAAGAATTACTTTTCAAAAGAAAACTTTGAAGATAAATGGAAAAGTTTGTTGGAGTCATAAAAAGTGGCATATTTATCTGAAGAACAACTCAATGCAATGGGTTTTAAGAATTTAGGCATAAACGTAAAAATTAGTGATAAAGCTTCAATTTATAATTGCGAACAAATAACGATTGGTGATCATTCGCGGATTGATGATTTTTGTGTTATTTCTGGGAAGGTAACCATAGGTCGAAATGTGCATATTGCACCAATGTGTCTAGTTGCTGGTGGTGAGAAGGGAATTATTTTTAGCGATTTTTCAGGGTTAGCCTATCATGTACAAGTTTTTACACAATCTGATGATTATAGTGGAGCATCTTTGACTAACCCAACGATACCTAAGGAATATAAAAATGAAACTAAAAGAGAAGTCACTTTAGGCAAGCATGTAATTGTAGGGGCAGGTACGATAGTATTTCCTGGGGTTTGTATCGCTGATGGATGTTCAATTGGTGCTTTAAGTCTAGTGAATAAAAGCACTCAGGAATGGGGGATTTATGTTGGTAATCCTGCAAAAAGAGTTAAAGATCGGAAAAAAGATTTATTAGATCTAGAACTTAAATATTTAAATAATAGTATTACAAACTAGGATGAATGGATTTAAGCATGTTTTTTGAATTTATTAGTTCGAATCAATGTATGCATAATGCTCTTAATTATGAAAGGGTATATAAATTTAGGTTTTCAAAAAATGATGTGGAAAAGTTTGCTGAAATAACGGGCGATGTTAATCCTATTCATTTAGATGAAGAATATGCAAAAACGACGTTTTTTAAGAGCCCAATAGTTCATGGTTTTTTTGTCGGGAGTGTATTTTCTAGGATCTTTGGCACTGATTATCCTGGTATTGGTACAATTTATTTAAACCAGTCTATGAATTTTAAAGCACCAGTATTTATGGATCAAACATATTATGCTCAGATTGTAGTGAATCAAATCGATGAAGATAAAGGAAATGTTAAACTTGCAACAACTGTTTCTGATGAGTCTGGTAGAAAAGTTTTGATAGGTGAAGCAACATTAAAACACTCACTATTTTGTGTATAAGTCTAAATAATAAATGAATTGGTAGATTGATGATTCCTTTTAATAATGCGCCAGTATTAGGTTCTGAAACTAAATTGATTGTAGACGCCATCCAGTCTAAAAAGCTCTCAGGTGATGGTAAGTATTCGAAGTTATGTCAAAAATGGTTTGAAGACTCGTTTACTTGTAAAAAAACTTTATTAACCCCTTCTTGTACACATGCACTTGAGCTAGCAGCATTATTGCTAGATATTTGTGAGGGGGATGAAGTCATTATGCCAAGCTATACTTTTGTAAGTACGGCAAATGCATTTGTTTTACGAGGTGCAAAAATTATTTTTGTAGATATTCGTCCGGATACAATGAATATCGATGAAACAAAAATAGAAGCAGCAATTACATCAAAAACAAAAGTGATTGTTCCAGTGCATTATGCAGGTGTTGCATGTGAAATGGATGTAATTATGGATTTAGCCCATAAATATCATTTGTATGTCGTTGAAGATGCTGCGCAAGGTGTCATGTCTACCTATAAAGGAAAGGCATTGGGGACTATTGGACATTTAGCTGCTTTTAGTTTTCATGAAACAAAAAATTATACGAGTGGCGGTGAGGGCGGGTTATTACTCATAAATGATCAACGGTTTATAGAAAGAGCAGAAGTTATTAGGGAAAAAGGCACTAATCGTAGCCAGTTTTTTAGAGGTATGGTGGATAAATATACTTGGAGTGATATTGGTAGTAGTTTGTTGCCAAGTGAGCTTCAGGCTGCTTATTTATTTGCTCAGTTGGATAGTGCTGAACATATTAATCAAGAGCGCTTAAAGGCATGGAACTATTATTATGAAAAATTGGTTCCCTTAACATATAGCTCAAAAATAGAATTATCACAAATTCCTGAAAACTGTAAACATAATGCTCATATGTTTTATGTGAAAGTTAAAGATATAAAACAAAGAAGTGGTTTACTCCAATATTTGAAAGACAACGGTGTTCAGGCTACATTTCATTATGTTCCCTTGCATAGCTCTCCCGCAGGTGAAAAATACTCTGAGTTTTGTGGTCTTGATGAATTCACGACTAAAGAGAGCGAGAGATTGCTAAGGTTGCCTTTATGGTATGGTATTTCTAATCAACAACAGGAAACTGTCGTGAAAATGATTTATACATTTTTTGAAACTATAATTAGTGCAGATGAATGATGGAACCACTAATTTCTGTATATATACCAACCTATAACAGGTTGGAGCTTTTAAAAAGGGCTGTTCAGTCTGTACAGAATCAAACATATAAAAATTTTGAAATCATTATTGTCGATGATAACTCATCAGATGGTACACAAGATTTTTTAGTTGGATTGACCAAAGTAGATTCACGTATTCGCTATTTTTTTAAGGATAAAAATAGCGGTGCATGCGTCAGCCGAAATATTGCAATTAATTTAGCACAAGGTGAGTTAATCACAGGCTTAGATGATGATGATTATTTTTTACCACATCGCCTTGAGTTCTTTCTAGATTATTGGGTAAATAAAAAGAGAGAAGACTCAATCGCTTTATTTACTTCAAATATTAAAAGTGAAAAAAGTAATCAAGCAAAAGAGCATAGTTTATTTTCTAAAAAATACTTTAAGAAAGATGATCTCCTTTTTGCAAACTATGTTGGTAATCAAATTTTTACAGAAACAAAAACGTTACGACAAGTTTCTGGTTTTGATGAGAGTTTCTGCATGTGGCAAGACTTAGAGCTTTGGTATCGAGTTGGTGACTTGGGTAATTTTGAGCACGTTGATAAGCCTACATATTTTTTTGATACAAGTCATTTGTATGGGAGAATTAGCGAAGCTAAATCAGAAAAAATATTTAAAACAGTTGAGCAGTTTTCCGAAAAAAATCAGTTAAATAATTTTAAAAAAAGAATGTTAAATAATCACTTATACAACTATAAAGTGATACATAAAGATCGTTTCGCAAATTTTATTAAAGAAATTTTGAAGTTAAGTATTATTATGAGAAACTTTTTTAAATAAATGGGCTTATTTCAGAGAGTATTTAGAAATACTCTCTGAAATAAGTTTTTTGCTTATTTGCTTTTTCGGCCTTAAATTTATAGGTTAATTTATATATTTTATAGATATCCTTTTCTAACTTGGAACTATCAATTTGATTAATCTCTTTAAATAAAATGCTATTTAAAAGATGGCGATTGTCACCATATTGAGGTAGTTTTTTAAGATTCTCTTGGAAAGATTGTATATTTCGATATAAAAGTTCGAAATAATAGTCGATTAAAAAGTAGTCTATAAGTTGATCGTTATTTTTCCAATATTCGAAAAATAAGTCTTTAAATAGCAAAGCAATGAAATCATTTTTACCAAATTTTATAAAATTACCAGCCCAACGACCTTTTGATATTGAGTAGGTAGGAAAAATAGCGCTAGTTAAGCTAAAAAAAGAATGATTTGTTACGTATTTGGGAAGTGATGACAGGGTTAAATATGTTGAATCAATCCATATGCCCCCATGCGTTGCTAACAAGGTAAATCTTAATATATCCGAGAGTTGTGTATAAGAGATGATACCTTTTTTAAATTTTTCTTCAATGTAAGAAGGTAAATCAATAAAATCTTTATAATTATCTAATGTTACTATTTTAATCGTGTATTCATCTTGATTAAATTGCTTTAGATTCCAGATACACTTTTGTACCAGAGCAGGAGCTTGATCTTCTCCCTGAAACCAGCATACCCAAATAATATTAGTGATGCTTGGGTTATTATTTATTAATAGTTTCTCTTTGTACGTTTCTAATGTATCGAGATGTAATTTTTGTAATTCCTGAACAATTAAATCTGTTTTTTTCTGGAATAAAAAGTTTGAAAATCTTCTTAAAAAATAATGCTTTTTTGAAATTTTAAACAATTTATTGATCAATTGAACTTGTCTAAATATTTTTGGCGAAATTGTTTGCATATATTTAGACCCTATTCCTTATCCGCATTTCCCTTTAAGACCATATAAATTAAACCGACAAAAATGACAAAAGCACCCGCAAGGCTACTTACACAGAAAAAGACAATACGGTCATAGGTGGTTAAATTAAATAATTGATTGTCTAGAATATAGCGCATGAAAAACCATTGTACGATTGCAAACACAATTAGCACAATACCACGACGACGGACTTCAGGGCGCATAGCCATTTGGTTGCTCACAACTTATCTAAAACAGTGCGCTATTATGCCACTGCTGAGAATTGATCTCAAATGAATAAAAGTATTCTATTCAGGCCTTTAGCAAATAGCATAAATTATTGCTTTCGAACTGCTTGAGATCATGTGCGAGTTTGTGGAGCCTACATTGGTGGCTGTATCTGATAAGCATTGATATTGCCATAACAATTTCTAAAACGTTTATAGGACCAAATATACTGTTCAGGTGCTTGGTTAATTATGTCTTGCATGGCAAGATTTAAACTGTCCACCGACAGCTGTAGATCTGTCGATAAAATATCTTGAGATAGCTCAGTACAGTACACATCAAAACCTGTTGCGTCAGCATTACGAATACAACTTAATCCAATCACATTGCATTGCGTTTTAGCTGCCATTTTAGAGACCAGTGTCGTGGACAAAGTATTTTGCTGGAAAAAATATGAATAAATACCTCCACTCGGTTTTGGCAGATGATCTGGTAAAACAACAGTTAACCCACCTTGCTTGAGGTGTTTAAAAATCTGACGAATCCCTGTTTCATCAGTAGGAACAAGGGTTGCATTAAACTTTTGCCGTGCAGCTAAAATATAGCGATTAACACCTTTAATTTTATAGGGTTTGTACATAATCATGGGTTGCGTATAGACATTTAACCATGCATTTAACAGCTCCCAACAACCAAAATGAGGAATGACCACAATCACGCCTTTTTTATTGGCTAAAGCCTCTGTTAGAACAGATTCCCCCTGAATATTTTTTAATAAATCTAGGTTGTATTGTGGTGGCATTCCCCAACATTTTAAAAATTCAATATAGGTCTGGCACTGGCTTTGAATGCTGAGATGAACACGTTTCTGGAGTGCTATTGGGTCGAGCTCAGGGTAGGCCAACTGCAGATTAATAGTGGTGATACGCTTGATTGAAGAGTCACTATAGTAAAGCAGGTGTGCAATTCCGCGTGCGATGTATTGTAAAAAGGACAATGGAAAAAGTGAGATGATTTTAAGCAGATAATAAATAGCCATATTTTGACTCAGAAATCTTTTGAAAAGATGAGATGAGAGAAAATTTTGCAAAGAGACTTAAAAATCTAAGATAGATAAAATCAAAAAAAGATGAGCGTCTTAAGAACAAAATAAATGAATAAATCAATAGAGTGATTCAGTGCAAGAACGGCTGCAATAAAATATAGACTATCGTGAATCACTGTAAGGGGGATAGATCAAAAGTTCAAAAGAAATTTTGGAAAATTTGAAGCGAAAATAATATCTATGGAATGGATGGTCTTGTCTTGAATGAAAAAACCCTGCGCATGGCAGGGTTTTTTCATTCAAAATCTAAAGATTATTTAGTTTCTTCAGCTTTTGGCTTTTCACGTAAGCGAATACCTAAATCTCGTAGTTGATTTGATTCAACTGGTGCAGGTGCTTGCGTTAATGGACATTCAGCAGTTTTGGTTTTCGGGAATGCAATCACATCACGAATAGACGCACCACCTGTCATGAGCATGACTAAACGGTCTAGACCGAATGCTAAACCACCATGCGGAGGAGCACCATAACGTAATGCGTTGAGTAAGAAACTGAATTTCTCTTCGGCTTCTTCTTCACCAATACCTAAAGCTTCAAAAATTGCTTTTTGCATTTCTAGGTTATGAATACGCAGTGAACCACCACCAATTTCGGTACCGTTTAACACCATGTCATAAGCCACAGAAAGTGCAGCACCTGGGTTATTCTTCACATCTTCAACGCTTGATTTAGGCAGTGTGAATGGGTGGTGAACAGAAGTCCATTTGCCATCATCTGTTTCTTCAAACATTGGGAAGTCAACCACCCAAAGCGGTGCCCATTCGCAAGTCGACATTTTCAAGTCATGACCGACTTTAATACGTAAAGCACCCATGGCATCGTTCACAACTTTAGCTTTGTCAGCACCAAAGAACACGATATCGCCATTTTCTGCGCCAACACGTTTCAATAGATCAAGCACGATTGGCTCGATGAATTTCACGATTGGAGATTGTAAGCCTTCGATACCTTTTTCAAGCTCGTTTACTTTAATGTACGCTAAACCTTTTGCACCGTAGATGCCGACAAATTTCGTGTATTCATCGATTTGGCTACGTGGTAAAGAACCTGCACCCGGAACACGTAATGCAACGATACGGCCTTTAGGATCTTTTGCAGGACCTGCGAATACTTTGAATTCAACTTCTTGCATCAGGTCTGCAACGTCAACCAATTTCAAAGGAATACGTAAGTCTGGTTTGTCCGATGCATAGTCACGCATAGCATCTGTATAGGTCATGCGCGGGAATTTATCGAATTGAACATCAAGAAGTTCTTTGAACATCTTAACCGTCAACGTTTCCATTAAATCCATGATGTCATCGTCACTCATGAACGATGTTTCAACGTCGATTTGGGTGAATTCAGGTTGACGGTCTGCACGTAAGTCTTCATCACGGAAACATTTTGCGATTTGATAGTAACGATCGATACCACCCACCATCAACAATTGTTTAAATAGTTGTGGTGATTGTGGAAGTGCGTAGAAGCTACCATTTGAAACACGGCTTGGCACTAAGTAGTCACGTGCACCTTCAGGCGTTGCACGGGTTAAAATTGGAGTTTCAACGTCCAAGAAACCATTGTCTTCGAAATAGTTACGAATTAGGTTGGTTAGTTTAGAACGGAAACGTAAACGATCTAACATTTCAGGACGACGGATGTCCAAGAAACGGTATTTCAAACGAATTTCTTCAGAAATATTAGTGTTGTCGTCATTCAATGGGAACGGCGGAGTTTCTGATGCAGCAAGAACTTCGATTTCTTTACCTAAAACTTCGATTTGACCGCTCACCATATTGGCATTTTCTGTGCCTGCATAACGGCGACGTACGCGACCTGTAATTTTTAATACGAATTCTGAACGTACTTTGTCTGCAGTTGCGAATGCTTCAGGAGTGTCTGGGTCAATAACCACTTGCACAAGACCATCACGGTCACGCATATCAAGGAAGATGACACCACCGTGGTCACGGCGACGGTGTACCCAACCGCAGAGGGTTACTGTTTCATCAATTTGAGCTTCGGTTAAAGAACCGCAGTAATGAGTTCGCATCATGGCGTTAAAAATCCAACTATATGGCTAAAGGTAGCGAATACGTAAACAGCGTACCGCCAGAAATAAAGGTAGGATTATGCCTCTTTGGGCATTGACTCTCAAGGCATAGCTTAAAAAAGGCATGAAATAGCATTTAAGCGTTGGTCTAAATTCAGCCTAAACGATAGTCTCGATCTAAAAATAAAAACAGAATGCAGCCAAAGATTAGAATTAGCAAAGCGACTTGGCTAAATTCATTAATACTTCGCCCCGTAAAATAATACAGGTCTGACTGCCACACTTGCGTGGGAATATAACGTGCATAGTCCCAGACACTGACTAAACCGCCCAAAAGGCTGAGTATAAACAGTCCAATCGCATAGAGTTTGATTTTTAAACTGACAGGAAAATGTTGCTGATAGGTTTGGTAATATCGCCAACTCATCCACGCCAACAAGGGGAGGGCCAGTGCCGATGTGCCAATTTGTAAAATGCGGTGTAGTGGATAGCCGTGCCCTAACAGTGAGACCTTCTGGCTTAGAAACTCATGTCCGAACAAAGTTCGGTGATCAACATGGGTGAGTCCATCCCATAACAGATGCGTTGCTGTGCCGAGCAGTATTGCGAGAATAACGGCCACAGAAAATTTAAAAAAACGCAGCATACTGTTGAGACTTAATTCATGCTGAATGCCTAAAAAACGATAAAAACAGGGCCGTAATAGCGCGTACCACAAAACACAAAAACTGAGTCCAATCCAAAGATCAGGATGAATCAGTGAAGTCCAGTAGTGGGTAGTATTTGAATTGGCTTGTGTAAACAGTCGATAAAGATCAGGGGTCATACTGCCAATGGCAATGGCAGCAATCGGTAAACGGTCACCACTGAGTTTGGCTAAAGGGGGCGCGAGAACGGCATGTGAAATGGTAAAGGGCATTGATCTGTTGGTGTTGGCATCGACTTAGATGGATAGGGCAGTTTATCTTTTTTCTATGATTGGAATGTTTTTTATTGCAATGAATTTGAAATGTTATATTATAACAATATTCAAAAATTGTACGCTTGAGTGAGTTCCATGTCTTTCCATAAAAATTTGATAACGCTCTCTATTTTGGCGGTGGCCACACCTGCCGTTTTTGCAGATGACACAACAACACAACAACTTGAAACGTTGACCAGCCAAGCACATCCACTCGTTCAGACCGCTGCTGATTTTGCAGTCGCCGATCAGGTCATCGAGCAAAAAAGTTTAAAAGAACGCGCACCGACCATTGGAGATGCTTTGGCCGATGAGCTAGGCGTATATTCAAATCAATATGGTTCAGGTTCAAGCCGACCTGTGATTCGTGGTCAAGATGGCCCACGCGTGAAAGTTTTACAACATGCTTCAGAAACAGCCGATGTTTCGAGTTTATCGCCAGACCATGCCGTGACGGTCGATCCGATTTTGGCCAAGCAAATTGAAATCATCCGTGGCCCTTCAACCCTGTTATACAGTGCAGGCACCGTGGGTGGGTTGGTCAATGTCACCGATCAAAAAATTCCAACCAGCATGCCTGAAAAAGGTCTAGAAGGTACGGCAGGATTACGCTACAACTCTGGCAGTGATGAAAAGTTGGCCAGTGCTGGGGCGACGGTTGCTTTGGGCAGTCAGTTTGCTTTGCGGGTTGAAGGTTCAAAACGTGAAGCGAATGACTATATTGCGCCGAACTATTTCCATGAGCATGAGGGGGAACTCGAAAAAGAACGTCGTGTCGGAAATACCTTTGCCAAAGGTGAAACTGTCAGTGTTGGTGGTTCATGGATTGGTGAGCGTGGTTTTGCGGGTATTGCCTATACCAACCGTCAAGATCAATACGGTTTACCTGGGCACAGCCATGAATATGAAAGCTGTCATCCGCATGAGGATCATTTGCACTGTGACGGAAGCGATAATCATGGACATACGGATGAACATGATCACTCAGGACACGACCATGCGCATGACGAACATGAGACAGGGCCTTGGGTAGTCTTAAAGTCGGAGCGTTATGACTTCCGTACAGAAATTTTAAATCCGATTGCAGGGTTTGAGAAGTTACGTGCCCATGCCAGTTATACCGACTACCAACATGATGAAATTGAAGGTGATAGCGTTGCAACCACCTTTAAAAGTAAAGGTTATGATGCGCGTCTAGAAATGGTGCATCAGCCGATTGCGGATTGGGAAGGTGTGGTTGGCGTACAGTACAATCAACAGAAACTAGATATCACGGGTGAAGAGTCTATTTTAGAACCGACCAAGACGCAAAAGTGGAGCGTGTTTGGTTTAGAACATAAGCAATGGAATGACTTCCATTTTGAGTTAGGGGCACGTGTCGATCAGCAGACCATTGATATTGAATCTGATCGAAAAGACTATGATGATTATGCCGTGTCCTATTCGGGTGCTGTGAATTGGATGTTTGCACCGAACTATAAGCTGTCTTTGGTTGGATCACATCAAGAGCGTTTACCTTTGGCGCAAGAGCTTTATGCTGATGGTAAGCATCTTGCAACCAATACCTACGAGCGTGGCAATGAAAATCTTGATGTCGAAAAGTCCAATAATCTAGAATTAGGTTTCCATTACGATACGGATAAAATTGATTATCACGTTCATGTTTACCACAACTGGTATGACAACTACATTTATGCTCAAACCGCAGACCGTTACGAAAACTTCCGCCTAGTAGACTACACCCAAGACAAAGCGCGTTTTTATGGGACTGAAGCAGAAGCCTCTTATGCTATCAATGATGTGTATAAAATGAGTGTCTTTGGTGACTATGTACGTGGCAAAATTGACAATGAAAATGCGCCGCGAGTGCCTGCCGGCCGTTTAGGAACAAAAGTGAATGCGAACTTTAGTGACACGTGGTCGGGTACGGCAGAGTATTACCATGTGTTTGAGCAAGATCGAATTGCAAGCTATGAGACGGAAACACAGGGCTATAACATGGTGAATCTGGGCTTGGTGTATAATGGTCAGTATATGCAGGGCAATGATTATCGCGTGTATTTCAAAGCCAATAACCTCTTAGATGAGACGGTTTATTCGCATACCTCTTTCTTATCGACCATTCCACAAGTTGGGCGTAACTTCACAGTTGGACTGGACTTTAGTTTCTAAGTGCTATTTCAAGCCTCAACCCAACCTTTTCCGTAAAGAGGAGGTGCTCCCTCTTCTTAAAGGAGAGGGTTAGGGAGAGGTTGCCAAAACATTGACAACAGAAATCCTCTTGAAAAATCAAACAATAAAACCTAGTCTGAGTATATTGGATTAGGTTTTTTGTTATGCGTATCTTTCGAAAATTACATCAAAAGCTCAACTGGACATCGACCCGTTACGTCGGTGTCGTGGTGGGTTTATTGGCTCTGACTTATTTAACCTCCGCAGTTTACCATAGCGTTAAACCACTACCTGATGGGCTGGACTATACGGGCAAGTTGCGTCATGCCGATGTCAAATTTATTGCAGATCAAACCTACATTGATGCACAAGGCAAGCAGCAACAAGATCATCATATTTTCAACGCAGTGTTTAAACTGATTGAAGATGCACAAACCACGATTGTGTTGGATATGTTCTTGTTTAATGATGAAGTGGGGACATCTCAAGCATCACAACGTGCTTTGACACGTCAGCTGACCGATGCGTTGATTGTCAAGCGAAGCTTGCATCCGAATATTGAAATCAAAGTCATTACCGACCCGATTAACTCGGTGTATGGCGGGCTATTACCTGAGCATTACCGTAAATTGCGTCAGGCCGGCGTGGATGTGATTGAAACCGATTTACGTCCGCTACGTGCTTCTAACCCTATTTGGTCAGGTTTTTGGTATATCTGTTGTCAAAATGCAGGCAATAATCCCGATGGTGGTTGGTTAAGAAACCCGTTTGGGGATGAAAAAATTACCCTACGTAGTTATTTAAACTTATTTAATTTCAAAGCTAATCACCGCAAAACTTTGGTGGTCGATACCGCCGAAGGTTGGAAAACCTTGGTCACATCGGCAAATCCGCATGATGGCAGTTCACGACATTCCAATGTAGCGTTGTTGGTAACAGGCAATACCGCAATAGATGTGTTGAAAACAGAGCAAACTGTGGCTCACATGTCTCAGGGCGATGTACCGATGGTGATTTTGGGCGAAATTGCAGGAAATCCATCTCAACCTCAGGTACAGGTGCTGACTGAAGAAGCAATCCTAGATGCAACACTTAACTTGTTGAATACTGCAAAAGCCAATGACCAGATTGATTTGGCGATGTTCTATTTGTCTGAGCGTCAAATTATCAATGCTTTAAAAGATGCACAGAAGCGCGGCGTTAAGCTTCGGATTTTACTCGACCCCAATAAAGATGCATTTGGTCGTCAAAAGAATGGAATTCCGAACCGTCAAGTTGCGTCTGAGCTTAATGATGCAGGAATTACAGTACGTTGGTGTAATACTCAAGGAGAGCAGTGTCATAGCAAAATGATTTTAAAACGCCATGCACAAGAAGCAGAGCTCATTTTAGGTTCTGCGAATTTTACCGCACGGAATTTGAAGAATTATAACTTAGAGACCAATTTACGTGTGATAGGCCAGTCTAATGCAGCGGTGTTTACAGATGCTCAGCAATATTTTGATGGGGCATGGTCGAACTTAAATGGTCGTCAAATGAGTGTGGGCTACGAGCAATATAAAGATGAGTCGAAACTCAAATATGGGCTATACCGCTTTATGGAGTGGAGTGGTTTATCGACGTTTTAATTTCGAGTTCCTTTTTCCATTTCTTGCCGTTTCATGAAAAGCGGCACTTTCTCTATTGTGCAAGATGAAAAGTCCCTCTTTTTAAAGAGGGATTTAGGGAGATTTAATTTTTAAGATTTTACTGTTCAGGATTTGGCGGGATGATCTCATCCAAATCTTTATCGGTCATGTTATCGAGTTCATGTAGATCAGTTTTGATTTTCCATTTTTCAATATCTTCTACAGGGCTTGGTAGGCGTGCTTCTAACCAGTCACAAATGACATCAGGTGGAAAATCAGGATGGTTACACTGAATGACCCATGCCAAGAATTGCTTGGCTTCACCATTCATATACGGCGGCGGTGACACAGGTAAAAACTGCGTCGGTAGGCGCTCATTTTTAGAAATATAGTTCAGTACATGTCCCAACTCTTGTACCGTTTGCCATGCCAAAGGATGATCTACATCAATTTGAAACTTAAACCACCATGCACTTTTTCCATCTGTGCCATAAGCATCAATCAGATTTTTTTGAATACTGGGCACTTTTGCAAAATATTCATAGAGTCGATCAAAACTTAATTCAGCCACGATTGTTCATCCAATACATTTATAAACAAAGATTAAGTATAAACTGAAAACATATACGATTTTTTGCTTTTCAAAGAAATCCTGCTTCAAACCTTATAGTGGTGATAACGGCCAGTGATCTAAAATTGATAACTTGTACATTTTTTATCCACAAAATAGGTTTAAAATAATAATATTCACCTCAGTGGAGGAAGATGATGAAATATTTAAAAATAATCTATGGAATAAGTTTACTCAGCTTATTTCCTGCACTGAGTTTTGCTCAACCAGCGACGCGTTATTATGGAAAACCGCTGACTTCGCAAACGCAGCGTTTCCCAACCTATGCTGGGCCGTATCAAGGAGCAATGCCCAGACCTACATCACCGCCTCAAATTGAGCCCCCTCATCACAGACCACCTCCACACCATCCACCACATGGCGGATATCCGATGCGACCGGGTGTGAGTATTATTTACCGAGCACCCAGCTATTCAACCTATAGTCAGGAAACCAATAGCTATGTGTATGGGGATGGCGACTCCAGTATTGAAAGCCGTGATTATGTGCTGATTACCGATTGGCGACGTTTGGGATTGCCAGACCCACCTGAAGGCATGCACTGGATCTATGAAAATGGACGCTACGCTTTAGAAGCGGATTCAAAATAAATGAATCTTTGATTGATACAGAAAACCCTCCGTTGTTTAGACGGAGGGTTTTTTAGTGGTCAATAAAGAATTAAGCGAGTTCATCATCTTGTGGGCGTGGTGTTTTCCCTTCAGGTAAAGGCTTGTCGGCATGTTTATCCCGAATTACTGAAGGATAATTCCACGATGCATAACGCACCACTAAGATTGCAATCGCCATAATTAAAATTGAACCCGTAATAATCACCAAATCCATATCAGCTTTGTGGTCATGCTGGATATCGGAAATTAAAAGTCGGGTGAGCGCAGTGATGGCGATATAAATTAAAAAGCGGACAGGCATGTGGTTGGTTTTAAAATAGATACCAACCATTGCGCCCAGTTCGAGGTAGATGAATAACAATAAAATATCATCAATCGAGGCATATTGTTTAATGGTCAGGATCTCATAAACGGTATGTCCTGCCGACCAAATCACCATACAGCCAATAATAAATAAAGCCACATAGTGAAAGCTTTCTACTGCAGTATTGCCCAGTTTATCGAGGAGGGTTTCTATTTTCTCTATTTTAGGGTCACGGTTAGTCATGGCTGCCTCCTGATATGTTGATGGTGGTTTATTGCATCATAAGCAAATTTCATGCACATGACGTATAAAAGCAAAAATAAAGCTGAGTAATAAAAAAACGCCTGACGAAGCAGGCGTTTTTTTATTCAGTCTTTAAGCGATTAAGCTTGGCTGGTGAAGTAGTCTTCAGAGAAGTTCATGATAACTTCTGCACCTGCTTTTACTTTTGCAATACGTAAGTCGATTTCAGGCAAAATACGTTGAGCAAAATAAGCTGCAAGCGCAAGTTTGTTTTGATAGAAGTTACCATCTTTAGCTTTTGCAGCATTGGCAATTCTTGCAAACATATAGGCAAAGCTGAGTAGGCCGACTGCATGTAAGTAATCTACTGCTGCTGCATTCGGGAACTCTGCACTTTCAGCAGCACGTTCAAGGATGTACTTGGTCACTTCTTCCACTTCAGTTGCTGCATCGAGTGTTGCATCTTTAATGAAGTTTAGGTCTGCATCTAAGCCGTTAGCAAAGTCACGGATTTCAGTAATGTAGTCTGCGATGAATGCACCACCACATTTAATGGTTTTACGACCGATTAAATCTTGAGACTGAACGCCGTTGGTACCTTCATAGATTTGTGCAATACGTAAGTCACGTACACATTGCTCCATGCCCCATTCACGAATATAACCATGACCACCGAAGACCATTTGTGAATCAATTACTGCGTTAAAAGCAGTATCGGTTAAATACGCTTTTGCAATTGGGGTTAACAAGGCAACGCGGTCATTGGCTGCTTTCACAGCTTCAGGGTCTGTTGAGAACTTGGTGATATCCAGTTGCTGACCCACGTAAACTGCAAATGCGCGAGATGCTTCATTATTGGCACGTGCATTCAGCAACATACGACGCACATCACCATGAACTAAAATGCTGTCTGCAGGTTTAGCCGGTGATTGAACACCAGACGCGCTACGACCTTGTAGACGGTCTGTTGCGTACTGTGCAGCATTTTGGTAGGCAAATTCAGATGCACCTAAACCTTGAATACCCATCGATAAACGTTCGTAGTTCATCATCACGAACATTGCCGCAAGGCCTTCATTTTCTTTACCGACCAAGTAACCTTTGGCACCATCAAAGTTCATTACACAAGTCGCAGACGCTTTGATCCCCATTTTGTGTTCAATTGAACCTGGACCTGCCGCATTACGCTCGCCTACAGAACCATCTGCATTCACTAGGAATTTAGGCACGATGAATAATGAAATACCACGTGAACCCGCAGGTGCATCAGGAGTTTTTGCCAAAACTAAGTGAATGATGTTTTCAGCTAAGTCGTGGTCACCGCCAGTAATAAAGATTTTAGTCCCTGTAATGTTATAGGTACCGTCTTCGTTACGTTCAGCTTTAGTTTTGATAATGCCTAAATCTGTACCTGCATGCGGTTCAGTTAAACACATGGTCCCAGACCATTCGCCTGAGTAAATTTTAGGTAAATAGGTTTCTTTTTGTTCTTGCGATGCGTAGCTGTTCAGCGCCATGCCAGCACCGACAGAAAGAAGCGGGTAGAGCATAAATGATGGGTTAGTTGCGAACAGCATTTCATCTGCTAGAACCGTCAGCATTTTTGGCATGCCTTGACCGCCCCATTCTTCATCAGCCGCTAAGCCAATCCAGCCGCCTTCAGCATATTGCTTAAACGCTTCTTTAAAACCAGCAGGTGTAGTCACTGCGCCATTGCTAAAAGTTGCGCCTTCTTCATCACCTGTACGGTTTAAAGGCAGGGTTACGTTCTGCGCAAATTTAGCCATTTCTTCGAGGATCGCTTCAGCCGTCGCACTGTCTACATGAGCTAGATTTTCATTAGACTGCCAGAACTGATCTGCATTGAAAACGTCATTGAGGATAAATTTCATATCCGCAAGTGGGGCATTATAAATTGGCATGTTCGTTCACCTGTTTATTGTTTGAATCTCTGTAGACTTAGGACAGCTTAATTAACAACGGAGAGCGTTGTTAAATGACCCAAGCGAAATAACGCTCTATTTATAAAGAAAAAGGACCGCCAAAGCTATGACTGTCCTTTTTCATTTCTGTACTCAAGAGTACAACTATTTCGAATATCGAATTAGTTATTAATTACTTAGAATGCAAAGTGCTCTGCATCTAATGCGAGTAATGGTTCTACGCCACCAGCAATCACATCAACGTGTGAGCGAACACGTGGAAGAATCTTCTTGAAGTAGAAACGAGCTGTAGTGACTTTCGCATTATAGAAGTCAACGTCAGTTGTACCTGCAGCCAATGTTTCTTGTGCAACAAGTGCCATACGTGCCCATAGGTAAGCAAGCGTTACATAACCAGAGAAGTAGAGGTAATCGACCGCAGCAGCACCCACTTCATCTGGGTTTTGCATTGCTTTCATACCAATTTGCATGGTTAAGTCGCCCCACTCTTTGTTTAGAGCAGCAAGAGGTTCAACAAACTCTTTCATTGCCGCATTGTCTTTGTTTGCTTCAACAAATTTGTGAATAATCTTAGTGAAGTCTTTCAACATTGCACCTTGAGTACCCAAAACTTTACGACCTAACAAGTCAAGCGCTTGGATTTCAGTTGTCCCTTCGTATAGACACGCAATACGTGTATCACGAACGATTTGTTCCATACCATGCTCTGAAATAAAGCCGTGACCACCAAACACTTGAACGCCGTGTTTTGCAGATTCAGAACCTGTTTCAGTCAAGAATGCTTTTGCAATTGGGGTAAGGAGTGACAAGATGTTGTCAGAAGATTTACGCTCTTCTTCCGTTGCACCTTGCTCAACCACGTCCGCATGTAGAGACAATAAGTAAACAAGTGCACGACCACCTTCAGCAAATGCTTTTTGAGTTAACAGCATGTTACGAACAGCAGGGTGAACAATAATTGGATCGGCTTCTTTTTCTGGTGCTTTAGGACCTGTTAAAGAACGCATTGCCAAGCGGTCTTTCGCATAGGTTAATGCACCTTGGAATGCACCTTCAGATGCAGCAAGACCTTGAACAGCAGTACCAATACGTGCGGTGTTCATGAAAGTGAACATGCAGTTTAAGCCACGGTTTTCAGGGCCAATCAAGAAACCTTTTGCATTGTCAAAGTTGATTACGCAAGTTGAGTTACCATGGATACCCATTTTGTGTTCGATAGAACCACAACGCACCGCGTTACGCTCACCCACACTACCGTCTGCGTTTAAGTTAAACTTCGGTACGATGAATAAAGAAATACCTTTGGTGCCTTTAGGTGCGCCAGGAAGACGAGCAAGTACAATGTGAACAATGTTCTCAGCCATGTCATGTTCACCCGCTGAGATAAAGATTTTCTCACCAGTGATTGCATAGCTACCGTCAGCTTGTGGCTCAGCTTTAGTACGGATAATACCCAAGTCAGAACCAGCGTGTGATTCTGTTAAGCACATCGTACCTGTCCAAACACCTGAAACAAGGTTTGGTAAGTAAGCATCTTTTTGTTCAGCTGAACCGTGATGTTCTAAAGTACGAACTGCACCATGAGAAAGACCTGGGTACATGCCCCATGCCCAGTTTGCAGTACCGACCATTTCTGAAATCACGTTACCCAAAGAAACAGGTAATGCTTGACCGCCGTATTGTTCTTCAGCAGAAAGAGACGGGAAGCCAAGTTCGATATATTTTTGATACGCTTCTTTAAAGCCAGTTGGAGTTGTAACAACGCCATCATTCCAAGTACAACCTTCGCGGTCGCCGCTTTGGTTGATTGGAGATAATTCGTTTTCACAGAAATCTGCAGCAGCTTCTAAATATTGGTCAACCAATTCACGGCTTACGGTTTCCTGAAATGCAGGCAATTTAGAATAGTGTTCTTCTGCATTCAATAGCTCATGCAGTACGAATTGCATATCACGTAAGGGCGCTTTGTATTGTGGCATATCGGTTTCCTCAATACTGGTTTAACCAGCTTATAATCCTAATAAACATAAAAACGTGTCTTCTTTGACACGGATTGGAATAACTTAATCGTGCAACATCTTCTAATTTGGTACAAGCGGTTCAGGTGCTTTTCTTGGTGACTGTAAAGTCAAATAAATATTATTCAAAATCGCTAAGTGCACTGAGTGTAAACAGTTTTGCTGCTTTTGGCATGACATAAATAGTCAAAAAGCGTAAAAAGTTATGTCCAATAAAAAAGGCGCAATTTGCGCCTTTTTTATATATTTATGCTTTTTAAAGTGGCTTAAGCAGCCTTATTCGGTGCTGAAACAGGGGCTTTAGGCTGGAAGTGAACGATACATTTGCCATCTACTGTTTGTGTGCCAACTTTTAACTGCACGACTTTACCATCGGTTTGACCTTGGCAGGCTTTGGTCGCAGCTTGTTGGCGCGCTTGACGTTCAGCTAAACGTTGATCGTATTGCTGAGTTAACTCAGCACGTTTCGCATCGGTTAGTGGTTCGCCACGCTGCATACTCATGCCACGGAATTCACCACGATCGGCTTGATCACCACGCATTGGGTGGTGTTCACCACGTTTCATTTCATCACGGTTCGGTTTAAATGAAATCGCACATGTGCCTTCTAGTGTTTGTTCACCTGCTTTAACTTGGACTGCTGAACCCACTGCCTTGCCATCGCAGGCTTTTTTAATGTCTTGCATGACCTGCTTGCGTTCAGTACGCATTTTTTCAAACTGTTCGCGTTGTTCAGGTGTCATGTGACGGTCTTTTTGATAATGACCATGCATATGTTGCGACTGCTCCATATCTTTTGGTGCTTGGGTGGATTGACAGGCAGTCAATGCACCTACAGATAAAACGCTGGCAGTGGCTAACGCAATTTTTGTCATCTTATTCATTCTACAACTCCCCCATACAAGAGCATGTGATTTTGGATGATTAAAGATTAAATAATAAAGATGTAGAAACAATGGAGAGTTTTTTGGTGCAGTGTTCTATACAATAACAAGGCAAAAGAACGACCGAGAGATTGCTTTTGAAGATTCGCCGCGTACCGATTGCTTTACGCTTATTCCTCACTGTATTGCTGACCACTTTGGTGATTACCACGGTGAGTTTAGGTGTGCTGCATTGGACGATGCAAAAGAATTTTGCTAAATATGTGGCGGACGTGGAAATGCAAAAGCTCGATCATCTGATTGATAACTTAGCAGGCGTTTATAGCACTTATCATGACTGGGGCAATGCTATTCAAGCGCAAATTTTGCAGATTGAAGGACATGCCGCGCCAGATGATTATGACCGTCTCTCTCGTTGGTGGTTGCGCCGCCAGTACGATATTGCTCTGCAACAGCGTTATTTTAAAGAAAATACCAAAACCTTACTCAGTGATGTCTCTACCACTGAAGTCAAACATGAAAAACAGATTTTAACAGAACAAGAACTGCAAGCTTTGGAGGAAAACTTACCTTCGGAGTTTCAACCCTTTGAAGGTTTAAAGTTCCCGCTCAGCGCCAATCAAAATGTTTTCCGTCCAGATCGTAAAAAAGAAGAGATTGAACAAGAGAGCAAACAAAACACAGGCAAAAAACAGTTTATTTCCACGCCTGACCGTTTAGGTCTTAGTTCGCGTTTGTCTTTATACGATACACAGCGTCAGTTCGTGGTCGGTGAACCCTCGGATGATCAAGTTTCTTTCCGTCCTATTGTGGTGAATAACCAAGTCGTGGGCTACTTGGGGTTGAAACCAGTCCTCGATCAAGATGATGCGTTGAGTATTAATTTCTTTAGTAACCAAAAACGTTATTTATTGCTGGTCTATGGTTTAACCGTTTTTGCCAGTTTAATTGCTGCGTTGTTACTTGCGACTTATTTTAAGACACCGATTCAACGCTTGTTGAATGGTACGCGTGAATTAACGAAGGGTAATTTTCAGCATCAGGTTAAAGTGAATCGAAACGATGAGCTGGGTGATTTATCTAATGAACTGAACCAACTGGCGGTGATTTTAGATCAGCATGAAATTTCGCGTCGTCAGTGGGTGTCAGATACTTCGCATGAGTTGAAAACACCGCTGGCAGTGTTACAAGCGCAGATCGAAGCGATGCAAGACGGAATTCGAAAACCAACACCTGAGCATTTTGAATCGATGTTACGCCAAGTCACCAGTTTGAAAAAACTCACGCATGACTTGGCCGATTTGGCGCAAGCGGAAGCACAGCAATTAAACTGTTATTTTGCAACCGTGAACCCGTGGGCGGTGATTGAGCAAGAAGTGGAAAACTTTAAGCCCAAATTTGAACAAGCCCATTTAAGCATCAGTGTCGAAGGTGAGGGCGCTGAGTTACAACTTGATATTGACCGCTTTAAGCAAATCATGGTCAATTTATTGGGTAATAGCATTCGTTATACCGAAGCAGGTGGTCAGGTTCGAGTTCATACGGAACAGTCTGCAACAGATTGGACAGTCTATGTCGATGACAGTCCATATGGTTTAACTGATGAGCAACTGGCACGACTCGGTGAGCGTTTCTATCGAGTCGATGACTCGCGTACGCGGAGCACAGGTGGTACAGGTTTAGGTTTGGCTTTATCGGCTAAACTGGCACAAGCTTTGGGCGGCGAATTGAATTTTGATCATTCGCCTTTGGGTGGTTTACGTTGCAAGTTAACGTTCCCAAAAAAATGAAACACAAAAGGAAGTATGTATGAAACATATTATGCTGGTTGAAGATGAAGTAGAACTTGCACAATTGGTCCGCGATTATCTTGAAGCAGCGGGCTTTGAAGTCAGTATGTTTCACGATGGTCAGGACGCATTTGATAGCTTTACGCAACGTAAACCGAGTCTGATGATTTTAGATTTGATGGTGCCGCGTATGGATGGTTTGACCATTTGCCGTAAAGTCCGTGAACAGTCGGATTTGCCGATTATTATGGTCACCGCACGCACCGAAGAAATTGACCGTGTGCTTGGCTTGAACATGGGAGCAGATGACTATGTGTGTAAACCCTTTAGCCCGAAAGAATTGGTAGCGCGTGTCCAAGCTGTGTTACGCCGTTTAGAACGTAAGGCTGAGCCTGAAGATCAGTCTTTGTTCCGTATGGATAAAGCGCAGCAACGCATTTGGTATCAACAAAAGCCTTTAAACCTAACACCGACCGAGTTTCGTTTACTGGAGTTGTTTTTAGAGCATGTGGGCCAAGTCTATTCACGTGCGCAGTTACTGGATCATATCAACCCAGACAGCTTTGAAGTGGCTGACCGTGTGATTGATAGTCATATTAAGAACTTACGTCGTAAGATTTCGGATGCAGCTGAAACAGGCAACCGTCATGAATGGGTTCAGGCAGTATATGGTGTAGGCTACCGTTTTGAATATCCTGAAGATTAATTCGGTTTTCTGAACGATAGAAGAAGCGGATAAGCCTAGGCTTATCCGCTTTTTTTATGGGATTCAAGCAAAACGGCAATCAAAATCAGCAGTTCACTTAAATCTCCAACTGGTGAAATGAAACCGAGCAATCTGCAATTTAAAAGGACAAGACTGGTTGATCGTCTGTGCAAGCGGTACAATTCATTTTTTTATCAGATGAGCATGTGTTTTGAGCAGCGAGACGCCTAAACTTCAGCGCCGTTTAAAGAACCGCCATATCCAGTTGATCGCCATGGGTGGTGCAATTGGCACAGGGCTGTTCTTAGGTTCAGCACATATTATTGAATCTGCTGGCCCATCGATTATTTTGGGTTATATGATTGGCGGTTTGATTGCATTTTTAATTATGCGTCAGCTCGGTGAGATGATTGTGCATGAGCCAGTGACGGGTTCATTTAGCTACTTTGCTTTTAAATATTGGGGGCGGTTTTCAGGCTTTTTAACGGGCTGGAACTACTGGGTGCTGTACATCTTAGTGGTGATGACTGAACTGACCGCGATTGGCAAGTATGTGAATTACTGGTGGCCACATATTCCTGCGTGGGTCTCGGTGCTGGTGTTTTTTGTGGTGATCACACTGGCCAATCTTGCCAATGTCAAACTGTATGCAGAGTCTGAGTTTTGGCTGTCGATGATTAAAGTTGTGGCGATTATCGCCATGATCATCTTCGGGGTTTATCTGTTGTTGACGGCTGATGTCGGTTCAACCGCATCTGTCACGAACTTATGGGCACATGGCGGGTTTTTCCCACATGGTTTTGAAGGCTTGTTTTATATGCTGGCCTTTATGATGTTTGCCTTTGGCGGCATTGAGCTGATCAGTATGGCGGCTGCGGAAACCGAAGATCCTGAAAAGAACATTCCAAAAGCCGTCAATCAAACGGTGATTCGGGTTTTCCTGTTCTATATTTGCTCGCTGGCGATTCTTTTGTCTTTAGTGCCTTGGAATCAATTGGATTTGGGTGGCTTAGATAAAAGTCCATTTGTGCTTATTTTTAAGCAAATTGGCATTGATTGGGCAGCGCATTTACTGAATTTTATTATTCTGACTGCATCGGTTTCTGTTTGTAATAGTGGGATGTATGCCAATAGTCGCATGCTTTTAGGTCTGGCAGAACAAGGCAATGCCCCGCAAGTTTTTAAGCAGGTTAATCGACAAGGGACACCGATTGCGGCTGTTTTATTTTCAGCATTACTGATTTTTGGTTGCGTGCTGTTGAATTACTTTTTGCCTGAAAAAGCGCTCAGTTATCTGATTTATATTGTGGTCAGCGCGGCGGTGTTGAATTGGATGATGATCAGTTTGATTCATCTTAAATTTAGACAGAGTATGAAAAAGCAGGGCATTCAAACTAAGTTTCCAGCGTTATTTGCACCGTTTAGCAATTATTTTGTTTTAGTGTTTATGCTGATGATTTTATATATCATGTGGAATCAAGGTTTTATGCTTTCCGTGTTGATGCTTCCTGTCTGGGTCCTCGTGTTATTTGTTTTATTTAAAACATTGAAGACGAAGAAGAGCTAAAGCGCAGGTAATGATGTTGAAAAGGACTCAATATGAGTCCTTTTTTATTGGGCTTTGGATTGTTTCGGGTTCTGATTCATGGGTGAATTATAAGTATTTAAAATAATGTTTTAGTTTGTCTTTTTACTTTTACATTTGTTTTAGACAAAGTCGATGAGTCTATATTTAAATCAGCGAAGCATTCTACAAGCCATGAGCATGTCACTTAGGTTTGGACTATAAGATAGCATTTAAAATATTCTACAATGCAATCAAATAAGCAACTGAATATGAAAATGACTAAGATATTACTGATTCTCAATGGGTCTTTATCTGAGGTTTGGCATGACCTGCTGATTAACTTGGGTGGAGAGTGAGCGACTCCCATACTTCATCTTTTCGGATTGATATGTATAGATAATTAAATAGGCAAAATGGAGAAAGAGTGATTGTATTTCCGACAGATTGAAGTACTGAGCTATAAAGTTGCTTTTAAATCACGCAAAAAGTAATTTTTAGGAGTAAGGCTCAGCTTTAGTTATCCTGAAAACTATCCACAATTTCTGCGGATAATTTTGGGGGTAAGTCTAATTAAGCTTATTTTTCTATGTACGTTTTGGCTTACACTAATTCAAGTGGATTGCGTCTAGGTCAGCTCTGAAATATTTTATATGATGCAGTCATAGAGAACAGGAAGTTCCAAAACATAAAACAAAAATGATAAGTTCAACACTAGGATGTGAGGTACGACAGGAGTTATACCTAGCTAACCAATACGAAAAAGCCCGACAGGATGTCGGGCTTTTTTATGATCTATGAATGCCTCATTTCACTTTTAGTTTGGGCACACGTAGAAAGCGTCGAAAAACTGTTTAGCCGAGACACTATGCATTCAAATCCATGACCTCTTTGATGAAGCAATAGCACTGAGCTTTAGAAAATGTAAAAAGAATAATTAAAAATCTTTTTCATTCAATACATATTTAGGTGATGGCTTGAAGCGTAGCGATTCGCTGTCTTTGTAGTTTATTCAGCTTGGATACCACGAGCTCATAAGAACTTTGTACTAGATCAATGACTAAATCCGAATCTAAGTCTTCATGCTCATAAATTGAAATCCAATGCTTTTTATTCATATGCCAACCTGCATGAATATACGGATAAATATCACGTAGCATCGCGCCGTGGTCAGGCGTAACTTTTAAGTTACTTAAAGCCTCGCCACTTAAAGATGAATTGAGCAAAAACATTTTATCCATGACTTTATAGACATCACAGCCTTCACCAAAGGGCTGACTACACGTCACTTCTGGCAGGGCAAGTGCAGCTTTTGCAGCAATAAGGTGTAAGGACATGTTGATCATCACTCTAGTGGGCGAAGCCTTGTGGATATTGTTCAATTTATCCACAGCTTAAGCCAAATGCTTAAGAGGAACAACTCACCATCACCTCAGGAATATCCGTTGGTAAAGGTGCTAAATCTTCCGCTTTCTCTAGTGCTACATTTCGCTCAAACGGGCGGCTGAGCAGGTCAAATAAGCGTTCGACTTCTGAGAAATCATTTCGTTCAGCCAGTTCAATCGCTTTTTGCGCCATGTGATTGCGTAGGATATAAACAGGGTTGGCTTGTTGCATGGCTGCATTGAGTGCTGCTGTGTCTTGATTTGCACGAATCTGTTCATATTGCGCGAGGAAACTTTCAAATTGACGACGGTCAAGGCAGTCATCTTTAATCATTTCATATTGCTGCTCTTGCAAACGCGTAAAGCTTTGTGTGTAGTCGAGCTGTTCAGTTTGTAGAATCCGTAAGAAGGTCATGGCACAGTCAAAACTGTCCGTGTGGAAATGAGGTAAGCCCATTTTCTGGCTTAAACCTTGTTTATAGTGCTCCAAGAACGTGGGTTCATAGTGCTCTAGGCAATTGGCAAGGTCTTGCTTCCATTGTTCTTTGTCATAATCTTGCGGACAAAGCGGAATCAGGTTATTCAACCATGTCCATAAGTTCCAATGTCCAATGCTTGGCTGCTGCTGATAGGTATAGCGGCCTTGGTAGTCGGAATGATTGTTAATCCAATTCGGACGAAAGCGTTCCATAAAGCCATAAGGGCCAAAATCGAGGGTTGAACCTGTAATGTTTAAATTATCGGTATTCATTACTCCATGTGCGAAACCGACCAGTTGCCATTTGGCAATCATTATCGCAGTCCGTTGAATCACTTGAGTTGCAAATGCCAAAACAGGTTGCTCTGCCTCTAAACACTCAGGGTAATGCCATTCGATGCATTTTTGGGTAAATTCGTCGAGTAAATCAGGTTGGTACTGGTTGATCCACTCAAAATGTCCTAAGCGAATATGACAGTCTGATGTGCGTAACATCATTGCACCGAGTTCCAATTTCTCCCGCTGCACGCCTTGAGTCGACGAGGTAAAGCCAACAGCATTACTCGATGCGACGCCTAAACTATTCAGCGCATGTCCAGCCAAATACTCACGAATGACGGAGCGAAGTACCGCACGACCATCTCCCATACGTGAGTAAGGAGTAGAGCCGGCACCCTTTAAATGCAGGTCAATGGTTTGCCCATGTTGATCGAGAATTTGCGCGATCAATAAACCCCGACCATCACCAAGCTGTCCTGCCCACTGACCAAATTGATGTCCTGCATAGACCATTGCCAATGGTTCAAATTCACTAAAGGTTTTTTGTCCGCTACAAATCTCTACCCAAGACTGTTTGTCGGCTTCAGACCATTGCAACTGTCCTGCCAAGGCTGCATTGAAGTGACCTGCTTTTGCGCCTTTTAGTGGCAGGGGCTGTTGATGGTGATAAAGCTTTGAAGAAAGGAGAGAGTAGCGTGAATTGAACTGCATAGTGAAGGATCACAAGGGATAAGCCATGACCCCATCAATATAGCAAAGTTTTAGTGTTAAGACATATATCCAACTGTTTCAGTCAACTATAAACAGTTTAGCACCTTTTGAGGTGGACGAGCGATGGGCTTCGGCTTGATCCGCAACTTGGTAACTCATGCCAGTCGTGAGGGTAAAGCTACGACCATCATCTAGTTCGGTGTGTAGTTCACCTTCTAAGCACAACAGAATATGTCCTTTAGAACACCAGTGGTCGGCCAAATAGTTCTCAGAATACTCCACCATACGCACGCGAATCGCGTCAAATTGCTGAGTACGCCATAGGGCATAACCCTGATCACCTGTATGGCGGGTGGTTGGTATTTCGGCCCAGTTGGTGATACCAAAAGGAATATTGTTAATATCCATGCTGTTATCCTTTATGAACTGCTAAAAAAAGCCCCTTGCGGAGCTTTCTTTTGAAATGCTGAATCAGAGATTAATTATTGTGAAACAGGGGCTTTTTTAATGCTACGCATCAAGGTGGTCAAGGTTTGACGGTGATGACCTAGACGCTGTTCGACTAACTGAAACTCAATTTTGAGTTTCTCATCCATTTGATGGATTTTTTCAGCCACTGCTGTTTTCTTGGCTTGAATTTCTTGTTCTTTCAATTTTGCCCAGTCATTCAAGGTCTGGGTGAACGCATCATACTCTTGTGCAATACGAGCTTTCGCCGAGCTAATGTCATCACTGACATTCAGACCATGAACTTCTAAGTCTTGTTCAGCGTATTTAAACTTCATCGCAAGTTCAGCTTTTTTAATATTAAAGCTCGGAATACGACGTAAGTTTTTAGCTAAGCCCAGTTTTGAGCATGACCAAATCAACCATTTGGTTGGGTCATATTGCCACCATTTCACCCCGTTACGATAGTCGTATTGGAAAATGTGGTGGTAGTTATGATAACCCTCACCCCAAGTAGCAATGGCTAACCAGAAGTTGTCACGTGCAGTATTTTCGTCTGTATATGGACGTTTGCCCCACATGTGGCATAAAGAGTTAATGAAGAACGTGACGTGGTGGCTGAGAATTAAACGCATTAATCCGCCCAACAATAACACCCCCCATAAGTCGCCAACAGCCCAACCGATTGGTAATAAAATACCCATGTGGACGCTGATCACTAAAGGAACATAGTATTTGTGTTGGAACATCACCAATTTGTCATTGAGCAAATCGGGTGCATTTTTAAAGTCCGGTTCTGCTGATGGATAATCACGAAGCATCCAACCCATGTGCGCATACCAAAAGCCATTGTTAATCGAGTACGGATCTTTCTCGATATCATCGACATGGCGGTGGTGGGTTCGGTGACCTGAACTCCAAAATAAAATACTGTTTTGCACGGCAAAGGTACCCATAATCATCAAAATGATTTTTAAAGGTAAGCTTGCTTCATAAGCACGGTGTGCCCATAAGCGGTGATAGCCAGCGGTAATACCTAAGCTACTAACACCCAGTAATACAAACATACTGATCCAAGCGGCTAAGCTGAAATCATGCTGAAAGGCATATAAGGGAATTGCAATCACAGCCACAATGGGAAGAAAAACCAATGCAAAAATTGCAACCCAGTTAAATGGGGCTTTGGGTAGGGGAGCATTCATCTCCAACAGCACTCCTGAAACCTTGGGAGGTATAAATGGAAGGTCAATCCATTACTTTTTGCATGGATTAAGCTACAGCATATTAGCATGAGCGAACCTTGGTTCACTAGCATTATTGTACAGATGTATTGTACTAAACAGTAACAGAATACGAATGTTTAGATATCGAAATTACCGAAGCTTTTCTAGGCTTTATCGTAGCAGAGCGATCAATATGAAAAATAAACATTTTCAGTGCCACTGCTCATGTAAAACTCAAGTCAATCTGTGGCCTGTTCAATGCACATCTATCAAATGTTGTAGCATCATTTTAGGAAAATCTGTAATTAATCCATCAATGCCACAGTCACGTAAATGTTTGGCGCGCTCGATGTCATTCACTGTCCAAACACTAATCGCTAAATTTGCTTGTTGTGTGGCTTTTAACAAGTCATCGGTTGCGAGTTGGTTCATCCAGCCGATTTGGCAACAGTCGTATTTGAGCGCTTGTTCAATCGCGAGATGTTGAATATCGTCTTCAATTAATAAGCCACGTTTAAATGTTGAGTGTTGATCTTGGAGTGCTTGTAGGATTTTAAGATCAAAACTAGTGATGACCGCAGTGCGTTCAAAGCCTCTAAGTTGCTGTGTTAAATGTTGCGTCAGTCGCTCAGCTTCAGCTTGTGTTTCTACAGCTTTGACTTCAACTTCAAGATGTTCGAAGTCCTGCATAATCTGGAGGGCTTGTCGCAATGTTGGCGTACTTTGCTTTTCCCAGTCTAGCCAAATATGTGCTTGGTTATAGGTGTCGAGTTGCGTGCTGTTTAATTGGTAGAGTGCTTGATCAATACCAGTGGTTCGGAGCATGTTGTCATCATGCATAATGATCAGCTCATGGTCTTTGAGCTGACGAACATCAAATTCGACCGCACGTATGCCCAGATCATGAATATATTGAAAACCGCCGAGTGTATTTTCTGGGGCTTCGCCACGTGCACCACGATGTCCGATGATTCTCATATTGAACCTGATCTATATACGTCTTTTGCGTGATTGTAGCGCTAAAAATATCTGATTGGGATAGATTCTAAGGTGGAAATATCAGATATGCGTAAATGTGATTCGTAATGGTTTGAGGTAGGACTGAATTTGAATGAAATGTTTATATTCACGATAAGTGATGGCATTTGACGAGTTTTACAATTGGCAAATGGTTTTGGTTTCTATTCTCAAAAGAAAATAATATCAAAAAGTCTTCCAGTAAATTGATCACAGGAAGACTCCGAAAAAATCTATTTCGTTCTAAAACTTAGAAACGTTTAAATAGTTTCATTGATATTTTTTTGCCAAAGTACTTCCGAGCCACCTTCAGCACGCTGTAAAGCACGCGATGCGACAAAAAGCCAATCCGATAAGCGGTTGAGCAACTGTAGTGCGGTGCTTTGAATATTTTGATCACGCGTGTGCACTGACATTAAGCTACGTTCAGCTCGGCGACATACCGCGCGTGCTTGGTGTGCATAGCTACATGCTAAAGAACCCGAAGGTAAGATAAATTCTTTCAGCATGGGTAAGTCTTCATTCATGCGGTCAATTTCTTGTTCAAGAAACTCAATACAAACCGGTTGCAGCAAGTGATAGTTTGGAATACACACTTCACCGCCTAAGTCGAAAAGCCAATGCTGAATCAGGCTTAAGCTTTTATCCCATGTGGCTTTGTCCGTGATTTGACTTGCGGTAATTTGAGCACGAAGCACACCAATTGTTGAATTAAGCTCATCCACATCACCGAGTGCGGTAATTCTTAGATCATCTTTAGTCACACGTGATCCATCACCCAAACCTGTGGTGCCTGAGTCGCCTGTACGTGTATAAATTTTACTTAAACGGTGGCCCATAATTTGTCCTGCCTAAAGAATGAAAAAAAGGATAATGCCGGTCAAAACATTATCCATAAACTGCGCTGTTTTAAATTGTTTTTTGAGTCTTTACGTTAAATTAATAACGGAAAGTGACTCCTGCGGTAGCTAGGCGGCCGCCATTCATATAGTAATAACCACGGTCTTGATATGCGGTTTTATATTCAACATCACCAATATTTTGAATATTCGTGAAGAGTTTTACATATGGATTTACATTCCAAAATGCGTTGATATCAATGGTTGCATAACCTGGAGTGCTATAGTTCTTATTCCATTCTTTGGCTTTAGATTTAGCAACTAATGAAGCACTAATGCCATAAACTTCGTTTTGTAAACCAGTCGTTAAGGTGAATCCTTGGCGAGGTCGACGTTTTAGGTCTTCATTGGTTTCTTCATTTTGAGCTTTAACATAGCTATAGGTTGCTTTCGTAAATAAATCATCTTGTTGCCAACCTAGATATAGCTCGCCACCTTGATAAGTTGCCTCTTGAATGTTGGTTAATAAGCCATTTGAACCAGATGCAATTAAGTCGTCTACTTTAGTGTAATAAGCAGATAAACCTGTTTGGAAACCGTAAGCCAAAACCTGATCAAGACCAATTTCATAGGAGGTGCTTTCTTCAGGATCTAAGTTAGGATTACCATTCCATGAGTTATAGAGTTCATTTAATGTTGGTGATTTAAAAGCAGTGCCAATATTTGTATAAATACTTGTGTTAGCGAATAATTGATAACGTGCCGCCATTTGGCCTACAGTATGTGAACCATATTTTTCGTTATCTTCAAGGCGAATACCAACTTGAGTATTTAGTTTTGAACCGTTGTATTGATGTTGAGCATAGTAACCAGTTGAATCTACATCTTCATTATAAGGTGTACCATAAGATAAGATGTCGCCTTCAAGTTTGCGATGGGTAATCCCAGAAATAATAGATTGGCTAGGAGTGAAGTTCCATTTGCCATAAAGTTCAGCTTCTTGTGTCTTACTATGGACGTAGTCTGTTGAATCTTTTTGATCAACTTCGTCATTAAATTGAGATAAACGTGTGTTGAGTTCAAATTGATCCGTTACATTTAAACGGCTACGCAGATTGATGATTTCATTTTCAAAATCTTGTTTTAGTAACGTACCATCAAAGGTGTAAGCATCGTATAAACTTGTACCTTTATTACTGCTGTAATCTACTGATACAGCATAGTCTTCTTTTTCGACGCCTAATTTGGTACTAAAGCCTTTTTGATCGAAAGATGCAGTATCAGTTTTATTGGTGTTTTGATTCGTCACTTTAGTTGCATCTGATTCTAAGCGTTGACCACGAACTTGTGCATAAAAACCATTTTCTGCTAAGTCTGCACCTATTACAGATTTATAAGTGCTGTGCTCACCTATTTCTCCTGTAATAAAAGCACCGGTTTTTTCAGGTGTTTTAGATACAAGTTGAATTACACCGCCAATCGCATCAGTACCATATAAAACGGATGCTGGACCTTTGAGGACTTCAATTTGTTTAATGTCAGTAGTATCTAAAAATGCAAGACTTGCAGTACCTGAAGAAGCATTATTTAAGCGAACACCATCACGTAAAATTAAGGTGTGATCTGATTCAGTTCCACGTAAGTAGATATCTGCAAGCTGCCCCATACCACCGCTTTGTACCATATTGATCGCTGCATCTGTTTTTAATAGATCAGGTAAAGATGCAATTGGTGATTGTTCAACAATTTGTGGCTCAATAATAGAGATACGTGCTGGTACGTCTTTAATCTTTTCTTCAGAACGTGTTGCAGTCACAACGAGTGTATCTAAAGACGCATTAACACTATCTTGTGCAGATGCTGTTGCGGAGAAACCCATCGCAATAGCGATTGCGCCCACTAAAGCTGTAGGCTGAAATAAATTTGGCATGCTGGCTCCATACATTCACCCCCCGTGAATGATTGAGTTAAACGGCGCAATAAGCAGGTCTCCGGACTTAAATATAAATATTGCGAACAATATTGGTATACCCATCTTCCCACACGAGTGCAGTGATGTAAGTGCAAACACTTATAAAAGATATACGTTTCGTTTTACCGTTGCGGGGGCAGTGTTGGACTCTCACCAACTTCCCTAAAGCATAATGCTTAGACTTATTGCATTTGCGCGCAGTATAAGGTTTGTATGCGAATTAAACAATCTATGTAAAGATTTTTCAGGATGAACTTTACGCAAGGCGAAAAAATTGCATTACAATGATTCGCCCTGTTATTTATAGATCAGCTATAAATAGGGTTGAGCCAGAGTCATAACCTATGCGAACCCGTGCCAAAATTTGTGGAATTACCCGTAGCCAAGATATTCACGCTGTGGTCAATGCCGGGGCTGATGCAATTGGTTTTGTATTTTTCCCGCCTAGTCCACGCCATGTCAGTGCAGCTCAAGCTAAACAATTGATTCAACATGTGCCTGCCTATGTGCAAACTGTTGGACTTTTTGTGAATGCCACTGCGGATGATATTGTAGATGTGTTAAAACAAGTGGCGCTGGATATCATTCAGTTTCATGGTGATGAAACACCAGAAGGCTGTCAGGCAATTGCGGCACAAGTAGGACGTCGTTGGTATAAAGCCATTCAAGTCAAACCTGAACAGGATGTGGTCGCAGAAGTTCAACGCTTTCAACAGGCAGGGGCAAGCGCAGTACTGTTAGATGCATGGCATCCTGAACTGAAAGGGGGAACAGGACACAGTTTTGACTGGTCACAATTCCCCAAGCTCGATATTCCTTTAATTTTAGCTGGTGGTTTAACCCCAACTAATGTTGAAGACGCTATAAAGACGACTGGGGCTTATGCTGTAGATGTCAGCGGAGGCGTCGAATCCGCTAAAGGTATAAAAGACCAACAACTTATAGAAAACTTCATGCAAGGAGTCCATCGTGGATCAGCAAAGTAATGTGATTGACTATACCCAATACCCAGATGAACGTGGGCATTTTGGTATCCATGGCGGACGTTTTGTGTCAGAAACTCTAATGGCAGCATTAGAAGACTTAGAAAAGCTCTATTTCCGTATGAAGGATGATGAGCAGTTTCTGGCAGAATTCGACCGTGACCTCGCCTATTATGTAGGTCGTCCTAGTCCTTTATATTATGCTGAGCGATGGTCGAAAGAATTGGGTGGTGCGCAAATTTACTTAAAACGTGAAGACCTCAATCATACAGGCTCGCATAAAGTGAATAACACGATTGGTCAGGCTTTACTGGCTAAACTTTCGGGTAAAAAACGAATTATTGCTGAAACAGGTGCAGGTCAGCATGGTGTAGCAACAGCGACAATTGCAGCGCGTTTAGGGCTTGAATGTGTGGTATTCATGGGTGCAGAAGACGTGAAACGTCAAGCCATGAATGTCTATCGTATGCGTTTACTCGGTGCGACCGTTGTGCCTGTGGAAAGTGGCTCTAAAACATTGAAAGATGCCATGAACGAAGCAATGCGTGATTGGGTTACCAATGTTGATTCAACTTACTATGTGATTGGTACAGTTGCAGGCCCGCACCCATATCCTCAATTGGTTCGTGATTTCCAATCGATTATTGGTCGTGAAGCTCGCAAACAAATTCAGGAACAAGCAGGGCGTTTACCTGATGCCTTGGTAGCATGTGTAGGTGGTGGTTCAAATGCAATGGGCTTGTTCTATCCATTCTTAAATGACCCAGATGTGAAAATGTATGGTGTTGAAGCGGCGGGATATGGTATTGAAACAGGTAAACATTCTGCACCGTTAAATGCAGGTCATGTTGGTGTTTTACACGGTAACCGTACGTATTTAATGTCGGATGAACAAGGTCAAATCATTGAAACCCATTCGATTTCAGCAGGTTTAGATTATCCAGGTGTAGGCCCTGAGCATAGTTTCTTAAAAGATATGCATCGCGTGGATTATGTGCCGATCAATGACAATGAAGCTTTACAAGGTTTCCGTGATTTGACCCATATTGAAGGGATTATTCCGGCATTGGAAAGTTCTCATGCGATGGCCTATGTGACTAAACTTGCGCCAACGATGTCTAAAGATCAAATTATTATTGCGACGGTTTCAGGTCGTGGTGATAAGGACTTAATGACTGTGGCACGTATTGATGGCGTGGAAATGGTTGAGATGTAATTTTCCTCTGGTGTGAAGCTTCTCTCTGTGGAGAAGGTTATACAATATGAAAATCGTGCTGAAGTAATTCAGCACGATTTTTTTGAAATAGACGTTTATCAAAAACATGAATAAGTGAAGGCGACATGGATGTTGCCCGTTGAGTAGCTTTACAGGGATGTAATGTCCGCTCAACAAGATGGTTTTGTTACTTTTACCGAAACAAAAGTAAGATATTTCCTCCCAATGAAAACTCTGGTCAAATCTATCTTATTGGTTGTAATGTTATTTACATTTTTGACGGAGTCTTGCTGCTTAGACCTCAAATGTAAGGAGTTCATAATGTTACTTTGGATAAGCCCAAAGTAACCAAAGGCATTGTCATTCGCAAAACTCGTCCTATACTTTCATGTGATTAATATAGTTGCAAAAACATTTCTATCGAAGTGTGGTTTACCTCGAACAATTGCGAATGACGTTTCCGTGAATCTCATGTTAGCTGTAAAAATGTGTCAAAAAAAGGAAATAGAATGCCCAACTTATTTATGGTTATGCTCGGTGGTCGCCATGCCCGCGCCAATACCGAAGTCCATGATGTGGTATTTGCAGTCGCTGACAGTTTAGAAGACAGTTACCCACAACTTAAAAATGCATGGTTTGGTGAACAAAAAGGCTTACATATTGATGCTTGGACGCAAGTGAATGGTATTGAATGTCGAGGGAAAAAATACCAAATACAGTTTAGTGATGCCCAGTCTCAAGTCACAGATGCAAAACTGTGGCTCATCAATTTAGGTGGTTATGACGCACGTGAATTTGGGGAGTTACATCGTTATGTACTCGTCGTTGCTCCGCATGCCGCGGAAGCTAAACAACTTGGCAAACAATATTTTGATCAAAAATGGCAAAAGCAACATACTGACCGTGTTTTAGACGTTGATGACTGTATTGCGATTGATTGTGTATATGGGCGTTATGTGGTTTTGGTTGAAGCTGAGTTTGATGCAAACATCTGGGAAAATACATATCTGATGTTAAATTAAGGTTGGATCATTCTTAATTTTTAAGTGGTGTCTTCAAATGAAAGAGAGTAGGTTTAGCGAACAATTTGATGAAAAAACAAACTAAAGACTTTTCACCTTTAAAATTATAGGCATAATAGGCTTAGGGATATTAATTAACTTTTGCTTAAGGATAAAGCATCAATGGATTTGATTCAGTCCAACGGACAACCACATTATGGTCGGTTTAGCGAACTTCCAAAAACCATTGATTTAAATAAGTATCAGTATAAAACCCCATATGGTGAAGTACTTACGGGATGGCGGAAAAAGCTGAAATATAAGAAATTTAAGTTTTGTAGCATTCAACATGAGCATTACACCATTGGCTTAGCGATTGCTGATATTGCTTGGGCTGGGCATGGTTTCGTTTATATTTACGATCATCTCAAAAATGAAGTACTTGAATGGAACGCCGTGAATTTTCTGGCGCGTAAAACCGTTTTAGATGAACAGCCTTTGTATAACCAGAGTGTGTTTGCAAATTCACCGTTTCAAATTGAAATTCAGCATGCCAATGGTGTGCGCTATGTTCAAGTCACCAAGTATGGTGAAATTAAGCTGAGCGCCCGTATTTTCTGCGCAGGCACTGATCCATTGAGTATGTGTAGTCCAACAGGGATTAATGGTTGGACTTATACTCAAAAATTGACCACCTTAGCGTGTGAGGGTTTTTTTACCAATAAAGCGGGGCAGATCATTCAGTTTAATGAGCGAACCTTGGCCGCGCTAGATGATACTTGTGGTTTCCTCCGACCGGAAACGGCATGGTTTTGGCTTTCGTGTAGTTTTTGGGATGCACAGGGTAAGCGTATTGGTCTGAACTTAGCCTCTGGTGTGAATGAAAGTTTTGGTAATGAAAACTGTCTGTGGGTGAATGGAAAGCTCTATACCGTGAGTGATGTTCTGTTCCAAATGGAAGAAGAAGGGCGTTGGAGCATTCGCTCGCTAGATAAACGCTTAAATTTAACAGTGACCACGGGGTGGCGCCGTTTTGAAAATCTAAATTTGCGTCTCGTGGGCAGTCAGTTTAGTCAATGGCAAGCCAAAATTAGCGGTACGATTCAGCAGGGTGATCAAGAGATTGTCTTGCTAAATGAATATGGATTGCTCGAACAGCACTATGCAAAGTGGTGAAAGACCTGTGATAAAAAACCGGCATCATGCCGGTTTTTCTTTTGCCTTTATTTATTAAAACGACTAATTTGCTCCAATGCTGCTTGAACATGAGCATAGTTTGGCTCTTGATCTGACATTGGCTGATTCTTTTTATCTAAGATTTCGAACTGCCCAACAGCCCCCACTTCTAAGATGTTTTTAGGGGTAACAATGCCATATTTACTATAGCTTGAGGTTAAAATCCAATCACGTTGAATTTGTGGTCCCAACAAATCTTCACCCACTGAATAGTCGTGAATTTTTGTGGTCACACCCAAATAGTTCTTCATGAGGGTTGGAATAATATCTTGATGGCTAGTTAAAACTTGGTTATTCCATAGTTTATCAGCTTGAATCTTCGGACCAATGATTGCAAAGGGAACTTTGACTTGAGGGTCGGTAAAGTTACCATTATGTCCCCAGAAGTTTTGAAGATTATCATTCACCTCTTGTCCGTGGTCGCCAGTAATGATGACCAATGTGTTTTCTGCATCACCCGTTTCTTTTAGTTTATCTAAAACCTGTTTCACAATGCTGTCGACGTAGTGCACACTGGTTTTATAACGATTCATCATTAATGAACGATCAGAATCATTACTTAACTTGAGATAATTAACTTCATCCAACATAGGTTTGTACTGGTGTGGATAGTCTTTAGGGAAGCTGTATCCGTGTGGGGAGTCGTAAAATAAAAATGAAAAGGTCGGTTTGTTTCGATCTCTTTTTTCATACCACTTTAACCAATCTTGCGTTAATTCCTCATCTATACCCCCCGCCACTTTGCCAGAAGAACCAATACGTAAATTTGGCACTTTTGAAAACGCGGTTTCGTGGAATTCAGGGTTGGTTAATTTGGCAGCAGCAAATAAACCGAGTTGATAATTCAGTGCTTGCAAACGGTCAATAAATACCGGACTTTGGCGGTTCACAATCATGCCATGCCAGTAAGTACCAGGAATACCATAGAACATTCCGAAAATACCTGTGCGTGTGGCATTTCCTGTTGAATAGTGTTGATTAAAAATCTTTCCGTTCTGCGCATAACTCCACAAGTTTGGTGAGTTGTCTGCATTAAATGTATCTGCACGCCAAGAATCAATCACGATAAACATAATATTGGTGGGTTGCTTTGGAGCTTCTCCAACAATCGGCGTCAGCGGATAATTCAGGTCACTTTTACGCTCTAAAGACATAGCCTTTTGTTTTTCTAAGGCTTCTTCATCAATCCAGCCGTACTTTTTCATGGTTTTATTCGAGGTCATCGGATAAAACATCGGTAAATAGCGTTGTGTCATGGTCACAGGTTGATACACATGTGCTGCAGCCCAAACGTGAATACCATTACTTAAAAGTAAAGCGACAAACACTAAGCCTGTAAACTTTTTACCAATGCTCCATGAAAAAGTGGGTAATTTTTTCTCTAAGAATCGAATGAAGTAAAATTGTGCTGCAAAAATACAGGCAATCGCAGCAATGACCATCAGCCATGTTGAGATTGAGAAACTCACAACCTGACCTGACATCACCAGTTCCAGCATGACGGTATTGATATGGAAACGGTACTGTGCATAAACAAAGGTATCTATGATCAGTGCAATGAGTGCCAAGCTAGCAATACTTGCTTGCGTAATATGACGTAGCGTATTGGGTAGAAATAAGCTCGGAATCAAGATCAAGCCAATCAATGAAGCAAGCACAGTCATGTGCGAGAATGTTCCAGTAAATAAGAAACTGAATCCCAATAAATCTGTTGGAAACTCAGATAAATACAGGAAATATCTGCAAGCAATGAGCATCGAGATCACTGCATTGACCATGATCAGATAACCAAGAACGCGGAGTTTGAATTTAAACGACATTTTTAACTTCGGATGTAATCGGACATACAAATTCAACTTCATATGCCCATGTTTTAAGATGGGCGTATGATACCTAAACTCATCCAAAGTGTATATTTGTTGCGCTTACTGAATTATTTCCCTGCTTGCCAAAAAGCTTCACCTGCTAAAATCGGGTCATGACTTTCTGCGAGGGTCTCGATCCAAACATCGTACTGTGCAATCACAGGATGTTGATTGGGATGAAAGTTTTTCTTAAACCAATCGAGATATTGACCACGCATGCGGGACAGTATCCCTTTTTTACCAAAGAACCAAGGCAGCCCTTTACGCATCATTTGCAAGCGCTGAATACGGTTAAAGCCATCATGCTTGAGCATGACATCTGCACGATAAGTGGTGAAACCAAACATCATCACCGTGGTAAAGGCCAATGCAAATAGACGCGTCGCTTCAGGCACATGTCCGACTTGTTTCATCACATCAAACGCGACATCACGGTGTTCCATTTCTTCAATGGCATGCCATGCAAATAAAGCACGCACATAGGGGTGGGCCTCAGCCAACGTGGCTTTATGGCTATAAAAAGTTTCGGCCATCAGTGCAGTTAAATGTTCTGCTGCAGCCGTCATGGCAATGTTGTACTGAGGTGAGCGTTTACTCAGCTCAAATTTAAAAATTTTATTTAAACGCTGAATAAACTGATCGACAGGCATGCCTTGTTCTCGCATGACTTGATTCATTTTGTCATGGGCAATGCCATGCTGTGCTTCCTGCTTAATAAAATCGGTGACACGAGCAGCTAAGCTTGGGTCTGTAATTTGGTCCCGAAACAAACGCACGCTTTGAATAAAATAGCGTTCTCCATCGGGGAAAGTGAGGCTGAGTGCATCAAACATACGCGTCCGAAATGGGTCGCCGCCAAACCAAAAACGGGGCACTTCATCAAGCTTAAAATTGAGTTGAGTTCGCACAATTGGTTCAATAGGGGCTTTAACAATGGCATTCATTTTGTTTTACTTCATTTGCCTTGGATGATTGCAGTATGTCGGAGAAAATGCAGTTTGTTTTGACAGATATTGCCATTTTTTATACATTTTACGCCAATGTGAAAATATCGCATGTCAAATAGCGGGTGGGCCGTCATGCAAGAATTACAAATCCCCAATGGTTATTTTCAGCTCTGGAACATGTACCTCTTAGAGCAAGGAATTGATTTTCATCAACTCGGTTTTTTAGAGCAATATCAGTATGAACTGGAGCATGTATTACAACTGCCAATCGATACCCAATCGCCATTTTCATTCTTTCAAACGATTTTACAACTGACGCGAGAGCAGCTGGATTGCCCTCAGTTGATTATGGAGATGGCAAAATTTATTCAACCTGAGCATTTTGGTGTTTTGGGCTATATGGCCACACGCAGTAATAGCGTGGCTGAAGCACTGAGTTATGTGATGCGTTTTAGTCGTTTGGTGATTGATGGTGCAGAAGTTAGTCCCATGCAGATGCAGCAAAGGGGCAATGAAATTTGGCTGACTTGGCCTTTTCTCAATGATAAATATGCTTCACTGAATGAAATGACCATGGCATCCATTGTGTATTTGGCCAAGAAAATTTTCCCCGATCAATTACAATTCTTAAAAATCCAAATGGCGCATCCAGCCCAGATGGCACAGTATCATTATCAAAAATTTTATGGCTGTGAAGTGAGCTTTAATCAAGCCTGCTATGCGTATGTGATGAGTGCGGACAGTTTGACTTTAAAATCGGGCTTTGCTGATCCTTCTTTAACGCAGCTTTTACTGAAACAAGCAGAAGTTGCAATCGCACTCAAGCCTCGTTATGAAAGCGTATTACAACAGATTCATAGCGCCGTGGCCGATTATCTTAAAGCACATGCGGAAGCTCCTAAAATTGAACAGATTGCCAATGAATTACACCTGTCAACGCGTACCTTACAACGCCAGTTGCAAGACTGGGATAGTTCATTTAAGCGAGTACTTGAGTCAGAGCGTATGAAACGATGTGAATATCTCTTACAACAAGGTTTGAGTTTAACTGAAATTGCTTTACAACTCGGCTATTCGGGACAGTCTGCTTTAGCGCGTGCTTATAAACAGCACAGTGGACAGACCTTATTACAGTTGAAACGACAACTGAAATAACAGCTGGTATAAAAAAAGCGCCTTTGGAGAGGCGCTGAAATGTATGAAATGATCAGACTGATTTCAGTCGTGGAAAACGGAATACAATCGCAAGGATGGCAAAGATTGCTAGTATCCAACAGTAGTAAATGCTGCCGATGAGTTCAACTGGTGAAAGCTTTGCAATTGAGCAGGCCAATAGAAGCTGTGCACCATAGGGAATAAGCCCTTGTACAACACATGAAAAGATGTCGAGCAAAGCTGCTGCACGTTTTGGGTCTACGCCATATTCTTTCGCGACTTCACGTGCCATATCGCCCGATAAAATAATCGCTACAGTGTTGTTGGCCACAAAAATGTTGGAAAACACCACCAAAAAGCTCAATCCGATTTCCCCTGCGCGCTCACGACCAACTTTAAATAAACGGGTTAGGCTGTAAATGTGTTGAATAAGCCAGTCGAGACCACCTTCTTTTTGCATAATGGTCGAAAGACCGCCCAAGAACATCGACAGTAAAGCGACTTCAAACATACCGACAAAACCATCGTAGATGGCTGTGTTGAGTTGAATGACCGTAAATTCTGGCTGTGCAATCAGTCCCATCACTCCAGAGAGCACCACACCGACTGTAAGTACCGCAAGCACGTGTAAACGACTGAAGGCGAGGAAAAATACCACGACATAGGGCAACACTAGCCAAGGATTAAATTCTTTGGATTGAATGGTTTCGGTTTGATGGATACTAAAGACATAAATAGCGATCGTGATTAAAGCCGCTGGTACTGCAATCCAGACATTGACGCGAAACTTGTCTCGAAGCTGAACGTTTTGACTGGTGGTGGCTGCAATGGTGGTATCCGAAATCATTGAAAGATTGTCACCAAACATCGCACCGCCCACGACCGCACCTATGGCATAGACTGCGGCAATATCAGTGGCTTGAGAGAAGCCAAAGGCAATGGGGGCGCAGGCCGCAATGGTGCCCATCGAGGTGCCCATTGCTGTTGCAATGAACGCTGAAATAATAAATAGCATCGGTAACACAAAGGCGGGTGGAATCGCAGACAAGCCCATTTGTACTGTGGCATCTACACTACCAATGGCGTTGGTGGTACTGGCAAATGCACCTGCCAGCATGAACACCATAAACATTAAGATGAGGTTCGGGTGACTTGCACCGCGCAGAAAGGTTTCGATGCCTTGATTTAACTCACCGCGGTAAATCAACACCGCCAAAATAATGGCAGGAATGGCCGCAACAGGCGCTTTCATTTGATAGAACGCAAACTCGGTTCCAATCACAGAATGGTAAATACCACTGCCTAAGAAAATGGCTAAAAAAACAATAAGCGGTAACAGCGCAAGCGCACGTGCTTGCACTAAACCTGAGTTATCGGTGGTCATAGGAGATAGGGAAATGAAAGAATGTGCGTAGTATAATGCAGGTTTTGCTATTTCATAAAACTTTAAATGTAAAAGCTAAGCCGCCTATTTTTATCATTTTTTTGCAAATAAAAATAAGTTTATCTAAAACTTAGACATTTTGGTATTTCCTAAAATTAGGCATCTTTGATCATTGAGAAAAAAACCGAAATATCAGTAAATGGTGCTTTACGGTTGTTCTGAAAATATTTGACGAAAAATGAATTGGAACGCGAACGCGATGTGCTCTATTCAATGAGTAAAAAATAGCGTTACAATGCAGCGTCTTGTATTTTTACAAAGCCAACTCCTCAGTAGTTTTAATTTTAAACAAGTTAAGGAAAGCACAACCCTATGTCACGTTTAGCCACTCGTTTTGGACAGCTTAAATCTCAACAGCGTAAAGCTTTGGTTTCTTATGTTATGGCTGGTGACCCTCATCCACAGGTAACAGTTCCTTTGTTACATCAGATGGTCGAGGCGGGTGTAGATGTGATTGAACTCGGTCTTCCATTTTCAGACCCTATGGCAGATGGTCCTGTGATTGCCCTTGCAGCAGAACGCGCATTGGCAGGTGGTACCAATACCTTAGATGCTTTGAATATGGTCAAAGAGTTCCGTCAAAAGGATCAAGAGACCCCAGTCGTATTGATGGGTTATCTGAATCCAGTTGAAGTGATTGGTTATGAAAAGTTTGTATCGACTGCGCATGCATGTGGTGTCGATGGCATTCTACTGGTGGACCTACCGCCAGAAGAAGCAGCAGAGCTTGATGTTGTATTGAAGCAATTTGATATGGATCAAATCTTTTTACTAGCGCCAACCTCAACGGACGAACGCATTAAACATGTGGTGAAACAGGCGAGTGGTTTCATCTATTACGTGTCTTTAAAAGGGGTCACAGGTGCAGCAACTTTAGACGTTGCTGAAGCTGCAAACCGAATTGCAAAAATTAAAGCAGAAACAGATATTCCTGTCGGTGTTGGTTTTGGGATCAGTGATGCGACATCTGCCAAAGCAATGGGCGGAGTGGCTGATGCTGTGATTGTTGGTAGTGCTTTTGTTAAGCAATTTGCAAGCTTAGCACCAGAACAAGCCGTGGTTGAAACGGTTAATAAAGTCAAGGAGCTTCGAGCAGCGCTCGATGAGTTAGTATGAGTCAAGATGTTAAATCAGGGAAAATCCTAAGCCCATCGACGCCATGGACTGAACGTGGTGTACCCGGTATTCAAGTACCTGATGAGCAAACCTCACTCAAGGCGACGTTTACAGAACCAACGATTGAATGCCCTGAGTGTCATGCACTTGTTACACGTACTGCAATGTCATTTAACGCGTATGTTTGCCCTCAGTGTGATGAACATTTGCGTATGAAAGCCCGTGATCGTTTGAATTGGTTCTTTGACCAAGTGCAAACAGAATTGGGACAAGAATTTAAAGCCAAAGATCCGTTGAAATTTGTCGACTCAAAGCCATATCCAGCGCGTATGAGTGAAGCACAGACCAAAACAGGTGAAACTGAAGCCTTGGTCGTGATGCAAGGTTTACTCAAAGGTATTCCTTTGGTTGCCTGCGCCTTTGAATTTGACTTCATGGGCGGTTCAATGGGTACGGTTGTTGGTGACCGTTTTGTGCAAGCGGCTGAAAAAGCCATTGCGGACAAGCAACCTCTGATTTGCTTTGCTGCTTCAGGCGGTGCACGTATGCAAGAAGGCATGTTGTCTTTGATGCAAATGGCGCGTACTTCAGCGGCCATCCAAAAAATGAAAGACGCGGGTCTGCCATATTTGGTGGTGTTGACCCATCCTGTCTATGGTGGTGTAACGGCATCTTTAGCGATGCTTGGTGATGTACATATTGCAGAGCCGAAAGCGATGATTGGTTTTGCAGGTAAACGCGTGATTGAACAAACTGTGCGTGAAAAGCTAGAAGAGCCGTTCCAGCGTGCGGAATACTTGCTTGATCATGGTGTAATCGATCAAATTGTTCACCGTCACGCATTACGTGATACAGTTTATCGTATTGTCGCGAAACTGATGAATTTGTCTTGAACACAGCACCACTTGCAACAGACTCTTTAGAAACATGGCTCGATTATTGGGGCCATGTTCACGTTACGGGGATTGATTTAGGATTGGAACGGGTCATTCCAGTAGCTGAAAAGCTCGGTGTAACGCGTCCCGATGCCAAAGTTTTAACTGTAGCGGGAACCAACGGAAAAGGTTCGACCACCACCACACTGGCTGCCATTTTAAATGCGCAAGGCTATAAGGTGGGACTGTATCAGTCACCACATATTTACCGTTTTAATGAGCGGGTTAAATTACGTGGTGTAGAGGTCGATAACCAAAGCTTGGTCGATGCTTTTGTACAAGTGGATCAAGCGCGCCGTGATTGTGATTTAAGCCTCTCGTTCTTTGAGGCGACCACACTCGCGGCTTTTGTCATTTTTAAAGACCAAGCATGTGATGTTTGGGTGCTTGAAGTCGGTCTGGGTGGTCGCTTAGATGTGGTCAACGTGATAGAACCCGATGTTGCGGTGATCACCAATATTGGTTTAGACCATACTGACTGGCTGGGCGATACCATTGAAAAGATTGCCTTTGAAAAGGCAGGCATCATCCGGCCCAATATTCCTGTGGTGTTTGGCGGCTTACAGCACATCCCTCAAGCGATTATCGATAAAGCAGATGCTTGTGCTGCAAAACTTTATGCAGTGAATCGTGACTATTTTTATCAACGCAGTGAGCATGGTCAGTCATGGATGTTTGCATCCAGCGGCACCACTTTAAATTTACCTCTCGGCACATTGGCGGTTGAAAATATTTCAACAGCCGTTGCTACTGTTTTATTGAGTGGTTTAACGGTTACTCAAACAGCTATTTCTGAAGGAATTCAAAACGCAAAACTGCAAGGTCGTTTTGAAATTCGCCAAATACAGAACAAAACGGTAATTTTTGATGCAGGGCATAACCCGCATGGTGTTGCTTTTTTATTAAATCAATTGCGAAATTTCCTAAAATACAATAAACAGTACACTGAAGTAGTCAGTGTTTTCTCGATGTTGGCAGATAAAGATGTGAAATCTGTCACAGAGTTATTGAAAGATTCCATACAAATGTGGAAAATTGCGGCATTAACTGTCCCGCGTGCAGCTCCAATTGAACAATTGGATCAAGCGCTGCAAGGGCAACATGTGCAGCACTTTGACAGTGTGAAATTGGCTTTTAAATCAGCGCTCGACGAAACAAAGAATAATCAGCTGATTTTGGTATGTGGTTCATTTCATACCTTAGAAGCGGTATGGGAGTATTTGGAAGAATGTCAATGAATAGCAAACAACGTTGGATGGGTGGCGTTGTTTTATTAGGTGGTGGTGTCCTTTTGGCGGCATTACTGCTTAAAGGCAAAGAAGAAATACATCAAAATAATATTAAAACACCAGAGCTAGTCACACAAAATGTGCAACGCAATGCCGAAGGTGAGTTGGTTCAACTTCAGCCGTTAACGGTTGATGTCGAAACAGAAAAGCGTTTACTGGAACAACAACGTGTAGCACGTGAAAAATCGGTTGCTGAACAAGAAGCTCGTGCGGCCGAATTTTTAGCAATGCAACAGCAAGCCGAAGCAGATGCTGCACGTAAAGCAGCAGAAGAATATGCTGCATTGAATGCGCACCGTAATGCTGCACAACAAAGCTCGGACAACATTCCACCAGAATTGGTTGAAGATGAAAAAGCCAAGCAACAGCGAATTGCTGCGGACAAAGCGGCTGAAGTAAAGAAGTTGGAACAGCAAAAGCTGCAAGCGCGTACTGAAGCTGAAAAAGCAGCGGCTGCAAAAAAACTGGCTGAGCAAAAAGCCTTAGCAGAAAAGCAAGCACTTGAAGATAAAGCTAAGCGAGAAGCAGAGGCTAAACGTAAAGCAGAAGACGAGCGTAAAGCTGAAGCGAAAAAAGAAGCCGAACGTAAAGCAGATGCTGAGAAAAAAGCGGAAGACAAACGTAAGGCAGATGAAAAGCGTAAAGCTGATGAAGCCAAGAAAAAGGCAGAAGCAGAAAAAGCGCGTGATTTGCTTGAACATGGCGATAAGCAATGGATGGTACAGGTGGCATTGGCTGCCAATGAAGCCAATGCGGATGCACTGGCGGCGAAACTTCGTGCCAAGGGCTATAAGGTCACTAAAAGTCCAACCTCTAAAGGCGTACGGATTATGGTGGGGCCATCTAAAGACCGTGATACTGCCGATGCAGCCCGCAAAAAGATCACTTCAGATGCGAGCCTCGGTATGAAGTCCGCATGGGTGATTGACTGGGTTCCACTCGACAAACGCTAAAATTGGGTTAACCCATTTGCCTTCACTATGATGGATTCAACAGTTGCTGTTGAATCCATTTTATATTTGCAGGGCTAAATAACGGTTCGATATTTTGCCAAATCGGATGAAAACCATAACCCCCATGTTTCATCTCAGCCAAGGCATCAGTGGTAGACCAGTTTTGAAAAATAATGCGATACATAGCCACACTGGCGCCTGTACGGTCTGAGCCATGGTAGCAATGCAGTAAAACTTTTTGCTGGTTTTGCTCCGCATGTTTAATTTGTTGCATCACCTTTAACAAATCGTCTCGGTCAATCGCCCATGTATGAATCGGGATATGCACCAGTTTAAACCCTTGGTTGGACAGTTTTTTCAGGTCTTGATTGCGTGAGCGTAAATTAATAATCACATCAATTTCTTGTGCCTTTAAACTCTGAACTAAATCTTGATCGGGTTGCTCACTACGAAAAACAGTTTCACTGATTTGATAGAAATTATGCGCAGGTTGGATAGACTGTCCCCAGTGTTGTGGACGCTCTGTCTCGGGCAGCGCAGGCGTAGTCATACAGCCAGAAACACTGATACACAGAGAAAGCATAACAAGATATTTGGTCATAGGATCAGGCTCTGATGGTGTGAAAGTTCAACCGGATCATGCGCGCAAAAGATTTCGATACGTGGTTCCGACTGTGCCAATTGTTGAATTTTATGCAGGTTGTTTAAACGTTGTGCATTATCTTCGGCAAAAAATACTTCCAAGGCATTTAAGCTGCGAAGTTTGTTTTGGGGATTGAGTTCTTGGTGGGAGTAGTAGGCATCTCCGCAGAAGAGTTTCCAACCCTGTTGGGTTTTAATGGCAATGCCACAGTGACCTTCAGTATGCCCAAACAGTGGAATCAAAAGAATCTCATTATGAAATAAGTCAAAGCCTTGCACTTGAGTCAAATTAAACCATGCGTCACCGTGAATCGGCTCAATAAAGTGCCAATGGCGATGCTGCTGAAATTGTTGTGTTTTATAACGGGCTTTATTTTTAAATGATTTCAGGTTTTGTGCCGCATTATATTCGTTAGACAGGATATGTACTGTTGCATTGGGAAAGTCGGAAATACCCCCCGCATGGTCAAAATCCAGATGTGAAACCAAAATGTGTTTGACATCTTTCGGGCTAAAGCCAAGTTTTTGGATTTGTGCAATGGCGGTTAATTCTAAGTTTTGTTCAATTTTTCCAATTCGAGCCACCAACTGCCCCAAACGCTGCTTGGTGTGTAGATAGTCCTGTATGCCTAAGCCCGTATCAATCAGCACCAGCCCTTGATCTGTTTCAACCAAAAGACAATGGCACACGACCTTAGCTTGAAAACCTTTTTGACCAAAGAGTGGGGCACACACTGGACACATGGTGCCACAATGTAAATGGTGAATGTTATAAATCATAAAGTCATTTTTATCGTATTGTTTTGACTGTTATAGCGGAAGATTTGAGTTTTAACAGTTTGATTTTGTTAAAGAGTCATGTATGCCTGCTTTAAGCGGAAAAAAGCCTGTCGATTGACAGGCTTTCAAAAATTCAAACTCGGCTCGTCATTGGAGTTTGAAACGATCATACAAGGTGACTCAGAGCGTATTTTTATGGGTTAGTTTCCTCTTTTGATTGCTTGAAGTTCGGTACCCCATTTTTGTTTTCAATGGAGCTGCTCGGTCAAAACTTCGGGCTTCACTTGTCTGCTGCCACAGCAGAATATTTTATCCTTGCTCAGGCTGTGGAGTCAGGCGTAAATACGGGGTGACTGCTTTATAACCTTTCGGAAAGCGCTGTGCGATTTCAGCTTCATCTTTGAGTGATGGCACAATCACCACATCTTCGCCTTGTTGCCAGTTCGCAGGAGTTGCAACTTTGTGGTGATCGGTCAGTTGCAGTGAGTCAATCACGCGTAAGATTTCATGGAAATTACGACCAGTTGATGCAGGGTAGGTAATAATCAAACGGACTTTTTTGTTTGGGTCGATAATCACTAAAGAGCGAACCGTTAATGTTTCACTGGCATTGGGATGGATAAAACCATATAACTCAGACACTTTACGGTCTTGGTCGGCAATGATCGGGAAGTTCACCGTGGTGTTTTGGGTTGCATTGATGTCTTTAATCCAACCCTGATGTGATTCGACATCATCGACCGAGAGGGCAATGGCTTTTACCCCACGTTTTTCAAATTCATCTTTGAGTTTTGCGGTAAAGCCAAGCTCGGTGGTACATACTGGCGTGTAGTCAGCAGGATGTGAAAACAGTACTCCCCAGCTATCGCCTAAAAATTGATAAAAATCGATTTCGCCTTCGCTCGAAGCCTGTTGAAAGTTGGGTGCGATGTCGCCTAAACGTAAACTCATGTTGAACCTCAAATTATCTTTATGTCTATGGAATGAACATCACTATGGCGCAATTTCTTTTGCATGAAAAATAGTGTTTTATTATTTGTTTATACAAAATATTCATAATTGGTCGGATAGGTGTTCTGTATTTGGGGATGCCAAAGATGACCTCATTGTTGCTCTAGAGGCCGCTTATTTGCATATTTGGTAACGGTGTTTAGACGAGATTTTTTCTGCTTCTGTGAAGTGTATCGCTCTATAGAATTGATTGCGCATTCGATCGGTTTATGATTGGATATAATTCTTTTCATTATTGATTTATAATTGTTTTTTAAAGCAATTTCACAAAGTATAAAAAACTTGAGTATTAGAACAATGAAAAAAATAGGTATCGCCCTGACTTTAGTGTTATGGGGACTGGAAGTAACCCATGCGCAGAATGGTGGGCAATTGAAACAAGCCCAAGTGAGTACTGCTCGTCAAACGCCACAACAAATTACAGATCAATATCTAGCGTCTCAAAAAAGCCTTACACAGCGGAAAGTGGCACTGTCTCAGGCTCTCGAACAAGAGTTAGCTCAAGGTCAGAATACGAATGCGAGTAATGTCTATAATATTACCTGCGTACAGCTTGTTCCAATTCTTACCGCAATGCGAGTCAATGATGAACAACTCTTGGGTTTCTTACAGAGCATGAATCCAAATCAGTCCAACAACGGGGTGAAAGCCTCGCTGCGGCAAAATCATGCACTTGAAAGCAAAACCTTGAACAACTGCAAACAATTAAAGTCGCTACTTTAAAAAAGACTGTTGAATCCTGATGAGTTCGGATGAAATCTCTATGTCGGCTGTTTAAAATTTGTTACATTAGTTTGCCTTAGATTCGACGGGCTAGAAACAATGAATAGATTTTTTAAATGGTTTTGTGTAAAGCCCTTGTACTTCAAATTTCTAGCACCATAATAACGACTAAGAAAACATATTCATTTGACAAGCAAGATTTAGAGAGTCTATTCATGTTGGCAAGTCTGATCGGAGGAATCTTCGGTACCAAAAATGAGCGCGAACTCAAACGCATGCGTAAAATCGTAGACAAGATTAATGCGCTCGAGCCGACGATATCCGCTCTTGGCGATGCAGACTTATCTGCAAAAACTGAAGAATTTAAACAACGATATAACAAGGGCGAAAGCCTCGATAAATTACTCCCGGAAGCATTTGCCGTCTGCCGTGAAGCAGCTAAGCGTGTAATGGGCATGCGTCATTACGATGTACAGTTGATCGGTGGTATTACCTTACACGAAGGTAAAATTGCGGAGATGCGTACAGGTGAAGGTAAAACCCTGATGGGTACTTTGGCGTGTTATTTAAACGCGATTAGTGCTCAAGGTGTTCATGTCATTACCGTGAATGACTACTTGGCACAGCGTGATGCTGAGTTAAACCGTCCGCTCTTTGAATTCTTGGGTTTAAGCATCGGGATTATCTATTCCATGCAAGATCCAACAGAGAAAGCTGAAGCCTATCGTGCCGATATTACCTACGGTACCAACAACGAATTTGGCTTTGACTATCTACGTGACAACATGGTGTTCTCGCTTGCTGAGAAAAAACAACGTGGTTTGATCTATGCCATCATCGATGAAGTCGATTCGATCTTAATTGATGAAGCGCGTACGCCTTTGATTATTTCAGGTCAAAGTGATGACTCTTCACAGTTGTATGCTGCAATCAACAGCATTCCACCCAAACTGCATGCGCAGAAAGAAGAAAAAGTCGCGGATGGCGGTCATTTCTGGATCGATGAAAAACAACGTTCTGTTGAAATGACAGAAATTGGTTTTGAAACGGTTGAAAATGAACTAATTGAAATGGGCTTGTTGGCTGAAGGTGAAAGCCTGTATTCATCGACCAACCTAAATCTAGTTCATCATGTTACTGCTGCCATTCGTGCGCATTACTTGTATCAACGCAATGTACATTACATTATCAATGATGGTGAAGTGATCATTGTCGATGAAAACACAGGACGTACCATGCCAGGTCGTCGCTGGTCAGAAGGTTTACACCAAGCAGTTGAAGCAAAAGAAGGCTTAGAAATCCAGCCTGAAAACCAAACGCTTGCAACTACAACCTTCCAGAACTATTTCCGCCTATACAAAAAGCTTTCGGGTATGACCGGTACTGCCGATACTGAAGCTGCGGAAATGAAAGAAATTTATGGTCTAGATGTAGTCATCATTCCGACGCACCGTCCAATGGTTCGTCTCGACCAAAACGATTTAATCTATTTAAATCGTAATGGTAAATACAATGCGATTATTCAAGAAATTCAACGCGTGCATGAGTCTGGTGTAGCCCCAATTTTGATTGGTACAGCAACAATTGAGGCCTCTGAGATTCTCTCGGATAAATTGAAAGAAGCAGGCATTCAGCATGAAGTGTTGAACGCAAAACAACACGAACGTGAAGCAGATATTATTGCGCAAGCGGGTGCACCGCGTGCAGTAACTATTGCAACCAACATGGCAGGTCGTGGTACAGACATTCTGCTCGGTGGTAACTGGAAAGCTTTACTGGCAAAAATTGAAAACCCAACCCCTGAAGATGAAGCGCGCTTAAAAGCCGAATGGGAACAAAACCATGAAATGGTATTGAGTTCGGGTGGCTTACACATCATTGGTTCTGAGCGTCACGAATCACGTCGTATTGATAACCAGCTTCGTGGTCGTGCAGGTCGTCAGGGTGACCCTGGTGTGTCACGTTTCTACTTGTCACTTGAAGATGACTTAATGCGTATCTTTGCGGGTGATCGTGTTGTGGGCATGATGCGCGCGATGGGCTTACAAGAAGACGAAGCCATTGAGCATAAAATGGTGTCACGTTCGATTGAAAATGCGCAGCGTAAAGTTGAAGCACGTAATTTCGATATTCGTAAGAACTTATTGAAATACGATGACGTCAACAACGAACAGCGTAAAATTATTTACTCGCAACGTGATGAAGTTTTGGCTGAAAGCACATTGCAAGATTATATCGAAGAGATGCAACGTGATGTGATGAAAGGCGTGATTTCTAACTATATCCCACCTGAGTCAATTCATGACCAATGGGATATTGATGGGCTTGAAAAAGCGTTACGTGAAGACCTCGGGATTGATTTGCCAATCAACCAATGGTTGGAAGATGACCGTCGTTTAGATGAAGAATCTTTGGTTGAGCGTATTACTGATGAAGTGCTACAGCGCTACCGTAGCCGCCGTGAGCAAATGGGGGATGAAACAGCAGTTATGCTGGAGCGTCACTTCATGTTGAACTCGTTGGATCGCCACTGGAAAGATCACTTGGCAGCGATGGATTATTTACGTCAAGGCATTCACTTGCGTGGTTACGCACAGAAAAATCCTGAGCAAGAATACAAAAAAGAAGCATATAACTTATTTGTAAATATGTTGGCGATTATCAAATCGGACGTTGTGACTGATTTATCTCGCGTACATGTGCCAACGGCTGAAGAGCTGGCTGAAATGGAAGCTCAAAAGCAAGCTCAAGCTGAAGCGATGCAATTGAACTTGTCGCATGCAGACTTTGATGGTTTATTGGCCGATGATCAAAGCCACTTCGCAGAAGTAGATGCACAGTATGAGCCAGTAGAAGAGTTTGCTGCACCTGCGAGTCGTAACGCGCCTTGCCCATGTGGCTCAGGCCTAAAATACAAACAGTGTCACGGTAAAATCTAAACTGTGAACGAGTGAAAAAGCAGAACTTCGGTTCTGCTTTTTATTGGCATGGCTGAAAAATTGACATTAAGATCAATCCAAATACGATTCTGATTACAGCTAAAGCGTTGCATAATGTGAATAGCATTTGCAGTGTTAGGCATTAAATGCTATTTAGTTGCTCATCATCTAAACCTCTAAAGTGGAAAGACAATGAAAAAAGTATTAAAACCAATCATGATTGTAGCTTTAGCGCTTCCAACTTTTGCATTTGCAGATACCACTACCGCAGCTAAAGTTCAACAAGCACGCGGTGTAACCACAGCACCTGCGGCACAAGCCAATGGCAATATTACGGTACAAAGTCCGCGTACAGGTATTCGTTATACCTTTGCCAACCCAAATCAACGCCCAGTGGTTCTGCAAACGGCTGCTATTGCTCCTGTAAATGCAGCAACGGTGAATCGTATTGTGGCTTCAAACCCAGCACTTTCTCCTGTAAGTCAAGAAAATGCTAAACAAGCGCTTTTGTCTAGCTCAGCACAGCTTGCTTCAAATTAATCAAATGCTGCTGTATAAAAACCAATCTTCGGATTGGTTTTTTTATGTCAAAAATGAGTGTGCATTGAAAAGTTAAAGCAAACAAAGTCTTCTGCTCGATTTTTTCTGAAAATTCTAATAAGCTGTGTTTTTTCTAACAAATGAATTGGACGTTTAAAATGCCAGTAGGTGACGTATCAATGCCACAAATGCACGTGGTGAAAGGGGTGAGAATCGGAACGGCTGAAGCTTATGTGCGCTATCAGAACCGACGTGATCTTGTCATTTTCGAATTTGCTGAAGGAACGAATGTTGCGGGTGTTTTCACTCAAAATGCGTTCTGTGCAGCGCCCGTGCATGTGTCAAAAGCGCACTTACAAGTGGCGAATCCGCGCTACCTTATTATCAACACTGGCAATGCCAATGCTGGTACAGGCAAGACAGGCATGCTGAATGCTGAACGTACTTGTGCAAAATTGGCTGAGCTTGCTGGTGTGCAAGCAACGGAAGTGTTACCGTTTTCAACAGGGGTGATTGGTGAACAATTGCCGTTGGAGCGTTTGTTAAATGGATTACAGCCTGCATTAAATAGTTTGAGTGCTGATGCTTGGAGTGCTGCTGCTACCGGGATTATGACCACAGACACCACACCGAAAGGCGCATCTGAGCAATTTGAATTGGATGGCATCATGTATACCATGACGGGTATTTCTAAGGGTGCAGGCATGATTCGTCCCAACATGGCAACGATGTTGGGCTATGTTGCAACCGATGCACCTATCAGCCGCGAGTTGGTTCAGCAACTGTTGAACGAAACGGTTAATGTTTCGTTCAACCGAATTACCATTGACGGTGATACTTCAACCAATGACTCCTGTATCTTTGCGGCTACGGGTCAAGCGGGTGGTGTTGAAATTAGCTCAACCCAAGATGCACGCTATACCGTAGTACTAGATGTACTCACGCGTATGATGAAGCGTCTTGCACAACTAATTGTGCGTGATGGTGAAGGTGCAACTAAGTTTATTACGGTTGCTGTTGAAGGTGGTCATGACACGCAAGAATGCTGCGATATTGCTTATAGTATTGCGCATTCACCTTTGGTTAAAACTGCGATTTTTGCGTCAGATCCGAACTGGGGACGTATCTTGGCTGCGATTGGTTATGCTGGGGTTAAAAATTTAGATGTTGAAAAAATCCAAGTTTGGTTAGATGATGTGCAAATCTGTAAGGATGGTGGTGCAGCTGCCGATTACACGGAAGCGGAAGGTGCTCGTGTAATGTCACAAGCTGAAATGACCATTCGTGTAGATCTAGGACGCGGGGCAGCGAAAGACACAGTGTATACCTGTGACTTATCTTATGACTATGTAAAGATTAATGCGGATTATCGCTCTTAATCTTAACAAGTGTAAAAAAAGCCTCCTTTGGAGGCTTTTTTTACCATAAGGACTTTTGAATGATTGGTCAAAAGCCGAGAAGCCATTTGGCCAATAAATTAAGTGCGGGACTTGCTTGCCGACAAGCATGAAGGGATGAATGAATGATGAACAATGCGACCAATTTAATTGCCAATGACGCAAAATCAATTGTGCAGGCGCATTTGGACCGTTTGGGTGAAACCAAAGACTCAAAGCTCAGTGAAGAAGTGAAGCAAGAAAAATTTGCTTTAATCTTGGAAGAGTTGAAAAAGCGCGATGCGGTATTGGTAGCGCACTACTATTGCGATCCTGAAGTGCAGGAATTGGCTGAGTTAAGTGGTGGCTGTGTATCCGATTCATTGGAAATGGCCCGTTTTGGTCGTGATCATCCAGCATCGACCTTGGTGGTGGCGGGTGTTAAATTTATGGGGGAAACCTCAAAAATTTTATCACCGAATAAAACTATTCTGATGCCCACTTTAGAGGCTACATGTTCTTTAGATTTGGGTTGTCCTGTTGAAGAATTCAGTCAGTTTTGTGATGCCCATCCAGACCATACAGTAGTGGTCTATGCCAACACTTCAGCAGCCGTTAAAGCCCGTGCCGATTGGGTGGTGACTTCAAGTTGTGCGGTTGAAATTATTGAGCATCTAGACAGTTTAGGTGAAAAGATTATTTGGGCGCCTGATCAGCATTTAGGCCGTTATATCCAAAAGAAAACGGGCGCAGACATGTTGCTTTGGGATGGTGCATGTATTGTGCATGAAGAATTCCGTGCACGTGGCATTGCGAAAATGAAGGCGCTTTATCCTGATGCTGCGGTGCTGGTACATCCTGAGTCACCTGAGTCGGTGGTAGATGTTGCTGATGCCGTTGGAAGTACTTCACAACTGATTAAAGCTGCGCAAACCTTACCCAATGAACGACTGATTGTGGCAACCGATCGGGGTATTTTCTACAAAATGCAACAAGCAGTGCCCAACAAAATTTTGGTTGAAGCACCAACAGCCGGAGAGGGAGCAACCTGTCGTTCTTGTGCACATTGTCCATGGATGGCAATGAATGAGCTGGATGGTATTTTAGAGGTATTACAGCGCGGCGATCAGGAAATATTCGTAGATCCTGCACTTGCTGAGCGTGCAAAATTACCTTTAGATCGCATGTTAGATTTCAGTGCATCGCTAAAACGTTAAAATTTGTATAAAAAATGCCTGAAACGCTTGATTAATATACATTTGAGGTGATTTTTTTATTTTTTTTAAATATAGGTGTTGACGTTATCAAGCGTCACGCCTAGAATGCACACCGTACCGAACGAGATGTTCGATACAAAAGCTGAGATGAATCGGAGCATAGCACAGCCTGGTAGTGCACCTGGTTTGGGACCAGGGGGTCGTAGGTTCGAATCCTACTGCTCCGACCAATTCTTCAAGGCAAGGTTATCCATAATACCTCGTATTATTGGTCATGCGCCTGTAGCTCAGTTGGATAGAGCATCCGCCTTCTAAGCGGATGGTCACAGGTTCGAATCCTGTCAGGCGCGCCATTAGGTAGCTTGGTATTAAGAACCGACACGTTATGGTGGATGTAGCTCAGTTGGTAGAGCCCTGGATTGTGATTCCAGTTGTCGCGGGTTCGAATCCCGTCATTCACCCCAACTTTAAAAAGTTGAAATCGGAGCATAGCACAGCCTGGTAGTGCACCTGGTTTGGGACCAGGGGGTCGTAGGTTCGAATCCTACTGCTCCGACCATTTATTAAAATGGTCGAGATAAAGATACCGCGTTAAGCGGTTTTTTTATGCCTGCAATTTAGTGCAATAGATAAAAAAGCCTTCATGTCGAAGGCTCAAGATAAAACATAAAACAGAAATATTTATGGAATAATAATAATATTCACGCGACGATTCAGCGCTCGATTTTCCTCGCTGCTATTTTCTACCAGAGGTTGTGATGCACCGCGACCCATGCTCTGAATATTTTGAGTTTTAAACCCTGTTTCGATAAAAATCTGGCTAACTGTTGATGCGCGTTTCTCCGAAAGTGTTTGGTTGTAGCTTGGGTCACCAATATTATCTGTATGTCCAACCACTTTAATTTTATTCAAATTATACTGCTGCAACTGTTTAGAAAGTGCTTCGAGTGCAGGTTTTTGAGTGGCTTGAATATCAGATTGGTCAAAACCAAACAATAATTTTTCAGGCAGTCTCAGTGTCCAGCCTTCTTCAGTCAAGGTGAAGCCTTGTTTTTTCAGCATACGTGCTTGTTTATAGTTGAGATGCCCTAAACTCAGGCAACCAGATAAAGCAGTGATAAGACCTGCGATGAGCATAAATTTACAAAGATGTTTTAACATGAGGGTTCCTGATCCGGATTTAGGCAAGGTGTGATGTACCACCCTTGAGCTAAGTTTTTGGCTTTATACATGGCATTGTCTGCTTCAGCAATCAAATCTTCAGGCGTTGTTGCACATTTTGAGAAAGCAACGCCAATACTGAAACTAAAATGAATCTGATGTTGATCAAAAGATAACGGGGCTTTACTGCATTCGATTAAATGCTCGCAAATTAGTTCTAAATGATCATAGTGTTTGATATTACGAAGCAGAATTGCAAACTCATCACCACCTAAACGAGCAACCACATCGTGGCTTCTGACATTCTTTTTTAAGCGTTGAGCCATTTCTTTGAGTACGGCATCACCTGCTAAGTGCCCATACACATCATTAATGTTTTTAAAGTTATTATTGTCAATAAAAAAGAGAGCGGTCTGGTTTTTCTCGGGGTGCTCAAATTGATTGAACAAAATATTGTAAAAATAATGACGATTCGGGAGTTCGGTTAACTGATCATGCAACGCTTGATGTGATAACTGAGAGTTTTCGCTTTGTAGTTTTTCATTGGTACGCTGCACTTTATCTAATAAATTATTAAATGCCCCACTGATGACGCGAAATTCATAAATGGGGGATGACGGAAGACGTGCTTGATATTGAGTATCTAGATTAAGGCTTTCAACAGTATTGACCATGGGTTGAATCGAGTGCATCAGTTTTTGATATGTTGAATGTACCAACCATAACATAATCAGCAGGATGACAAAAATCCCAGCGGAGAGACAAATCAAGAGCTGAAAGAAAAAGCTCATGAGTTGAGTGGCACTACCGTAAATGATCAATGTCCCATACTGGTTATTTTGATGTTTGATGGTGCGTGTCACGGGGTGTTTAAAGAAGACCTTATCAAACAGATTTTCCATCCATGCAAACTCAGGTGTAGGTTTGTGTGCTTCGGCCAGTGGTTTCCCTTGTAGGTTGATGACTTGAATAGCACGAATTGGATATTGCTGAATATGATTGTTCAGTGTTTGCTGTAGTGTAATAGGATCATTGAAAATGACAGCAGGTTGAATTTGCTCACTTAAGGTTGCGCTAAAAATATTAAGGCTTTGCTTGGCGTAGGTATTCATGGTGTAGATGGAAATTACCACGAAAATTAAACTACAAATTCCAAGAGTAAGAGCAAAAATCAGCAATTGAGACTGACTAAAAATTTTTTGTAGGGAAGTATTAGAGCTTTTACGAAACATTGACTTAAGGCTCCGTAGATTTTGCTAATAATAAAACACGTGGGTCAACACGCGCTTGTGACTGGGACAGGCTGGCCAAGTTTACCTTAAATGAAGTTTGCGTTTTGTTTTGATATAAGCAAAATGCGCTACCTAATTCGCATTCAGTATTGTTGGAGCTGAAAGTCAGAGGAGCATCTTTTAAGCTATTTATAATATTTTGCTCTTCACGTGGCGTGTAGGTTGAGAAAAAAACAGCATTGCACATAACCTTATTCAATTCAGACAAACTGACCGCTTGAATTTGATACGCACTCTTGAGTTGCTGATTGACTTGAATGAATTGATTGGATAATTGGTTATTATTTAAAATGCATAAAGAAATGGGATTGGGAGTATTCCAACGTACATAGCTCAAAATCGTCAATGTGGTTGCGGGGAGATTTAGTTGTGGTTGTGCCTGTGCCTGAGAAATCATTAAACAGGACAAGAGGGTTAAATAAATATTGTATTTAAAAGCTGTCATTATTCATTTTGCTTGGCAGCGAAAGTGAGCTTATTTTAACGAAAAATAAACAGTGATGGTTAAAATTGCTTTAATAATCGACAAAAATCACATTTTTGACCAAAAAATATGCGCTTGGAATAAAATAATAGAAAAAGGTGTTGCAAGGGATTAGAAATACTGTAGAATGCACATCCATCGGCGGTGATGTTGATTAAAACTTGTTGAGAAACAAGGATTTAGCCCAAGCGGTAGAATCTGGAGGTCTTGAATGAGTTTGAAAATAATTAACAAAACCAGTTG
>NZ_JAHUTF010000008.1:0-138006 GCF_019209785.1 Acinetobacter sp. CWB-G5 | reverse complement strand
ACTCAGAAGTGAAACCTCTTAGCGCTGATGGTAGTGTGGAGTTATCCATGTGAGAGTAAGTCATCGCCAGCTCATTAATTCAAATCCCCCTAACTCAAATGAGATAGGGGGATTTTTTTATGCAAGGAAGGTTGAAAATATTAGATAAAACATAGCCTTTAAAATTTAATAGATTTAGTTTTTCACTTGAATTTGATGATTTATTATTCACTAAAAGAAATTTTAACTAACAATATGAATGCATTTTGAGCAATTGGGCAGCTATTTCATTTATACCTGTTGGAAAAGAATGGCTATAGTTAACTCGTGATCATGCAAAATATGCCAAAACAGGTTTTGATTTAGATTTTAATGTGCTCAATAAAAAAAGAAACCCCGACATCCTGTCGAGGTTTCTTTGTATTTCAGTGCTTAGACACAACTCCTGTTATATCTCACATCCTGATGCTCAAACTGATTATTGTTGTTTTAAGTTTGGGAAACATCCTGTTTCCTGATGATTTAAATATATGTTGTAAGCTCTTTTAAGACTAGTGGTCACTTTCCTCAGTATTTGTAAGCTTTAACTTATACAGATTCATCTTGTTACCAATGCGGGTAACGTTGTATTTATGATTTCTCTACAATGAATGGTGATCGTGCATTTAATGGGGAAGGCAATGCTGAGAAAAAAAGCTTTTTGTTTGTTGATGACAGTGAGTGCATTTTTTGGATTAATGGCATGTCATGGACAAAGACCAGCGGAGTCAGCAGCACAGGAACAACAGGCCAGTTCTGCTTCTTTAGGCACATCTATAGACCTCAAACGTATTGCTGAATTTAATGAGCCATGGGCATTAGCGGTATTGCCTGATGGGCGATTATTAATTACTGAAAGATCAGGACAGTTGATTTTATTTAGTCCCATCGATCAGACAAAGACTCTCATTAGGAATATACCTAAAGTGGCTTATGGTGGCCAGGGTGGATTGGGCGATATTGTTTTACATCCTGAGTTTGCACAAAACCATCAAATTTATCTTAGCTATGCAGAAGCAGGGCAAGAAGGTTTTGGTGCGGTTGTGATTCGTGCTGATTTGAATTTAGATCAGACACAGCCAAAATTAGATAACCTTAAAACGATATGGAAACAAGTACCCAAGGTGCGCGGGCAGGGACATTATGCACATCGGATATTATTTGATAGCGCAGGGAAATTATGGATTAGTTCGGGAGAACGGCAAAAGTTTGATCCTGCACAAGATTTAAAATCGAACCTTGGAAAAATGATTCGTTTGAATGATGATGGTTCGGTTGCCTTAGATAATCCATTTCAGGCGCAGGGGGATATCGCAAAACAAATATGGAGTTTGGGGCATCGTAATCCTTTAGGAATGGCTTTGGATGCCAAAAAACAACTTTGGGTGGTGGAGATGGGCCCCAAAGGTGGGGATGAGCTTAATTTAATTCAAAAGGCTAAAAACTATGGTTATCCAATCGTTTCGAATGGTGATCATTATAGTGGTGTGAATATCCCTGACCACGCCACGCGGCCTGAGTTTGAAGCGCCAAAATTAGACTGGACACCCGTAATTTCTCCATCGAGTTTGATTTTTTATACGGGACAGATGTTTCCAAAGTGGCAGGATAAAGCCATCATTGGTGGGCTTTCATCTAAAGTATTAATTATTGTAGACACCACAGCACAGCCAGTAAAAGAAATCCAACGGATAGATATGAAAGAACGTATCCGTGGTTTACAACAAGCGAAAGATGGCAGTATTTGGGTGATTGAGGATGGGAAACATGCAGATTTAATTCAGCTTCTTTCACATTAATCACCCAAACAGAGTGTTGCTAAGAAAGACGGTCTTAAAGCGCAGCATGTCGATCGGCATTGAAGACATTGGCTTGGATCTGCATCAGTTTTCGTTGTCCTTGTTTGCCATTCATCCGCCAATGGGCAATTTTAATATTATCGACCAAGGCGACATCCCCTTTTTGCCACTGGAGCAAGAGTGCATCGTGATATAAGGCTTCAAAGAAGTGCTGTTTTTCCTGATCGGTCCATTCAATTTTTTCACCTTCATGGGTAAAAAGTTCCCATGACAGTTGCATGCAGTTAGCCGTGGGGTCTGGTTGAAGCTTTCCTCGCTGCTTAAAGCTTTTTTGTGCAGCTTGGTGGGCAAAAGCGTTGGTATTGTTTGCAAAAGCCCACGGCTGGATCATCAACTTTTGCGTGTTCGGGTGTATGACAACGAAAGGTGAGCGTTTTAAGGTAAGTTTGGTTTCTTTATTTGGTTGTTTGTTGAAACGAAAGGGCTTTTTGTTTAATAGCAAGCGATCAAATAGATTAAGTTTACGTGTTGAAATATAAGAAAAATGATTCCATGCGCCTAAGTATTTTTGCTGTACGCTGACTGGAAAATGGGCCCAAATTTTTTCGAGGTTATTAAACCCTGTTTCGAGCACATGGTTCGCAGGTTCTTGGCAAAACAAGGCAATATAACGTGAGCGAGTCGAATGTAGGCCACCTTCGACATGTGGACCTTGAATTGAGTTTTCAACAGAGCCTAATTGTACCGTATTGCAGTTGAGGTAAGGTCTATCATCACTGACGCGATTTTCGCTATATTTACGCATGAGAGAGGCGAACCAACCTGATTTTTTAGGCGTAAATGTATGCCAAGGTTCAAGCTGAAAATGATGTTCGATCAACTCATGAAATTCATAGTGATGTTGTAATTTAAAGCCACGAAATAATAAGATGCCGTACTGATGCAACTCTTGCATAAGCTCTGCGCGATGGACTCTAATGTAGGCGGCTAGAGCATCTACATTGGTATATTCAGGATCAGCGACATAAATTTTGCAATAATCATTTAAAAGTGTGGTGTTTAGTTGCATGTGAATGGTCTCTATTTTTTGTTTTTTTAATTTATTGTATTGGACTGAAGCATTTTGGTGAAGCGGCAAATGTTCAGTGGGCGAGAGTATAAAGTGTAGTGCGAGCGCCAGATGTAATATTTCGTTGTACAGAAGAACATACCGACAAACGGTGAAAGTCTTAATATTTGATGGATCTAATTTATAGATTAGCGCTTAAATATGTACGTTGGACGGAAGTGATCATTTTCTAAATTTTGCATGTGTTTATATTTTTGTTTTATATCATTATCTTATGAATTTTTTAATTAAGATAGACATCCCAGTAGACCAATTTGGTTTGTATTCACGAGCATCTTTTAAAGCATTGAAGCATATAAGAGGTTAGTTAATATTTGATCTAGATTTGGGCTTGTGGAGAAGCATTGAGTTAAAAATCAATACAATTAAAAAGCCCCCGACATCCTGTCGAGGGCTTTTAAAATTCTTTCAAGCGGTATAACTCCTGTCCTACCGATCAGCATCCTGCTGTGTATGTTGTTATTTTTGTTTTTCATCTGAGACATCCTGTCTCTGTATGATTTAACTATAGCGTCGATGCTGTTTATTGAAAAGCCGACAAATACTTAAGTTACTGTAAGCAATAGCGTACAGAAGAATCTCATGCTTATGCGCTGACATATTTAATGAGTTTATCAATTGCTGCTTTTAGATTCTTCTCATCAAAAGGATTTGGTTCAAAATCTTCGGTTTTATTGCGTGAAAAAATATCTCGAATTTCAATCACCGCATTGGTATCGACCAGACCGAGTTGAGTACCGACTTGACGAATTTGGTCGATGGAGCGTGAGCCATTGGTCCCGCCATAACTGATATAGGCTGCAGGTTTGCCTTGCCATTCTTTGCCTAAGTAATCCAAGGCATTTTTAAGTGCAGGGCTATAACCATGATTGTATTCGGGGCTAATGAAAATAAAGGCATCACCTTGGGCAATGTGGTCGGCCCATGCTTGTTGTTTGGGTTGATCATAAATCCCTGTCATTGGGGGATTTGCACCTGAAAAAATTGGCAAATCCCACTCTTTTAAGTCGACTAATTCGAGTTGGACCGTATTGAGTTCAAGTTGTTCAAAGCCTTTTTGCACCCATCGCGCAACTTTAATGGCTGTTCGACCTTCGCGCACACTGCCTATAATGACCTGAATTTTCATGAAAAATCCTTGGGAAATAAATGTGATTACGCTACGGTAGTATGAAAATTAGGCTTTGCATAGATTGAATGTGTATCTGATCGACAAATGTTTGAGGCATTAAAAAAGCCCCCGAAGGAGCTTTGGCTGACACACAGACAGTCGATCTGTGGCTTTACATAATTTTGATGCCTTGTTGGCCGGCAGGGGTCACTTTGAAGATTTCCACTTCAAAGGTAATATCTTTACCTGCCAATGGATGGTTAAAGTCGACTTCGGTGATGTCATCACCTACAGTTTTAACCACACCATAAAGACTTTGTTTAGCTTTGTCCTCAAATTCAATCATGTGCCCTTCAATAGGACGCTGTTCAAATTTGACTGTATCAAACTGTTGTACGTTTTCAGGATTCCACGGGCCAAAAGCATCTTCTGGTGGTAGGCTTACAGTACGACGGTCGCCAGCACGTAAACCGAACAGTGCTTTTTCAAAACCAGGGAGTAAGCTACCATCACCCATTACAAGGCTCACAGGTTCTTCACGGCTACGTGTGTTATCAATTTCTACGCCATTTTCAATGCAAACAGAAAAATGTAACTCTACTTTTGAACCTTCGCTTACGCGAGTTTCTTCATTGGGATTAATAAAATCAGTCATGGTTTACTTCGGCACGTTGGATACGGTTTTTTTCGAGAAAAAAGGTATCGATCAACAAAAGGATCGTTCCTAGCGTAATCGCACTATCTGCAATATTAAACGCAGGGAAGTGGCTGTTTTGATAGTACACATGAATAAAATCAACCACATAGCCTAATGTTACACGGTCAATTAAATTCCCTATAGCACCACCTAAAATTAGGGCAATCGCGATGGGCAGCACTTTCACGGTTTTGGGCATACGCATCAGCCAAAACAGAAAAATGACAGACACAATACCTGCAAGAGAGGTAAAGAAATAGCGTTGCCAGCCGCCCGCATCGGACAAGAAACTAAAGGCTGCGCCATAGTTATGCAATAAAGTCCAATTTAAAAAGGGCAGGACTGGTACTGGATCTGCATAATTCAGATGGGTACTGGCAATCCATTTGGTCCATTGATCTAAGACAATGGCTAGAATAGCCAAACCTACCCACACCAAATTGTGCGGATAGAATTGGAATAAGCCCTTTTTATGTTGTGGGTTAGGCATACTTTCTCTCTTCGCCTTGGCCTGTAGGAAGGTTGATAATACAACGACCACATAGACCTGGATGTGTAACATGTGTATTCACATCTGGCAGAACATGCCAGCAGCGTACACATTTTTCACCATCAGCCGCCGAGACTTGAACATTCAGACCCGCCAGATCAGAGGCTTCACCTTGAGTTGCATCGAATGCATTGACCAAGACTTGTGAAGTGATCATAACAAATCGAAGTTCATCATCTAGACGATCCAGTACGTCTTTGAGTTCTGCATCTGCCCACAGTTCAACTTTGGCAGAGAGATTTGAACCCACAATTTTCGCGGTACGCGCAGTTTCGATGAACTTGTTCACCGCAGACTTCACTGCAATCAGGGTTTGCCAATCGGCTTCAGACAACAAGTTTGCTTTTGAAGCCACAGGAATGTCATACCATTCCGCAGTGAATACATATTTCTCAGTTTGTTCTGGAATGAGTGGCCATGCTTCTTGAGCGGTAAAGCTTAAGATTGGTGACATCCAACGTACAAAGGCTTGAACCAAATGATACAGCGCAGTTTGAGCTGAATGGCGCGCTTGTGAATCGGCTTTGGTGGTGTACTGACGGTCTTTGATGATGTCGAGGTAGAAACCACCCAAGTCATTGATACAGAAGTTGGTTAGTGCATTTGCCACGATATGGAAGTTCATATCTTCATAGGCTTGTTGAATGGTTTTCTGTACGTCCGCTGCACGTTGCAAGATGTATTGATCAAGTGCGATCAATTGATCTACAGGCAGTGCATCCGTCGATGGTTTGAAACCATTTAAGTTTGCCAATAAGAAACGCAAGGTATTACGAATACGGCGGTAGCCATCTGATGCACGGTTAAAGATTTCTTTACCAGCAGTCATTTCATAACGGTAATCGGCTGATGCAATCCAGAAACGTAAGCCATCTGCACCCATGTCTTTAATGATGTCTTGTGGGGTGATGATGTTGCCCAAAGATTTTGACATCTTACGGCCTTTTTCATCCACCACGAAGCCATGAGTCAGTAAGCCTTTGTACGGCGCACGTTCATTGATCGCAATCGAGGTGAGCAATGAAGACTGGAACCAACCACGGTGTTGGTCTGAACCTTCAAGGTATAAATCAGCAGGATCGGTGAGTTCTTCGCGTTCACGCAGTACGGCATAGTGCGTTGTGCCTGAGTCGAACCACACGTCTAAAGTGTCACGAACACAGTTGTACTGTTCCGCTTCATCCCCGATAAAATCTTTCGCTTCACGGTTATACCAAGCGTCAATTCCTTCTTGTTCGATCAACTTCGCGACTTCTTCGATCAACTCTGCTGTGCGCGGATGGAGTTCGTTGGTGTCTTTATGCACGAAGAATGGGATTGGCACACCCCACGTACGTTGACGCGAAATACACCAGTCGGGACGACCTTCGATCATGGCTTGAATACGGTTTTTACCCCAATCAGGTACAAAGCTGATCTCGTTTTCAATCGCATTTAACGCGTTTTGACGCAGACCTTGAGCATCCATGCTGATAAACCACTGTGGGGTCGCACGGAAGATAATCGGCGTTTTATGGCGCCAGCAGTGTGGGTAGCTGTGTTTGATCGGTTGATGTGCCCATAAGCGACCGACAGAACCCAAAGCTTCAATGATTTTTGGATTGGCTTTGTAGATGTGCTCACCTGCAAAAATCGGTGAAGTTGGTAAATACACACCATTACCGCCCACTGGGTTTTCAACTTTTAAGTTGTACTGTAAGCCAACTTTATAGTCGTCTACACCATGGCCAGGTGCCGTATGTACCGCCCCTGTACCGCTGGTTGCAATCACGTGTTCACCTAAAATCACAGGCACTTGGCGATCAGTCAGTAACGGGTGTTGTAATAATAGGTTTTCGATTACTGAGCCGTTAAAATCAGCTAGAACCACAGGGTTTTCAAGCTTATAACGCTCAACTGCTGATTCAACCAAGTCTTTAGCTAAAATAAAGTTTTGCACGCCACGGTCGGTGCTAACTTGAACAAGTTGATAGTCAATTTCAGCATGGACGGCAACCGCTTGGTTTGCAGGCAAAGTCCAAGGCGTGGTGGTCCAAATTACGATATCTGTTGCAGCGTCTACGTTGAGATTTAAACGTGCGCTTAAGTCTTTTAAGTCGACAACCGTAAAGCCAACGTCAATCGCGTCAGATTTTTTATCTTCATATTCCACTTCGGCTTCAGCCAAAGCTGAACCACAGTCTAAACACCAATTCACAGGTTTAAGACCTGGTTCGATATGGCCTGCTTTTGCAATCGCGCCAACAGAGCGCACAATGTCCGCTTCCTGCTTGAAGTTCATGGTCAGGTAAGGATTGTCCCAGTCACCAAACACGCCCATACGTACAAAGTCTTTCTTTTGCAGTTCAACTTGGGTGTAAGCATATTCACGGCAGGCTTTACGGAAAGTAGAAGCATCCACCTTCACACCCACTTTACCGACTTTCTCTTCTACTTTTAGTTCAATCGGAAGGCCGTGACAATCCCAACCCGGTACATAAGGGGCATCGAAGCCGTCGAGAATACGACTTTTAATAATGATATCTTTTAAAACCTTATTGACCGCATGACCCAAGTGAATTTGGCCATTTGCATAAGGAGGGCCGTCATGCAGGACATATTTTTTCTTGCCAATACGCGACGCACGAATCTGCTGATAAATGTTGTCGGCATACCACTCTTCTAACCATTTTGCTTCACGCACCGCAAGGTTTGCTTTCATGGCAAATTCGGTACCTGGGAGGTTGAGTGTGGCTTTATAATCCACTGCATTTTCAGTAGTTTGCTTATCGCTCATGCAAGATGTCTTCCAATTTAATCAGCGGCTCGGCTGACGCGTTTTACATAAAATTGATTGGTATTTAAAAGGGAAATGTGGGGGTGTTTTGGCGGAACTCAAGCAGTTTCACCACATCATCATCAATTCCCGCTTTTAGTGCTTCCAGCGAAGGGTAGTTCTTTTCACCATGTAAGTAGTTTAAGAAAGTGACCCGCATTAACAAGCCATACAGATTAGCAGAAACATCAGGGAAATGTACTTCTAATCGCCATTCTGGCTGTGCTTGTTGAATGGCTGGACGTGTTCCGACATGACCCGCACCAAAAAGCGCTGAATGGTCATATCCTGCAACCCCTAATCGATCAGGCTGGTCTGCTTTCACTTTGTCACGTAAAGACGTGGTTTCACACATCACATCTACACCATAAATGCCGTTTAAACAGGGTTTATGTCGGTTTAAACGTACATTAATGGTTGGAAAATCAAGGGTTCGGCCAATTTGGTCACCATATTGTACGCGACCCGTAATGCTATAAGGGCGCCCTAATAACTGAGCAGCCAGCGCCAAGTCCCCTGCGGCCAGTGTTTGGCGAATCCGAGTTGAACTGACGCGTTCACCTTCTGAGAGGATGGTTTCTAGATTGTGGACTTGAAAACCATAGTTTTCTAGAAATTCGCTGTTGCCTTGGCGGTTTTTACCAAAGTGAAAGTCATCGCCTAAAACTAAACTTTGGGCATTGAGTTTTTCTTTTAAAATATCGGCAAATTGTTCTGCACTTAAACTTCGGAAGCTGTTGTCAAATTTCGCGACCGCAATATAGTCCACACCCAGCTCAGTTAAATATTCGACTTTCTCACGCAATGACGAAATACGCGGTGGAGCATCATAACCTTTAAAGAATTCAAGTGGTTGAGGTTCAAAAATCATCACCACTGTTTTTAGATTTTGTTGTTTTGCAACGGCTTTGAGCTGATGAATCATGGCTTGATGACCCAAATGCACCCCGTCAAAATTACCGATGGTGACAGCGGTTTTTTCTAATTGGGTATTTGAGGGCAAAGCATTTAGACGGAGCAGCTTCATGGGCAAATCAAGTGCTTGGAATTAAGAACGGCTTATATATTGCCATATTCTTGGGCATTCGTCTTGTGGTTGTTTTTTGACAACGCAAAATTTAGTGCAAAGTATATTTATATCAATTTTATTGATTTATTTAATATAAATTAATCAATTTTTCTTATTTATAAATTTGACTAGTATAAATGTAGATTTTAAATGAGGCCGAACTCATGCAAAAACCATTTACACAACTTGGACAGCGCCACAATATCATTCGTCAATTCACCCCCAACTGGTTCACTGTCAGTATGGGAACAGGTGTCGTGGCATTAATTGTATCAGAGTTTCCGATGTTAAAGGCAATCACATGGCAACTGGGCACAGGGCTGTGGTATTTCAATATTTTACTGTTCGTACTTTTTAGTGTGCTATATGGCTTACGTTGGGCATTTTATCCGCACGAAGCCAAACAGATTTTTCAACATCCAAGTATGAGCCTATTTTTAGGGACGATCCCGATGGCGCTGGCCACCATCCTCAATGGCTTTTTAAAGTATGGTCAGCCTATTTATGGCGACACAGCTGTACAGATTGCTCAAGCGCTCTGGTATGCAGATGTAGTCTTGGCGCTCTTGGTGGCGTGGGCAGTTCCTTTTGCCATGTATCGGCATCAGGAGCATGCTTTACAGCAGATGACTGCGGTGTGGTTATTGCCGATCGTGGCCTGTGAAGTTGCAGCCAGCAGTGGTGGTTTATTGCTGGGGCATTTGGCAGCTGATACTCACGCCGTTGCGATTTTATTGGGGAGTTATGTGTTGTGGGGTGTTTCAGTATTACCCGCCTTTGCAATTTTAACGATTTTAATGTTGCGTTTGGTCTTACATAAATTGCCTGAAAAAGAGTTGGCGGTCAGCAGTTGGTTAGCTTTGGGACCGATAGGCACTGCTGCTTTGGCGTTATTGGTTCTGGGGCATCAGGCACCGATGCTGATGGCGAGTTTGGGCTTAACAGAACTAGGTCAGTTATTTCAGCAGGCGGGAATTTTGGCCAGTTTAATTCTGCTGGGTTTTGGGCTGTGGTGGTTGGGGATTGCGGTACTGACGACTTTGCACCATGCCAAACAGGATTTGCCGTTTAATTTGGGCTGGTGGGGACTGACTTTCCCATTGGGCGTATATACACTCGCAATCTTAACCTTAGCCCAGCAACTCAATTTGGCCTTCCTGTATGCCGTTGGCTATGCTTTTGCAGCCATACTGATGTTGTTATGGAGTTTGGTTGCAACCAAGACGGCACACGGTTTTTATCAAGGGGATTTGTTCTTTTCGCCCTGCTTAAAAACCTATTTAGAACAGCAGTATAAATGAGGTCTACAATCCTTTCAGTTTAAAGCGCCATCTGATCTTATGTAGGTTGTTTGAGCAGAGACCAGAGGCGCTTTTCTTTCGGATCGATTTGTTTTCTAATGGCACGCATGAAGTCTGTTAATTGAGTATTTTATGTCGGATGTTGCATTGATCATGGCTTTGCCGAATGAGTCTAAAGGATTGTTTGAGCAAGCAGGGATTGAAGTTCACTACAGCGGTATTGGTAAAGTCAACGCGGCCTATAAAGCATTTGAAGTCATTCAAAAAACAGGCTGTAAAACTCTGATTAATTTAGGTACAGCAGGCAGTACGTATTTTGATAAGCACGAATTGGTCGAAGTCTCTCAATTCGTACAACGTGACATGGATGTGTCTCCACTCGGTTTCACTGTCGGTTTTACCCCATTTGACACCATGCATCCTGCGGAAATTCATTTAGAACCGTTTTTCCAATACCTCCGCACTGGCATCTGTGGAACAGGGGATAGCTTTGAAACGGGTGAACCCAAAGTACCGTGTCATTTGGTTGATATGGAAGGATATGCGCTGGCAAAGGTCTGTAAAAAACAGGGTGTCCGTCTGATTTCGGTCAAATATATTTCAGATGGTGCCAACGACACCGCGCATTTGGACTGGGAAGACAATTTGTTATTGGGAGCTCAGAAATTATTAGCATTATTTGAAAGTATCTGAGGCTTTGATTCTGTCTTTTTCAATTCGGCGACCATAGAGTGCTATGGTCGTATGCCAAAATTACTCAGCTTTGAATAATTCAGACGGTGTTCGCGGGATCACGCCATACAGCATCATATGCACGGTATGTTGAATGACTCGTTGTTGCATACTGCGGTTACGTAGGGTTTTACCTGTTACCATTTCCATTTGCGTGGCAAAGTCAGCATAATTTTGTGTTAATGCCCAAATGTTGAGGATTAACAGCTCAGGGTCTATTTCAGTTGAAATTTTACCTTGCTCTTGCCAATTGCTAATGACTTTGGCTTTACGTTTGACCAACTTCTTTAAAGGCCCTTTGAGGATTTCCAAAATATGCGGAGCCCCTTGGATCACTTCTAACGCAAACAAGCGAGATGCTTTTGGTTGAGTCCGAGAAACCTCAATCTTTTGCAATAAGTAGTTGGTGATCGCTTCTTCCGGCTCTAAGTCAGCTTCTAACATCTGTAGTGGGGCTAACCATTTTTGTAAAACCGTCGTTAAAACTTCAACGTACAAAGCTTCTTTATTTTCATAGTAATAGAAAATATTCGATTTGTGCATTTCAGCAATCTGTGCGATTTCATCTAAGCTTGCTCCATTAAATCCATAGAGCGAGAAGACGTCTAGTGCAGCATTCAGCAGCTGATGGCGTTTTTGAGTACTCTTTTTCTGTTCCATTCTCTAATTTAAAAAACAATAAAAAGGGGGAAGGACAAATTGTACGGCAAATCATCAGATTTGTGCACAAAGTGGAAATTTAATTTTTTGAATAATGATCATTTATTCTGTAGATTGGCTCTTAAATTGCGATAAATTCTAAAAGTTGTCCAATAAAATATAATTATATAAAAACTATTTTGTCTAAACTATATGAAATGATTCAATGTGAAGTGGCATGTTTTGATAAAAATAACGTGAAATTTATTACATTATTTAAAATAAAGTATGCTTAAGTCATATGACAGTCTTCTGCTTTTTTGACTGAAATTCAGCATAAAAAATCCTTAGCCCCCCAAGCTAAGGATTTTTTAGTCTACTTATGTGGCTAAAACCGCATTTAACACCTGCTGTTCAAGGGTATTGAACGGCATATCTTTGACGCGAGGGCGGGGTAGGTCGACTTGAAACTCTTTGGCAATATGGCCACGGTCCAGCAAAATAATCCGATCGGCCAGTTGAACGGCCTCACTGACATCATGGGTGACTAAAATGGCGGTAAAGCCCTGTTCCGTCCATAATTTTTCAATCAAATTCTGCATGTCTAAGCGGGTTAAGGCATCGAGTGCACCCAAAGGTTCATCGAGCAATAAAATCCGTGGTTTATGTGATAAAGCCCGTGCCAAAGCGGTCCGTTGACGCTGTCCCCCAGAGAGCTGCGAAGGCCAAAGTCCCGCTTTTTCTTTGAGTCCGACTTTTTCAAGCAGACCCGAGGCAGTGGCATGTTGTTGTTTCGGCAGCCCCAGTTGTACGTTTTGTTCAATTGAACGCCATGGTAACAGTCGTGGATCTTGGAACATGACCCGTATATCGTCTGCGGTAATCCCTTCGCGGAGGTGTCGTGCGGACTTAAACTTAATTTCGCCGTAGCTTTGTTGTTCTAAGTTGGCAATCAGGCGCAGGAGGGTACTTTTACCACAACCACTGCGTCCGACAATGGCTAAAAACTCACCCGGCTGAATATGTAGATCTAAGTCTTCAAGGACTTTAACTGAACCATAAAACTTATGCAGTTGCTCGATAATAATTTCGGCCCCAAGCACCGCTTGAGGGTTAATGTCTTGATTGTGATTTGGCGGCGACGGAATATTGGCATGGCGACCAAGGCTTAAATCAGTCATCTCAAACTCCTTATTTTTGGTATCCTGCATGCCAGCGCAGCAGGTATTTTTCTAATGTGATGGCCAGTACATCAGCCAATTTTCCAAGTAGGGCATACAGTAAAATCCCCACCAAGACGATGTCGGTTTGTAAAAATTCACGCGCATTCATGGTCATATAACCGATGCCCGCTTGGGCAGAAATGGTTTCGGCAACGATCAGCAGGACCCATACCAAACCCAGTGAAAAGCGTAGTCCGACTAAAATAGAGGGCATCGCACCCGGTAAAATAATTTCTTTATACAGTTGCCAACGGGTCAAACCATAGCTTTTCCCCATTTCAATCAGTTGTGGATCTACCGAACGTATGCCGTGATAGGTGTTGATGTAAATGGGAAAAAAGACCCCGACCGCAACCAAGAACAGCTTGGCGGTTTCATCAATCCCGAACCATAAGATCACCAACGGAATAAGTGCCAGTGCAGGAATGTTTCGGATCATTTGTAGGGTGGTGTCGAGTAGGGTTGACGCCGTTTTCGATGAACCATTTAACAAACCCAGAAAGAGCCCTAACCCCCCACCCACCAATAGGCCGAGTAAGGCACGGCCTGCACTAACTTGCACATGCTTCCATAGTTCACCACTCAGTAGCAGGTGCCAAAAAGCAGTAACCACTGCCGTTGGTGCAGGTAAAATCCGACTTTCTAAAATTCCTGTGCTGGAGGCAATTTGCCAAAGCACAATCAAGCCGATAGGAAAGAGCCAAGGCAGCAATAGCTGCCCTAACTGAGTTCCACGTGAAACCTTTTCCTGTTGGAGGGTTTGCACTGAAACAATTTTGGACATTAGGCAGGCTCCTGAATCACTTTGGTTTTTTTGTTTTCATCGGGTGTGTAGTTGTTTGCCACAATCTCACCAAAGGGGCCTGTTAAATTTGGCTGTGCTAACTTTGCTTGAGTTTCAAGCGGTAGGAGTGGGAACACCAACTCGGCAAAACGAATCGACTCTTCAAGATGTGGATAGCCTGAGAAAATAAAGGTGTTGATGCCCAAGTCGGCATATTCTTGAATACGGGCTGCAACCGTTTCAGGGTCACCGACCAATGCCGTACCTGCACCCCCACGAACCAGACCTACGCCAGCCCAAAGGTTTGGGGACACTTCAAGTTTGCTGCGGTCACCATTGTGTAGTTCAGCCATGCGACGTTGACCGACCGAGTCCATGCTCTTAAATTTGGCTTGTGCCGCAGCAATGGTGGCATCATCGACATATTGAATGAGCTCTTCCGCCGCTTGCCATGCTTGTTCATTGGTTTCACGCACAATCACATGCAGACGAATACCATAGTTGAGTGTACGACCTTTGGCTTCAGCTTTGGCACGGACAGTGTCAATTTTGTCTTTGACTGCGGCAGGGGGTTCGCCCCATGTCAGATAAGTATCGACCTGATCAGTGGCTAACTCGATGGCATCATCCGATGAGCCGCCAAACCAAAGTGGAGGGTAGGGTTGTTGCACAGGTGGATATAGCAGTTTTGCATCATCTACGTTTAGGCGTTCGCCATGAAAGGTAAAGCTTTCACCTGTATGGGAGCGGGTTAAAATCTCACGCCAAATTTTGACGTATTCATTGGCAGTTTTATAGCGAGTCGAGTGGTCTTCATAAACGCCATCGCCTTGCAGTTCTTTTTCATCGCCACCTGTCACCAAGTTCAATAAAACCCGACCATTGGAGAGACGGTCAAAGGTGGCTGCCATCCGTGCAGCCAATGCCGGAGTGGTCACGCCTGGACGTAGTGCAACTAGGAATTTTAATTTTTTTGTGGCATCAATTAGGCTGGCTGCGGTCAACCATGGGTCTTCACATGAACGACCTGTTGGAATCAGCACACCTTCATAACCCAAATTATCCACGGCAACCGCAATCTGTTTCATATAGGCATGGTCCACTTGACGAGCACCTTTGCTGGTACCTAAGTAGCGACTGTCACCGTGAGTTGGGATAAACCAGAAAATTTTCATTTTAAAAAATCCTTAGATAGAGTCGTTTAAGGTTTGCTCGGTGCAACCCAAACGGTACTTTGAACTTGAATGTGTTTCGGAATGAGCTGGACTTGTTGGAACAAATCCGCAATTTGTTGTTGTGCTTGCACCACTTCAGGCGTCAGGGTTTGAATTGGTGAAGGCTTCAGACGTTTGTCGATGACGCGTTGGGCAATAGAGGGCTGTAAACCTGTACTTTGGGTATAGACCGAAAGTGCTTGTGCTTGGTTTTTCAGTACCCATTGATCGGCCAAATTTAGCCCGTGAATGAACTGAGCGGTGGCCTCAGGGTAGGTCTGAATGAACTTGGGGTTACCAATATAAAAAGAATAGGTTTGCGGAAATGCCGTGCCATCAATCAAGACTTTGGCCTGTGCATCTTGCTCTGCTGCACTGAGGTAGGGTTCCCAAATGGCCCATGCATCGATGGATTGTTTATCAAACGCGGCACGCGCATCCGCAGGGGGCAGCCAAATCGGTTGAATGTCCTGCCAACTGAGTCCTGCTTTTTGTAAGACTTTCGCCAGTAACTCATGTGCGCTTGAGCCGCGTTGTACCGCAATCCGTTTGCCTTTTAAGGCCTGTATTGAATCAATGGAACTATTTTTAGCAATCAACAGCGCTTGAGCATTGGCCGGAACCTGCTCATAGCCGACATAACTCAGCTCTTTGTCAGCGGCTTGGGCAAAGATCGGTGGGGTATTGCCCACAGAGCCAAAATCAACTGCGCCGACGGCCAAGGCTTCTAACATTTGTGGGCCAGCGGGGAATTCTTTCCATTCAATTTTGGCTTGAGGAAATTGTTGCTCAAATAATTTTTGCTCACGTGCGACCAACAGGTTCAAAGACGACTTTTGATAGCCAATCGACAGGGTTTCAACTGGATCTGCTGCCTGCTTTTCAGAAGTATTTGTTGCTGCCGTGTCTTGTTTTTGGCATGCCCCGAGTCCCAGACTCAAGGTGACGATGCCAATACTGGAAACTGTTTTCAGTGTTTTCATAATGATCTCATTATTTTTGTTTAATAATGGCAGCGTCAATATTCAGCTGGTTCGGAATGAGTTTTTGTTGATAGAAAGCATCCGCAACGTACTGCTGTTTTTTTGCGACTTCGGCTGAAATGGGTTGAACGCCAAAGCCCATACGACCAATCGAAGTTTGTAAAATGTCTAAAGACAAGCCTGTCGGTTTTTCTAACAATTTGGCTGCTTGTTGTTGATTTTGTTCGACCCACTGTGTGGTGGTGTTGAGTTCATTCACGACCGTTTTTAAAACTTCTGGATGGGTTTCGGCAAACTTACGATCTGCCAAATAGAACTGATGATTACTGACTAAGTTTTCTCCGGTAGCAATCACACGTGCTGAGATTTGGTGTTCAGCGGCAGCAAAGAAGGGATCCCAAATGACCCAAGCATCAACTGCACCACGTTCAAATGCGGCACGTGCATCCGATGGCGGAAGATACACCGCTTCAATATCAGAAAGTTTCAGGTTATTTGCTTCTAACAGTTTGAGTAGCAGGTAATGCACATTTGAACCTTTGTTGAGTGCAATCCGTTTGCCTTTTAAATCTTGGATGCTTTGAATCTTTGAGTCTTTTTGTACGATCAGTGCTTCTGCTTTAGGTGCAGCAGGTTGGTTGGCAATGTAAACCAAGTTCGAATTTGCAGCTTGTGCGAAAATCGGAGGGGCTTCACCTGCTTCACCAAAGACCACACTGCCGACATTTAAGCCTTCGAGGAGCTGTGGACCTGCAGGAAACTCGACCCATTTCACTTGGACATTTTGTGCTTTAAGCGCCGTTTCTAAAGTGCCACGCTCTTTAACGATTGGCAAAATGCCATATTTTTGAAAGCCAATATTGAGTGTGACGGTTTCAGCTTCTTTTTTCCCACATCCAGATAACATCATGGCACCCACGACTGCTGCAGAAAGAACGCTTGTTTTGATCCAGAACTGTGCTCGAGAAGTGCTCATGTGTTTCATAACTCCAAATAAATAAGGTGAGTGAGTTGGTGAACACATACGCTAATAGGCATTTCTTTTCAGAAAAAATAAGAAATCGGGCTTTAGACATGAAAAAAAAAGATAAAAACAAAAGTGCAAAACTTATGCAAAAAACAGCAATATAAAAAACATAAAATATAAAATTTATTGAGGTTAAATTATTGATATTTATTATTTAAAAGGTATTTTTGTTTTTGGAATAAGCTTAGTGTTTCACTCAATATAGATTTGAGCGATTTTTGCGGTGTTTTCTAGATAAAGATATGAGAAATAAAGATATCCATAATCCTGCAAAAGCCACTTAAAGTGGCTTTTTAAAGACGAGTGAGTTGCGCTGATAGTTGTATAAGGCTTGGCGTGCATTGGGAAGTTCATCGACATTGGCCGTTTCAAAGCCATGTTCTAAGAACCAATGTGCAGTACGTGTGGTCAGTACAAACAACTGTTGAATGCCCATACTGCGGGCTTTACCTTCGAGATAATGCAAAATTTGGCTGCCGCGATTTGATTTGCGATAGCTAGGATCGACTGCGACACAGGCAATTTCGGCACTGCGGATTTCACCCTCTGCCGCTGGCAGTGGGTAGAGCGCAGCACAGGCCAAGATCATGCCATCACGTTCAATCACCGCAAATTGGCCAATTTCGTTTTCGAGACGTTCACGTGAGCGATAAACCAAAATGCCTTCTTCTTCAAGTGGGCGTAATAGGTTAATCAGCCCGCCGACATCTTGAATGTTGGCCATACGGACTTCTTCATAATGGGCATCGGTAATCATGGTGCCCGAACCATCACGCGTGAAGAGCTCCTCAACCAAGGCACCATCATAAGCATAGGAAATCAGATGGACACGATGGACGCCATGCGTGGAGGCCTTTTTGGCACCGCGTAAATGCACGGCAATGTCTGGATTCGAATCTTGGTATTTTTCAATTTGTGCATCGAGCTTGTGTGGCGAAATTTCGCGTTGCAACTGACCATGTTCATTGAGCAGACCATGTTGTTTACCCAAGAAAATCAATTTGTCTGCTTTAAGATGAATCGCCGTGCGGGTCGCCACTTCTTCAGCCAACAGATTGAATACTTCGCCTGTGGTGGAATAGCCAGTTGGCCCGAGCAGCACAATATTGTGGTTATCCAAATGGCGTTGAATGGCATCGGTATCGACCGTACGGACTTCGCCGGTTAACTGAAAATCGACCCCATCGCGAATGCCATAGGGCTTGGCTGTGACAAAATTCCCTGAAACTACATCAATACGTGCACCATACATCGGCGAGTTGGCTAGTCCCATGGAGAGTAAGGCTTCAATTTGCAAACGAATCGAGCCCACCGCATTCATTACACAGCCCAGAGATTCTCGGGTGGTGACGCGACGATACTGATGAAACGGCGTTTGTAGTTGGCTTTGTTTTAAGTTGTGGTTGATTTGCGGTCGTGCTCCATGCACCAAGATCAGGCGAATCCCGAGTGAATGCAGCAGGGCAATGTCGTGAATAATATGTTGAAAGTTATCATGCTGAACGGCTTCACCATCGAACATAATCACAAAGGTTTTATTACGGTGAGCATTGATATAAGGCGCAGAATGTCGAAACCAATGCACATACTGCAAAGTTGTACTGTGATGTGTTTCGATGGAATTCGTTTGCATGCCTATCTCAAAATGAACTGCTTAGCATGATTTTAATCAAAAAATGCAGAAGAGGAAGTCTTAAATAGAAAAACACCTGAAGCAACGTTCAGGTGTTCTATCGGTTTTGCGACACTAGCCAGAATTAACCGATAATACGCAGGATACGGTTATTACGTTCATTGACTAAAACATAGTTACCATTGACCTTATACCACTGTTGGTAGCGCCCAGTGTTGGGTAGGCGACGTGCTTCGCGGTCACTGACATGATAACGCGATGAGTCATAGCCGCGTGGCAAAGTTTGACCTGAGCGCCAGTCTCGGCTTGGGTTAACACGTTTGTTTTGGTAGCGGTTGTCATTGTCCCAACGGCGGTCATCGCGATGATCCCAACCGGAGTCATGATCATGCGAGCGGTCATAGTACTGTGGTGCCGCCATTGCAGATGTAGCCATGAGCGCGCCTAAAGAGAGTGTGATTGCAGTCAGAATTTTTTTCATTGCTTTCGTCCAGTATTAGTCTTGTTTCGATCATTCAAAATTAGCGAATAACTCTAGAGAAAGCGTGAGGGCTATTTAGGTGAATTGTGAAATGTATGAAGAGACTGAGGAGATTGTTGTTTTTCTGCAATGCTTGCAAACAAAAGCTTTGGCACATAAAAAACCTGAAACAACGCCTTCCATGCTGTGTCTGACTGTGGTCTCTTAAGAGGAGTATGCAGTCGTACTAAAGCGGGTGAAAGGGTGTTGATTCAGGTCTCAATAATAATGGTCGCTGCGTTGTACAAAATGAAGCGTAGATTAAAGCCCCATAATCCGCAGAATATTGTTGCTGTCTGCGTCGACTAAGATATAGTCATTATTGATTTTGTACCACTGCTGGTTTCGGTTTGGCTTTGGAAGATTATGGTCTTTATATTCGACTTTATAGCCGTTACCACGGTAATGCTGTGGCATGACATAACCTTGTTGCCATTTATGCTGTTGTAAACGTTTGACACCGCGCTCTTCGCGCATACGTCGACGATCTTGCTGATCGTCATCATCTGAATCGCGAAAGTCACGTCCGCGGGGCTCATTGCCATAGCGTGGATGATCGTGGTCAAACTGAGGGGCAGCAGTACTGAGACTGCTTGCCATCAAAGCACTGAAAGAGATTGCCAATACTGTCAAAATCTTTTTCATGTTGAATCCTCATTAAGGTAATTTCATTCTTTCCTATAATGTACGAAAAAAATGCAGAGAAACTGTGAAGATGAATTGGGTATTTATTAACAAATGCAGAGATATTAAGAAGATTATGCCCAATTCTAAGCCTGAATTAAATCATCAATTGCGCCAAAGTCCAAAGCAAACAGTTTGTTTCTTCTGATTTTTGACTCATTTTGAGGGCTCAGATCTCCCTTTGTCAAAGAACGCATAGTGCATTATTTAATTCCACTGCTGCGTCAGATGTTGTAATGAACGGATTAAATGAACCACTGATTCAGCTTGGCTGACATCTTCTAAAGCACAAATCAAGCTTTCGGGGAGTTGTAAATGATGGATATGACGAATAGTGTCATGTTTACGTTGCAAATCAGCCATGCTGCATCCTTATTTTCAATTCTTGATCAATCAGAATGATAAATAGGAAATTTTGATCTTAAAAACCGAATATTTTTATTAAAATAATTTAAAAATACGATTTAAAATATCGAGCTAGCCAAGCTGAGTTTTAACTTGACTGATTCGGCTTAATAGGCGTAGTTGAGGTCGGTATAATCACTCAATGATTTCTGTACATGCACTTGGATAAATTCACGTACATCGGCTGCAGTCATCGGTTCACCATTTTTACTGATGGCATGCTCAATGTCGGGCTGACCTTCAATTTTGATGCGATAAACAAAGCTTTTCTTGGCTTTGTATTGTTCATTATTCTTGGCAATGACCGTGACGTAGTGATAGCTATGTTCAAAGTTCAAGTCGGTATGGGCAAAAACAAACTGGTCGAAAAGTTTCAGTGTGGCGCCATTTTCTAGCGCTTGAAGTTCCTCCACAATACTGGCTTCAAACTTCATTCCATATTTGTCTGAAATGGGTTGTTGGTCAATCAACAGGCTAACCATACCATCTTCAGTGGGTTGTACAGTGATGTTGCTCAAGTCCGTCATGGCATTTGCTTCAAAAATGGAGTTGGGCATCAGTATCCGCAAAAATTAAAAAAAGACAACCTTTTCTGAACTTGAGATCATGTTGCAGATGACTAAGCTTCAGTTTGACGCATAAAAAAAGGAAGCCGAAGCTTCCTTTTGAGTGAATACTTTTAGTCTTGTGCATCAATACTTTGACCATTCATATGTAAGCTGTCATCGCCCATCAAGTACAGATAGGCAGGCATGATATTTTCAGGCGTTGGCAATGTTTTTGGATCTTCATCGGGATAGGCTTTGGCACGCATTGCAGTGCGCGTAGCCCCTGGATTGATACAGTTAAAGCGGATATTCGGTGAGGTATTTTCTTTGGCAAATAGTTGGCTGACCGCTTCAATCGCGATCTTAGACACCGAATATGCGCCCCAACGTTCACGCGTTTCACGTCCGACACCTGAGCTGGCAAAAACCACGGAGGCATGCTCAGATTTTTTCAGGAGTGGCATTAACTCTTGAGTCATAACGAATGGCGCACGCAAGTTGACGGCCATGACATCATCCCAGACATCGACAGGATAATTTTCCAGTTCGGTGCGCTCACCCAAGATGCCCGCATTATGCAAAATGCCATCTAGGCGCCCAAATTGGCGCTCTAAAGTGTCGACCAATAATTCATAATCACGAGGAGAGGCGCTCGACAGCTGTAAGGGTAAAATTGCAGGTTGCGGCGCACCTAAGCCTTCAATTTCATCATAAATGACTTCGAGCTTATTTAAGGTACGCCCATGCAGCACTACAGTTGCGCCGTGTAGGGCATAACTTAATGCAGCAGCACGACCAATACCATCGCCCGCACCTGTAATTAAGATGATGCGATCCTTGAGCAGATCGGGGCGAGGTTGATATTCTGAATATTTCATCATTACCTCCTCGTTATTTTGATTTTTTAATTGTGATCAAGTCAGTGAGTTGGACGGTGTAGTTTGATTCACGAGAGACTGAATAACATCGTCCAATTCAGCCACAGTCTTCACTATACAATCTGCTTGCCACGCTGTTAAGTCATCTTTGTGCGCGAATGGTAAATAACCATAAGCCACCAAAATGGTATACATTTGTGCGTTACGACCCGCGTCGATGTCACGTGGATGATCGCCGACATAGATACAGTCTTCAGGCGCAATCGCGATGTGCTTGGCAGCTAAATACATCGGCTCAGGATCAGGCTTAGTCTGAGAGACATCTTCAGGGCAGACCAAAACAGCACAGCGCTCTGTCAAATTCAGCGCATCTAATAATGTTTCACTGAGCCAGCGCGGTTTATTGGTGACGATGCCCCAAGGAATCTCTTGGCTTTCAAGTTTTTCAATAAGCGGATACATGCCCGAAAACAGGTCAGTATCTACTGCGATATTGGCACCGTATGTATCTAAAAAACGCTGACGATGTGCCAGAAAAATCGGGTCTTCGACTTCCAGTTCTGGATAAACCAATTTCACCATCGCCCGTGCACCTTCAGAGACTTGGCTACGGATTAGGTCTGCATCGACCACAGCGATGCCTTTTTCACGGCACATGTCTTGAATAATGCGAATAAAGTCGGCGGCAGTGTCGATCAGTGTGCCATCAAGGTCAAATAAGACGGCTTTCATGCAGCACCTTCTTTGATGGTATAGACCATGTAATTGACATCGACATTTGGCGCTAACCAATAGCGTTTGGTCAAGGGATTGTAATGTAAACCCGTCATGTCTTTCAGTTTGAGCCCTGCGCCGCGAATATCATGTGCCAGTTCTGAGGGCTTAATGAATTTTTGATAATCGTGGGTGCCTTTGGCTAACATGCGCAGTACATATTCAGCGCCAATAATAGCAAACAGGTAGGCTTTGGGATTACGGTTAATGGTGGAGAAGAATACATGACCACCTGGTTTCACCAGTTTATGGCAGGCTGCAATGATTGAGGCTGGATTGGGTACGTGTTCCAACATTTCCATGCAGGTCACGACATCGTATTGTCCTGCTTGTTCTTCTGCGAGCTGCTCCACTGGAATTTGGCGATATTCGATATGCTCAACACCTTCTTGTTCTGCATGTAAACGTGCCACATTCAGGGGGGCTTCGCCCATATCAATGCCGAGGACATCTGCACCACGACGTGCCATACTTTCAGCTAAAATTCCGCCACCACAGCCGACATCAAGGACTTTTTTCCCATTGAGTCCACCTGCATGTTCATCAATCCAGTTTAAGCGCAGTGGATTGATCATATGTAAAGGGCGGAATTCCGAGTGCTGATCCCACCATATGGCAGCAAATGCTTCAAATTTGGCAATTTCTTGTGGATCAACATTCAGTTGCGACATCGTCGGCACCTCAATTTAAGTCATGATATTTAAAATGTTCAATAGGGCTTAGTGTAGCGTTTATTCTAGAAAAAGCGATAAAAGCCTGAAAAAAGTTCACAGAATGAAAACGAATTTGGCATATTTGATTTATAGTATTTGCATAAACTTATCATAATGATTTTGAGGACAATAAGTTCAATGAAAAAACTCCTTTTGAGTGGATTAGCAACCGCTGTTTTCGCTATTTCTGGTAGCGCATTGGCTGCAAATTTTGTAGCTGGTCAGGACTATATCGTCGTACCAACACCTGTACAGGTGGAAGTGCCAGGAAAAATTGAAGTCCGCGAATTCTTTTGGTATGGCTGTGGTCACTGTTTTAAACTTGAACCGCATATGCAGACTTGGTTGAAAAAACTACCGAAAGATGTACGTTTTGTGCGTACCCCAGCAGCCATGAATCCAGTGTGGGAACAAGCGGCGCGAGCTTATTATGTGTCTGAGGCTTTAGGTGTACGTAAAAAGACCCACCTGACGTTATTCCATGCCATTCATGATCAAAATCAACCAATTCTAGAGCAACCTGCTTTAGCCAAGTTCTATACTCAGTTTGGTATTCCAGAAGCGAAATTTAACAGTACTTATAAATCATTTGCCATTACTTCAAAAATTGCCCAAGCACAAGACTTAGCCAAGCGCTATCAACTCAGTGGTGTTCCTGCGGTGACGGTGAATGGTAAATATATTGTGCAAGGTGAAGATGCTAAAGTGACTCAAGTCGTTGATTACTTGATTGAAAAAGAACGTGCTGCAAAATAAGCTGAATCTGTTTGTAAGTCCTTATTCAGTTAAAAAAGCCTGCTGATGCAGGCTTTTTTATGCGTTAACGATGTTTATTGCACACTTGATGCAGGTTGTAATAAATCCTCATAACGCAGCTCAATTTTTCTTAAGGTTTTTAAGCGCCAAAGTTGATGGCGGGCTTCGGCTTCATAGCCATTAAAGGCCAAGAGTTTGGCAAATTTGGTCAAATCATAGGGAATCGGGTAGTTCAGCACCATTTCCTCATAGTCACGTATTTGCTCAGGGCTGACTTTGCTGTATGGATTTAACTGAATCCATTCAATGCGGCGGTTAAACTCCGACAGCAGTAAAATATGATCGTGATTGGTGAACTTTTCAGGAGTCTGTTCATAACGAGAAGCCTCATTCAGCTTCGGTACCATCAACTCATAGTCACGAATAATCAGTGCGACCAAGACCACACAGACAGTAAATGTAATCGGCATGGCAAAGCTCGGTAAAGTCCACGTTTTCACTTTTTGCTGAGATTGAATAATGCCTAGAATCAATCCGAGTGGCAGCAAGAAATAAGCGTAGAACAACGGAAATTCGAGCATACCGTGAATGAGTAAAGCGCCGACCATCAGAAGTCCAATCACAGATTCGAGCGATGTTGCATGCTTTTGCAGTTGATAGCCCCAATAGCTGAGATAGGCAAAAAATGGAATCGCAATCACTAATCCATTCCACACAATAAAGTCGAGAATGAAGTTATGCGCACTTTTCACCCAAACGGGGCCTTGGAACTGATCACTGATTAGGGTGTAAGCCACACTGGTTTGATGCCAACCATAACCAAACCAAGATCGCTCAGCAATGGCATGGAGCATCTGTTGCCAAATGGCAAGACGTGACATATCGCCTGTTGCTCGCGCAACTGCATCACGGGTTTGGGTCACTTCGACATTAGACAGCTGAGCCAATAGATGATTAAGCTGCGGAATAAAGGCAGTAAATGCAATGAACAACGCAAACCATGAGAGGGCACTATACCACTTCAGTTGAACAACACCTTTGTACTGTTGATAGAGCAAATACAGCAGTACACAAATGCTTGCGACCCATGATGTGCGGGACTGACTCAGTGCCACCGCAAATAACATCAATGCAGCACTTGCGCACAGCAGAATCGAGTTGAGTTTTTTCTTTTCAAATAGGTACAGTGTGCCGAGTAAGGACAGAATCAGAAAGCTCGCCATATTGTTCGGCTGAGCAAAGTTGGCATAAGGACGATTGCTTTGTAAAGTGGTCATGCCGGGAATGTACTGTTCAATATTGAGCCATTGGCAAGTGGCGATGAGCGCTGTTACCAGACCGACTGACCAAAATACACTACACAGGCCACTAAATAATTGTTCACGTTCTAAGGGTTTTTGGCTCAGGTTAAAACCTAAAACTATACTCAGCCAGAATGCAAAGATATATAAGCCACACATCAGCGCTTTGCTGAAAAAGAACAGCTCGCCAAAACCGTACTGAATGAAGGGCACCAGACTCAACAGCAATAGCGGCAGACTCACTTTCGGGAGCAAGAGTTTTTCTTTTAAAAATAAGGCAGAGAGTGCAAATAAAGATAAAAATGCAAACAATTCACCTGTATAGGTGACCCAAGGTCGATAATGAATGGGCAATAGCCATGCCAAGGCAATACAGACACTCGCCGCTAAAAAAAGAAAAAAACGCATAGGAGCTACAGATGAAAAAACTGGCTCTATGATAGTGAAAAAGCATCCAAGTTTGAGCAAAGCACATTAAAAATTTTGTAATACGGCAAAAATTACGTCTGGGAGCGGCTTAATGCAAAGTCGGATTGGCGTGTTTGGTTTGAGCAGATGGTCGTTGCCAATTAGAGATTCCGCGGAACATGAGTTGAATCTGCACGATGGTTTGCAGTTTAAATGCAGCCTGCTGCTGTTGGAGTTTCTCGGGAGCCACATCTCGACTCAAACCAATCCAGCGCATGGCCCAGTTAAAGGAGGCATCCATTAAAATATTGGCCAAAACTTTGAGGTCTTCGCTGTCATGGATATGTTGCATGCTTTCAATACGGGTTAGTTCATGGGCGAAGTCATCGATTAAAAAGGCAATTTCTCGCTCAACGGCAGCACGGATCAAGGTTGAACCACCCCAACGTTCTCCAATCAAGAAAATCCACTGTTCAGGATGTTGCTCTACAGCATGAAAAAATAGATCTAAACTGTGCTCAATCGTGGCATGTGGACCATAAACATAGCTTTGTCCCAATTGCGTTAACATACTTTTGATGTGGAGCGCCGCTTGATCGACCAGTTCAAGTCCTAACTCATCCAAGTCATTAAAGTGGCGATAAAAAGCGGTCGGTACTAAACCCACTTGGCGAGTGACTTCACGGAGACTAATGCGACCAAAGGAACGTCCAGAGGTGCTGAGTTGTAATGCAGCATTCAACAAAGCTTGGCGGCTTTGTTGTTTACGTTCTTCTCGAATCGACATAGATGATTGCCTCAGCCTCTTTTAAGCTTCAGTTTAACAAAGAATATGGATGGGTAGGGAAACAGGCGATCAATTACAAATGCAATGCAGTCAGACAAATGCTTTGGGTCTGCTTCTGCTATACTATGCGCCAACCTATTTAGTCAGATGAAGGGCGTATTATGCGTATCGACCAACGAACATTAGATCAATTACGTGATGTCACCATTACTCGTAACTACACACGTTATGCGGAAGGTTCGGTATTGGTTGAGTTTGGTCATACCAAAGTTCTTTGTACGGCAAGTATTGATAACTCAGTACCACGCTTTTTAAAAGGCAAGGGTCAGGGCTGGGTAACCGCTGAATATGGCATGTTGCCACGTTCGACGCATACCCGCAGTGACCGTGAGGCTGCGCGTGGTAAGCAAAGTGGTCGTACTCAAGAAATTCAACGTTTGATTGGCCGTAGTCTACGCGCCATGGTGGATTTAAAAAAACTCGGTGAAAACACCATCACCATCGACTGTGATGTGATTCAGGCGGATGGCGGTACACGTACTGCTGCGATCACCGGTGCTGCCGTGGCCCTGATTGATGCGATGAACACATTGCTTGAGAAAAAGAAAATTAAGCAAGATCCATTAAAAGGCTTAGTGGCTGCCATTTCAGTCGGTATTTTCCAAGACGAAGTGCTTTTAGACTTGTGCTATGAAGAAGACTCAAACTGCCAAACGGATTTAAACGTGGTGATGACCCAAGCTGGCGAATTTATTGAAATTCAAGGCACGGCAGAAGATAAACCCTTTACCCGTGTACAGTGCAATGCCATGTTAGAAATGGCGGAAAAGGGCATTCAAGAATTGGTGAAAAAACAGCAGCAAGCACTGGGTTGGTAAGTTTTAACGCAATAAAAAACGCACTCTAGAGTGCGTTTTTTTATTGTGTGTCGTTTGAATGCGAACTATTGGAATTAAGCATTAAAACGCATAGAAAGGTCGACGGCTTTGACATCTTTAGTCAATACACCCATCGAAATATAATCCACGCCTGAGGTTGCGACTTCGCGTAAATTGGCAATGGTGATATTCCCTGACGCTTCCAATTTACACCGTCCTGCAACATGCTTGACCGCATCAATCATTTGTTGCTGGCTAAAGTTATCTAACATCACGATATCGGCTTGGGCTTCCAATGCTTGGTCTAATTCAGCCCAAGTTTCAACTTCGACTTCGACAGGTTTGCCTGGGGCAATTTGATGCGCTTTGGCAATGGCTTGAGCAATGCCACCCGCTGCCATGATGTGATTTTCTTTAATTAAAAAAGCATCGAATAAACCTAAACGGTGGTTTTGACCACCACCGACCGCGACAGCATATTTTTGGGCAATACGCAGACCCGGTAGGGTTTTACGGGTGTCGAGCAATTTGGTGTTTAAGCCATCGAGCTGTTTGACATATTCCGCCGTTTTGCTGGCCACAGCAGATAGCGTTTGTACAAAGTTGAGCGCAGGGCGTTCAACCGTAAGTAAGCTGCGTGCTGAACCCGCCAGTTTGAAAATGGTTTCATTGGCAAGAACCAGATCGCCATCGTTTTTTAGCCACGTGATTTGTATACTTGGATCAAAAGCTGCAATTAATGCATTGACCCAAGGCTGACCTGCAAGAATCATGTCTTCACGGCTAATAATGGTCGCAGTCGCTTGTTCATCTTCAGGCGTCAAAAGTGCCGTAATATCGCCATCACCGATGTCTTCTTGTAATGCTTGTTGAATATTCAGTTGAATAGATTGTTCAAGCAGTTGTTGCGATATGCTCATCCGATTGTCCGTATCTTTATAGAAGCCATGAAAATTGCGCAATATATTAGCATTTTTCCTGAAAAAGGCGTGAAAATTTCAGAATCAAACGCTGATCAATTTGAGAAATGACGGGGAAAGATTTAGCATGAGAGACATTAAAAAAGATTGCCCAAAGGGCGCAATGGATTTGAGGAATAAAAAGATGCAGGTCATTCCGTCGTTTCAAGTGCAAGCAGGGCAACTGCTAGGAGCGAGACAAATTCCATCGCCTAATTTTAACGCACGTCCTGTGGATACTGAGATTCAACTGATTGTCATTCATAATATCAGCTTGCCTCCCTCACAGTTTGGCGGCGGCTATATTGAACAATTTTTTAAAAATCAATTGGATTGGTCAGTACATCCGTATTTTCAAACCATTCAAGGCATGCAAGTTTCAGCGCATTTACTGATTTTAAGAAGTGGTGAAGTCTTACAATTTGTCAATTTTAACGACCGTGCATGGCATGCAGGGCGTTCAAGCTATTTGGCCAAGAAAGAGTGTAATGATTATTCGATTGGCATTGAGCTTGAGGGCAGTGATGACTTGCCTTTTGAAGATGCCCAATATGAAACATTGGTACACGTGACGGCTTGTTTACAACAGGCCTATCCTCAAATTCAACAGCATTTGGCAGGACATTCCGATATTGCGCCAGGACGTAAGACCGACCCAGGCACATTTTTTGATTGGTTAGACTATCGAAATCGTTTGCAGCAGTTAAAAAGTCAATGAATTGAGAGTCGACAACAACATTAAACAATCAAATATTCGCTGAAGTTTCATTACAATAGCGGCAAATGAAAAACTAGGTGGATACGATGGCGCTGTGGCGGTCAACCGTAATTGTAAGTGCAATGACCATGCTTTCTCGGGTCTTGGGTTTGGTACGAGACATTGTCTTACTGAATGTCTTTGGTGCGGGGAAAGATTTTGATACCTTTGTGGTGGCCTTTCGTATCCCGAACTTCTTCCGTCGGCTATTTGCTGAAGGGGCATTCTCACAGGCGTTTATTCCGGTACTGACCGAATATAAAACTGGGCGTACCCATGCGGAAGTTCAGATTCTGATTAGCCGTGTCTTTGGTTGTTTAATGACGGTTATGACGGCTTTAACCTTCATTGCCATGGTTGCAGCTCCAGCGGTGCTATATATATACGCACCAGGTTTCCATGCCGATCCAGAGAAGTTCGACCTCGCGGTTTCAATGTTCCGCCTCACCATTCCTTATTTATTGTTTATGTCGTTGACGGCATTTGCCAGCAGTATTTTAAATAGTTATGGTTCCTTTGCTTCGCCCGCCTTTTCACCAGTATTGCTGAATGTTGCGATGATTGCCGGGGCATGGTGGTTGACGCCGTATATGGCGGAGCCGATTATGGCACTCGGTTGGGCAGTTATTGCTGCGGGTGTATTGCAACTGGCGATCCAAATTCCTGAACTTTGGCATAAAAAGTTACTGATTCCGCCGAAAGTTGATTTTAAACATGAAGGGGTGGATCGCATCATGAAATTGATGCTGCCTGCGCTATTTGGTGTTTCTGTCACGCAAATCAACTTACTCCTGAACACCATTTGGGCTTCGTTTATGCAAGATGGTTCAGTGTCATGGTTGTACAGTGCGGAACGCATGACTGAATTACCTTTGGGCTTGATTGGGGTAGCGATCGGCACGGTGATTTTACCTGCTTTGTCGACCCGTCATGCAGAGCAAGATATGTCGAAGTTCCGTGGCATGATGGATTGGGCTGCGAAGGTCATTGTTTTGGTTGGTGTGCCTGCTAGTATTGCGTTGTTTATGTTATCGACCCCTATTATTCAAGCTCTGTTCCAACGCGGTCAATTCACCCTTGAAGATACACAAATGACGGCTTTAGCGCTGCAATGTATGAGTGCTGGGGTGATTTCATTTATGTTGATTAAAGTTTTTGCACCCGGATTTTATGCGCAACAAGACACCAAAACACCAGTTCGTGTCGGTTTAATGGCCGTTGCCGCAAATGCGATTTTAAACGTGGTGTTTATTGGCTTCTTTAAATTGATTGACTGGCAGGCAGAGCATATGGCTTTGGCTTTAGCCTCTTCGGGTTCTGCTCTGGTGAATGCGGGGATGTTGTATTTCTATCTACACAAGCGCGATATTTTCCGTTTTGGTGCACACTGGAAAAAACTGTTTATCCAGTTTGGTATTTCTAACGCCGTGATGATTGTGGCTTTGTGGTATGCATTGACTTGGTATAATGGTGACGTGTCACAGTGGATTCGCGTTGCCGAAGTGATCGGGCTGTGCGTGGTCGGCGTTGTGGCTTATGCGGTTGGTTTGCTCTTTACCGGGTTTAGACCACGTCATCTCAAACATGAAGCATAAAACAAAGCAGTACTTTATTTATACTGCAAGCGAAGCGCGTAGCTTAAAAAAGCATGGCTTGATTTAAGAATAGATTGAAATTAATAAAAAGCCTGATCACGAAGATCAGGCTTTTTATTTTGTATATAGCATTGCATTTGCATTGCTGCCTTATTTTGGCAACACTTCAATCAGTTCCACATCAAAAATCAAGGTGCTATTCGGTTCAATCACATCACCTGAACCAATTTGGCCATAGCCCAGTTTAGCGGGAATAAAGAAACGATATTTAGCACCTTCTTTCATTAGCTGTAAGCCTTCAGTCCAACCTTGAATCACTTGGCTGACTTGAAACTCCGCAGGCTGTTGACGTGCAATCGAACTGTCAAAAACGGTCTGATCAATCAAACGCCCTTCATAATGAACTTTGACTTTGCTGTTGGCCTTAGGTGACTTGCCTTGGCCTTGTTGTAAAACCATATATTGCAAGCCTGAAGTCGTGGTTTTCACCTCGGGTTTTTTCGCATTTTCAGCTAAAAAGGCCGCACCAATTTTGGCATTTTTATCAGCCAGTTGTTTAACTTCTAATAACTGTTTTGCCTCGGCTTGGCGTTTATATTGGGTAAGTACTCGCGCCATGTCTTCATCACTTAATGAAGCAGCTTGACCTTTAGATGCTTCACGTAACCCTTGCACAAAAGCATCGAGATCTAAATCTTGAATAGACTCGGCATTGCTCCGACCCATGAGGTAGCCAAAGCTATAACCGACTTGTTGGTTGATATTACTTTTATTGTTAATCGGTGCAGCAAAAACAGGTGCAGAGAGCAACAAGCCGCAGAGTAACGTTGTTTGAATTTTCATCTTGTATTCTCAATAAAAAGAGGAGAGCAAAAGCTCTCCTTTGATTGACTTGTCTTATTTTACTTTGATCAGTTCAACATCAAAAATAAGCGTGCTGTTGGCTGGAATCATGCCAGGTACACCTTGTGGCCCATAACCTAAGTTCGAAGGGATGTAGAGGGTCGCTTTCCCACCTTCTTTCATGAGTTGTAGGCCTTCAGTCCAACCTGGAATCACTTGGTTTAAAGGGAACTCAATCGGTTCGCCACGTTCAAGCGAACTATCGAAGACTTTACCATCGACCAGTTGGCCTTTGTAATGCACGGTCACGACAGAGCTGGCAGTGGGTTGCTTGCCTGTGCCTTCTTGCGTAATTTTGTACTGTAAGCCTGACGCTGTGGTTTTCACCCCAGGTTTTTTTGCATTTTCGGTTAAGAAGCTGTCACTAGTTGTTTGTGCTTGCTTCGCATCATTGGCCTGTTTTTGCTGCATTTCTTGTTGGAACTGCTCATAGGCTTGTTTTAATTCTTCTTCAGTATAGGCAGGTTGGCTACGAGCATGACCTGCACGGACACCAGTTACAAAACTGTTAATATCGAGTTCTGGTGGGGTTTGATGAGCAACCTCATAACCCAGTGCATAGCTAATTTTTTCTACGGCAGATGCATTTTTTGAAACTTGGGCTTCGGCTGAAGCTGGGTGTTGAGATGCATAATAAACGGGAACAAGTGCAGCACCGCCTAGAATAACAGCTACAGCAATGGGTAAGGCTTTACTCATGTGAAATTTTTCCTAATTCTATTACATTCAAAAAGTTTTTTAGCATCTTAGCAGACTTCATGAATGACGTGTTTTGTACCACCAGTACATTTTCAAATTAATATATGCCGAAGTCCTTAAAAAAACTATAAGGATTTGAATATATAAACGTTTGTCATACAAAATAAAAAGCCAGAAATCAAGTTCTGGCTTTTTATCGGTTAGAGGATGTATTTAGTCTGATTCTTTATTGGCTTTATAGGCATAAGCATAGTTATAGCCATAACTAGAGCCTGCCGAACGTTGAATATCGTTTAGAATGAATCCATTGACTTTCACACCGGCTTGTTCGAAGCGATTCAGGGTCAATTCAAGCTCCTTCATCTGCGTTTTCGCATAACGGGCAATCACTAAGTTAACACCTGTGTATTGAGAAATAATGATGCCATCCGTCACTGCTAAGACTGGTGGGGTATCAATAATCACATGATCAAATTTCTCAGACATTTGCTCTAATAGATTTTTGAACTGGTTAGAGCTTAGTAGTTCAGAAGGATTGGCTGGACTTTTCCCGCGAGAAATCACACTTAAACCTGGCACTTCTGTAGGACGAATAACCGTGTCTAAACTTTGTTGACCATTGAGTAACTCTGTTAAGCCAGGTTGTGTGTCGAGATTAAAATACTTGTGTAAATAACCCCGACGTAAGTCTGCGTCTATGATTAATACACGTTTATCGCTTTGCGCCAAAATTGTGGCTAAGTTGGTTGAGATAAAGGATTTACCAACTTCTGGCGCAGGGCCTGAAATTGTGATTAGATTATTTCGGGCAGAGCTTAGCGCGAAATGAATGGCTGTACGCATACTTCTTAAGCTCTCAATAGCGATATCATCACTATTTTTAACAGCCAGAATAGGAATATTCTTTTTCTTCTTTAAAATATTAATACGGCTTTCTTGTACAGGTGAACGAGGAACCGTTGCATACACGGGCAGATCCAACTCATTTTCAATTTGAGCTGAGTCTTTGATCCCTGAACGCATCATATTACGTAATAATGCCAAGAGTGTACCGAGGAAACCACCTAAGAAAATAGAGAGAATTAAAATCTGTAGCTTCTTCGGTGCAATCGGCTCAATTGGTTCCACTGCTGTATCGACAATACGAACATTTCCAATCTCGCCCGCTTTAGCAATACGTAGTTGCTGATATGAGTTTAATAACGCTGTATAAAGTTGTTGTTTAACTTCAACTTCACGATAAAGCTGTAAATAACGACGTTGTAAATCTGGCAGTTCTTTTAATGTCGCATTTAACTCCCCAATCTTTTTATCGATTGCTCCTAGTTGTGCATTCATTTGCTGCATGACTGGATGCTCAGCAGTATATTTGGCCGAAGCCTCTGCAACTTTTTGTTCAAGTTCTGCTTTTTGAGTTTCTAAGGTTACGCTTTGGGTTAAAAATAACTCAGATTCTTTCGTGACATCTACAGTGTTGTATTGTTGGCGAAATTTATTGAATTCACGCTCTGCTACATCAAGTTGTTGTTTCAGCTCTGGTAGTTGTTCATCTAAGAATTTAAGTGTTTGCGCTGTTTCAGCTGAACGACGTTCAATGTTTTGTTGACTATAAGAAACCAGAATAGCATTGAGTACTTGGGTAATATGAGTTTTGTCTGTACCTTGATAATTGAGCCCAAGAATACCTGTTAACTTTCCTTTTTCTGCGACTGAATAATTTGTCAAGATATTATTGACAGCAGCTGGTAGAGATTGTTTTTGAATGAGATAAACATCATTCAGCTGGTCTTGTGTATAAATAGAAATATTCCACAAGCCATCCGCTGTACGTAAGGTATTCGATTGGTTCGTTTTTCCTGTTAAAATGACTTGTTCAGTTTGTGTATTCGTTAAACTAAACTGACCATCTTTAAAGCGAAGTTCAAGGTTTTTATCACGGAAGTTTGATGGAACATTAAACTGGCGAATATCGAATGCTTTTTCATCATCTTTAAACAACACCGATTTCGGCTGGTACTCTGTTTGATAATGGTGTGGAGATAATAGACGATCAGTAAATGAATTTTGCGTGCCCGAAATTTTAAGATCTAAATTCAAATGTTGAATAACATTGCCTAATACCAAACGCGATTTTAAAATTTCGATTTCTGCTTGAGCGGGTTGTTTTTGCTCAACCATGCTCGAGAGATCACCTAATAGAGCTGCGGAAGCGCCTTTATTTTCTTCTACTTGTACCAAGGCGTCCACCGAATAGGTATCTGGAGTTGCTCTTAAGTATAGTAGGGCACAAATTAGACTCAAAAGGATACACAGCGCAATTAACTTCCATTGTGCGATCAATGAGAAAAATAATTCTTTTAAATCAATAGTATCTTCTGTATTTGTAGTTTGGCTCATAATCGTACATCAAAGTTAAATATGTTTAGTCCAATCTGCTACACAGGCTTGTATAAGCAGGGAAGTTTCATCAAAAAAAGCTTGATCATGTTGATAGGGGTCAGGAATATTTTTTCCTTGCCAATGACCTAAGCGAAATGTTTTTCCTTTTGCAAATGGCCATGTTTGCTCAATGTGCTTCTGTTGATTTTGGCTCATGACTAAAATCAAATCAGCTTGCTTAATCAGTTCAGCATTAAGTTTCCTTGCAATATGAGGGCTCATGTCAACCCCTATACGTTGCATGCAAAGCTTTGCTTTGTCATCAGCCGCATATCCAATCATGCCAGAAATGCCTGCAGAGTGAATTGTGAGCTGTGGATGGTTTTGTTTGAGTAGGTACTCTGCCATAGGGCTACGACAGATATTACCTACGCACACTACCAAAATATTTTTGAATTGCATTATTGTCCCATGCGATCAATATTATAAATAACATTTGAGAATGGAATGACTTGGTTGATAACACGTTGCCAGCGCGTTAAACCTGAGGCATCGATATACACAATATCATTGCTTTGCATTTGAAATTTATTTGCCAGTCCAAAATCACCAATACTGGTTAAATCTAGGTGATAGACATCAGTGATCCCTGCATCTCGATGACTACGAACCACATAAATTTTGCTTCGGCTGCCTGAAAGTGGATTCAAACCGAGGCTTTCCCCAATGACATCACTTAAGCTAATACCCTGATCTCGCATCGGGATCGGTTTGTTTTGTCCCGATTCACCCATTACATAAATTTTCTGATTTTCTTTTGAATTTACATAAAGTGTATCATTAGGCTGAATCAATAAATTGTGTAGTGAATAACCCGCCTTTTCAAGCGAAATGCTATTGAGATTATAAGTTTTACCTTGGCGGACAAGTGTAATAGAGGTGTTATCTCCTAACTGAGTATTGATACCGCCAGCTAAACCTAATGCAGTATAAACACTGGTGGGTTGGTCAGTTAAAGTAAACTGTCCACCTTTCATGACACTGCCTTGTACAGAGTAGCGTTGTCCTTGATACGATAGAACACGAGCAATGACGTCGGGAGTTTTTAAATACCGTGAAAGCTGGCTACGTAATTCTTGGTTCACTTGTGTTAAAGACTTTCCTGCGGCTTTGTAGCGACCAATAATAGGAAATTGGATATAACCACTTTGATCAATTTGATAGCCATTGGACTTGATAGCTTCTTCATTACTGATGGTATTTGTAGGTGGAGTAATTTCTGGATATGCCCAGAGATAAATCGAGAGAATATCTCCAGCACTGAGCTTGTAATTTTTCTGAGGAATGTTGAACAAATGAGCAAAATATTCTTGATTGTATTGTGCAAGTTGGACAGCTGGTAATGATGTTTGGGTGAGTTTCACAACATTGACTTGTGTGCCTAACTCTGTTTGATACATACCTTCATCAGGTAAATCATAAGTTTGTAGCCCAGATGTCAGAGCGCATCCAGAGGATGTCATGATAAAGGACAATAGAATTATAGATTTAAAATGTCGCACAAAAATTCCCATTTTAGATTTTTTAAAATCATTTCAATTAAACAGCATTTTACCGAACTTAGCTTTTGGGTATATAGCAAATTGTAATCAATTTTTATAGTAAGAATTTTTGTTGATTGCTATGGATGCAAATTTTGCGGATTTTACTGTATTGAGCAAAATAGCAAGGTCCATCTAGTCTGCAAGCATAACCAAACAGAACCGCACTAATAATTTGGTAAAAAATCATAACAGAAAGTTCATGTTTTTCTGATAGTATTTCTGCCGATTGATTCATGTTCATAACAGAAATAAATTAAGGCGTTAAAATGCTACAACTCTCTGATCTAAAAATAGCAGTGATTGGTTTAGGCTATGTTGGTTTGCCATTGGCAGTCGAATTTGGTAAAAAAGTACCGGTTGTTGGGTTTGACATCCATACAACACGGATTGAAGAATTAAAAATTGGTCAAGACCATACTTTGGAAGTTTCACCAGAAGAACTAAGTCAAGCAACAAACTTAACTTATAGCGCAAATTTAGAAGACTTAAAAAGTTGTAACTTTTTTATTGTGACTGTCCCGACCCCTGTTGATGATGTAAATCGCCCAGATCTGATGCCTTTAAAGAAAGCGAGCGAAACATTAGGCAAGGTGATAAAAAAAGGCGATATTGTTGTCTATGAGTCAACCGTTTATCCTGGCGCTACAGAAGAAGTATGTATTCCTGTGCTTGAGAAAATCTCAGGCCTAAAATTCAATCAGGATTTCTTTGCGGGTTATAGTCCTGAACGTATTAACCCTGGTGATAAAGTAAATACCTTAACCAAAATTAAGAAAATTACCAGCGGCAGCACGCCTGAAGTCGCAGATAAAGTAGATGCAGTCTATGCCAGTATCATTACTGCGGGTACACATAAAGCTTCAAGTATCAAGGTTGCAGAAGCAGCTAAAGTAATTGAAAACACCCAGCGCGATTTAAATATTGCCTTAGTGAATGAACTCTCGGTGATTTTTGATCGTTTAGGTATTGATACCATTGACGTACTTGAGGCCGCTGGCAGTAAGTGGAATTTCCTACCATTCCGCCCTGGTTTGGTTGGTGGCCATTGTATTGGTGTCGATCCTTACTATCTAACCCATAAAGCAGAAGAGGTCGGTTATCACCCACAAGTGATTTTGGCGGGCCGTCGCATTAATGACAATATGGCACGTTATGTGGCACGTAATACCATCAAGCGTATGTTACAAAATGGTATTGATGTCCCTCGTGCAAAAGTAGGTGTACTTGGCGTTACCTTTAAAGAAAACTGTCCAGATATCCGTAACAGTAAGGTTGCGGACTTAATTAAAGAGTTTGAAGCTTGGGGGGTGCAAGTGGTCGTTGCAGATCCATGGGCAGATGCTGAAGAAGTGAAAGGCGAATATGGTATTGAGTTAGGGCAGGTCAATGCTGAGCATCCAGTCGATGCACTGGTGATTGCTGTTGGGCATAATGAATTCCGTAGCTTGCCTGCAGCCGAGTTAAAAAGCTATGTGCGTAGTAATAAGCCAGTTCTTGCAGATGTCAAAGGTTTATTCGATCGTACAACTCTGGCTGAACAAGGTTTTACAGTATTCCGTCTCTAATTTAAAAATTGAAAAGAAGTGAAACGATGAAAAAATTTGCTCTTATTGGTGCGGCTGGATATATCGCACCACGCCATCTTAAAGCGATCAAAGAAACGGGTAATACTTTAGCTGTTGCCATGGATGTAAATGACTCTGTCGGGATTATGGACAGTCATTTTCCTGAAGCGGAATTCTTTACTGAGTTTGAAGAATTTGAGGCCTATGTAGAAGACCAAAAATTAAAAGGAGAAAAGCTGGATTACGTTGCAATCTGCTCACCGAACTATTTACATGCGCCGCACATGAAGTATGCGTTGAAAAATGGCATTGAAGTGATTTGTGAAAAACCATTGGTACTGAGTTCAGAAGATTTAAACATGCTTTCTGAATATGAAAAACAATATGGTGCCAAGGTAAACTCAATATTACAGTTACGTTTACATCCGTCTATTATTGCCCTCCGCGATAAAGTTCAGGCTGCACCAACAGATAAAGTATTTGATGTTGATCTCACTTATTTAACTTCTCGCGGTAAATGGTATTTAAAGTCGTGGAAAGGCGTGGACAACAAATCTGGCGGTGTAGCAACTAATATTGGTGTACATTTCTACGATATGTTGCATTTTATTTTTGGAAAAATCGTTAAAAATGAAGTGCATTTCCGTGATGAAAAAACCTCTTCTGGTTATTTAGAATATGAGCGTGCACGTGTGCGTTGGTTCTTGTCTATTGACGCGAATAACCTTCCGGACAATGCGGTACAAGGTGAAAAACTAACTTACCGTAGTATTACGATTGAAAATGAAGAATTAGAATTTTCAGGCGGTTTCACAGATTTACATACGCAGAGTTATCAACGTATTTTGGAAGGCAAAGGTTACGGTGTGGAAGAAAACCGAGCAGCAATTGAAACAGTGGAAGTCATTCGTGTTTCTCCTATTGTTGAAAACCCAGAAAATCCACATCCATTATTGGCAAAGGTGAAAAAAGCATGAGCTTTTATCAACATGAAACAGCGATTGTTGATCAAGGTGCGCAAATAGGAAGCGATTCACGAGTTTGGCATTTTGTTCACGTATGTGGCGGTGCCAAAATCGGTCAAGGCGTATCTTTAGGACAAAACGTATTCGTTGGCAATAAAGTCGTTATTGGCGATCATTGTAAAGTTCAAAATAACGTGTCGGTATACGATAACGTGACCTTGGAAGAAGGTGTTTTTTGTGGACCAAGTATGGTTTTCACCAATGTGTATAACCCACGCTCTTTAATTGAACGCAAAGACCAATATCGTAATACATTGGTTAAAAAAGGTGCCACACTAGGTGCAAACTGTACGATTGTTTGTGGTGTGACGATTGGTGAATACTCGTTTGTTGGTGCAGGTGCGGTAATTAATAAAGACGTACCGGCATATGCATTGATGGTGGGTGTTCCAGCAAAACAAATTGGTTGGATGAGTGAGTTCGGTGAACAGTTAGATTTACCTTTAACCGGTAACGCAGAATCTGTGTGTTCACATACAGGTGCGATATACCGATTGTCTGGTAGCACTGTAATCAAAGAACAGGCATAAAAATGATTGAATTTATTGACTTAAAAGCTCAGCAAGCTCGTTTAAAAGATAAGATTGAAGCAGGTATTCAAAATGTATTAACCCATGGTCAATACATTTTAGGTCCTGAGGTAAAAGAGTTAGAAGAAAAACTTGCTGCTTATGTAGGTGCAAAATACTGTATTACATGTGCAAATGGCACCGATGCCTTGCAAATTGCCCAAATGGCGTTTGGTATCGGTCCGGGTGATGAAGTGATTACGCCCGGATTTACCTATATTGCAACAGCTGAAACAGTTGCAATATTGGGTGCGACTCCCGTATATGTCGATGTCAATCCAAATACATATAACTTGGACGTTGAGCAATTAGAGGCAACGATTACACCACGTACTAAAGCGATTATTCCTGTTAGTCTATATGGTCAATGCGCTGATTTTGATGCAATCAATGCAATTGCAGCGAAGTATAATATTCCTGTTATTGAAGATGCAGCGCAAAGTTTTGGTGCAACCTATAAAGGTCGTAAAAGTTGTAATTTGACTACTGTGGCTTGTACGAGTTTCTTCCCAAGTAAACCTTTGGGTTGCTATGGGGACGGTGGTGCGATTTTTACCAATGATGATGAGCTAGCGAAAGTGATTCGCCAAATTGCACGACATGGTCAAGACCGACGCTATCATCACATTCGTGTAGGTATGAATAGTCGTTTGGATACATTGCAAGCTGCGATTCTTTTGCCAAAACTTGAAATTTTGGATGAAGAAATGCAAGCGCGTCAGCATGTTGCGGAAACCTATACCAAACTATTTAATGACGCGGGTGTTAATACTACACCATGTATAGAAGCACATAATCAGAGTGCATGGGCGCAATATACCATTCAAGTTGAAAGCCGTGATAATGTGCAAGCGAAGTTAAAAGAGCAGGGTATACCAACAGCTGTACATTATCCAATTCCATTGAATAAGCAGCCAGCAGTTGCCAATGCGAATGTAAGTTTACCTGTTGGTGATGCAATTGCTGAGCGTGTGATGAGTTTGCCAATGCATCCTTACTTGACTGCAGAAGCTCAAGAAAAGATTGTTGCGGCACTTTTGAGTAAATAGTTGTGAAAAGCCTTCTTGATAAAGTTAATGCAAAGTTAAATGCACAAGGGGGCTTTTTAAAAGCAGTATCTGTCTTGGTTGGAGGAACTGCTTTTGCTCAGTTAATTGGTTTTTTGTGTTTACCCATATTAACGCGTTTATATACACCAGAAGACTATTCAGTTTTAGGTGTGTATGTTGCAATAGTGGCTATTTTAGCTGTAATTTCATGCTTAAGATTTGATATAGCCATCCCTATTCCAGAAAATGAAAATGATGGAAAGGCTTTATTGCTCTTGTCTTTTTTGAGTAATACAATTTTTAGCATAATTCTTTATGTAGTACTTTTTATAAGTTATCCATACATCCAGCATTATAAAATAATAGATCAGCTATCTTTTTGGATTTGGTTAATTCCACTTGGTGTATTTGTATCAGGGTTTTATTCTGCTCTACAGTTTTGGGCAACACGACATAAACGATTTAAAGATATTGCTAAGACTCGTATGACACAAGCTATATCTGGAAATACTGCAAGTTTAGCTGGTGGTATGTTTTCTGTTGGGTTTGGTGGATTGATTATTGGACAACTTTTAAATTTCTCTGGTGGGCTATTTAAGTTAGCTGTGAGTGCTAAAAAGGATTTAGCTATTGTTAAAAGCAGCCCATTAGAAGCTACATTTGTAAAATATAGCAATTTCCCCAAGTATTCTACTTTTGAAGCATTTGCTAATACAAGTTCAATTCAATTGCCATTAATAATTATTGCTTCACTATTAATTGGACCAGAAGTTGGGCTTTTGATGATGGCTATGCGGATACTTGCTATGCCAATGGGATTGATTGGTGGAGCCGTATCACAAGTATACTTAGCTGAAGCTCCCAAAAAATATAAATTAAATCAATTAAAAGTTTACACGCAGAACATATTAATAAAATTAATTAATATAAGTTCTTTAATTATAGGTGGTGGGCTGATTATTTCAGTGATAATTCCTTTTGTATTGGGTGAAAATTGGGCTAGAACAGGTGAGTTAATATTTATTATGATTCCATGGTTTGTTATGCAATTTATTGCATCACCTATATCTATGGTAATGCATATAAAAAACCAACAGAAAATAATGTTGTATTTAACAGTTTTTGGCTTAATTGTTAAGTTGACAAGTATCTTATTTGCGTACTTTTTTTTAAAAAAATATATGGTTGAAGCCTATATATATTCTAGTTTTGTTTTTTATTGCGTTTGTTTTTTTGTGTTTGGGTCATATGTAGGATTGAAGTTAAAAGATTATTTTAAAATAATAAAAGCTACTCATTTTCTAATGCTTTCTATTATTTTATATGCGTTATATGGAGCTTGGTTTTTAACATGAAAAAAATATTGATATTCTTGCTCAAAACTTTTGTATGTATTTTTTATGATAAAAAATATATACAAGGAAGATACTTTGATAATGCATTTCAAGGCTATAAGATTGCATTAAGATCAATTTGGTCAAAAAACATACTTAGGTTGGGTGTGCCTCATAGATTCCCTACATCATTGAATTGTCATGTTTCAAATAGTGATAATATTATTTTTGATCCAGATGATATTAATAATTTTCAATCGCCTGGAACGTATTATCAAAACTTTAAAGCAAAGATTTATATTGGTAAGGGATCGTACATTGGCCCTAATGTCGGCATTATTACAGCTAATCATATTATTGGTGATCTTGATAATCATGAAGACGGAAAGGATGTAATAATTGGAGAAAAATGTTGGCTTGGAATGAATTGTGTGATTTTGCCAGGAGTTGAGTTAGGTGATAATACAATTGTTGCGGCTGGTGCTGTAGTAAATCAGAGCTTTAAAGAAGGTAATCTTATTTTAGGTGGAACACCAGCGCGTATCTTGAAAAGATTTGAATTATGAGAAAAACATTAAAGTCAAATTTAGGTTTAATAAATTTAAGTACAATTTTAATACTAATGATGTTTTTATCATTTTTAAAAATTGTTAATATGGAATATTTAAATATATTGGGTGATTTTTTACTACTATCATCTCTTGTTGTTATTTTTTTGGTAGTTTTAATTAATCATAAGTTTTTTTTAACAGTAGATAAAAAATTATTTTTTTCACTATTACCAATTTTTATCATTTCTCTAATTTACTTTATCAATGTTTTTGTTACAGCAAATCCCTTAGTTTCACTCCAAAGATCTATATTGATCTTCTTTATTGCGTTCGCAATATGCTTTTTTTATAAAATTGGGCTAATTGATTATAAAGGTATTTTAAAAAACAAACTATACTATTTGCTTTTAATGGTCTTAATATTAATCTTAAGTTCATATTTTGTTAATCCTGGATTTAGTTCGTACCAGTCTATTTTCCTAAATCCAAATGCATTTGGAATGTATGCGGCATTACTTTTTTTAAGTCTAATTTATTTAAGTGGTAAAAATGTAAAGTCATTGATTTTCTTTTTGGGATTTTTTTTTATATTTATTAGTTCTTCAAGAAGTTCGCTACTTGCATATTTATCATCTATATTTTTTATAATTTTTGGTTCATATTTTTATAGTAATAGACGGTTATATGTTTTCATTATTACTTTTTTTATAATTTTGGCGGTAGCTATAGTTTATTTTATGGCTTACTTAGACTTAACAAATTATAATGAATTATTTAGATTGTATTCTGGTAAAAATTTACTTTCTGGTCGAAATGAGGTTTGGCCTTTTGTTTTGAATCTAACCCAGCAACATCCTTACTTTGGTTGGGGTGGCGGTGTTAGTTTGGATGATGTAAGTTCATTTAAATTTTCTAGTCATAATTTTTATTTACATACAGCTTTGCAAATTGGCTACTTTAGTATTATTTTGATATTTATTTTTTATATACTATTTTGGCTGTTTATTTGGAAAGGTAAAGGAAATAAAGATATTTACTATGCAAATGGATTATTTATTTATTTAATTTTAATTCAAAATTTTGAGGTTACATTGTTGCAAAATAACTTAGCAATGAGTGTTCCTATTTTTTGTTTAATTTCATATATTGTTGGTGTTAACTCATCAAATAGAGAAGGTTCGAAATTATAATGAATATGATTTTTCATTGCCCATTTGTTATGGATTATAATGCTACTTCTGCAAGTGGCATTAGGCCACTTAAAATGTTGGATGCTTTCCGAAGTCTGGGTTTTGAAGTGGATGTGGTTGCTGGGAACAGCTCAGAACGAAAAAAAACTATAAAAGATATTAAAAGGAAAATTAATTCTGGGACAATTTATGATTTTGCCTACTCAGAAAGCTCAACAATGCCTACAGCATTAACTGATAAGCATCACCTACCATTATGTCCATTTCTTGATTTTAGTTTTTTCCAATTTTTAAAAAATAAAAATATTAAAATTGGTCTTTTCTACAGAGATATCTATTGGATGTTTGATGATTATGGAAATAATTTACCTTGGTATAAGAAACAATTAGCTTTGTTTTTTTACCGATTAGATTTGAAGATGTACAACAACCTGCTAGATAAACTTTATTTACCATCTTTAAAAATGGGAGATTATATAAATATTTTCAATAAAAGTATTATTGATAATTTGCCACCAGCACACTCTACTTCAAATTATATGGTCAAGAATAATTATTATAAAAAATTAAATCTATTATATATTGGAGGGATGGGTGTTGATTATAGAATGCACAAGCTTTTTGAAGCAGTAAAATTACTTCCAAATGTTTGCCTGACTCTTTGTACTAGAGAATCTGATTGGAATAATGTAAAAAATGAATATGGTTTAATTTCTGAAAATATTAATATTGTACATAAAAGTGGTAATGAGCTTGGAGATTTGTATAACAACGCTCACATAGCTGTTTTATTTGTGGAACCAAAGGATTATCGTGAGTTTGCTGTACCTTTTAAATTATATGAGTACATTGGACGAAACAAACCTATAATTTGTACGTCAACAACTTTAGTTGGTGATTTTGTAGCTAATCATAATGTTGGTTGGGTACTTAATTATGATGTTAATGAATTAGTTAATTTATTGTCTAATATATCTAAAGCTGATTATGATCAAAAAGTTGAGCAAGTTTGCGAGTTGAAAATACATGAAACATGGGAAAGCAGAGCAAAAAAAGTATGTACTGACTTAGGCGTGATTTTGTGAAAGTTATTTTATTATCGAGTACTAATAGTATTCATACAATACAGTGGGTTAATCATCTATGTAAATTAGGTCTTGATGTGGAAGTCATTTCTCAGCATCCTATAGCCGATAATTTTCCTAAAGATGTGAAAGTCCATGTTTTACCCTTTTCTGGTTTTTTAGGTTATTTTCTTAATGTTTTTGCTTTAAAAAAACTGTTAAAAGAATTTAAACCAGATATTTTAAATATTCATTATGCTAGTGGTTATGGTACGACTGCACGTTTAGCAAACTTTCATCCCTATGTACTTTCCGTTTGGGGAAGTGATGTTTTTGAATTTCCTTACCGTTCTTTTTTTCATAAAAAACTACTACAAAAAAATCTTAAAAGTGCAGATGTTATAGCATCTACTAGCCTAAGCATGGCTAAACAGACACAACTCTTTGTTGATCATAAAGAAATTGAAATTACACCTTTTGGTGTAGATCTAGAAAAATTTAACCCTAGTGGTTGTGATAAAAATACGAATGTTCAAACGATTTGTATTGGTACGGTCAAAACGCTTAAACATGTATACGGTATAGATGTCTTATTAAAAGCTTTATCTATCGTATATAAAGATACAAAAAATGAGTTTCCTGAAGTTTCTAACCAATTAAATTTTAGAATAGTTGGTGGTGGGACAGATATGGATGAACTTAAAAAGCTTGCTGTCGAATTGGGAATAGATCATTTAACACATTTTACTGGATCTGTGGCTCATGAAGACGTTCCAAGTGAATTAAATCGATTAGATATATATGTTGCACTAAGTCGGCAAGAAAGCTTTGGTGTTGCTGTGGTTGAAGCTCAAGCTATGGGTATTCCTGTAGTTGTCTCAAATGTAGGTGGCTTACCTGAAGTTGTGCAAAATGGAAAAACAGGTTTTATTGTCGATAGTGAAAATCCGCAACAAGCAGCAAATGCTATTAAAACACTGATTTTAGATACTGAGCTGAGACGATCAATGTCTATAGAAGCTAAACAATTTGCACATTCGAATTTTTCATGGCAATCGTGTGCAAAAAAAATGTCAGATGTTTATCAAAAAACATTAAAAATTTTTAAAGTAAGGTAATTAATATGAAAATTCTTACAGTGATTGGTGCACGTCCTCAATTTATTAAAGCGAGTGTAGTATCAGCTGCGATTGAAAAAACAGCGGGTTTGTCTGAAGAGATTATTCATACCGGTCAGCATTTTGATGCAAACATGTCTAATATTTTCTTTGACCAACTAGGTATTCCAAAACCACATTACCAGTTAGATATTAATAGCGGCAGCCACGGCTCAATGACTGGTCGCATGCTAGAAGCGATTGAAAAAATTTGCTTAGAGTCAAAACCAGATCGTTTAATGGTATATGGTGATACTAATTCAACATTAGCAGGCGCATTAGCAGCATCTAAATTACATATTCCTGTTGCACATATTGAAGCGGGTTTACGTAGTTTTAATATGCGTATGCCTGAAGAAATCAACCGTATTTTAACAGACCAAGTTAGTGATATTTTATTCTGCCCAACAGAAACTGCCGTCAAGAATTTAAAAAATGAAGGTTTTGATCAAAAGCCAATTCAGGTTTTAAATGTCGGTGATGTGATGCAAGACTCATCTATGTTTTTTGCTGAGCGTGCAGTAAAAGGTGAAGCACTTAAAGTTGTACCTGAAAATAATTTTATTGTAGCGACATTACATCGTGCAGAAAATACCGATGATCCTGTGCGTCTAAAAGCAATTGTGGATGCACTGAATTATATTCATAACAATATTTTACCAGTCGTGCTTCCATTACACCCACGGACGCAGAAAGTTGTGAAATCTTTAGGACTGCAATTGGAAATGTTGGTGCTTGAACCTGTGGGATATTTAGAAATGATCTGGTTATTAAAGCATTGTAATGCAGTGGTTTCTGATAGTGGTGGTGTTCAAAAAGAAGCTTTCTTCTTTAAAAAACCATGTATTACCATGCGTGACCAAACTGAATGGGTTGAATTGATCGAGCACGGTGTCAATGTTTTAGCTGGTGCAGATACTCAAAAAATTATTGATTTCGCACAAGCCATGTTAAATAAAAATATTGAGGATCCTTTAAATCTATACGGCGGCGGTAAAGCATCGCAAAATATAGCCAATGTATTAGCAGGTATATAATTTAAGATGAGTCAGAAGAAAACCATTTGGATAATCAATCAATACTCTTCAACACCAGAAACAGGTGTTGGGGGCAGACATTATTATTTTGCAAAGTCTTTAGCACAATTAGGATATGAGGTTTACTTAGTTGGTGCAGCATTTACACACCTACTGAGAGAACCACCTGTTCTTGAAAATAATTTTAAAGTTGAGCCAATTGCAGAAAACTTTAATTTTGTATGGGTGAAAATGCCAACGTATGCTGAAGCACATAGTAAAAAAAGGATTGCTAATTGGTTTTCTTTTGCGTGGAAAATTACAAACCTGAAAAATATTTTGCCTAAACCTGATGTGATTTTATATTCATCTCCAAGTTTAGTGGGATATTTGGGAGCAGAAAAATTAGCACGTGATTTATCTGTGCCATTGGCATTTGAGGTCCGTGACATTTGGCCATTAACTTTATGTGAGTTGGGTGGATATTCTGAAAACCATCCATTTATACGGTTATTACAATGGATTGAGGACCGTGCTTATAAGAATTCAGATTTTGTTTTATCAAATTTAAAAAAATCTTATGAACATATGCAATCTAGAGGAATGAAGCCTGAAAAGTTTGCATGGGTACCTAATGGTTTCTTAAAAGAAGAAGTTGAGAATGCTCAACCATTAGAGCAATCTACTTTAGATCAACTACCTAAAGATAAATTTATTGTGGGTTATGCTGGTACATTAGGGATTGCGAATGCTTTAGATTCTTTTATACGAGCAGCAAATGAGTTAAAGGTATATTCGGAAATTGCATTTGTACTTGTGGGTAATGGGAAGTTAAAACAAAGTCTACAGCAGCAAGTAGAAGAATTAGGTTTGACCAATGTTTACTTTGTCGATGCTATCCCAAAAAGACAAGTTCAAAGTTTACTAAAAGTCTTTAATGTTTGTTATATCGGCTTAACGAAAGATCCGCTTTTTAGATTTGGTGTTTCTCCTAATAAGCTTTTTGATTATTTATATGCAGGTAAGCCAGTTTTATATGCAATTGATTCTGGTCCTTATACACCTGTTGCTGATTCTCAAGCAGGCATTCAAATTGAGCCTGAAAATGTTGCTGATATTGTTGAGGGCGTACTTAAACTTTATAATTTGAGCTCTGAAGAACGAGCTATTATGGGGAGTAATGGGCATCAGGAAGCAGTTCAATCCTACGAATATGGAAGTTTAACTAAAAAATTGGCTTCAATATTGTTTAAGGAATAATTGTGAAAAGACTGTTAGATATCATTATCGCCACTATTGCACTTATTCTTCTTTCCCCTTTATATGCATTCGTAGCTTATAAAGTGAAAAAAAACTTAGGCTCTCCTGTTTTGTTTCGTCAAGTTCGTCCCGGGCTCAATGGTAAGCCATTTGAAATGATTAAGTTTCGCACCATGAAAGATGCAGTGGATGCCCTAGGCAATCCATTGCCCGACAGTGAACGCTTGACGCCATTTGGTAAAATGCTGCGTTCAACCAGTTTGGATGAAATGCCTGAGCTTTGGAACGTGATTAAAGGTGATATGAGTGTTGTTGGCCCACGCCCATTACTTATGGAATATCTGCCTTTATATAATGAAGAGCAAGCTAAGCGTCATAACGTGCGCCCCGGCATGACAGGTCATGCACAAGTGAATGGCCGCAATGCTATTGGTTGGGAAGAAAAATTCAAATTAGATACATGGTATGTCGAAAACCAATCAACTGTATTGGACTTTAAAATCATGCTGAAGACAGTTCAGAAAGTGATGGCGAAGGATGATATCAGTGCAGAAGGTGAAGCGACCATGACAAAGTTCACGGGGACTAAACCAGAGCAAGGTCATGACTGAAACGCTGTATGCGATTTATGGCGCTTCTGGTTGTGGTCGTAGCCTGATGCCTGTTGCACGAGAGCATTTAGCGCGTACAGGTATTCAGGCTGACATCTATTTTATAGATGACAGTTTAACTGAACAAACGTTAGTGAATGGACATCTGGCGATTAGCTACGCAATGTTCAAAGCACTAAATGCCTCTCGGAAATCAGTTTTAATTGCGATCGCAAATAGCCAAGTACGTGAAAAATTAGCAAATAAACTTGAACAAGATGAAATTGAACTTTGGTCAGTTCAAGCGAATACTACTATTATTATGGATGAGGCTATTATTGCCGCAGGCGCAGCATTAAGTCCATTTGTGACGGTGACTTCGAATATTCAAATTGGTAAATGTTTCCATGCAAATTTGTACAGTTATGTAGAACATGATTGCATCATTGGTGACTATGTTACATTTGCACCAGGTGTAAAATGCAATGGCAATATACACATTGAAGATCATGCCTATATTGGTACTGGTGCTGTGATCAAACAAGGTACACCAGACAAACCATTAGTGATTGGTAAAGGTGCTGTGGTTGGTATGGGTGCAGTAGTGACCAAAAGTGTTCCCGCAGGTGTTACCGTCGTGGGTAATCCAGCCCGAATCTTAGAGAAAAAATAAAGATTTTTGTAAGAATTTAACTAGGAAATAAATATGTTAAACACTGCATTTGAACCATGGCCAAGCTTTACGCAAGAAGAAGCAGATGCTGTATCTAAAGTACTGTTGTCGAATAAGGTAAACTATTGGACGGGTCAAGAATGCCATAAATTTGAAAAAGAATTCGCAACATTTGCAGGAACACAATATGCAGTGGCTTTAGCAAATGGGACAGTAGCGCTTGATGTTGCATTAAAGGCTTTAAATATTGGTGCCGGTGATGATGTTATTGTTACTTCGCGGACATTTTTAGCCTCTGCCAGCTCAATTGTGACTGCTGGCGCTAATCCTATATTCGCAGATGTTGAGTTGGATTCACAAAATATTTCGGCTCGGACTATTGAAGCGGTACTTACGCCAAATACTAAAGCGATTATTTGTGTCCATTTGGCAGGTTGGATGTGTGATATGGATCCAATCATGCAACTTGCAGCGGAGCGTGGTTTGTATGTGATTGAAGATTGTGCGCAAGCACATGGCGCACAATATAAGGGCAAACCTGCGGGTTCTATTGGGCATATTGCTGCCTGGTCTTTCTGCCAAGATAAAATTATGACTACTGGCGGTGAAGGCGGTATGGTCACCACCAATGATGAAGCGTTGTGGAAAAAAATGTGGTCTTATAAAGATCATGGTAAAAACTTTGACAGTATTTATAACAAGCAGCATCCACCAGGTTTTCGTTGGCTACATGACTCTTTTGGTACCAACTGGCGTATGATGGAAATGCAAGCGGTCATTGGTCGTATTCAATTGAAAAAAATGACTGACTGGACTGAAATTCGTAATCAAAATATGCAGCGCATTTATTCAGCATTTGAAAAGGCCCCATATATAACCGTTTTTCAGCCTTCGAATGATTATATACATGCCGCTTATAAGTGTTATGTTCAAGTAAATGTAGATCAATTACCAAAAGGGTGGTCTCGTGATCGTATTATGAATGAAATTGCTGAATTAGGTGTTCCTTGCTTTAGTGGTTCTTGTTCAGAAGTGTATTTAGAGCATGCTTTTGACAATACGCCTTGGCGCCCTACTCAACGACTTCAGAACGCACAAAAACTAGGTGAAAATAGTTTAATGTTTTTAGTTCATCCAACTTTGAGTGAAGATAGTATTAATCAAACTATTTCTGCTATTGAACAAGTACTTACTAGAATTTAAATGCTCTGATGTAAAGTGAATGCTTCGCTTTTGCATTCACTTTACATTTTTACATTTGTTTGTGGGTAGCAAATAACTTAAAAACACATTTAGTTTACTTATATAAATAGCATAGAGAAGACTCACCCTGTGAAATCAGTCATTCTGCCTTTGGTTACATCGCCACGATATGCCAAACAATTATTTTTAATCCTTTTGGATTTTTTAGTTTTTCCTGTCTTGATTTGGTTGAGCTACGCATTACGTGAATTTAACCTAGGGGCAGAAGTTGTTCCTAATATCTCATTTGGATCACTCTGGGTAAGTGTTTTAGCAATCACTATGTTATTGATTTGTGGAACATATCATTTTATTGTTCGTACATTCAATGAGGTGTTCTTTACACGCTTAGCAATTGCAACAGGGTTAACCGTTCTTGGACTTTTTGGGCTGGCATATTGTACAGAGGCTTTTATTCCGACATCAATTCCTTTGATGTTTGGTTTCTTTATGTTTTCCTGGATTTGGTTCAGCCGTGGTGCTATTCGATTTATTGTGCGAGCATGTTTGCAAACGGATATTCCAAAAAGAAAAATCGTGATTTATGGGGCTGGATATGCAGGCCAACAAATTGCAGCAATGTTGAATCGTTCTGATGAGCATTTTCCTTTATTTTTTATTGATGATGAACAGTCATTATCAGGGCAAATTATTGGTGGTTTAAAAGTTTATAATGCTGAACATGCGCTTAAACGTCTGGAAAGAGAAACAGTTGATGAAATTCTCATTGCTTTACCATCTGTAGGGCGTACGCGCAAAAGTGAAATTATTCAATTTCTTGAACCTGCACATATTAAAATTACCGAAATTCCTGGCCTTACCAAGCTTGTAGATGGCGACATTAAAGTCTCAGACATCCGAGAAGTAGACATTATTGATTTACTTGGACGTGACCCTGTTCCGCCGATCCCTGAATTATTGGCCAAAAATATTCAACATAAAGTAGTGATGGTCACAGGGGCAGGTGGTTCTATTGGTTCAGAACTTTGTCGACAAATTATTAAGAACAATCCGCAGAAATTAGTTATTTATGAGCTTAGTGAATTTGCACTGTATAGTATTGATAAAGAGTTACGTCTTAAGTCACAAGTAGAAATTATTCCGATTTTAGGAACAGTCCTCGACGAAGCTAAACTTGAGCGTGTGATTGAGCAGTATAATGTACAAACTGTATACCATGCAGCGGCTTATAAGCATGTTCCATTGGTCGAGTGTAATCCCATTGCGGGACTAAAAAATAACTCTATTGGTACAGCCTTTAGTGTGAATGCGGCGATTAAAAGAGGTGTAGAGACTTTTGTACTGATTTCAACAGATAAAGCTGTGCGTCCGACCAATGTAATGGGAGCGTCTAAGCGAATGGCTGAGCTGTACTGTCAAGCGATGGCAGAAGCACAGCAGCAAACTCAAATTAGTATTGTCCGTTTTGGGAATGTATTAGGTTCTTCAGGCTCAGTTGTTCCACTGTTCAAGCAACAGATAGCAAAAGGTGGCCCAATTACGGTGACTCACCCTGAAGTGACTCGTTACTTTATGACGATTCCTGAAGCATCACAGTTAGTCATTCAGGCTGGTGCTTTGGGTACGGGGGGGGATGTTTTCTTGTTGGATATGGGTGAGCCTGTTCGTATTCAAGATTTAGCACGTCAAATGATCGCGTTGAGTGGCTTAAAAATGCGTGAAGAAGGGTCGGATATTGGCGACATTGCCATTGAATACTCTGGATTACGTCCAGGCGAAAAGTTGTATGAAGAGTTGCTAATTGATCATGAAGATACACAGTTAACTGAGCATAGTCGAATCTTACGTTCATTTGAAAAGCATTTCTCTTTAGATGAATTATTGCCGATTTTCGAACGCATTTATGGCTTAACTGCAATTGATCAAGACATTGACTGGGCACTTACTCAGTTAGAACATTATGTTGATGGCTATCACCGAAGTCGAGAAGTTAAGGTAAACTAAGCTTTAATGGCTTAATGAGCACAAATTTTTGGATCAGTGATGACAATTAAAAAGGCAATTCTTCCTGTAGCAGGTCTAGGTACCCGCTTTCTACCTGCAAGTAAATCTATTCCAAAGGAAATGGTGACTGTTGTTGACCGCCCAGCGATTGAGTACGTTGTAAAAGAGGCTGTTGCGGCGGGTATTGAGCAGATCATTTTAGTCACGCATTCATCTAAAGCATCGATTGAAAACTATTTTGATCGTAACTTTGAGCTTGAAACAACGCTCGAGCAGAAGCAAAAATTTGATTTACTCAAAGAGATTAAGGATATTCTGCCCGCACATGTCAGCGTAGTCAGTGTGCGCCAGCCGCAACCCTTAGGACTTGGACATGCAGTTTTATGTGCAAAGTCGATTGTGGGAAATGATGATTTTGCTGTGCTGTTACCTGATGTTCTAGTTAAAGATGCTGATCTAACTAATGATTTGAGCTTAATGATTCAGCGTTTCAATGAAACACATGCTTCACAAATTATGGTTGAAGCGGTGCCTGACCATTTGGTTGATCAGTATGGTATTGTTGATGTAGCTTCTGTACCCAATGAAGGTCAAAGTATAGTGATGCAAGGTATTGTTGAAAAACCAGCAGTGGGTTCAGCACCGTCTAATTTATCCGTGGTCGGACGCTATATTTTGCCCGCTGAGATTATGCAACTTTTGGAACAAACACCGAAAGGTGCAGGTAACGAAATTCAATTAACCGATGCAATTGCCATGCTACAACAGACCAATACGGTTGAAGCCTATCGTATGAAAGGTCAAACTTTTGATTGTGGTAGTAAACTGGGTTATTTAAAAGCCGTTTTACATTATGGGGTTGATCACCCGACTTTGGGTGAGGCATTTAAAGCGCTTATCCAAGAGCTTTAATGATCAGCGGGAAACTCTTATGAAAGTTGCAGTATTTGGACAAACCCTGTATTCAGGTGTTATGGCGGCATTGCTAGCTGAATGTGGACATCAGGTCTTTTGGTGCGATATCTTAAAAAGGTCGGCTTCAGAGCAAGCCTATACCCAAGATGATGCTGTGATCAATCTACTCCATAAGCAAGAAAAAAGTGGATTTCTGCAATACTGCAATTTTAATGCGATTCCTCTCGATATCGATGCTTACTTTTTTAGTCTGAGTCCGACAGAAGAATCACAAGGCATTGAAATTTTAAAAGAACTCAAACAGCGGCCTATTATTCATCCTAAATTGATGATCAATGCCTCGACTTTAGGGTTACATGGCACTGAAAAATTTGAAAAAATATTATCGGACGATGATTGGGTGTATTTGCCTGACGTAATCCAAGAAGGTAATGCTTTACAAAGCCTAGTGCAGGCAAAACAACTGACAGTGGGCTGTTCAAGTGAAACGAGTCAAATTAAAATTCGAGAGTTACTTCGCCCTTTATTTCCAAGAGAACAACAATATTTGTTTATGCCCGTTTTAGATGCCGAGTTTACTAAACTTAGTGTTTCAGGCATGTTGGCAACCCGCATCAGTTATATTAACGATTTAGCTGTGGTGGCTGAAAAGCTAGGTATCGATATTGAGCATGTACGTCAAGGCTTGGCGGCGGATAGTCGAATCGGGGCTTCATATCTTTATCCAGGTGCTGGCTTTGGCGGTGAAAATTTCTCTCATGATGTCTTAACATTGGCAAATACTGTTTCGGGGACTGGAGCGAAGAGCCAATTATTGGCACAAGTTTGGGATATCAATGAGCAGCAAAAAGAAATTCTCTTTCGTAAATTATGGAATTATTATCATGGGGATTTGGCGGGTAAGGTGATTGCGATTTGGGGTGCATCATTTAAAGAAAACACGTCTCGCATTCAGCAATCTCCAATTCATGCCATGTTAAAAGCGCTTTGGGCACAAAATATGGTGGTCAAATTGCATGATCCTCAGGCATTGGCCGAAATTGAAAAACATTATGGGCATCGAGAAGATTTGATTTACTGTACCGATCAATATGAAGCAGTTGAGGGAGCACATGCTTTGTGCTTATTAACCGCTTGGAAGCAGTATTGGAGCCCTAATTATTCAGAACTACTCAAAAAAATGCAGCACCCACTGATTCTAGATGGTCGCAATATTTATGATCCATGCTATGTCAAAGCCCAAGGCTTTGCCTATCAGGGAGTAGGGCGATGAAGCATCAAAATAAACCATATCCCGTTGAAGATATTAATACAGCCATTGCCCGACTGCAGGGCTTGAAAGATCATTTTGAACAGCATCATCTGAATGATCTTTTTGCAGATGATTCGACTCGTTTTGAGCAGCTCTCTGTCGTATTAGAGCCGATTATTTTTGATTTTAGTAAACATCGTATTGACCGAAGTGTAGTTGATTCTTTAGTACAGTGGGCGCAAACACGAGATTTAACCAACTGGATTAAAAACTTATTCTCAAGTACAGCAATTAACTATACTGAACAGCGCTCAGCCATGCATTGGGCTTTACGTTTACCAAAATGTGATCAACAGCATCAGGCTATTGCTGATCAGGTTCATGAACAATTGCAAAAAATGTATGGATTGGTCAACAAAATTCACGAGGGCCAATACCGTGGCGCGACTGGTGAAGTGATTCAAGATGTAGTCAATATTGGTGTGGGGGGGTCTGACTTAGGGCCGCTGATGGTCAGCCATGCTTTATCTGATTTTAAAAAATCGACACAAAAGCCTTTAAATCTGCATTTTGTTTCAACAATAGATGGAAGTCAGCTTTCAGAACTTCTGCATAAGCTTCGTCCAGAAACCACATTATTTATTATCTCGTCAAAGTCATTTGGTACGATTGATACACTCTCCAATGCTCAAACGGTACGTCAGTGGCTTGAAAAAGCATTAGGTCAAGAGGCCCAAACCTTAAAGCATCATTTTATTGGCGTATCGACCAAGCCTGAAAAAATGACTGCTTGGGGGATCGCGCCAGAGAATCAATTTTTATTGTGGGATTGGGTGGGTGGTCGTTATTCTCTGTGGTCATGTATTGGACTTCCAATTGCTTTAACTATTGGAGTGAATGGATTTAAGCAGTTTTTAGCGGGTGCTTATACCATTGACCAGCATTTTCAAAATGCCCCTTTTGAGCAGAATATTCCTGTCTTGATGGGGCTTTTAGGGGCTTGGAATAATAATTTCTTAGACATTCAAACCCATGCTGTTTTACCGTATGACGGTCGCCTCAAGTACTTTGCATCCTATCTACAGCAGCTTGAGATGGAATCGAATGGTAAGTCGATCCAACGCAATGGTGAAAAAGTTGAATGGGATACCTGTCCGATTGTGTGGGGCGAGGTGGGACCGAATGCGCAGCATGCATTTTATCAGCTGTTGCATCAAGGAACACATTCGGTGAGTTGTGACTTCATTGCACCAATACAACGTTATAACGCAAATCAGTTTACCTATGTGGATAATGCTGAGGCATTGATTGAACAGCATCATTTGGCACTGTCAAATTGTTTAGCACAGTCACGTTTATTGGCATTTGGAAATCAAGCGCTAGATCAGAGCGAATTAGCCTCGTTGCCTGAATATAAAAAATATGAGGGTAACCAGCCTAGTACAACTATTTTAATGCAGGAGCTCAATCCTTATAGCTTAGGTATGCTCATCGCGATGTATGAACATAAAGTATTTGTACAATCCGTACTTTGGAATATTAACCCTTTCGATCAATGGGGTGTTGAAAAGGGCAAGGAAATTGCCAATCAGTTACTGCCCATTTTAAATGGTCATCAACAAGATCTATCTACATTAGATGTTTCGACTCAGGGTTTATTAAAAATCTTATTAGGAAAAATAGATGGCTAATATTTTAGTGACTGGTGGGGCGGGTTATATCGGTTCACATACCTGTGTTGAACTCCTTGAAGCTGGACATGATGTGATTGTGCTCGATAACCTTTCTAATAGCTCGGAAGAGTCGTTAAAACGTGTTCAGGAGTTAACTGGAAAAACGCTTAAGTTTATTCAGGGCGATATTCGTAATCAAAGTGATTTAGATCAAGCTTTTTCTTCCAATCGCATTGATGCAGTGATTCATTTTGCAGGGTTAAAAGCAGTAGGTGAAAGCCAGCAAATACCACTGACTTATTTTGATCATAATATTTCAGGTTCAATCCAGTTAGTGCAAGCGATGGAGCGTGCACACGTTTTTAACTTGGTGTTCAGTTCATCTGCAACTGTTTATGGAGAAGAAAACTCACCGCCATATCAAGAAAATATGGTTTTGGGGATGCCAAACAACAATTACGGCTATACCAAATTGATTGTAGAACAGTTATTAGAAAAACTGTCAAAGGCAAATGATGAGTGGTCAATTGCCTTGTTGCGCTATTTTAATCCTGTGGGTGCACATAAAAGCGCTCAAATTGGTGAAGATCCTCAAGGAATTCCAAACAATTTAATGCCTTATTTGACACAGGTTGCAGTGGGATGCAGAGAAAAACTGTCTATTTTTGGACAAGATTACCCAACTGATGATGGAACCTGTGAAAGAGACTTTATTCATGTGGTTGATTTGGCAAAGGCGCATGTTTTAGCTGTTGAAAATAGACTGAATCATAAAGGTTGTCGTGCGTGGAATATTGGGACAGGCATTCCAATTTCAGTATTAAAAATTAAAGAGACTTTTGAAAAAGTGAATGGCGTTATCGTTAATTCCGAGTTTGTTGAGCGAAGAGCTGGTGATTTAGCATGCTTCTATGCAGATGCTTCAAGAGCCAATCGAGAATTAAACTGGACACCTGAATTGACATTAGAAGATATGTTAGCAGACAGTTGGAATTGGCAAAAGCAGAATCCCACAGGCTACAAAGCATAATTTTCTATAAGATTTTTCCGCACAATAAAATAGGCACTTAAGGTGCCTATTTTTATATTTAAAACCGAGAAATTAATTTTGAATCAACCGAGTCAATTCATCAACATAGTCTTGCATCGGCTTTGGATGTTGGTCTAAACGAGTTTCAATATTTAAACGTAATAGGGGCTCTGTGTTTGAAGCACGTACGTTAAAGCGCCAAGCACCAAAATCTAAACTTACGCCATCTGTGTGGTCAATACTTGGATTTTGATCTGCGAAATGGTCAAAAAGCTTTTGAATTGTGACTTGTGTATCCGCAACTTTGAAATTGATTTCCCCTGAGCAAGGAAATTTTTTGATCATTTCTTCAACCAATGAGGACAAAGATTGTCCCGTTTCAGACAGTACGGAAACAACCAACAACCATGGAATCATTCCACTATCGCAATAAGAAAAATCGCGGAAATAATGGTGTGCAGACATTTCGCCGCCATAAACGGCGTTGTGCTCACGCATGGTGTCTTTAATAAAGGAATGCCCTGATTTCGACTGAATAGGGATACCTTGATATTTCTCTACAACATCAAAAGTATTCCAAATCAGACGTGGGTCATGGACAATTTTTTCGCCTGATTGTTTCAGTAAGAAGGCTTGTGCTAAAAGCCCGACAATATAATAACCTTCAATGAACTGTCCTTTTTCATCAAACAGGAAACAGCGGTCGAAGTCACCATCCCATGCAATACCCATATCTGCGTGATGTTCAAGTACAGCATGGCGTGTGCTATCACGATTTTCAACTAAAATTGGGTTGGGAATGCCATTGGGGAAATGACCATCGGCTTCATGGTGAATTTTAATAAATTCAACAGGGATATTTAGGGCTTTAAATTTTTCTTCGATCGCATCAATGACATGACCTGCGGCGCCATTTCCTGCATTTACGACCAATTTTAATGGGCGGATTTTTGCAGGATTAATATACCCCATAAGGTGTTCAATAAACTCAGGTAGAATATTATATGGTGTGGTTGAGCCTTTTTGCGTGACTTCTGTAAATGCCCCCGATTCTGCTAAGGCTTGGATTTCTGCCAGACCACTATCTGCACCAATAGGGCGCGCTTGTTCTCGAACCAATTTCATCCCATTGTAATCCATGGGGTTGTGGCTCGCCGTAATCTCAATACCGCCTTGAACATCGAGATGAAATGCACCAAAGTAAACCTCTTCTGTACCTGTCATACCAAGATCAAGGACATCCACCCCAGCATCATTTAAGCCCTGAATAGTGGCTTGTTTGAGACTTTCACTGGTCAGACGGATATCGCAACCGATAACTACAGTTTTGGGTTGATAAATTTGTCCATAGGCACGGCCAATTTTATAGGCAATTTCTTCATTTAGCTCTGTCCCGAGCTTGCCACGAATATCATAGGCTTTAAAGCAGGTAAGTTGCGACATATGCAATTCTCTATTTAGATAAAGAATAAAGGCTGGATATCCAGCCTTTATTTAAATAATTATTCTACAGTGACCGATTTAGCGAGGTTTCGAGGTTGGTCGACATCCGTGCCACGAAGGACTGCAACATGATAAGACAGCAGTTGTACAGGTACGCTATAAACAATTGGAGCCAATATTGGGCTAATGCTTGGTACATAAACCACATGCTGACGGTCTTTGGCTTTAATGCCACTATTTTCATCGGCAAAGACAAAGAGTTCACCACCACGAGCTTGAACCTCTTCCATATTCGATTTGAGTTTATCGAGCATATCATCTTTCGGTGCGAGAATGACCACAGGCATGTCATTGTCGACTAAAGCGAGCGGACCATGTTTAAGTTCACCTGCGGCATAGCCTTCAGCATGGATATATGAAATCTCTTTGAGTTTTAACGCCCCTTCAAGTGCAATCGGGAAATTCGTGCCACGACCTAAGAATAAGCAGTGCTGCTTCTCTACGAAAAGTTCAGACAAACGTAAAATTTCAGGGTCATTACGTAAGGTATCTAAAATTACTTTAGGGGTATGCCAAAGTTCAGCCGTAATCTCAGCCACATGCTGTACAGAAATGCTTTTCTTAACTGTACCGATTTTTAGGACCAATAACATCAGTGCTGCAAGCTGCGTGGTAAACGCCTTGGTCGATGCTACACCAATTTCAGGACCCGCCAGTGTAAGCAAACTATGATTGGTCTCACGTACCATAGACGATGTTGCGACATTACAAATAGTCATGGTGGTGATATCAGCACCTTTTGCTGCAGCACGTTTTTGGGTATCACGCAGTGCGGCTAAAGTATCAGCGGTTTCACCAGATTGTGAAATGCAGACATAAAGTGTGTGATTGACAATTACAGGGCTGCGATAGCGGAATTCGCTCGCAATTTCTACTTGGCACGGTAAATCAATCAGTTGTTCAAACCAATATTTGGCAATCATCCCTGCATGGTAGCTGGTCCCACAGGCAATGATTTGGATTTGCTGAATTTTTTGGAAATCCGCGACTGCATTGGCAAGAAAGTCTTCACGCAGTGCATTGCCATCTAGAGCTTGAGAAATGGTTTGTTGAATCGCTTCGGGTTGCTCATAAATTTCTTTGAGCATGTAATGTTTATATTCACCTTTAGATGCATTGCTGACGGCAGCATCTAATTCTTTGATTGGGCGCTCGACCCGTTGACCAGCGACAAAAACTTCAATGCTATTGCGGGTTAAACGAGCAATATCACCTTCTTCAAGGTAAATAAAACGATTGGTAATAGGCAGTAAAGCCAATTGATCTGAACTGATAAAGTTTTCGCCAATACCGACGCCAATGACCAAAGGTGAACCTTCACGCACGGTAATCAGTTCATCTGGATGGTCGGTATGTACGATACCCAGTGCATAAGCCCCTTTAAGCTGAGGCACAACTTGTTGCACAGCTTCCAGCAAGCTTGGGGTAGACTTTAAAGCATCTTTAACCAAGTGAGCGACCACTTCAGTATCGGTCTGTGAGGTAAATACATAGCCTAAAGCTTCAAGATCGTCTTTGAGTTCTTGATAGTTTTCAATAATGCCGTTATGGACTACAGCAACATCGCCTGAAATGTGCGGATGTGCATTATCTTCAGTGGGTTTGCCATGGGTTGCCCAACGTGTATGTGCAATACCTAGAGAACCTAGAATACCTGATTGATTAACGGCTTCTTCTAGATTGGATACTTTACCGACACGTCTTTCGCGTAAAACTTGGCCTTGATTGACCAGCGCTAAACCCGCAGAGTCATAGCCACGATATTCAAGACGCTTTAAACCTTCAATTAAAATATTGGTAATACTACGTTCTGCAACGCCACCGACAATACCGCACATAATTTAATCCTCTTATTTCTTCATCTTTTGTGGACGTTGATAGTTTTCTTTTTCAACTTGCTTAGAGCGTTCTACCGCTAAGCTATTCTCTGCAACATCACGGGTAATGGTTGAACCAGCCCCGACAGTTGCCCCATTGCCAATCGTGACAGGTGCAACCAATGAGCTGTTAGAACCAATAAATGCAGCATCACCAATGATGGTTTTAAATTTATTTGCACCATCATAATTACAGGTAATAGTCCCAGCACCAATGTTCGAGCCTGCACCAATTTCAGCATCACCTAAATAGGTAAAGTGGTTGGCTTTTGAACCGAGGCCAACGCTGGTGTTTTTGACTTCAACGAAGTTACCAATATGCACTTCAGCAGCCAGTTTTGCACCTGGTCGTAAACGAGCAAAAGGACCAATCTGCGCATCTTCGCCGACCATAGCATTATCAAAGATGCTATACGGCTGAACTTTTGTACCTGCTGCGATCTTGGTGTTTTTGATGATACAACCTGCACCAATTTCTACATGGTCGCCGAATTCACATTCGCCTTCAATAATCACATTGATGTCAATGCGTACGTCCTGTCCAACGGTTAAATGTCCACGAAGGTCAAAGCGACGAGGGTCAATCAAATGCACACCTTGCTGCATGAGCTTTTTGGCTTGGGCTATTTGGAATTGGCGCTCTAATGCGGCAAGCTGAATGCGATCATTGACTCCTTCAACTTCGAAGGCTTGTTCAGGCTCAACCGATGCGACTTGCATCCCATCTGTTAAGGCCATTGCTACAATATCAGTCAGGTAATATTCACCTTGCGCATTATTATTGCTTAAGCGTGGTAACCACTCATGTAATTTGGCATTGCTGACACAGTAAATACCTGTATTAATTTCTTTAATCTGGTGCTGCTCTGTGGTCGCATCCTTATGTTCAACAATCGCCTGAATCTGACCATTCTCACGCACTATACGCCCATAACCTGTTGCATCGGCTAAAGTTAAAGTCACTAGACCAATGCCTGTCTCGGCAGTTGCATTGAGTAATTTTTGTAGCGTGTTTTGAGAGATGCAAGGTACATCGCCTGATAAAATCAGTGAGCTGCCTTCCTGTGGAAGGACTGGGAGTGTCATTTGCACTGCATGACCTGTTCCGAGTTGCTCAGCTTGTTCCACCCATTCAATCTTTTCATGAGTAAATGTTTCTTGAACTCGTGCTCCGCCGTGCCCATAAATTGTAATAATATTGGCTGCATTTAATTTTTTTGCAGTGTCGATGACATGACCAAGTAAAGGACGTCCTGCAAGTGGTTGTAGTACTTTGGGTAAAGAAGAACGCATACGTGTTCCTTTACCTGCAGCAAGAATAATAACAGTCGTTGACATGTTCTAATCCTAAAAATGGCCTAAGCCACAGTGAAATAAAAATAAATCCAAATACAAAGTGCAGCCCAAAGTCCTGCAATCAGGTCGTCGAGCATAATACCAAAGCCACCTTCGACTTTTTGGTCAATGACACGAATCGGCCACGGTTTCCACACATCAAAAATACGAAATAAAATAAAACCCAGCAGCAGCCAGAGCCAATTCATTTGCCCTAAATACAGGACAGGCAAAAAGGTGATGGACTGGCCAGCAAACTCATCCCATACAATACGCCCATCATCATGGACGCCCATCACTTTGGCAGTATGCCCACAGATATAAATGCCAATTAGAGACATGAGGATGATGGCAATAATGGTGTTCGATAAGCCAATTGCAAGCCAAATCGGGACGAACAGCAGTGCGAATGCAGAACCAAACGTTCCTGGTGCTTTGGGTGCTAGCCCTGAGCCAAACCCTACACCACAAAATACGATGAAACGGTCATACCAAGACATCTGACGAAAGAGGATAGGGGGCTTATGCAAAGTGTTGATATCCATTAAATTGCAAGGAATGGTCTAAGCCATTTTGTTGAAAACGCAGACCACTTTCGGCATCAATTTTTCCAATGACACTGATGCTGCTATGGTTTTGTTGTTGCAAAAGTTTTTCATAATTCTGCGGGCTTATTGTAAAGCATAATTCATAGTCATCGCCACCCGCCAAAGCATATTGCCATTGTTGTTCTCGTGTTAAATCTTGTAGCGTGGTGTTGATGGGCAATTGATCAAGCTGTAGGGTCGCGCCCACATGGGATGCTTTTAAAATATGACTTAAGTCTTGTGCTAAGCCATCTGACACATCAATCATACTGTGCGCTAAGCCTTTGAGTGCTTGCCCCAGTTCACAGCGTGGGGTAGGGTAGTCCAAACGGTGTTGGAGAGGATGGCCTAAGTGTTGCAGGGCAAAAGCAGCATCGCCGACAGTACCACTGACACAAATCAAATCACCCACTTGAGCGGCAGAGCGAGTGATGGCTTGACCGATATCGACCCAACCCAGTGCTGTCACGGAAATGGTGAGATGTGGGCTTTGGGTGGTGTCTCCACCAATTAAACTCACGCCAAATTGATCACAGCAATCATATAAACCCTGACTAAAACCTTTGAGCCAGTCATGATCAATTTGGGGTAAGCTCAAAGCCAGTAAAATACTCTGAGGTTTCGCGCCCATTGCGGCGATATCAGATAAATTGACCGCGACAGATTTCCAGCCAATCGCATGTGGGCTGGTATCAAGCGGGAAGTGACGTCCAGCAACCAAGGTATCGGCACAAATGACCAATTGTTGCTGTGGTGGTGGGGTGAGCAAGGCTGAGTCGTCACCGACGCCTAAATCGACAGAATGAGGACTCTTACGATTAAAATAGGTATCAATGATCGAAAACTCAGCCATACAACAAATCTACTACTGTGAGTTCGCTTGTTGCTTTTCTGCTGCACGTAAAGTTGTTGCTAAACGATCTAATACACCATTGATGTATTTATGGCTGTCTGCACCGCCAAAATGTTTAGCAAGCTCGATCGCTTCGTCTAAAACCACACGATATGGAATTTCAAGATGTTCCTTGAGTTCATATGCGCCTAAACGAAGGGTCGCAAGTTCAACGCCATCAAGCGCAGAAACTTCGCGATCAAGCACAGGGATTAAGAGCGCATCCAATGCTTCATGATTGGCAACCACTTGGGTTAACAATTCATGATAATAGCTCAGATCCACTTTGTGCATGGCATTTTCCACACGCGTACGTGCTTCAATCTCATGGACTGGATTGTGGCTCATTTGCCATTCGTAAATTCCTTGTACAGCAAAGCGACGTGCTTTACGTTTTGCTGCATAAGTTGCTTGCAATGTTTGCGACATAGCGTTAAATAGCCTTTAACAAGTTAACCATTTCAATTGCAGTAAGAGCAGCTTCGCCGCCTTTATTACCTGCTTTTGTACCCGAGCGTTCAATCGCTTGTTCAATACTATCCGTAGTCAATACACCATTAATCACTGGAAGACCAGATTCTAGGCCAACCACGCCTAAACCTTTGGCACATTCACCTGCAACAAAGTCGAAGTGCGGTGTGCTACCACGAATCACAGCACCCAGTGCAATGATGGCATCGAAGCGTTCAGACGCCACTAATTTTTTAGCCACGACAGGAAGTTCCCACGCGCCTGGTGCATGAACAACAGTGATATTATCCTCTGATACACCATGACGTTTCAATGTATCAATTGCACCTTCTAATAGATGTTCGACAACAAAACTATTAAAACGACCCACTAAAATCGCATAACGGCCTTCGCTAGCGAGATGTAACATACCTTCAATACGGCGAATTGCCATAGCAACCTCGATGATTTTTTAAGTTGTTTGATGTGCGGTGATATATTCCACCACTTCTAAATTAAACCCAGAGAGTGCATTAAAGCGTAAAGGTGAGCTCAAAAGCTTCATCTTTTCTACGCCTAAATCACGTAAAATTTGTGCGCCCACCCCAATGGTTTGGTACTGCTGAGATAAAGCAGCATTGGATTTGGTTGGTTTTGGTGCTGTAAGGCTGTCTAAGGCTGGGCCTAAGTCTTGTAAATGACGCTGGCCAATCCAAACCAAAACACCCCGATCGCTGCTTGCGATTTCTTGCAGCGCTTTGTCGAGATTCCATGCGGGCTCGCCGTCTTTTTTGTTGAGTTTGAGCAGGTCACGAACAGGGTTGAAACCATGGACACGAACGGTGGTTACCCCTTCTTTTGGTTCGCCTTTCACCAAAGCCAAGTGAATATCTGGATTGCCTAATTCGCGGTAACGATATAAGTCAAAAGTGCCATATTCGGTATCAATGCTTTGCTGATCAATCCGTTCAACGGTTTGTTCATTGGTCATACGATAGTGGATCAGATCCGCGATGGTACCAATTTTTAAACCATGCTTTTCAGCAAAAATTTCAAGATCGGCACGACGCGCCATCGTGCCATCTTCATTGATGATTTCACAGATGACCGATGCAGGCTCTAGACCCGCTAGGCGAGATAAATCACAACCTGCTTCGGTATGACCTGCGCGGTGTAGAACGCCACCAGGCTGCGCCATCAATGGGAAAATATGTCCTGGTTGAACGATATCTGATGGTTTTGCATGTGCCGCTACAGCCGTTTGAATAGTATGCGCACGTTCTGCAGGTGAAATCCCTGTAGAAATACCTTCTGCCGCTTCAATGGAGAGCGTGAAGTTGGTGCCATGTTGTGCGCCATTGGCATCGACCATCAATGGAAGATTCAATTGTTTACAGCGATCACGGCTGAGCGTTAAGCACACCAAACCACGTGCGTGGGTGATCATAAAGTTGATGTCTTCTGCGCGAACATGGGTCGCTGCGATAACTAAATCACCTTCATTTTCACGATCTTCGTCATCCATCAGGATGACCATTTTACCTGCACGGATATCTGCAACTAGCTCTTCAACGGTATTGAGCGGCATCAACCTTCACCTTCATCGTTGTCGCCATGGACGACATATCATTTGTTTTCATTGGCACATAGTTTAAGCTTTTTTCAGGCTTTTGCCTATGTGCGAATCATTTCCTTGAGTCGTCCATTGTTATACACAGTCAGTCCAAGCTTGAAAAGATGCCTTTATTTTAAAAAGTTGAAATGTGCTTAGTCTTTAAGCGATTGAAAAGCATAAAAAAGAACAATCTTATCGAAAATAAGTCAATCGGCGCAGTAAATAAGGGGTCTAGACAAATGTTGCGCTCTTGGCGGCGTGTGGTTGAGCGTTAGAGTACCTTCTTTTTTGAAATTGACCATCAGGTTCATTTTGAGCAGGGTGCTGCAACTGATCAATCAGATCGGGGTGGATATTTGTGCTCACTCATCAGGTAGAGGACGAGTCAAAAAAATATTGAATATGTCATAGCGAATAACCTGATGACTCATCATCTATTTTTGATTTGTACTATAATTCTTCTTTTTTAATCCTCTGGATTATTTCTCCTGTGATGTCCTTACTTGCTCAATATTTTGCACAGAAACAATTTTGCGTATTGGTTGAATACTTAAGTGCACACCAAACCCAGTGGTCTGTCAAAACTGAATTTGCAGGCTTTCCTGCGGCTATGACGCTGGCCGATCGGGTGCATGCGGATGACGATGAAGCGCCTTTGCAAGTCGCCAAACAGTATCCACAAGAGATTGAAAAAGTCATTCACTTTTCGGGGAAAGCGCGCGATATACAAGACTTTGAGCAGTTTTTGAAAGATGCAAAAACACAGGGTCAAAAGAACCTGTTGCTTTTAACAGGCGATAAATTAAAACAGCACTGCTATAGCCACGACCTAGAACCCCGAACACGTTATTTGGAGTCTGTGAATGCTGTCATGGAAGCCAAACGCCAAGGCAGTTTTCATATTGGTGTCGCGTTTAATCCATTTAAATATGCGGAAGCGGAAAAAGAGGCGCAATATTTAAAACTGCATAAAAAGATGAAAGCAGGGGCTGATTATGTGATTACCCAATTGGGCTATGACATGACTGCTTTACAGGATGCGCATGCATTTTTAGCGCGGCATCAGTATGCGCAGAAAATTTTAGCTTGCGTCATGCCACTGACCTTGGCACGGGCCAAGTTTATGCTGAAACATAAAGTGGCTGGCATTGTGATCACCCCGCATATGTTGCAGGTGTTGCAACAGGAAAAAGAACAGGGTTTAAGTGATCGCGTCTATGTGCGCTGCGCATTACAGATTCTAATGTGTCGACATTTGGGTTTTGCGGGGGTGCATTTATCAGCTTGCCATCAGCCTGAAGAACAAAGCTTACTGGAGCATTATATTGAAGAATATCGGCACTTGAGTTTTGCTGAGTGTGAACGACTTTGGAATACGCTTTGGCAGGTGCAAACCGGTACAGAGTTTCATCCGAAGCTGGCTTATTATTCACGGCCTGCGACATCGAGTCAGATTATTAAGTACCAACATCTGCATTTGATGCACGATGCTTTATTTGAATCTAAACTGGCCAAAGGCGTGGGGCGGTTTATTTTTAATTTCAATGTTTGGGATTGCTCGCGTGCCAAACAAGCGTTACTGAAAACAGAACATTTGAGTAAGCATGCAGTGGTGGGCTGTGAAAGTTGTGGTCAATGCCGTTTAGGCGAGACTCTGTATATTTGCCCAGAAACTTGCCCCAAAGGCTTGGCCAATGGGCCCTGTGGTGGAACCAGTTTAGACCGTTGTGAATTTGGTGACCGTGAATGCATTCATTCAGTCAAAGCACGCTTAGCTAAAGCCGTTGGACAAACAAAGATCTTAAAAGAAAAGCTGATTCCGACCGTGTCGATTGCGGTGCGTGGAACCAGCTCTTGGAAAAATTGGTATGTGGAGGCTACTGGCTGAAATCAGCTGTCCTGATCCATGGCATTGGAATAGAACTTTTGTCCGAATTTGATGCGTTCGCGGCCTTGGCTCATGCGCCAACGGTTGCTATCTCGCAGTGAGTATACGCAGCCACAGTACTCTTGTTGATAAAATTCTTCACGTTTGCTGATGTCCAGCATGCGTACCGCACCGCCATGTTTGCGCCAGTTGTAGTCCCAGTAGTGAATGCCTGCATAATGTGAAGCAGAGCGGTGTCCGCACTCATTGATCTGTTGCATGTTCTTCCAACGGGAAATGCCGAGAGAGCTGCTGATTAGGCTAAAGCCATGTTCTGCTGCATATAATGCCGTCCGTTCAAAACGCATATCAAAACACATGGTACAACGGATACCTTTCTCTGGCTCATTTTCCATACCTTTGGCACGTGCAAACCAGTTGTCTGTGTCGTAATCACAGTCAATAAATGGAATATGATGTTTTTCTGCAAAGCGAATATTTTCTTCTTTGCGAATCAGATATTCCTTTACAGGATGAATATTGGGGTTGTAGAAAAAGATAGAAAAATCGATACCCGATTCAATGAGGGTTTCCATGACTTCACCTGAGCAAGGCGCACAGCAGGAATGCAAGAGCAGTTTGTCATGACCTGTGGGGAGGCTAAGTTTCTGACGTTCGAGCTTCGACATATTGAATGATTTTTATCTATTTAAACCCAACAGTTTAAAACGTCTAACGAGCGGATCAACGACGATTGGATGAAGAATTCTCAGGATGAGCTGATGAATTTTCATGATTAAAATCGACTTTGGCAGATGATGAAGACCTGCTTTGAGCGCTGAAGATGAGTAGAGAGAGAACATTTGAGGGGCCCAAACTTGCATAATTGAGCGAGATTCGTCATCATTTACCCAAAGGGTGTTTAACAGTTGTGTTAGATAGGTATTCGTTGAAGGCGGGCCACTTCAACAGCAAGAAAGAGAGTATCTAGCTGTGCTTCATTTTTTTACTACGCCTTCCAATAAGGAATTAGAGTGTCGTCATAACTTTCAGTATGAGACCGATATGCGTTTGATCCAACGCTGTAAATTCCTTGAAGATCAAGATGAGAAAAAAGCCATTCAACATCTTTTAAAAGAACGGGGTTATACCAAAGCTGAGATTTTAAAGCTCACGATTGATGGTTAAATCTAAGATTTAAAAAAAGCTTCCTAGTCGGAAGCTTTTTTGTTTTTGTATGCTCTGTTTTGCATTTCATCAGTTTGAGAGACAAGCGACTTTGATTCGATATTTACATAATGCTTCACGTGGAACATAAAAAAGCCCGAAGACTAGGGTGGTGAGAAGTTCTGCTGTCAGCATGGTATGCTTTTTCAGCGCTTAGCCCCTCAATTTCGATGAAAGATCAGAATCATCAGTTCTCAATATTTGAGCTGAATTTAACTCAGGTACAAGAGCATGCTGCTTGCTCTCACATGATTTCGTTGTATCAAAGTAGAGATATCACAAGAGTTCGATGCATAGCCACGAGTTAAATAGGACAGTTGGTGGGCTGGATTCGGTCGTTGTACCTCTCAAAAACTGAAGGAATCACGCTTCAACCTAGGCATGATTAAGAGATGGGCTTAAAAGTCATCCACAGTTATAAAAGAAAGCCTTACTTCTCGATTGGCGCACATGTACGGATCATGAAGATTGTGAATTTGAATGCTTAAATTTTTTCATTCTCTGTAAATGGGGCGAGTGTTTTTGTTGCAGATCATAGATGTTAAAATGAAATAAACTAATTAAAAATATATTAAGGTGAAAAAAAATAAGTGAATCTCACTTTTATAGGTTAAGCTATACCGTATTCATCAAGATTAAAAAATTGGGCCGCGCCAGATGTTAGAACTCCGCCATTTAAAAACCTTAACCGCTTTAAGAGAGCATGGCTCATTGGTGGCTGCTGCGGGAGACCTATGCTTAACGCCTTCAGCTTTGTCGCACCAGTTGCGTGAGTTAGACCAGTGGTTTGGGGTTGAAGTGGTGAACCGTCGTAGCCGTCCCGTTAGCTTTTCTAATGTGGGACAGCGTTTGTTAAAACTGGCTGATGAAGTGTTGCCGCAGGTGCAAATTGCACAAAGCGACATCACCCGTATTGTGCATGGTCAAACTGGACGTATTACTTTTTCCTCAGAGTGTCATAGCTGTTTCGATTGGTTAATGCCGTTATTAAATCAATATCGCCAACAATATCCAGATGTTGATCTGGACTTCGCTTCAGGTTTTGAGGCCAATCCGCATGAGTTATTGCAGACGGGTGAGTTTGATTTATTGATTACAGCCGACCCGATAGCGTTAAAAGGGGTGGAGTATTTTCCGATTTTTGAGTACGAATCGCGTTTGGTTTTATCCAATACCCATCCTTTGGTTCGTGCCAAAGACATTACCGTGCAAGAACTTGCAGAAGAAACCTTGGTGACCTATCCAGTGGATAAGCACCGTTTAGATATTATGTCGCGTCTGTTTATTCCGGCCAATATCCTGCCGAAACAGATCCGCACCACCGACCTCACCCAAATGTTGATTCAACTGGTGGCAAGTGGGCGTGGTATTGGGGCATTACCCGATTGGGTGGTGAACGAATATGAACAAAAGGGTTGGGTGACTTCGCGTCGTTTGGACTGCGTAGCGCCTGAAGGTTTGCGTCGTACTCTTTATGCAGGCTATCGTACTGAGGAAAAAGAGAAGGATTATTTCGAAGGCTTTTTAAAACAACTGGATAAATTTGCCAAGAAAAGAACGCAATATTATATCTAGTTGCTCTTGTTTTAAGGAGGGGGATCAGTGTTGCTGCATCCTCCTTTTTTGAACCTATCAGCGCTTGTTATTTTTTGTGAAAAATGTGGCTCAGTGCTATAATTGCGCGCCTGATAATTTGTCAACTTTTAAACACTGATCATGATGATGCAACTCCACGTATCCCGCTTGAATATGAGCTTGGTTGATCAAGAATTATCAGCTATAGAGTACATTCCTGCGATGCAACGCCGGCGCTTATCGCGTCTGGCAAAGCTGGCTTTGAATAGCGCAATGCAGACTTTAGATACCCACAAAGTCGATTATATTGTGTGGGTGTCGCAATATGGCGATGAAGCAAAAACACTGAATATTTTAGCAGATGTGTTACGCGAGCAAACCCCTTCACCGACTCAATTTTCAACGTCGGTACATAATGCAATTTCAGGCTTATATTCTATTTTATGTCAGGATGCGACACCTGCGACCAGTTTGGCGGGTTCGTGGAATGATGGGTTGATTGAAGCCTATGCATGGTTAAAAACAAGGCCAGAAGCTCGTCAGGTTTTGCTGGTGTATTATGATGAAGCCTTGCCGGACATTTATATCGAGCATCAGCCATTTGCTGCTTTTGCAATGGCCGCGGTGATTTCACTAGCGCCTGCCAATTTGATGTTGGCGCCAAAGCATGCGGATGCAACGCCTACTTATCAGCAGGCTTTAGCATTTAATACATTTTGGAATAATCCTGAGCAAACTGAATCTGAAGCGTGGACGAAATGCTGAAATTAAATCAAATCAAGCAAAAAGCCAACTATGTCTGGCGTGTTGGAGCGACAGGGTTTAGTTTTGCCAGCTTTGGCTTAGGCGGTGTGGCGATTGGTGGTTTGATTGCACCTCTGGTCAAGCTGAGCTCAGCAGACCTTGAGCTTCGTAAGCAGCGCACTCAAAAGGTGATTAAGCACAGTTTTAAAGGTTTCACCGAAATGATGGTGAAACTGGGCATCATGACTTATACAGTTGAAGGCTTAGATAAACTACAGCACAGTCAACAAGAGTTGGTGATTGCCAATCATCCGACACTGATTGACGTGGTGGTTTTAATTGGTTTAATGGAACAAGCAAACTGCGTGGTCAAGCAGGCGCTGTGGTCGAATCCATTTACCAAAGGCCCTGTGCAAAGCGCAGGTTATATTTTAAATGCAGGTTCTGAACAGTTTATTCAGGACTGCGTACACAAATTACAGCAGGATCATGCGGCGTCCTTGTTGATCTTTCCTGAAGGGACGCGGACAGCAAAAGGTGAGCAACTGAATGATTTTCAGCGTGGTGCGGCCAATATTGCTTTGCGTGCTGGTGTGCCGATTCGCCCTGTGCTGATTAGCTGCACGCCATCGACCCTGACTAAAAATGAAAAGTGGTATCACATTCCAGAACAGCCTTTTCATATCCATGTGAAAGTGTTGGATGCGATCCGAGTGGAAGACGTATTGGATGATGTAACGGTCAATCCCAAAAATGTGCGTCAATTAAATCAACAATTACAGTGGTTTTTTAACCAAGAGTTATCCGTAAATGAGCAATCTTGCTGATGAATTAAAGCAAATGATTATTGATGTCCTCGCCCTTGAAGACATCCGTATTGAAGACATTGATACAGACGCACCTTTGTTTGGTGATGGTCTGGGTTTGGACTCGATTGATGCTTTAGAACTGGGTTTGGCATTGAAAAAGCGCTATGGCATTCATCTAAATGCAGAGTCTGCAGAAACCAAAGAACATTTTAAATCAATTCAAAGCTTAGTGGCTTTGGTTGAAGCACAGAAAACAGCATAAGAGGTTGCTATGCTTGCACAAGAAACCGTGTTAGAAAAATTACGTGAGTGGATGGAAGAGCTGTTTGAAATTGCGCCTGAAGATGTGCAGTTAGAGTCAAACTTAGCCTCAGACCTTGATGTCGACAGTATTGATGCCATTGATTTGGTCGTAAAAATTAAAGAGCTGACAGGCAAGCAAGTCAATCCTGAAGACTTTAAAAACGTGCGTACCGTACAAGATGTGGTGCTCGTGATTCAGAATATGTCTGCTGCATGAACAACATCTTAAAAGGGATAGTAGGGGTCGGATTGATCCTCTATCCTTTTTTTGTGGCTTATGCTTTGGCGCATGGACAGTATGTCTGGGTCAGTGCGGTATTGATTGCACTGGGCACCCTGCGTCTATTGAGTAAGGGCAATGCCTTGCTGTGGCCATTGACGGGTTTTGCCATTTTATGTGGCGGGCTGAGTTTGATTTTAAAAGATCATGCATGGCTTAAACTCTATCCTGTCTTTATGAGTCTCGGGGCGTTGTTTATATTTGCCAGCACCTTGATTCGACCGCCTTCGATGATTGAACGTTTTGCACGTTTGGCAGAGCCTAATTTGCCCGAAGAAGGGGTAGAATGGACCCGTCAAGTGACCAAAGTTTGGTGTGGGTTTTTCTGCATCAATGCGGTCCTTGCTTTGATCACCGTTTTTTTCGCACCAATGAAGATTTGGGTGCTGTATAACGGTTTGATCTCTTATGTCTTGATGGGTGGACTGTTGCTGGGTGAGTTTGTGTTGCGCAAACGCCAGCAGCGATTGCATCAGGTACAGAAATAACAGCATTTCCGTCAGGGCAGCTGAAACAGCGGCCTCGAACTATAGCGATTAGAAATACGGTTTTAAAAACAAATTTTATGTCTTGTCATTTTCAGCAGCATCTTCATTCATTGCGTCCCCTGTGTATTCAGGCGGATTCAAGCCTCATTACATTTCAAAATTTTTGGTTGGATGTGGCTGAACAGGCTGCGCAAATTCAGCCGTTGGAACAGCCTGTATGGGCGCTTTGGCAAGAAGACAGTTATGAATTTTTAGTGTTGTTGTTTGCGGCATTGCAAGCAGGCAAGCAAGTGCTATTGCCGCCGCATCGGGTCAGCGACTTAGAAAAAGAATTGGCTGAACAACAGATTTATTTTTTAAAACGTTTGCCGTCGACAGCAGAGACAACCTTCGAGCTTCAATTTGATGCTTCCTTTTTCAATCAGGCGCAGCTGTATTTTTATACTTCGGGTTCAACTGGGCAGCCGAAAAAGATTCCCCGCACTTTGCAACAGTTGTTCAACGAAGTCTGTGGTTTGGAAGCCAGTTTTGATTTACCTGAGCAGGCGGTAGCCATTGCCACGGTGAGCCATCAACATATTTATGGTTTGTTGTTTAAGCTGTTGTGGCCCTTAGCCAGTGGGCGCAGTTTCTATCAAAAACAACTGGCTTTTCCTGAGGATGTGGTCGATCTTCAAAAGAAAATTGCCCATGTGCAGCTGCCCAATTATCTGATTTCCAGCCCCGCTTTGTTGAAGCGCTGGACCACAGATGTGGTATTGCAAGACTGCCATAGGGTCTATTCCTCTGGTGGAAAGTTGGATGCAGGCGTGCGTCCTTTGCTGAACCGTCCGATTACGGAAGTGTTTGGTAGTTCTGAAACAGGCGGGATCGCTCACCGTCAGGCAGATGATGCGCTATGGACACCCTTTACCAATGTCGAAATTCAGTGCACTGAGCAGCAAGAGTTAGCCGTTAAAACCAATCATGCCTTTAGCGCGGATTGGATTCTGACGGGAGATAAAGTGCGGGTTGATGATGTACAGAATTTCAAAAGTCCGTTTCAGTTATTGGGACGTTTGGACCGCATTGTTAAACTTGAAGAAAAGCGTTTAAGTCTCGATGCGATTGAAGCGAAAATCGCTGAATTGGTCGAAATACAACAATGTCATGTCCTAACTCACGAAAAAGAACAGCGTCAGATTTTGGCGGTGGTGGCTGTGCTGACAGAGGATGCTCGGGCGCTACTCATTGAAAAGGGCAAAGCTTCCTTTACCGCAGAGCTGAAAAAACAATTACAACAAAAACTGGAAAGTATTGCGATTCCGCGACAGTGGCGGTTCTTAACGCAAATGCCACAAAATGCACAATCGAAGCTGAATAAACAGTATTTAAAATCGCTGTTTCAACCGATGAGCTTGCCTGTGGTTTTGATGCAGCAATCTCAGGATACGCAGATCAGTTATGCTTTGGAATTTATTCCTGAATTGGAATGCTTTAAAGGACATTTTCCGAACTTCCCGATTTATCCAGGCGTAGGGCAAATAGGATTTATTCAGCATTTTGCCAAACAAAACTGGGCGGATTTACTGTGGTGTAATGGTTTTGAACAGATAAAATTTCAAGGACTGATCCAACCTTATCAAACGGTGGAACTGGTGCTCAGCCGTAAAGCGCATAAGGTCAGTTTTGAGCTGAAAAATCATGACAAAATATTGGCATCCGGACGTTTGCTGTTTGCTGCCCCTTCAGACGTTTAAGCCGAGAGACAAAAATGAAACACTGCTTCGTGATTCCTGTGTATAACCATCCGCATTATTTGGCTGCGTTACTGTCACATTTAAGCGCTTTCGAGTTACCGATTATTATGGTGAATGATGGCAGTGATGCTACTTGTACGGCGGTGTTACATCAGCTCGCGCAGGATTATCCAATGGTCGATTTGGTTGAACATACCCATAATCAGGGCAAAGGACAGGCAGTGATCACGGGTCTTAAACATGCCTTTGAATGTGGTTATAGCCATGCTTTGCAACTGGATGCCGATGGTCAACATGACTGGCAGGACGTACAACGCTTTTTAGACACCTCTATCCAGCATCCTGAAGCCATGATTATTGGCCAGCCAATCTTTGATGCGACTGTTCCGAAAAAACGTCTCTATGGCCGTTATGCAACACATATTTGGGTGTGGATTAACAGCCTATCTTTTGACATTAAAGACAGCATGTGTGGCTTTCGCGTTTATCCTCTGGCGCAGACGGTGAACATTTTAAATACAGCCAAGTTTCAACCGCGGATGGGCTTTGACTCGGAAATTTTAGTGCGTTTGAAATGGGACAATGTGCCGTTTATCAATCTGCCCACGCATGTGATTTACCCTGAAGGCGGCATTTCACATTTTGATGTTTGGCGTGACAATTTGGGCATGGCGCGCGCGCATAGCCGCTTATTGGGTGGCATGCTGCTGCGGTTCCCCAAACTGATTTATCAGAAAGTCAAAGGCTAAGGCGGTCAGAGAAGCATATGCAGAAATGGAACGCCGTGAAAGAGCGGGGCGGGATGTTGCCGCTGATGCTGATGCTGGGTTTTTACCGTTTGGGTGGGCGCTGGCTGTGCCGAGTCATCTTATACTTTGTGATTTTATGGTATTGGCTCTTTTCCAATACCGCGCGTCAAGCTTCTCTGCTGTACTTAAAGAAATTGCATCATTTTGCAGGTGCACAGTCGCCGTTTCAGGCTGAGCCACAGCTGTGGCTCAGCTATACGCATTTAATGCAATTTGGCGAATGTATTTTAGATAAAATTGAGGGCTGGCTCGGGCATATTCCTGAGCAGAACTTAAAGCTACATGGTCATGCGCACTTTCGTTCGCACTATCAAAAAGGTGCGGTGATTGTGGTGTCGCATTTTGGCAATATTGAATTGCTGCGCGCCATCAAAGCAGAGCATCCGCAGAAAATTAATGTGTTGGTTTATCAAAAACATGCCACCAAGTTCAATGCATTTTTAAAAAAACTGAATGAACATGCCGATGTTAATTTGGTTTCGGTGGATGAGCTAGGAATCGAAACAGCACTGATTTTGCAGGAGAAGCTCGATCAAGGTGAATGGGTGATTGTGGCAGCAGACCGCGTACCCGTGCAGTCAGATCGGGTACAATCGGTTGCTTTTTTAGGCGAGCAAGCGCTGTGGCCGCAAGGCGCTTGGATCTTGGCCAGCTTACTAAAAGCTCCTGTATTGGCAGTGTTTTGCTATCGAGTTGATACACATTTTGAAGTGCATATTCATCAAGTGGCGGAGCAGTTGAACTGGCCGCGTAAAGAGCGTTTACAGGCCATGCAACAGACCACAAGTCAGTATGTGGAACTGTTGGAACGGCATTGCATACGTGCGCCTTATCAATGGTTTAATTTTTATAATTTTTGGAATAAAGGATAAGTCTTGTGTTAATTGTTGGGGAAACTCCGCTCAGTATTGAAGATGTTGTAGCTGTAGCATTTAAAGAAAAACAGGTGGCATTGCCTACCTCTGCTGAATGGACAGCATTGATTCAACGCGGCGCAGATTTCCTCGATCAGCTGTTGCAAGACGAAGGCGTCATTTATGGCGTGACCACGGGTTATGGCGACTCGTGCTTAGTTGAAATTCCAGCCCACCAAGTGCATGAGTTACCACTGCATTTGTCGCGTTTTCATGGCTGTGGCATGGGCCAAAACTTAGACTTAATTACCGCACGTGCTGTAGTGGTGGTGCGTTTATGTTCTTTGGCACGCGGCTATTCGGGTGTTTCGCATGCCTTGTTACAGCGTTTGGTCTGGATGCTCAATGAAGATGTGATTCCTGTGATTCCCTCGGAAGGTTCGGTAGGTGCTAGTGGCGATTTAACACCTTTGTCTTATATTGCTGGGGCATTGGTTGGTGAGCGCGATGTGTACTATCAAGGTCAGATCGTGCCGATTGCACAAGTGTATGCTGAAAAAGGTGTGCAGCCTTTGGTGATGCGCCCCAAAGAAGGCTTGGCCCTGATGAATGGTACAGCGGTCATGACCGCGATTGCCTGCCTGAATTATAAAAAAGCCGAACAGATTTCTTTTGCCAGTACTTTGATTACCGCATTGAATGTATTGGCTTTAGAAGGGAATCCAAGCCATTTTGATGAAGTCTTGTTTGCTCAAAAACCACATCCGGGACAGCAACATATTGCAGCTCAGTTACGTGACTGGTTGAATAGTGAAGTGCAGACCGAACACCAAAGTTCACGTCTGCAAGACCGTTATTCACTGCGCTGTGCACCGCATGTGATTGGGGTGTTTGAAGATTCTAAACTGTGGTTGCGTCAGTTTATTGAAAATGAGCTGAATTCAAGTAATGACAATCCATTGATTGACCCTGTGAACCTGCGGGTACTGCATGGTGGACATTTCTATGGCGGACATATTGCCCAAGCCATGGACAGCCTGAAAATTATGATCGCGAATATTGCTGACTTGATGGATCGTCAGTTGGCGCAGTTAGTTGACTATAAAATGAACAATGGCTTGCCACGCAATTTAACTGGTTCAAGTGCTGAGCGTTTACCACTGAATCATGGCTTTAAAGCGGTGCAAATCGGGGTTTCGGCATGGACGGCAGAAGCTTTGAAACAGACGCTTGCTGCGTCGATTTTCTCACGCTCAACCGAATGTCATAATCAAGACAAAGTCAGCATGGGCACCATTGCTGCGCGTGATGCCAGTCGTGTGATTACTCTGACTGAACAAGTGATTGCGGCACTCAGTTGTGCAGCAGTTCAGGCGGTCAAACTCAAAGGTGTAGATACAGAACTCAGCCCTGTTTTAACAGCATTTCAACACTGGGTGCTTCAGAGCTTCACCTATGTAGAGGAAGATCGTCCTTTGCAACAAGAGCTTCAAGCATTGGTTAATCGCTTTGAGCATTTAGAACTGTTAGACAGCGTTGCTGTTCAATATTCATAGGAAATGAGCATGCATGCTGATGTAATCATTGAAGTGCCTTTTCACGATGTCGACACCATGAATGTGGTGTGGCACGGGCATTATTTAAAATATTTTGAAATTGCGCGTTGCAAACTGCTGGATCAATTTCACTATAACTATAACCAAATGCGCGACTCGGGTTATGCATGGCCTGTGATTGAAAGCTATGTACGTTATGTGCAAGGCATTGAGTTTGAGCAAAAAATTCGCGTGCGTGCCATTTTAAAAGAATGGGAAAATCGTTTGAAAATTGAATATCTGATTTTCGATGCGGTTTCAGGCAGAAAGCTGACCAAGGGCTTTACTTCGCAAGTGGCGGTACACATTGAAAAACGTGAAATGTGCTTCCAGTCACCACAGGTGTTGTTGGACTGTTTAAATGCATGGCCTGAGTTTAAGGCGGAGTAATGCAAGTATGATTCGATACAAATTTTCTAAGACGATTTCCGTTGCGTGTATGGCAAGTGCGATGACTTTGCTTGCTCCCGCAGCGAATGCACAAAATACTGAATTGAAGCAGGTGTTTGCTCAACTCGGTGCAACGCCTGTTGTGCGTGCTCAATTTGAGCAACAGAAAAAACTGGCCTCTTTAAATAAAACCTATGTGTCCAAAGGCACGGTGCTGTTCAGCAAAAACCAAGGCGTGCTGTGGCAGATTCAAAGTCCAGTCAAAGCTGATTTGGTGGTGACACCGCGTAAGTTGGTACAAAAGACGCAGCGTACGTCCAGTCAAATTGAAGTTGATAAGACTCCCTATGGCTCAGTCGCGACAATGTTTTTACAGTTGATGTCGGGCAACGAAGCGGCGCTCGCTAAAAACTTTAATGTGGTATCTGCCAACTACAGCCCGACGCAGTGGAATGTCAGCTTGACGCCGAAAAGCAGTCTATTTAAAAAGCTTTTTGTCCAAGTTGATGCGCAAGGCCAGCGTTATGTGGACCGTATCACGATTTTGGAACAAGCCAATAACCGCACCATCATTCGTTTTAGCCAGCAAAAGGCTCAACCTCAAACTTTAACGGCTGCGGAAAATGCGCTTTTCCAATTGGCAAAATAAATTTAGCGCCCTGTGGCTGTTGGTGCTGTGTGTCATTGCTTTGGCACTGGGCGTGGCTTGGCTGAATAAAGGCATTAAGATTGAGACTAATATTTTTGCTTTGCTGCCTGAGGCACATCAAGATGCGCATCTGGAACAAGCACAGCAATACGTCAGTCAGCAGTTAAATGACAAAGTTTTTGTGGTGTTGGATGCCAAAACGGATCAGCAATTAGAACAGGCAACGCAAGCACTCAAAACCCAAGCCGACCAAAGTCAGCTATTTTTACCTGTCCGTCCGCAGCTTGATCCTGATCAATTTGCCCAAGCGCTGTATCAACACAAGGCGGGGTTATTATCCAAGACCGATCAGCAGATTTTGCAGGAGCAGGATGATGCCGCACTGACAGAGCAGGGCTTATTGCAACTGATGAGTCCTGGCATGCCGATCACGGCTGAAATGCTCAAGCAAGATCCCTTGCTGCTGTTCCCGCGTTATGCAGTGGGTTTAAGCGCTTTACATAGCAATGCTGATATCAATTTAGAGCAGGGCTTTGCCACGATTCGTGATACGCAAGGCATCTCACGCCTGATGGTACTTCAGCTTAATAACAGCCCTTATAATATTGCCTACCAAGAGCAGACCGCTGCGTTTATCCAAAATATCAATCAGCAGCTCAAACAGTTGCAAGTTAAACCGCACTGGACAGGTACGCTGCTGTTTGCACAGTTCGGCACTAACTCTGCCAAAGAGGAAATTTCCACCATTGGCGTGGGTTCGACCATCGGGATTTTGCTTCTAGTCTGGTTTGGCTTCCGTTCGATACGACCGATGCTGACGGAAATGGTTGCAGTCGGCACAGGCAGCTTAGTGGCCTTTGCGGTGACCTATTGGGTTTTCGGTGAAATTCACCTGATGACACTGGTCTTTGGCGCAAGTCTGATTGGGGTCTGTGTCGATTTTTCATTTTACTTTATGGCCATGCAGTCTCAGCACCGACAGCTCGATGGATTTGCTGTTTTAAAACCATTATTGCCGAGTCTATTTGTGGGGCTAATGACCACGCTGTTGGCCTATGTGGTGCTGAGCTTTACTCCATTTCCGGGTTTTAAACAGATTGCGGTCTTTTCCATGGTTGGATTGAGTGCCGCATGGGTGACCAGTATTTTACTGCTGCCACGTTTGCCTGCGCTGAATGCGGAACCTGCGATACGTGCTTTGGGCTTTATTGGCAAAGCACGCAGTTATGTGCAGAGTCGAAATACACTGCGTTATGGCATGATTGCACTAATTGTAGTGGTGACAGGCAGCAGCCTCGCCTTCCTGAAAAGCAATGATGACATCCGCAATTTGCAAAGTATGGATGCCACTTTAAAGCAGGAAGATCAATATATTCGTTCGCGTTTTATGCAACAGCAAAGCAGTGAATATTTTGTGGTACAGGGCAGAACCCCAGCAGAGTTAGAGCAACGTGAACAGCAACTGTTGGCAGAGCTTGCGCCCTTGCAGCAGGCTGGAAAGCTAGATGCTATACAATCTTTAGGGCAGTGGATTCCATCGCTTGAGCAGCAAAAAAAGAATGTTGAAATGTTACAGGCGATTCCTCAGCCGGCTTTAGTGGAATATGCGCAAGCGTTACAGCTCAATGCAGCCGATGTTTTAAACTGGCAAGCGCATTTAAAAGACCAACCGTTGCTGACTGAAGCAGTCTTTAAAGATCATCCCTTGCATTTTTTGCAGATGAGTCCGACGCAACGTTTAGTAATGCTGCAAAATGTGCATGATGTTAAAGCCATACAGCAGCTTGAAGATGCGGATGTACAACTGTTACGTCCCGTTCATCAATTATCTGAGTTATTCAAACAGCATCGTGTGCAGGCACAGTGGCTATTGCTCAGCGCTTTGCTGATGTTAGCTGTTGGCTTAGGCGCACTTTATGGCAAAAAATCCATTCTGCCTTTGGTGTTGCCTGTCAGTATGGCTCTAATGACCACGTTTGCGATTCAGGCATGGCTGGGTGTCGAGATTAATTTATTCAGCATTATGGGTACCTTCCTGATCATTGGAATTGGGGTGGACTATGCGATTTTCTACCGCCACGGACATGATCACCCGCAGGTGGTGGGTATGGCTTTGTTTCTGTGCATGATGTCGACGTTCTTTGGCTTTGGTTTGCTGTCTTTTAGTCATACCTATGCCATTCACAGTTTTGGCTTAACGGTGTTGCTGGGCGTTATTTTTTCATTTATTTATGCCACACTTTTTACATCCTCCGATGCAAAACATGTGGTGGTTCAACAATATCAGCCAAAGAGCTGAGTCAAAGGGTACAGTGCAATGAGCACCATGCAACAGACAGATGTTTTAATTATTGGGGCGGGGCCATCAGGCAGCTCGGCCGCAGCTTTGCTGCGCCAAAAAGGTTACCAAGTCACGGTCATCGAAAAGCAATTTTTTCCGCGTTTTTCCATCGGTGAGTCTTTATTGCCACAGTGTATGGTGTTTTTAGAAGAAGCGGGTTTGTTGGAGACAGTGCGTACCCATGCTGATGAATATGCCTTTCAGTTTAAAAATGGCGCAGCTTTTTTAAGAGGCACACAGCGTAGTTTTTATGACTTTACTCAAAAGTTTAGTGAAGGCCCAGGCACTACATGGCAGGTACGACGTGCCAACTTTGACCAGCTTTTGGCGCAGCAAGCCGAAAAAATGGGGGCAGATATCCGTTTTGGTCATGAAGTTTTGGCGGTCGATGTGGCATCCACACAGCCGATTTTGACGGTGGAAGATGCGCAAGGTGACAGCTATCAAATTCAAGGCAAGTTCCTCTTAGATGCCAGCGGCTTTGGCCGCATTCTGCCGAAGTTTCTTGACTTAGAAAGCCCATCGGACTTTCCCGTGCGCCGTGCGGTCTTTACCCACATTGAAGACGGTCTATTGAATGACCCTGAGTTTGACCGTGAGAAAATCTTAATTACTGTGCATGAAAAAGACCACCGTGCATGGTATTGGCTGATTCCCTTTGCTGATGGACGTTCTTCATTTGGTATTGTGGCGGAGCAAGATTTCTTTGAAAAATATGGTTATGACGGCAGTGCGGACTATGACTTAGAAGCCTTACAGAAGCGTATTTTGGCCGATGATGTCAGTTTGTCGCATGTACTGCGTCACGCCAAACATGACACGCCTGTACGTACTTTGGTGGGCTACTCTGCTGATGTTAAACATTTGGCATCCAACAACTATGCACTACTTGGCAATGCAGGTGAGTTCCTCGATCCTGTCTTTTCTTCAGGGGTAACGATTGCCTTAAAATCGTCTAGTCTAGCCGTGCCATTGGTTGAACAGGTGTTGCAAGGTCAGGCGGTCGATTGGATGGAGCAATATGAAAAGCCGCTGCGTAAAGGCATTCAAGTGTTCCGTGCCTATGTCGAGTTATGGTATTCAGGTGAATTTCAGGATGTAGTGTTCTCGAACAGACAAGATGAAAAAATTCGTCGCATGATAGCTTCTTTATTGGCTGGCTATGCATGGGATGCGAACAACCCCATGCACCGTAATGCCAAACAACGCTTAAGTACTTTGGCAGAATATTGCCGCGAAGAACAAGTGCAGAAAGAGTCACTAACTGATGAAATTTAAGCTGCATTTGAAAACCGTCAGTTGGATTTTAGCCAGTACATTATTTTGTAGTGCTTGCCAAAGCTGGATTCCTGAAGCGCAAGGACTCGCAACTCCGCAGTGGGGGGCGCAAAATTACCAGCGCCAAGACCAAATTGAAGTGCAGTGGAAAAGCCAGAGTTTCAGCTTTTTACTGTACCAGCAACAGCGGGGACAGTCGCTTGACATGTTAGCGCTCAGCCTTACGGGGCAGCAGTTGTTTAAGCTCAGTTTTGATGGTCAAAAGGTAGACGTTGAACAACGGATTGAGCCGATGAAACTGTTGCCTTTTGATTATGTGGTGCGCGATATTCTGTATGCAACCTATCCAAATTTTGCTGCGTTACATGCGGCTCAAAATGCGGTCGTACAGAAAGCTGATACCATTTATATACAGCAGCAGCCTGTGTTGAAAATTCAGGGAAATGAGGGGGCAATTGAACTGGATAATTTGCAAGTGCCTTATCAGATGGTGATCAGCGCGGTGAGCAATACTTTAGAAGATGATCAAGGTGACCATCATGACTAAAAATCTACAGCATGTTTCAGCCGTGGGCATTCAGTTCAGTGCGGCACTGTCGGCTTTGGGACACAATGTAGCTGAGCTTCAACATGCATTAACAAGCACAGAAAATACTCTATCGCAACGAGAAGATCTGATTGCAGGGCGTTTGGTCTGGGTTGGGGCATTTGATCAGGCCTTGCTTCAAGCAGTGCCTGAAAGCTTGAGCGATGCAGACTCACGGAATCTACGTTTTGCCCTGACGGCTTTGTCGCACATTGAAACTGATATTCGTGCTTATACTGCACAGTTTCCCAAACAACGTCTTGCTGTGATTATCGGCACGTCAACCTCAGGCATCGCGGATAATGAACCTACTTTAAAAGCACAGTTTCAACAGTCAGTACCGCAGTCTGTACAGCACCAAAAGCAAGAAATGGGCAGTTTAGCGAAAGCTTTACAACAGTATTTGGGCTGGGAAGGGCCTGCCTATACCATTTCTACCGCTTGCTCCTCGGCAGCTAAAGCGCTGGCGGCGGGGCAACGTCTGCTGAATGCAGATCTGGCTGATGCTGTCTTAGTGGGTGGAGTCGACACCCTATGCAAGCTGACCTTAAATGGATTTGATAGTTTAGAAAGCTTATCGAGCGGAATTTGTCAGCCTTGTGGTGCCAACCGTGACGGCATTAATATTGGTGAAGCGGCAGGATTGTTTTTACTGTCCAAAGCGCCTGCCCCCGTGATGTTGTTGTCGAGTGGCGAGTCAATGGATGCATGGCATATTTCAGCACCACATCCAGAAGGGAAAGGGGCTGCGGAGGCGATGCAAAAAGCTTTAGATATGGCACAGCTTGAAGCAGGTGATATTGGTTATTTAAATTTGCATGGAACATCCACACCGCAAAATGATGCGATGGAGATTAAGGCGGTACAGACTGTTTTCTCTGATGCAGTTGTGGCCTTGAGCAGCACCAAACATAAAACGGGGCATTGTCTGGGGGCAGCGGGTGCAATTGAAGCCTTTATTTGCCAGCAGGTTTTATTAGATCAATCATGGTTGCCGCTGCATCATGCCGGTGAATTGGACGAGGCTTTGGCTAGGCAAAACTATGTGCTTACACCGCATTTGAAGACACCCATTCGCTATGCGATGAGTAATTCTTTTGCTTTTGGGGGGAGCAATATCAGTTTAATTTTCGGGACGGCTTTGTCATGATGGACGCAGTACAGTTTATTCCGCATGCGAAACCGATGGTTTTCGTGAGCCATTTGATTGAAGCCAATGATGAATTTGCTATTGCAGAACTTCACATCACGCCAGATTTGATGTTTTGTGAGCCAGAAGGCTTGCCCACATGGAGCAGCATTGAGTTGATGGCGCAGACCATTAGTGCCTATGCCGGTTATAAAGGGCAAACTCAGGGCTTGCCACCGAAAATTGGCTTTTTATTGGGAACGCGTAAAATGCAGTTGCTTTGTGCTTATTTTAGTTTGGGCACAACCGTGCGGATTCGAGTAGAACAAAGTTATCTGCACGAAGGTTTGGGGCAGTTTAATTGTGAAATTGAATATCAAGAACATCGGTTCAACGCTATGTTGAGCGTATTTGAGCCTGAAAATATGAATGAAATCATTGGAAAATTAGTGTGAACAGAAGAATTTTAGTCACGGGTTCGAGTCGTGGAATAGGTAAAGCGATTGCTTTGGAGTTGGCAAAGGCAGGCTTTGATGTCACGGTACATGCCCGTTCAAGACAGTCTGAGGCTGAAGCCGTGGCTCAGGAAATTCAAGCGCTTGGGCAGGCCAGCCATGTACTGATGTTCGATGTGAATGAGCGTGAAAAGATTGCCGCTATTTTAGAGCAAGATATGGCACAGCATGGTGCTTTTTATGGTGCGGTGTTGAATGCAGGACTAACCCGTGATGGTGCTTTCCCCGCACTAACCGATGAAGACTGGGATGACGTCGTTTCTACTTCGCTGAATGGTTTTTATAATGTGCTGAAACCTCTGATGATGCCGATGATCCGCTTGAAAAAGGGCGGACGTATTGTGACTTTATCTTCGGTGTCTGGAATCATGGGGAATCGAGGTCAGGTGAACTATAGTGCTGCCAAAGCAGGCTTGATTGGTGCGAGCAAAGCATTGGCACTGGAATTGGCCAAACGCAAAATCACGGTGAATTGTGTGGCTCCAGGCTTGATTGAAACAGAAATGGTCACGGAAGAAGTTAAAGAACACGCCTTGAAGATGATCCCGATGCAACGTATGGGGCAGGTGGAAGAAGTCGCAAAAGCGGTGAAGTTTTTATGTAGTGATGATGCCAGTTATATCACCCGCCAAGTGATTTCAGTCAATGGAGGCTTGATCTAATGAAACGTGTTGTCGTAACAGGCATGTCTGGGATTACCTCTTTGGGTGAAACCGCAGAACAAATTTTTGAGCAGTTTGCACAAGGCAAAAGCGGCATTCGCTATATGCCTGACTGGGAAATTTATCCCGATTTACGCAGTAAACTGGCTGGTCCAGTAGAGTCATTTACTGTACCGAAGCATTTTAACCGTAAGGTGACCCGTGGCATGGGCCGCGTTGCTTTAATGTCTGCCGTATGTGCTGAAAAAGCATTGGAAGATGCAGGTTTACTGCATGCGGATATCTTAAAAAGTGGTGATGCAGGCGTGGCTTTTGGTTCCTCTGCGGGCAGTGTCGATGCGGTACGTGAGTTTGGTGCCATGTTGATTGAGCACAATATGAGTCAACTGAATGCCACGACCTACATTCGTATGATGTCACATACCAGTGCAGTCAATATGACGGTGTATTTTGGTTTAAAGGGTTTAACCCTACCAACCTCAAGTGCCTGTACTTCGGGTTCCATGGCCATTGGTCAGGCTTATGAAGCCATCAAATATGGCAAACAAACTGTGATGATTGCAGGTGGGGCAGAAGAGCTCAGTGCTGCCGGTTCAGCCGTGTTTGATGTCCTGTTAGCAACCAGTGTGCAAAATGACCATCCAGAGACAACGCCACGCCCGTTTGATGCAGGTCGGGATGGTTTGGTGGTGGGTGAAGGCGCAGGCTGTTTGATTTTAGAAGAATATGAACATGCACTAACGCGTGGCGCGACCATTTATGCTGAGATTGTCGGTTATGGCAGCAATACCGATGGTCAGCATGTGACTCGACCTGATTCTGAAATGATGGGACGTTGTATGCAGTTGGCATTGAAAGATGCACAGCTTGCTGCCGCGGATATTGATTATGTCAATGCGCATGGCACTTCGACCGATCAGGGGGATATTGCCGAATCACAAGCCACTGCGCGGATCTTGGGTAAAAAACCGATCAGCTCATTAAAAAGTTATTTTGGCCATACGCTCGGGGCGTGCGGCGCTATTGAGGCATGGTTGAGTATCGAAATGATGCGACGTAATCAGTTGGTGCCTACGCTGAATTTAGATCAGATTGATAGTGCTTGTGGCGATCTGGATTATATTGTTTCAGACATGCGTTCAGCAGAAACGCAAATTATGATGAGCAACAATTTTGCTTTTGGGGGGATTAATACCTCCTTGATTTTTAAACGTGTCTAATAAAATAAGGGTAGAACCATGTTATTCAAAAAAATCTGTGCAGTCGCTGTGTTGTCTTTAGGTGCGATTGCATCAGCTCAGGCTGCCGATAAAATGTATGATTTTAAATTTCAAGAAGCGGTAAACCGTGCTGTTGCAGATGGCGTGCTAGATGGCTCAGTGAAATTTTATTTGGCGGGCACCAAGTCGGGCGGAAAGGTGATTGAAAAGGGCCTAGTGACCAATAAAAAGACCAATGGTTTTGCCAAATCTGCGGAAAGTTCATGTGATCACGTACTTCGTTCGGCATTGATTCAATTTCAAAATACAGCCAAAGCCAATGGCGCAAATGCTGTGACCAACCTAGTGAGTTTCTATAAGTCGAATGAAACACGGAGTACGACGACTTACCAATGCGCGAAAGGCACGGCGATGGCTGGCGTGGCATTGAAAGGGGATTTGGTGAAGTTTTAATGTGTTTGAATGCGTAAGATGAATTTCCAAATAAGAACAATCTAATTCCAAGTTCATTGTATAGCAGCAGTATTAGGATGGATTCTTACAACAAGGGATGCTCTATTTTTAGACATCCCTCATTGGTTCGATGTCTTAATTCAGCATTTTTGATTGTCAGAGTTAGTATACTAATTTGAGTAAGGTTCAGAAATGCATAAAAAAGCCCCCATCTTTCAATGAGGGCTTTTTTGAATTTGGAGCGGGAAACGAGACTCGAACTCGCGACCCCAACCTTGGCAAGGTTGTGCTCTACCAACTGAGCTATTCCCGCGTATTGAGCAGTTTTTATAAAAACTTACACTAAAAAATGGAGCGGGAAACGAGACTCGAACTCGCGACCCCAACCTTGGCAAGGTTGTGCTCTACCAACTGAGCTATTCCCGCGTATTGAGCAGTTTTTGCTAAAACTTACACTGAAAAAAATTTGGAGCGGGAAACGAGACTCGAACTCGCGACCCCAACCTTGGCAAGGTTGTGCTCTACCAACTGAGCTATTCCCGCATAGCGCTGTATGATACAGCAAGCAAGTTCAGGGTCAATAGCTTTATGAAAAAGCTGAGTTTAATTGCATAAAATAAAGCCAGTTTTAGACTATACCTTGAGCTTTTTTAACTTTTACTCGCGAAACGTTGTGTCTCATACTAGTGAAAAGAGTTTTACGCATTCAACATCCCGAAGGAACAGGTATACTTTGAACGAATCATCATTTTTGGAGACAGGTATGAGCTTGGAGCAGCAACTGATTGAACGCTTACAACAGCTTTCCCCATCACATTTAGAAGTCGTGAATGAATCTTCTGGTCATGGCGGCTATTTCCCAGGGAAAGAATCACATTTTAAAGTGATTGTGGTGAGTGATATTTTTGCGGGATTACGTTTAGTTCAGCGCCATCAAAAAATTTATGCAGTAGCAGGAGATTTACTTAGTCCAGGTAAAATTCATGCTTTAGCTATTCATGCCTTTCTACCTGAAGAATGGCAAGGACAAGACACTTCTAGTCCAAATTGCGCACATGCCCCGAAAAGCTAAGCAGAGATTCAACCATGGAAACACAATTATTGATTAAGATCGTGCATATGAGTGCGGTCAGCTTGGCATGTGTAGTGATTTTGGCGCGTGCCATGACGCTATTTAAAGGCATTCAAGGCAATCAGCCTAATCCAGCGGGTCGAACGGCTTTTGTTGCCCTTCAGCACTTAAGCATGCTGGTGATTGTACTGACTGGCATTGCCCTTTTGGTCATGAAAAACTTTGATGTGCAAACATGGTTTTATGCCAAAGTGGTTTTATTTTTAGTGATGTTGTCCTCTTTGTCGAAAGCTTATAAAAAAGAAGACAGTATTTTTCTTGCACAGCGCCGAGCAGGGTTATTTTTGGCCGTGGTTGCGATGATATCCATTTTAGGTTTAGTCATGATTAAACCAAACTTTGGCTAATTGTTAGACATAATCATCGGCACAGCGATTGTTCTGCGCTACACTGCTATCTATAGCGGAAAAATAACAAGAGGGAGGGGATTTCATGCATACACGTGTGGTATTTAATCAAAAAGGTGGTGTCGGCAAATCCAGTATTGCAGTGAATTTGGCAGCAATAAGTGCACATCAAGGTTTAAAAACCTTACTGATTGATCTCGATCCGCAAGCGAATTCGAGTCAGTATGTGCTGGGCGATGACGCAACGTATTCGGCAGACAAGCCAGCTTTAGAACCCAATATTGAAAACTATTTTGAAGAAGTGCTTGGAACGGCTCAAAATAAAAGTCTATTGGGCAGTGCCATTGGTTCGATCCTCAAAGGACGAGCTAAAGGCTTAGAAAGTTATGTACACCAATCCCCTTTTAAAAATTTGGATGTGATTCCAGCCAGCCCAAGCCTGGGAGCATTGGCTTATGCGTTAGAGTCAAAACATAAAATTTATAAACTGCGCGATGCGTTACAACAGCTTGCTGGAAAATATGATCGTGTTTATATCGATACACCGCCAGCCTTTAACTTCTTTACTTTGTCGGCGTTGATTGCAGCCAATAAAGTCCTGATTCCGTTTGATTGTGATGTCTTTTCTAAACGCGCACTGCAAACTTTGATCGAAAATGTGCTCGAAACTCAAGATGATCATAATGATCATTTGGAAATTGAAGGCATTGTGGTGAATCAGTTCCAAGCGCAGGCCAAACTGCCGCGTGAAGTGGTGCAACAGCTGAAGGATGAAGGTCTTCCTGTACTAGAAAGTATGTTGCCCCCATCGGTGTTGATGAAAGAATCGCACCACAAAAATTTACCCTTAATTCATTTAGCACACGATCATAAATTGACGCAGGCCTATCAATCATTGTTCAATGAGATTGAGAATAATAAACTGCGAGATTCAGCATGAAAAATATCACAATTGCTTTTTTAGTGGGCAGTACGCTGTTATTGAGCGCCTGTGCCACAACGGTTAAACCAACTTATGTCTCTCCTACACAGTATCAAGCTTTGAACTGCCAACAGTTACAAGCGGAATATAATAGGATTCAGCAACATTTAGATGAAGGTGTACCCACTGCGAAACGCACTGGTATGGGAGTCGATGTAGGGCTGGGCGGTGGTTGGAGTCATGGTGGTGGTTGGGGCTTTGGTCCAAGCGTTTCACTCAATATGGGACAATCATCGAACACCAAAAAAACTGAAATTTCACGACTTTTGGGTCAGCAAGAGGCGATTGTACAAGCTGCAAAATTCAAAGGCTGTGCGATTACTGTGCAAAATAAGACGAATTAATGCCGCATTTATTCATTCTGCTGAAGGGTTCAACCTTTCAGCAGTCATTAAAATCTTAGCAAAATGTTTCGAAAATAATTTCAATAAAACAATGGACTATCGTTTTAATACGCACTTTTTTACCTCATGGGTTCTGTGTTTTTTCCCGCTTTGACTTGAGGAAACCGCTCTTTTTCGGCTAAATTGCGCATCTTTAATGCTGTTGTTGGATGTCTATGATTGAGAGTTGGCTGTTTGTATTGGCAATGATTGCTGTCTTGATGATTCCGGGACCAACCAATGCTTTACTCGCAAGCTCTGCACATCAGCAAGGTCTGGCGAAGACCAGCTTACTTGTACCCGCAGAACTGTTTGGGTATTTCTATGCCATCAATTTATGGGCACTCCTGATTCATCTCAGTACACCGACTTGGCCTTATCTGATAGACCTTTTACATGCACTGAGCGCAGTCTATGTGTTCTGGTTGGCTTTTCATTTGTGGAAAAGCTCGCACTTAGAAAAACATAATCAACGTTTTACCTCGATTCGACCTAAACAATTATTTTTTTCTACTTTGAAAAATCCGAAAGCGGTCTTATTTGCTGCGGGTATTTTTCCCTATGAAGCTTGGGATAATCCCACCAATTTCTTTTTGGTGTTTGCGGTGTTTAGTCTGGTGTTATTGCCAACGGCACTGTTCTGGATGTCTTTTGGCCGTGCCATTTTATCGGGCGAGTCCAAGCAAATAAAAGCCGATCTCTTATATAAAGGATCGGCCATGTTGTTGGTGGTGTGTATGTTTCCCGTGATTCTACGCTTTTTTGCTTAAGCTTCAGTGGTTGATTTTTTCTTTAATTTGGCACGAATAAAACCAATGATCCCCGGCAAGACACTAATAATAATAATGCCGAAAATCAGATGCGTGAAATTGTCTTTGACCATAGGCACATTACCAAAAATATAGCCTAAAGTAATGAATGAACCAATCCAGCAGAATGCGCCAATTAGGTTATAAGACAGGAAAAATTTGTAATCCATTTTTCCTGTACCTGCTACAAAAGGTGCAAAAGTCCGCGCAAAAGGAATAAAACGCGCAAAAATAATAGTTTTACCACCATGTTTTTCAAAGAATTTTTGTGTATTAATTAGGTGCTGTTTATTGATGAAACGGGATTCGATTTCAAAAACGCGCGGTCCAATATAACGACCAATGTGATAATTCAGCGTATCGCCCAGTACGGCCGCGATAAAAAGTAAAACACCAAGGAACCACGGATTCATTGCACCTGTGGATGCTGCTAAGGCACCTGCGGCAAACAATAAACTGTCGCCGGGTAGGAACGGCATGACCACCAAACCTGTTTCCACAAAGATGATGAGAAACAAAATTGCATAAATCCAAACCCCATAGTTGGTGATAAACTCAAGCAGATGGTCATCGACATGTAATATAAAATCAATCAGTTCCATGGGGCACAAATAAGCAAAAGAGTGCGGAAATCCTAGCAGTCTCGTTATCAGAAGTCAGTATTAAAACGTAAATAAATTTAGCTACTGGTGTTCTTATTTTGAAACGATGCGTGATGAAAATGCATATTTATTCTAAAAATAGAGAACATTAAGATAGCTACAACTTCAAATAAAACGTATTTAAAGGTGTAAAAATGTTTAATCCAAATGTTGTGGTCAAAAATATTGTCAATCAACCCAATACAGATGCAGTTTTAGCTTTAATTGCCCGTGTACTCATGGCTTATATTTTCCTTGTTGCAGGCTGGGGGAAAATTTCAGCTTATAGCGCAACTGTAGGGTATATGGAGTCTATGGGGGTTCCCGGAGCGCTATTACCTTTAACCATTTTAGTTGAGTTTGGTGGTGGCTTAGCGCTGTTATTTGGTTTTCAAGCCCGCTTTGCTGCGTTTGGCTTAGGTCTATTTAGTGTTATTACCGCGTTTATTTTTCACGATGGCGCGCAAGACAGCATTAATTTTATGAAAAATTTTGCCATGGCAGGTGGTCTATTTTTTCTAATGCTGCATGGTGCAGGAAAAATGAGTCTAGATCATCTGATTGAAAAATAATTCAAAATGAAAAGCAGCATTCACGATGCTGCTTTTCATTTTACAAAAAAGTACGGTGTGGACGTCCATTTTTGTTTTGATCAAGATCAATAAAACATGAGGAAAATAAGATGAAAAATCTTTTTAAAATAGGGTTATGTATTACAAGTCTAAGTCTTGCCGCTGGTGCATGGGCTAAAGATGACCATATCATTTTACAAGAAGCAGCAAAGAATCATGTCTCTGTATCAGCCATTGCAAAGCTCAAAGATGAAACGGCGGTCACTTTAAAAGGCACACTGCTGAAACATCTCAATGAAGACCACTACGAGTTCAGCGATGGTACAGGGGTTATTTTGCTGGATATTGATGACGATTTATGGAAAGCATCTAATATTAAAGCAGGTGATAAAGTGCAGGTTGTGGGCGAGGTGGATACACATCGTTATAAACCGACCGATATTGAAGTCGTTAAAATAGAAAAAGTTTTGAAATAAACATCAGGCACGCGAAAGCGTGCTTTTTGATATAAAAACCATTGGGTTTTAAGCGTTGTATAAAGCTTGTCCGAATTATGTGCGTTATGCGCGGAAAAATGCTAGAATACGGCGCTTATATTCGTTTGCCTTTCATAGTTGTTTGTCATGACTACCAATACTCAAATTACTGAAGATCGTATCCTTATTTTGGATTTCGGTTCTCAATATAGCCAGCTTATTGCACGCCGCGTACGTGAAGCTGGCGTATATTCTGAAATGTATGCCTATGACATGTCTGAAGAAGACATTCGTGCATTTAATCCAAACGGTATCATCTTATCAGGTGGTCCTGAGAGCGTACACGAAGAAGGCAGCCCACGTGCGCCAGAAGTTGTGTTCAACTTAGGTGTACCCGTTTTGGGTATTTGCTATGGCTTACAAACCATGTCTGCACAGCTTGGCGGTAAAGTTGAGCCGGGTACTGTGCATGAGTTTGGTTATGCCGAAGTCAACATCCAAGTCCGTGACAAGTTGATTGGTGATCTTGAAGACACCAAAGACCAGCTTAAAGTATGGATGAGTCATGGCGACAAAGTGACGGCGATTCCTGAAGGTTTCCAAATTACTGCAAGCACGCCAAGCTGCCCAGTGGCGATGGTTTCTGATGAAACACGTCGTTTCTACGGTATTCAGTTCCACCCAGAAGTAACGCACACTGCAAAAGGTGCAGAGTTATTATCTAACTTTGTACACAGCATTTGTGGCTGTCGTAGCCTGTGGAACTCTGAAAACATCATCGACCTGCGTGTTGAACAACTACGTCAACAAATTGGCGATCAGAAAGTTCTTTTAGGTTTGTCGGGTGGTGTGGATTCATCCGTTGTTGCGGCACTTTTACACCGTGCAATTGGCGATCAATTGACTTGTGTATTCGTTGACAACGGTCTACTCCGTTTGAACGAAGGTGAGCAAGTGATGGACATGTTTGCGAAAAACATGGGTATCCGTGTGATTCGTGCCGATGCTGAAGAGCGTTTCTTGACTGCACTTGCGGGTGAAGTTGATCCTGAGAAAAAACGTAAAATCATTGGTCGTGAGTTCATTGAAGTTTTTGCTGAAGAAGCGCGTAAACTTGATGGCGTAAACTTCCTTGCACAAGGGACGATTTACCCAGACGTGATCGAATCTGCTGCAACCAAAAATGGTAAAGCACATGTGATTAAATCTCACCACAATGTGGGCGGTTTACCAGATGACTTAGCTTTTGAATTGGTTGAGCCGATCCGTGATTTATTTAAAGATGAAGTTCGCCGTTTAGGTACAACTTTAGGTTTGCCACACGAAATGCTTTACCGTCATCCATTCCCTGGTCCAGGTCTTGGTGTACGTATTCTTGGCGAAGTGAAAAAAGAATATGCAGACATTTTACGTCTTGCAGATGACATCTTTATGCAAGAGCTTCGTGCAAGCGGTTGGTATGATAAAACTGCGCAAGCATTTGCGGTATTCCAACCTGTTAAATCAGTTGGTGTCGTAGGTGATGGTCGTCGTTATGCATGGGTGATCGCGCTTCGTGCGGTTGAAACGGTTGACTTTATGACAGCACGTTTTGCACATCTTCCTTATGATCTAGTTGATAAAATCTCAACGCGTATCATGAATGAAATTAAAGATGTTTCTCGTGTTGTTTATGACGTTTCTTCTAAACCACCAGCGACAATTGAATGGGAGTAAAACTGGCATGAAGCATAGCTTCATGCCAGTTTTACGCCGAAAGCTATGCTTGAGGCTATAGGGATTTCAAGAAGCGAAGCTTCTTGCCTAAATTACGCCATGAATAAAATTCAAAGTACTGCTTTGAATTTTGTGCAAGATACTCGTGGTAGCGAAGAGAATTATTTATAAAAAGAGCGCTTAGGCGCTCTTTTTTATTCTTCATTAATAAAAGTTTCATAACCATTAAGTTCTGCTTTATCAATCCTAAATTTATTATTACTGTCCTTGTAAATAATGACACTGTCAAAGCCTAATTCTAAGAGCTTTTCAATAGTTGCTAATTCACCTTCTTGAAGTTGTAAAAGTTTTCTTAATAACCAATCTGAAAGGGCTCTATTTGGATTTGTCATTAAAGCTTTGGAATTTTGTTGGCATACTTTAGCTGAAAATGCTTCACCAGTAGGTACTTCTAGTTCAAAAACATGATCTTTGGGTGGGAAGAATTTTGGAAAAAGTTCATGAATTTTTTTAGGTATAGGGATGTATACTTCACCTATATCTCTTGTTCTGCCACCAGCATTCCATTGATTTAAACCACTACTTTCGAAAACAAATTTTTCTTTATTTTTCATTCCATAAAGAGGAAGAACTATAAAATTTTCACCCTTTATTAGCTTGTTTTTAGCTTCTTTAAAGCTTTGGTTACCAAATAAATCGAGTAATAATGTATAGGGATCTTCAATAATTTCTATAGGTAATGTAAAAGCATCTTGAGGGATATAGAACCTTCTAAAAAGAGTACTTTTTGAAAAGTTAAAAGAATATTGATGTGATCCATCTTCGAATGAAATTCCTGCTTTAGTTGTTTTTATATTTTTGATATTGGATATATTAATTTTATTGTAATCAGTTTCAAAAAGTACCAATTCTGAATTTCTACGTGCGACGATATGATAGAGCCCAGTAGTGATATTATAGAGACGATTAGCTAATTCAATGCGTTCATTGCGATATTTTGCAAGTTCTTGAGCCAATTCTTTGCCTTGAAGTGCAGACAGATTTTTTGAAAGAGCATTAAATTCAGCAATCTTTTCATTGCTAAATTCTTTTTCGCAAATAAAAGTTTTTAAACCTATGCCAATACTATTCTGATATTTTGCATCATAGGCAGTATCTGAACGTGATAAATTTTCTGCATTGAAACTTTTACAGAAAACATTTTCAGCTACACGATAGTTAATAAAAGGTGTTCCACTTTCACTGAATAAACCAGAAAGTTTGCTGATAGCATCTAATAATTTTAAATATTCACCATCATTTTTTTGATCAATTTGAGCGAAGCTAACCATATTACGAACTGTAGATATAACTATAAGTTACTAGTTATACAGTAAATAACATAGTTTAAAAATACTTAGTTGATAACTTTTAGAATCTGTTCTCCGATTCGTTGAATTAATGGCATAGTTACTGAATTACCTGCTTGCATATAAAGTGCACTATTTGCCATTTTCTCAGGAAAAACCATCTGTTCAACAGGATAGCCTTGGAATGCAAAGCATTCTTTAGGTGTTAATTTTCGAATACCAAAATTATCTATCAATAGTGGTACATTATGACCACCTGCACCCATGTTTGCCGTTAAAGTTGGGCAAACATTACTTTTATTTTCACGAACATACACACGACGCCATTGATATAACGTATCACGAGAAGTCATACTTTCTTTCAATATTGGGTAATACATGTGATCAGGCTGATAATAATATTTTTGATCTACTTTTTCAGTTTCTAAAAAATCATGAATGGATTTAGTTCGTTCAATTGCTTTTGGGAATTGAAACTTAGAATGGTTGGGAACTTGTTCTATATGAAAGGCAACAATAAAAATACGTTCACGGTTTTGAGGAATATTGGCATGCGTCATACTATTTAAGACTTGAAAATATACGGCATAACCGAGTTCTTCTAGCGTATTCTTAATAACTTGAAACGTATGACCTTTATCATGAGTAAGTAAGTTTTTAACATTCTCTAAGAAAATTACACGGGGTTGATGTTTTTTGGCAATATCAGCAATATCAAAAAATAATGTACCGCGAGTTTCTTCAAACCCTTTTTGATAACCCGCTATTGAGAATGCTTGGCATGGAAATCCACCACATAAGATATCAAAATGTTGAGGGATTTTATTTTTAGTTTCTTTTAGAGTGATATCACCATCTGGTTTTTCACCATAATTTTTTTCATAGGTAATTTGGGCATTTTGATTCCATTCACTACTAAATATGCAAGCTCCACCTAAGTTCTGTAAAGCCATTCTAAAACCTCCCACACCTGCAAATAGGTCAATAAACTTAAAAGTTGTATTGGCTTGCTCAGGGAAAGCAGGAATTTTGAAAAGTTCAGATTGCATTTGAGGGAGGCTCGGTTTGGTTCAAATTCGCAACCTTAAATTGTAAAGGATAAGAAAAAAAAAAGCAGCAACTATACGATGAAAATTACAAGTTATAGTTTTTTAGTTAAAGTGGAATTTTATTACATCGCTTGCGATAAAGAAAACTTTTGATTTTTCCTAAGCGATGGCTTTTCCTCACTTCTAAAACACTTTAGCAGAGCAAAAACACACCTTATAAAGATGTAACAACATTTTTACATCCACTCATTGCCTTGTAGTTAAGTTTTGAAAACACAAGATATTGTCCCAAGTTTAAGAATCAGCATTCTATTTTTAGGGATGTGCAGTTGGGAATCTGCTTGTTATGATCTAGGACATATGGATCTGTAATGAGTAAGCACATGACGAATAATAACTATACTGAACTTTCACATTCGGATGACTGTGAAAAATACGTAAATCAATTCATTCAAGAGTTTCCACTGAGAAGTGCTGAAATCGGCCAAGGGACGGTCATCAAACGCGCGCTGCCAAGTCGCCATAAACGAATGATTGGTGCATGGTGTTTCTTAGATCACGCAGGCCCTGTAACCTTCCCTCAAGGGGACGGTTTAGATGTTGGCCCACATCCACATATCGGTTTGCAAACCTTTACATGGATGATTGAAGGCACCATGATGCATACCGATAGTTTGGGTAGCAAACAGCTGATTCGTCCAAAACAGGTCAACCTCATGACCGCAGGACATGGGATTTCCCATACGGAAGTCGCACCAGATACGGAAACCAAAATGCATGCGGCACAATTGTGGATTGCATTGCCCGATGCACAAATTGCTGTTGAACCTCGTTTCGATCATTATCCAGAACTGCCAGTGGTGGAAAAAGATGGGGTGGAGTTTACTGTTTTGGTCGGAGAGTTTTTAAATACCACTTCACCTGTGAGTGTTTATACCGAGCTGTTAGGGGTGGATTTAAGCGCAGCAGAAAGCACCAAAACCCGTTTAACACTCAATCCTAACTTTGAATATGGCTTTATGGCTTTAGAAGGAACGGCTACGGTCAATGGGCACGAACTAACTGAAGACAATATGGTGGTACTCGAGCAGGGTGTAAGTGCGATTGAAATTGAAATCCATGCTGGTAGTCGCTTGTTACTGTTAGGTGGTGAGCCGTTTGAAAGTCCAATTCTACTGTGGTGGAATTTTGTTGGTCGTACTCAAGAAGAATTGAAAATTGCGCGTGATCAGTGGATTGCGCAAGATGAACGTTTTGGTTCAATTCCTGACTATGAAGGGCCACGACTGGAAGCACCAGCATTTCCAGACCAAATGCGCGCTTCAAAATAAAGGCAATACTGCGAAAAGTTGTTTAAAAATAGAATAGGTGGACAGTTTCAATACTTGAAACCTATTCAAAATAATATCAATGAAAAATGGGATAATAAAAAAATGGCAATAATTGCGAATGCAGAAGTCAAAACATGTGTCGAAGCATGGTCTGGTGAAGTAAGCAGTGGGCGACATCAATTCATCACCGATAAACCAGCGTCTTTTGGCGGTCAGGACAAAGGCCCAGCACCTTATGATTTTATTTGTACAGGTTTGATTTCCTGCACCATGATTACCCTACGGATGTATGCACAGCACAAAGGTATTGAGTGGGGGGCTTTTAGTGTCGAAGCAGATTTTAATGCCAATAAAGAAGGCCGAGAATGGATCAGCCGTCGTTTGTCGTTTGAGCAAACATTGACAGAAGAAGCACGCCAAAAAATCTTAGACATCTGTCAAAAAACACCAGTCACTAAAACTTTATTACGTTCCGTCGAGATTGAAACCTCAATTGTTTAACTCGCTTGACGGTTTTTTATAGGCGGTAAAGGATTTTGTGCGACTGGATATTCATGTGTATCGACAGGTGCAAAATCCAAATTTTAGCGTAAAGTGAGGGCTAGATTTCAATTAAAACAAAAGGTAAAACAATGATCACTCTGCACCATTTGGAACATTCACGCTCTTTACGCATTTTATGGGCTTTGGAAGAGTTAGGGCTGGAGTATGAGGTGAAGTTTTATAAACGCCTACCGACCTATGCTGCGCCACCTGAGTTAAAAAACATTCATCCCTTAGGCAAAGCCCCTGTTTTGACCGATGGTGATTTGGTCATTGCAGAATCTGCGGTGATTTTAGAATACTTGCAAGCCACCTACGATACGGAGCACAAGTTTAAACCGAAAAATCCAAAGGACTTAATGCAATACAACTACTGGATGCATTATGCCGAAGGCTCGTTGATGCCATATTTGGTTATGACCTTGGTGATGAGTAATGTACCCAAGCATGTTCCCTTTCTAATTAAACCGCTTGCCAATAAAATTTGTGATGGAGTTAAAGGTGGCTTTATTAATCCACGCTTGAAAGAGCACAGTGCATATTTGGAAAATTATTTATCTCAACATGACTATTTTGCAGGTGATTTTTCCTTTGCTGATATTCAAATGAGCTTTCCTGTGGTGGCGATGCAAGAGCGGGTAAAAGCCCATAACCCTCAAATGGTTACTTATGCACAGCGCATTCAGCAGCGCCCAGCATTTAAAAAAGCTAAAGAGCTTAGTGGTTTCTAGTGGGTGGTGATGATTTGAACCTGATTTTTTTGCCTGGTGCATCGGGCAATACGGCATTTTGGCAACCTGTTATCCAACTCCTACAGGACGATTCAACCATGGTCGTCGCTTATCCGAGCTTTGGTGGTTATGCTGATGATGTGGATGTGCAGAGTTTTGAGAGCTTACAAGACGATGTATTGAATCAAATCCAACAGCCTTCTGTGGTCGTTGCACAATCGATGGGTGGCATTTTTGCAGTACAAGCTGCCTTACAAAAGCCTGAGCAGGTACAGGCTTTGGTACTCGTGGCAACCTCAGGTGGCATTGATTTAAGTTTTTTTCAGGTGGCGGATTGGAGAGAGGATTATCAACAGAGCTTTACGGTTCCTGATTGGTTTGTTCAGCATCAGTCTGATTTGACAGACAGTCTGGAGCGTATCCAGTGTCCAGTTTTGTTGATTTGGGGCGATGTAGATCCGATTAGTCCTGTTGCGGTGGGGCAGGCCTTACACCGTCAAATACCACATGCAGAATTGCACATCGTGTCACAGGGACAACATGATTTGGCTTATGTGCATGCAGAGCATGTTGCGCAATTGATTCAAAATTTTCTCACCAAACTCAGAGTATAAAAAAGGATGCCGAGGCATCCTTTTTTTGTTTTAGCGTTTGACCACAATTGAGTCAATGCCACTATGTTGTAGGGTTTGTTGCGCAATCACTGCGGCTTCTTGCGAGTCATATGGCCCTGAAATCACGCGATACCATGTTTGGCCGCCTTCAACGGTTTTGACTACATCGGCAGAGAGGCCATTTAAGATAATTTCTGCACGACGTGCATCGGCACTGTCTGGGTCAGGGTAACTGCGGACTTGCAATATAAAACTTGGTGCTTGTGGTACTGGCGCTGTTTCGGTTAAACCCGGTTCAGTAGGGGTACTTTCTTCGGCAGCAGGTGCTTCAACAATCACCACGGTGCTTGGATTATCTTTAGTTTCAGGAATGGCTTGATCAGGAATCGGCGTCACTTGCTGCTGTGGCAGTAGGTCATAGAAACGGTAGTCTTTATTGGTTTCTTCTTGATAATGTTCCGAAGTGATTTGCCCTTTCGGCTTCACTGGTGCCCAAGGTTTCCACAGTAACAGTGCTACAGCAAAACAGAGCACGATTAAAATGACCACAAGTGTACCGAGCCAAGCTGGAATCAGTGGCTTTTTGGGTTTGTTCGGTCTTTCAGATACACCGCGCTGCGTTTTTCCAAACACGTGGAAACCTCTTTTCTTTTAATCAATATGAGGGACTAGCCCATTCTTTTCTTTATTTTAATACTTGGCCTCAATGGATTCAAAGAGGCATCATCGTAAAATAAAGAATCGCTTTGCAAAATTCAAGTTTCGCAAAGCGAGCAATACATCAGGGTTGATATGGTTACTTCGGGCATAGTCCTGTGTCTTGCGACGATGTGCAAAGCGTTGCTTTTTACATCATTACCTCAAGCATAGCTTTCGGTCTTGCAGCCATACTTGAAGCTTTGCTTTGCTGGTTACATCGTCTCAGGTGCAGACACACCTAGTAACTCTAAACCATTACGCAAAACTTGTTGTACGTTTATTGAAAGTAATAAACGGGCTTGCGAAAGGGCAATATTCTGTTCGTCGATAATTCTTGTATTATCCAAGTTATACCAACCATGGAATAATGCTGCGAGTTCTTTCAAATAGTTACCCACTTGGTGTGGTTCATAGCTATTTGCTGCACGAAGCACAATTTCAGGATAGGCCGCAAGTTTGGCAAGAATTTCAGTTTCAGCATCAAGAGTTAATAAGGTCGCATCGTAATCAGCTGCTTTGCTACGATCAAAAGTAATGCCTTTTTCAGGTGCTTTCACATCGACCATACGATTGACACGTGCATGCGCATATTGGATGTAGTACACCGCATTGTCTTTGCTTTGTGAAACTGCAAGGTCTAAGTCAAAGTCAATGTGTTGTTCAGACTTACGCATCACGTAGTAGAAACGCGCAGCATCATTGCCCACTTCTTTACGCAGGTCACGCAAAGTCACGAATTGACCAGAACGAGATGACATTTGTACCATCTCACCACCACGCCATAGGCTGACGAACTGAACTAAAAGCACAGTCAGTTTTTTCGAATCATACCCCAAGGCATCAATCGCGGCTTTGACCCGTGAAATATAGCCATGGTGGTCTGAGCCCCAGATATCAATGATATCGGTATAGCCACGTTGTAATTTATTCAGGTGATAAGCAATGTCAGAAGCAAAGTAAGTGGTTTGTCCATTACGACGCTTCACAACACGGTCTTTTTCATCGCCAAATTCAGTCGATTTGAACCAAATATTGCCGTCTTTTTCGTATAAGAAACCACGTTGTTCTAAAGTTTCTAAAGCTTCATCAATTTTGTCTGTCAATGAGGCTTCGCTGAACCATTGGTTAAAGGTTACGCCAAACTCGCCCAAGTCATCTTTGATGTCATCTAAGATTGCATTCAGCGCTGCTTGGTGGAATACGCGGTAAGCTTCACCGATTAAGCTTTGTGAATTATGGATTAAACCATCAATATGCTTTTCTTTGTCGCCTGAAAGGACAACTTTATTGCCTTCAGCATCGAGTTCTTCTGCATATTGCACATCTTCAGGGACATCTTTATAGACGTCTGCCACAGGGCGGACGTAGGCATCGCCATCAGCATCGATAATACTTTGAGCGATTTCTTTAACATAATCGCCTTGATAGGCATTTTTAGGGAAAACCAGTTCTTGGCCTGTTAATTCTAGATAGCGTAAATAGGTGGATGTTGCAAGGATGTCCATTTGACGGCCTGCATCATTCACATAATATTCACGGTCTACCGTTGCACCTGTTGCCTCAAGCAAGGTTGCAACCGTCATCCCATATGCTGCGCCACGACCATGACCAACGTGCAAGCTAGACGTTGGGTTGGCAGAAACGAATTCTACTTGGATTTTCTTCGCAGCATTGGCTTGAGTGCGACCAAATTGTTTGCCTTGCGCTTGAATTTGATCAAGTACAGCAAAACGTTGGTCAGCATTTAAAAAGAAGTTAATAAAGCCAGGACCTGCGATTTCTGCTTTGCTGATGTCCGCCACTTCAGGCAGTGCAGCAAGAATTTTTTCGGCTAAATCACGTGGCTTCATACCCGCAGCTTTAGAGGCAATCATCGCGATATTGGACGCGAAGTCACCATGGCTTCGGTCTTTGGTACGCGTCAAATTACTGCTGTTGTTCCAGTCTGCTGGAAGGACGCCTTCAGCTTGAAGGTTTTGCACTGCGTGCTCGAGAGCTGCTTGGATTGCCGTGTTCATATTCAGTCGAAAATTTGATGTCGCAGAAAAACGCTAAATATAGCAAATTTCCGCGTCTTTAGGTGAATCCATTTTTATAGAATAAAAAATGTTCGAAAACTGCTAACGATTGCGCTGCAATAAACATGAAAAGCGCAGTATGATGAAAACTAAAACGCATACTTTTAAGGATAAAACGTGTCTGAACAGCGGCCGATGATCATTGGCAATATTCCCAAGTTGCCAGCAAAATATGCAATGTTTATTTTGCCGTTTTTTATCTCATTTTTTATGAGTGGCATTATTTCGATGATCAATCTTTGGCGCAATTTGGGTTGGGTGGACAATTTCCTACAGGTTTGGCTGTCCGCATGGATGATGTCTTGGGTGGTGGCCTATCCTGTAGTGCTCATTGTGCTACCGATTGTGCGCCGTTTGACCGGTGTGTTTGTCGATATGTCACATTTGAACCCACCCAAATAACCTCCATTTTAGCTATTTTCACGGCATGAGACAGGTTTGCTTAGGAGTTCCGCATTTTGGTTTTGAAAACGATACAGTTTGCTTGCATGAAAGAGCTTAATCACTTGGGCACTGGCAAGCTGTTGTTGAAAACGACTTAGGGTTTGGCGTTGAAATGGATCAAAGGGATTGCCATAGTTTTTGTTGTCGAGTAAAAACTGAATCTGTCCTGCTTCTTTATCATAGCCATATAAAATACGTTTGCCTTGCGCATCTTGAAGCTCAAACGTAGGGGGATGACTGCTGCTTTTACAATTCAGACGTAGTGAGAGTACAAAGCCTTCGGTCGATTTGTTTTGTAGCTGATAAATCCCTTGTTTTTCATTTTCCAAATAGACCCATTGGTTCAAGGGTAAATTTGCACTGAGTTGCTCATATTGCTCGATGGTGGCTTTACTGATATCAACAATGCCTTTGGGATCGATTTCAGGCAGTTTTTCGTTATGACCAAATAGCCCTGTAATTTTATCACTCACTGTAGTTTGCGCCGTAGAAATGGATTGGCATGCTGTCATTTGTGTGAGGCAAAGACACGTAAGGCTCAACAACATCAGTTTTTTGATGATCATTTTTAATATAAAGAAGAAATAAAAGCGCTAGCTTAGCTTGAGCTTTATTCAAGTTCAAATTTTATCCATGCGCTATTTGGCTGAAAGATTGCCGCAAACTTGATTTTTATTTTCAGACTAAATCGCTTTGATAATTGCATCACGCTTATAAATATCAAAAGACGAGTAAATGGCGCTAAGCTAGTAGCCGAATTAGATGCATAGATTCTCCCCATAGGTTCATCTAAATCTATGTATAATGAGATAGGTAATGACGACAGAATATTTAAAGACAAAACAACCCTTATACATCCCTTATGCGGGCAATACCTTACTTGAGTTGCCGCTGTTAAATAAAGGATCGGCGTTTACGGAAGAAGAGCGCACTCGCTTCAACTTGCATGGTTTAATTCCACATGTTGAAGAAAGCATTGAAGAACAAAGTCAGCGTTCTTATCAACAATATTGTGCTTTTAATGATGCGATCAATAAGCACATTTACTTGCGTAATATTCAAGACACCAACGAAACTTTGTTCTATCACCTCATTGAAAACCATTTAAGTGAGATGATGCCAATTATCTATACTCCAACGGTGGGTGAGGCCTGTCAGCGTTTCTCGGATATTTATCGCCGCCATCGTGGCACATTTATTTCTTATCCAGACCGTGCGCATATTGATGACATCTTGCATAACATCAACAAGAAAAATGTCAAAGTTATTGTGATTACCGACGGCGAGCGTATTTTAGGCTTGGGCGACCAAGGTATTGGCGGGATGGGTATTCCGATTGGAAAATTGTCGCTCTATACCGCGTGTGGTGGTATTAGCCCAGCTTACACCTTACCAATTACCCTCGATGTCGGGACCAATAATCAGCAGTTACTGAATGACCCAATTTATATGGGTTGGAATCAACCGCGCATCAGTGGTGATGAGTACTATGCTTTTGTTGATGAAGTCATTGCTGCGATCAAGCGTCGTTGGCCGAAAGCGTTGATTCAATTTGAAGACTTCGCACAAAATAATGCCATGCCGTTATTGAATAAGTACCGTGATGAAATTTGTTGTTTTAATGATGATATTCAAGGTACCGCAGCCGTTTCTGTGGGCAGTTTGATTGCTGCATCACGTGCAGCAGGTAAACAGCTCAAAGATCAAACCGTTGCCTTCTTAGGTGCGGGTTCAGCAGGCTGTGGGATTGCTGAGCAAATTGTTGCGCAGATGAAAGTTGAAGGTTTAACTGATGCTGAAGCGCGTGCACGCGTGTATATGGTCGATCGTTTTGGTTTAATCACTGAAAATCAGCCGAATCTCCTTGATTTTCAACGTAAATTGGCGCAAAAGCCAGACGTGATAGCGCAATGGGGCAATGCTGAAGAGGTGATTTCACTGCTCGATGTCGTGAAAAATGCCAAACCTACCGTGTTGATTGGGGTATCGGGTCAGCCGGGCTTATTCACTGAAGAAGTAATTCGCACTTTGGCTTCGAACTGTGATCGTCCGATTGTATTGCCACTGTCTAACCCAACGTCGCGTGTTGAAGCAGTGCCAGCGGATATTATTCACTGGACAGACGGAAAGGCTTTGATTGCGACGGGCAGTCCTTTTGCTCCTGTAAATTATCAAGGCAAAATTTATAATATTTCGCAGTGCAATAACTCGTATATCTTCCCAGGCATTGGGTTAGGCGTGATTGCGGCCAATGCAACCCGTGTGACCGATTCGATGTTAATTGCATCGAGTAATGCTTTGGCAGATTGCTCACCGATGTTGACCAACCCTACAGCAGATTTATTGCCTGAGATTGATGAAATTCAGAAAGTCTCTAAGCTGATAGCCTTTAAAGTGGCCAAAGCAGCAATGGATGCAGGTGTAGCCCCGATTATTAGTGATGAGCAATTGCAACACGCGATTGAGAAAAACTTCTGGAAGCCAGAGTATCGTCACTATAAACGTGTCGCCTTCTAAAGCTGAAAATGAGATTGAACAAAAAGGAGCGTAATGCTCCTTTTTGTTTTTTGAGAGCTGCGTCTTCATTAACATTATTTTACTAGATTAAAAAAAAGACATTTTGTACACTCCGCGCACAAGTATAAAAACCAATAACTTAACAATGATCATGTTCAATTCTATTTATAAAATGCTGGAATCCTTTGGATTCGGCTCACAAAAACGTGCTTTGCATATTCATTTTTCCAATTCGGCTTTGAACACACAGGTGTTTATTCAGCGCATTGAGGGCGAGCACAGAATCAATCAAGGCTTAAAAGCTGAAATTCTATGTCTATCGACCAATGCTTATCTGCCTTTAAAACAGTTTATTGGTGGGCGTGTCGCGGTTGATCAGGTCACGGATGTGGGGCAGCTTTCTCGTCTGACGGGGGTGATTACCAGTGCCAGTCAGGGGCAAAGTGATGGTGCGCTAACTGTTTATAAACTTACCGTTGAAGATGCAACAGCACTGTGGCATAAGCGCAGAAACAGTCGCGTGTTTATGAGTAAAAGTGTTCGTGAAATCACTGAAACTCTGTTTAGCGAATGGCAAAGTCACAGTACGTTATTTGCAGCCAGCTTAAGTCTGAACTTAGACGGTTTGAGCCGTGATTATGATGTACGACCCTTTGTCATGCAGTCTAATGAAACCGACGCTGAGTTTCTCACTCGACTATGGCGGAGTGAAGGGATTAATTGGTTGATCGATGAACAAGCTCCGACGGTGCTCAGTTCGTCGGAACCGATTCAGGCACAGCAACTTCGTTTGATGGATGATAATCAAGCTTTTACAGCACTGGGCCGCCGAAAGATTCGTTTCCACCGCAGCCATGCCACTGAGCCTTTTGATAGCATCACCAGTTTTATTGCTGAACGTCACTTACAATCCACCACGGTACAGACGCAGCGTTGGCAAGCGCAACATTTAGCTCAAGATCAGAGTCAGGCTGTATTGAGTGCACATCAGCATAGTGATCAACAAGACAATGAAAGTTTGGGTCTGGAACAAGTCTGGTGTGTCAGTCCAGCATGGACGGCTGATCTACAAGGTGAGGATCAGGCCACGTCTGCTAATAGCAGTCAACTAGATCGTCTCAACCAACAACTGAACCAATATCATGAGCTTCAGGCCAAATATTTCACAGCAAAAAGTAGCGTTCGAGATGCGCAAGTGGGCTATTGGTTTGAAATGGTGGATCATCCTGAAATAGAACAGCATGTGTCCGCAGAGCGTGAATTTCTCATTTTAGGCAAAGTTTTTTATAACCAAAATAATTTACCCAAAGAGTTATTACAGCAAATCAATCTGTTATTAAAAGGAAGTCGCTGGCAAGGTCTGAATGAGGAACGGCAAGCCAATGAACTCTTTGTCGTACGCCGTGAGGTCAAAATTGTTCCTGAATATCAAGCGTGGATACACCGTCCAGCAGCCTATCCTTTACGTGCCAAAGTTGTCGGGCCTGAAGGGGAAGAAATTTATGTGGATGCATGGGGACGGATTAAAGTTCGCTTTATGTTTACACGTAGTGATGACCATGCTCATGATGGTGGGGCGGGTGCAAATGACAATGACACGGACTCGGCTTGGGTCGATGTATTGACCCCATGGGCGGGTGAGGGGTATGGCGCACGTTTTCATCCGCGTGTTGGAGAAATTGTGGTCATCGACTTCTTTGAGGGGGATGTCGATCGACCCTTTGTAGTAGGACGCATTCATGAGGCCGAGCGCCACCAAACCATGTTTGATGTGAAAGGGACATTGCCTGCGACGAAAAAACTCAGCGGGATTCGTTCACAAGAGGTTGCAGGGCAAGGCTTTAACCAACTGCGTTTTGATGATACGACAGGGCAAATTAGTGTGCAGCTACACAGCAGTCATGGAGCGAGTCAGCTCAATCTCGGTAACCTCAGTCATCCAAAAGAAACTGAGAACAGTGATGGGCGTGGTGAGGGGTTTGAGCTAAGAACGGATCAATGGGGAGCCATGCGTGCAGGCAAAGGCCTCTTGATTAGTACCTATGCACAGGATCAAGCGGTCACAGATCATTTGGCTGCATCCGAAGCCCAGTCCATCTTGCAGCAAGGTCATGACAGTATGCACATGCTGAGTACTTTGGCTGTTAAACAACAGACTGATGCACTGAATGTGATCAATCGTCTGCCTAAATTGATTCAGTCTGTAGAGCTAAAAGGGGCCAATCAAGCCCTCCAAGCAACTGTTGGTTTATTTAAAACTGCAGTCAGTCAGGATCCGATTTCGGCATTAAAAACGTGTGGTGGTTTTATTGAGGATATTCAAAAATTTGGTCAAGACACAGACAATTTGATCAATGAATTTAAAGATTATTTTCAGGATGCAGAGGCTTCAATAGAAAATTTAAAAGCCTTTATTGATAACCTCGAAGAACATGGTACAGATGCTTTAAAAAGTCAGTTGCAAGGCGTGAAAGACAAATTGAATGCGGATCCACTCGGCGCTTTAAAAGATGTTGGTAAAGTGATTGCGAATGTTGATATGAGAGACTTTGACCTGACCAGTGCTTGCGGAAGCTTTAATAAAGGCAGCAAATTGGATGTTCATCCCATGCAGGCATTGGGCTCCATGCAAGGTTTTATGGAGACATATGCTCAAGAGGCAGAGCAAACGCAGGATACTCAGAATCAAGCTCAAGCGAAAATCTTTCGTCAGGCTTTAATGCTGTTGGCTTCCCCCAATGGTATTGCTTTAACGACGCCTGAAGATATTGTTTTACAGGCTTCTCAAGACATCGCTGAAAGTGCACAGGGATCCATCAACTTAAGTGCCCAGAAGAATATTATTGCGCATGCACAGGATAAGGTGAGCTTATTTGCTGCGCAAAAAGGGCTAAAGGCATTTGCTGCGAAAGGAAAAGTTGAATTACAGGCGCAAGATGATGCAATAGAAGCGATTGCGCGTAAGGTGATTAAGCTAATTTCAACAGAAGATAAAATAGAAATAACCAGTCCGAAAGAAATTGTACTGACTGCTGGTGGTTCACAGCTCAAAATCAATGGAGATGGAATTTTTACGACAACAGGTGGAAAGTTTGAAAGTAAGGCGGGGCAGCATAGTTTTGTGGGTGGGGCCATAGTAAATGCTGAATTACCTAATTTACCAAGTATGTTTTATGGAAATTTTCTTGTTAGGGATCAGCAAAATAATCCAGTAAAAGGACAAAAATATAAATTAACCTTACCATCCGGACAACAAATTTTAGGAGCGACAGACGATAATGGTATGACAGTAACTGGATATTCCTCATCAAGTGATGAAAGTTTGAATTTGGAAATTATTGAAGAGGTAACCCAAGACATTTGGTTCCAACCACAAACAACGTATGAGTATGAACAGCTTAATCATATAGATTCTCCGCTAATTGATGAAGATAATGGTGAAATAAATGAAGAATAATTTTTTGGTTATTTTATTGATATCTATAATGGTTTATGGGTGTAACTCTTCTGATTTATCAGATGGAGGGAGTTTAAATTATAAAAAATATGAATCAAAAGAAATAAAATGTGGGAAGAAAAGAATTAAAATTCTTTCGAGTTGTTATGATTCTGAGGAGGGACTTGTTGATAGAGGTAGTGGAGGAATCGTTAGACAATGTAGAAGTAGTAAATTGTTAATTGATGAAAAAACCGTAATTAACTTACCAGTAATAGATAAAATGAATCATAAGGAAAAAATAATCTTAGAAGAAGGGTATTTAAGCCCTATTAGTTTTTCATGTATAGAGCATGAAGGAAATAGTTTTGTTCTCCTAAATCAAGGTGTCTCAAATAACATCAATGCAATGACTGTTGAAGAGTTTAATGAATTTAGAAAACCAGTTGTTTTAAATTTAAATGGAGTTATTACTCCAAAAAAAGACGCTAAAAAAATTATAGATAATATGAAAATAAAAAGAATAAAAGTTATATCTGCTAATGCAGTTTATGGGGAAGAATAATGTCTAAGATATATGAGATATTGCGTCCAAAAAAAGGCTATGCTTATACAGATGAACAAATTGTAGATTACTCTTTGATCGGTATTCCTATACCAGCCAATAAAAAAAATAAAGGAAATTCTAGAATATATGGTGATATTGAAGAGGCTAACTTTAAGAGTATAGTCGACATTATTATTTCGCTATGTTCGAGGTATAACCTTGATTATAAGGAAACGGCTTATACTTTATTAATTTGTTTAGCAGAATCTGGTTTTAATCCAGATGCAGCGGCTGGAACCACCAGTGCCGCAGGACTTGCACAATATACAAAGGATACAGCAAATGCATTTAGAAAAAGAGCTAAAGAGCTGATTGGTGTAGACATTGATATGAGAGGGAACAATGTTTTTGATGCAACTATCGGATCATATGGTGTTTTGGTTGCATTTTTATTTAATAAAGAGCTGGCTATTAATTGGGGGTTTAAGCCTAGTGATGAGAAATACTGGCAATTAATATATATGCTTCATCATGATGGTCCGGGATATTATAATGATGATCGTGGTAAGCAGCGAGCATATAATTTCAAATGGAGGAAGGATGCAATTAGAGCGTATGAAAGAATTTTCAAACAGAAATTAGTAGTATTAACAGCTCTACTGAAGCAAAAGGTAGAAACCAAAATTAAACTAACGGATAATAATGGTTCAGATGTTAAGAATAAAAATTATATTTTGGCAACTGTTAAAAATTCGAGTAATGAAAAGCCTTCACATTTATCAATGGATAGGGGTAATGAAACAGAAATAAATGTTATTTTTGGGAAAACAAATTCAAAAGGAGAGTCTAAATCTATACTCTCAAGAATTGGTGATGAAATAATTACTATTATACTTCCTGATAATTACAAAGATTTAATACATACTAGTTCTACAGCAGGATACGTTGTAAAAAAAGGGGATACTCTAGAAAAAATTGCTAAATCTAATGCTACAACTGTAAATAGAATTATAGAAGATAATAATATTCAAGATAAGAACAAGATAAAGGTTGGTCAGATTCTATTTTTGGGTGTGAGTGAAAGCTATAGTGTGAAATCGGGTGACACCTTAGCAGGAATTGCTAAAAAATTCGGCACTACTATAGAGGAAATAGCAAAAGATAATAAGATAAGTAACATAAATAATATTGCAGTTGGAAAGAAACTAAAGATAAATAAATACTTGAGGCACAAACCATCTAATAGTGTTTTAAACCAAATTTTTAACAATATTGGTTTAGGTAATTTAAATTTAGATATTCTTGAGTTTTCGAAGAATCACACAGCGAAGCCGACGGGTAGTATTAGTAACAGTGCTCAACAATTTAATAATATGATTGAGTTGAGTACTCCAGTAGCAAAAGAAGCGGTTAATAATCAAAAGGTAAAAGAGCCTCCAAAAATTGATAAAAATAAAACGCAATTGAATGGGAATACAAAGGACGTGAAAGTGAAAATATCTGATGGGATGGCTGTTATTTATACATTTCAAGATATGGATTATGGCCCGTTTGAAGAGCCCAAAGGTGGATATACTGTTTTTTATGATCATTTAGGTAACAAGATTTTTAGTTTCAAATCAGGAAGTCGAGTGTCTAGTAAAGCTAAAAGTAATGCTGATGGGGCGTTTACTGGATTTTATACAATTATTTCTGGTGGCACTAGGACAAGTCAGTTGGGGGCAGCATATGGAACTACTAAAATTCGTAGTACTGATACAAGGGCTCGTTGGGTTCATGGAGGAGGCTCTGGCTTAAAAGATCCTTACGCTGAAAAGCAGGGCTGGCGCGTTACAATGGGTTGTACTCGTGCGCAGAATAAGGATGTTGAAATTTTGGCAGAAAAAATCATAAACTTTCAGCGTCAATATCCTAATATAAAAATTAAATACATCCGCGATAAAAAAGGAACTTACCCTAAATGAGCAAAAATAAAATGAATTATATCTTTTTCCCTTTTTTAATGACGATTAGTAGTTGTATTTATGCTGATTTTGGATTAATTCAAGATAAAGATGGCTATGTTAATGTTCGTGAATTAGCAGATTTGAGCTCTAAGGTTATATCTAAACAGAAGAATGGAGAAATAGTTTCATGTGTAGATGATATTGTGAATAATTTTTGTTTTATTAACTCATCGTCTGGTGTGAATGGTTATATTTATAATAATAGAATTAATAGATTTGATGGTTATAACAAAATCAAATTAAAAAAATATGATGTTAAAACTACTTTATATAGGAATTCTTTATATACAGTTGAGATCTCAGCGAAGGATGCGGATTTGAATTCAAAAAATTATTCCAAAAGTCTAAAGGGGAGCGAGTTATACAGTTTGTATAAAGGGAAGGCTTTTTATGGTACGGATGGTGACCTCCCTACTGCAAATTTTCTTCAGTTGAACAGAATTGTAGTTAAGACCCAAGAACAAAAAATTATTATTAATTTAGATCAATTGGAAAACTATTTTTTTCCAAAAGATGGGCTCAGTAGTAAGAATGAACTTGCTGATTTTCAGATTTATCAGAAAAACAATGATTTATACATAATCAACTCATTAAGTAGTGGTGGAGCTGCTCAATATAATATTGTATTACATATTAAAGATGGGAAGCTGATGAAAAATAGCGTATGGAAAGCCGAATTGTAAAAGATTAGCTTAACTACAGTAGGCCCTTACTATAGTTAAGCATTTAAAAATCACCCTTCCAACACTTCTTCCAACAGCTCCTCACTCGGCGCAAAATAATAAGCACCGTCCACAGGAGTCACAAAATGAAGCATACGGTCATGAATTCCATCACCACTGGTGCCAAACATTCGCAGTAACATCGCATCAATAATGCTTAAATCTTTCGTATAGGCAATAAAAAATAAACCTTGCTCACCTTTACCATCGCCATATGGAAGAGAGTGACGTAGGATTTCCATTTCCTCGCCTTCATCATCTTCAACCACGACACGTGCAACGTGAGAATTTTCAGGTTTAACGTCATCATCTAGTTCAATACTTTCAAGTTTTGTCCGTCCAAAGACTTGCTCTTGAGCATCAACTTTTAATTTTTTCCACTTTTCCAAATCATGGCAATAGCGCTGTGCAAAGATAAAAGAACCATCTGCGAATACTCCTGCATCTTCACTTAATAAGGTCGTTGCAGCACGATCATCGGGGAACTGCGGGTTTTCAGTACCATCAATAAAACCAGTCAAATCTCGACCATCAAAATTGCGGAAACAGACCCGTTCATCTAAAACATCAACTTTATCTTGGATGCCTTCGAAGAACGATTGACTAAGGGTAAAACAAATATCGGTACGCTGAGCTGCAATATGAATTAAAACATCCGCAGGTGAAACAGGCATATTGAAAGAGCCATAAATGGGCTCTAACTGTTTAAACCCTGCAGGCGCTGTAGGATGAAGTTGTGCCCAAAGTTCAGGGCCAAAAGCAACAGCCGTTTTAATTTGCGCATGTGGATGCTGGGTAATAAGACGATCACGGGTGGAAAATAAATCTTCTAATTTTTCTTTAAGTTCTTCAATACTTAAATCTTTTAAACGTAAAACAATAAAACGGGCATGATCTGAAGGTAATGGTAGAATTACAGATTGGGCGGTCATTCATGGCTCCTAAAAAAATTGTTATTTCTATTGGCTGTACTTATTGTGCCTTATGCAGTTTCAGCTTCATAGCCTTAAGTGATAAATTCATTGATGAATAATAAACCCTAAAAGCATGAAAGATCATATAATCTAAAGGTCATTTTTTTCTCAATACCACTATGTCATTTCAAATTTGGCTTGGCTTTGTACTCGCATGTTGGATCATTAGTATTTCTCCAGGGGCAGGGGCCATTGCGTCAATGTCGAGTGGCCTTAACTACGGTTTTCGGCATGGCTATTGGAATGCGCTGGGTTTACAACTCGCCTTGTTGGTGCAAATCGGTATTGTAGCCGCTGGGGTAGGGGTGCTTTTTGCCACAACGCCTTGGGCATTTTGGGTCGTGAAGTGGTTTGGTGTGGCTTATTTATTGTATTTGGCTTATTTACAATGGATGGCACCCATCCAATCGATTGAAATTCAACAAGAACAATCGACTAAGTCTCGCTCCAAATTGGTGATGTATGGCTTTTTGGTCAATATGAGCAATCCCAAAGCAATCGTCTTTTTATTGGCAGTTTTACCGCAATTTTTGGATTTGTCTAAACCGCAGTGGAGTCAGTATGCGATGATGGCCGTCACGATGGTTACGATTGATTTGATTGTGATGGCAGGATATACGGGATTGGCAGCGAAAGTTTTAAAACTCTTAACATCACCGCGACAGCAAAAATATCTCAATCGTACTTTCGCAGTATTGTTCAGTTGTGCGGCGGGACTGCTTAGTTTGGTTCATCAGTAAGTTTAGTCTGCGTCAATTCTACTAAAAACTGTTGTTCGGTAACCACATGTATACCGTGCTGACGAAATAGGGCGGCAGTGATTCCTTCCCCTACAATTTTTTGCCCAGTAAATGAGCCATCATAGATGCCATCACTGCCACAAGATGGGCTATTGGCTTTGAGCACAGCATGGGTAACGTGATTGGCTTGCGCTAATGCTAAAGCTTTGTAAGCACCTTGAATAAAGACCTCGCTAATCTGATGACCATCTGAGGAAAAAACCTGTGCGTGGCCTAATAAAACATCAGCACCTGACCCGTGGTGAATTTCTGCTGCGGGACGCGGGGTTGGAAGTCCTGCACTGACTTCAGGGCATAAGCTGACATAATTTTTATCGAGCAAGGTTTCAACTAACTGAGAGACTAAGCAGTCTTTGCCGTCATAACGGACTTTTTGTCCGAGTAGACATGCGCTGATAAAATAACGTTTATGGCCCATTTAGTTATGTCAGTTTTTTAAACTTCTGCGCGATAAAAATCAACGCAAACAAAATCGACATGGTTAAAACAATGCTGAGCCCTGTAGAGGTATTCAGCCCTGCACTGGACCATAAGCCAACCGTCACCCCAATTTGCGCAATCACAAAGGCCCAAATCACCATTTGTTTTGGAGAGTGGGCAAGCAGTCGAGCGGTGAGTGCTGGAATGACAAGCAAGGCACCCATCAGTAAAGAACCCACTGCACGAAGCGCCAAAATGGTAAATAAAGCCAGTAGCAACATAAAAATCAAACGTTGCCATTTCGCACTGACACCTTCACTGATGGCCATATCAGGATCGATCGCGATTTGAATTTGAGCTTGCCAACTTTTATAAAGCACTGCCAATGCAACAACAATAACAGTGGCAAAAACGGGCAGGTCTGCCCATGTGATCGTGAGCAAATCACCAAATAAATAGCTGAGTAGCTCAGGTCTTAAGCTTGGAATATGTTGAATAAACATCAGACCCGAGCAGAGCAAGGTCGCAGAACAGAGTGCGAGTAATGCATCATTCGGTAAACGTGGATCATGCAAAACCCAAAGGATCGCCACCAACAGCCCCGCAATAAAAGCCACACCCATCCACAGGGGCAACGCCATTGCTCCTGCAATCGCGACACCCAGTAACGTGCCATGTGCCATGGTGTCGGCAAAGAAAGACATGCGGCGCCATAGCATCAAACAGCCTAGTGGCGCAGTTAAAAAGACCAGAAGTGTGCCCATAATCCATGCAGGCAACAGCAGTTGTAACCATTCCATCATGACTTAAGCTTCCGGTTCAGGGTGAATGTGTGGACGAGCGTCATGCTGACAAGGCGTTGCACTATCACCATGTGCACAGTGATCATGATGATGTTGATAGAACACGCGGTTGGTACCAAAAATGGCTTGATACTCAGGGTGTTGTTGCACGCTTTCAGGCAGGCCGCTACAACAAATGTGTTTATTCAAACACACCACACGATGAGTTCCTTGCATGACCCACTGCAAATCATGTGAAACCATGAGCACAGCACAACCATATTTGGCGGGTAAACTGCGCACATAGTAGTACAGCTCAGCCTCAGACTGAATGTCTAAGCCCTGCATCGGTTCATCGAGAACCAAAATATCGGGTTGACGTAACAGTGCACGAGCCAGTAAAACGCGTTGTCGTTCCCCACCTGAAAGCTGCTGTACTTTAGAATTTTCAAGTTTGCTGATCCCAGTATCGTAGATAATTTCTTGCTTGATTACAGGATCACATTTTTCCAAAGCCAAGAGGTCTTTCACCCTAAGCGGTAGGCTATGTGAGGGATTAAACTTTTGTGGTACATAAGAAAACTTGAGTGGCTTTGTTGTTTTAATGTCGCCAGTATTAGGGTGCACAATACCCAATAGCACTTTAATGAGCGTGGATTTTCCAGCACCATTTGGGCCAATCAGGGTCACAATTTCCCGTTCATGTAAGACAAAATCGACATGCTTTAAAATGTCGCGTTCATCGATACGAACACTAATTTGGGAGAGTTCGACCAGAACAGGATCGAGGCTTATTTGTGGCGACACTGCTGACAAATTCCTGAAATTTCGATAATGCTATGTTGTGCCGTAAAACCATCGGCTGCGGAAAGTGCATCGAGTTGTTGTAATAATCCTTGAGCAGAGGCCTCTGTCACTGATTTGCAATCAGTGCAAATGAGAAAGGCGGCTTGATGGCCTTCACGGGGATGGCAACACGGAATATAGGCATTAATCGAGGTGAGTCGGTGAATGAGACCTTTTTCTAATAAAAAGTCTAAGGTGCGGTACACCGTCGGTGGGGCAGCAGGGCGATCGGCATTGCTTTTAATTTTAGCCAATAAGTCATACGCACCCATCGGGCCTGTCGCATTCAGGATCAATGCCAAGACTTCTTTTCTTAAGGGGGTTAGGCGCGCACCAGTTGTTGCGCACAAGACTTCTGCTTCAGCCAAACGCGTCTCAACGTTGTGATGACCATGCACATCATGTAAAGCATGGTGGTGTTCGTGAGAACAAGCGCTCATAACAAACCTCAAGTGCAAAATTTATAAAAGAAAAACGACATTAAATCTTAACATGAAGCGCAGAGAGTTTCGATTAGGCATAGGTATTTTTGTCGATTTGTTATATTATAACACTAATTGTATTTCTAGTGATTGCTCCCCATGTCCCGTTTCTTGGCTTTTTTTGCGTTTGCGCTGTTTAGTAGTGTTGCTTGGACGCAAGACTTGGTTGTCTCTACACAGCCGATTTACTTGATTGCACAGGAAGTGACGAAAGGCATTGAAAAACCAACCTTATTGTTGGCCGATCAATCTGGACATGATGTGAGTTTGACCCCAATGCATCGTAAAATCATTCAGGATGCAGGCTTGGTTATTTGGTTGGGACGAGCACATGAAGCACCGCTGGATAAACTCCTGACCCCCAATGATAAAGCAGTTTCTATTTTAGATTCAGGCATTATCAATGCCTTACCACTACGAAATACCCGTGGTGATGCCTTAAAAAATACCATTGATACCCATGTTTGGCTTGACCCAAACAATGCGGTACGTATCGGTTTCTTTATTGCAGGCCTGCGTTCACAGCAGATGCCTGAGTATAAGGAGCGCTACTGGAACAATGCCAAAATCTTTGCTCAGAAAATGTTGCAAGCCTCAGCTATATATAGTCAAAGTACCCAAGCTCGCCCGTATTGGTCTTTTCATGATGCCTATCAATACATTGAGCGACCTTTAAACTTACGCTTTGCAGGCGCCTTGACAGATGACCCACATATTGCCCCTACGGTTGCGCAAATCAAATACTTAAATGACAGCCGCCCTTATTCAAAGATGTGCCTTTTGGCCGAAGTGCATGCCAGTCAAGCACAATATCAAAAGTTGAACCCATTGGTTTTCCAAGCGGTTGATGAAAGCATGACTGGGGCAGGGGATTTTGTCAGCGCATGGAAGCAATTGGCCGATCATGTGCATAAATGTGTGCTAAATGCGCGAAAGTAACGCAAAAATTAAACAATAATTGATTAGTTTAAAAGCAATTTAAACATAGAAAAAAACTCGACTTAGGTCGGGAAAAGATTGCATGTTCAGGGGTGTAACTCTATAATGCCTGCGATTAAAAATAATCATCAGCTAAACTTGTCAAGCATGATTGTTGTGAGTGAATAAATAATGAGCCGAACTAGTCGCTTGATTGACCGACGATTAGCGAAAGCTTTAGTCCTCTTACAAGCATGTATGATTCCTGTTTCAGCCTTGATCGGCTGGGTCGTGAAAGACTCAACCGCAGCCCTGAGTGCAGCATTAGGTGCGCTCGTGTGTTGGCTTGCGACTTGCTATTTTTCATGGCAGTCGTTTCGAGCAGCAGGAGCTCGCGCTTCTAAACAAGTTCTTGCGAACATGTATAAAGGCATGATGGGTAAGTTTGCAATAGTGATTGTTGGTTTCATTTTAATTTTAAGCAATGTCAAACCGTTGTCAGCGGTGGCGTTGTTTTGTGGTTTTATGCTCGTTCAAACCATGACGTGGGTTGCTCCATTTTGGGTGTCGCGTCAACAAAAACGAGTTTAATAAGCACTACAAAAAATTGAAAAGTTTTTTAGGAGATGGACGAGATATCAAGCAGCACGCGATGTTCGTTCTCTCTATTTGTATTTGACATTGACCAGGTGTGATTTATGGCTGCTGAAGAACATGCCCTTACTTCGACCGAGTATATCAAGCATCACTTGACGAATATGACTTATGGCAAAATGCCAGACGGTTCATGGAAGTTGGCTGAGACTGCTGAAGAAGCTCAACAGATGGGGTTCACTGCTATTCACTTGGATTCAATGGGTTGGTCTATCACTCTTGGTGTGATTTTCTGTTTGTTGTTCTGGTGTGTAGCGAAAGCTGCAAACTCTGGTGTTCCAACCAAGTTCCAGTCTGCAATTGAAATGATCATTGAGTTTGTGGACTCAAGTGTTCGCGACACTTTCCATGGCAAATCACGCTTAATTGCGCCACTTGCATTGACCATTTTCGTGTGGATTTTCCTCATGAACGCAATGGACTTAATCCCAGTTGACTTTATTCCGTATACAGCTCAACTGATTGGTGCAAGTGTATTTGGTATGGATCCTCATCACGTTTACTTCAAGGTTGTACCTTCTACAGATCCAAACATTACCCTAGGTATGTCTTTGTCTGTATTTGTACTGATCTTGTTCTACAGTATCCGCGAAAAGGGGATTGGTGGTTTCGTTGGCGAATTAGCACTTAACCCATTTAACCCAAGTAACCCAGTTGCAAAAGCGTTATTGATTCCAGTGAACTTAATTCTTGAATTAGTAACATTTCTTGCACGTCCAGTTTCATTGGCTCTGCGACTTTTCGGTAACATGTATGCAGGTGAGTTAATCTTCATCCTTATCGCATTATTACCGTTCTGGATCCAATGGGCGTTGTCTGTGCCTTGGGCGATCTTCCACATTCTTGTTATCACGCTACAAGCATTCATCTTTATGATGCTGACTATCGTATACTTGAGCATGGCAAGCGAAAAGCATTAATGGTAATGCCCAACTATCACTGGATGGTTGGGCGCACAATTTTTTAATTTAATTTGGTATAAACCTAACCTCTGAGGAATTATCATGGAACTCACTTTAGGTCTAGTTGCAATTGCATCTGCTATCTTGATCGCTTTTGGTGCTTTAGGTACTGCGATTGGTTTTGGTCTTTTAGGCGGTCGCTTCCTTGAAGCTGTTGCACGTCAACCAGAATTGGCTCCACAACTTCAAACTCGTATGTTCTTAATCGCGGGTCTTCTTGATGCTGTGCCTATGATCGGTGTTGGTATTGGCTTGTTCTTCATCTTTGCTAATCCATTTGTAGGTTAATCAGCTTAATTCCTAAATTAAACTATTGAGGAATAGCAATGAATATCAACCTCACATTGATTGGCCAAGCGATTGCATTTGCGATGTTTGTCGCATTCTGCATGAAATTTGTATGGCCACCACTAATCAATGCGATTAGTGAGCGTCAGCGTAAAATCGCTGATGGCTTAAACGCTGCTGAAAAAGCAAAAGCTGATCTTGCGGATGCGCAAGCTCAAGTTAAAGCTGAATTAGATGCAGCGAAAGCGCAAGCGGCTCAATTGATCGAACAAGCGAACCGTCGCGGTGCACAATTGGTAGAAGAAGCTCGTACTCAAGCGTCAGCTGAAGGTGAGCGTATTCGTCAACAAGCAAAAGAAGCTGTTGATACAGAAATCAATTCTGCTCGTGAAGAATTACGTCAACAAGTTGCTGATCTTGCAGTAACAGGCGCTGAGAAAATTCTTAGCCAAAAAGTTGATGCTGAAGCTCACAATGCCATGCTGACTCAGCTGGCTGCTAAACTTTAAGAGAGGCGGATTATGGCTGAACTCTTGACGTTGGCACGCCCGTACGCTAAAGCAGCATTTGCTTACGCTTCTGAGCAAAATGCAACTGACTCTTGGTCATCTGCATTGAACTTGCTCAGTGCTGCGGTGCAAGACGAAGCATTTTCAGCTTTCTTAACTCGCCCTGAGCTTACTCCTGCTGAGCAGGTAAGTCTTTTTGCAAAAGTATTAGGCGAAGACCAAACTGCAGCAGTGTCAAACTTTTTGACATTGCTTGCTGAAAACAACCGTTTGGCGCTTCTTCCTGAAATTTCTGCTGAATACGAGCAGCTCAAATCACAGAATAACAATACTGTGGATGTAGTGATTGAATCTGCATTCCCATTGACTTCTGTACAAGAACAATTACTTGCACATGCTTTAGAGAAAAAATTCGAAGCTGCGGTAAATGTTTCTGTAGAAGTTAAACCAGAGCTTATTGCTGGTGTTGTTATTCGTGCAGGCGACCAAGTGATAGATGATTCTGCGCTTAACAAGCTAGAAAAAATGCGGACTCGTCTTCTTGCTTAATTGCATATGAAGACTGAACTTTAAAAAGATTGAGGTATAGCGCAATGCAACAACTGAATCCATCCGAGATCAGTGCGCTCATTAAACAGCGTATCGGCGATCTGGACACCAGCGCGACCGCTAAAAACGAAGGGACCATTGTTATGGTTTCCGACGGTATTGTGCGTATTCACGGCCTTGCTGATGCAATGTACGGTGAAATGATCGAATTCGACGGCGGCTTATACGGTATGGCACTGAACCTAGAACAGGATTCAGTGGGCGTCGTTGTTTTAGGTAACTACTTAAGCCTTCAAGAAGGTCAAAAAGCGCGTTGCACAGGTCGTGTATTAGAAGTTCCGGTTGGTCCAGAACTTTTAGGCCGTGTAGTAGATGCTTTGGGTAACCCAATTGATGGTAAAGGCCCAATTGATGCAAAATTAACTGATGCTGTTGAAAAAGTAGCACCAGGCGTAATTTGGCGTCAATCAGTAGATCAACCTGTACAAACTGGTTATAAATCAGTAGATACAATGATCCCTGTAGGCCGTGGTCAGCGTGAGTTGATCATTGGTGACCGTCAAACTGGTAAAACAGCGATGGCGATCGATGCGATCATCGCTCAGAAAAACTCTGGCATTAAATGTGTATACGTAGCTATTGGTCAAAAACAATCGACTATTGCTAACGTTGTGCGCAAGCTAGAAGAAACTGGCGCTATGGCGTATACCACTGTTGTAGCAGCAGCTGCAGCCGATCCAGCAGCAATGTTGTACTTGGCTCCATACTCTGGCTGTACAATGGGTGAATACTTCCGTGACCGCGGTGAAGATGCACTAATCATTTATGATGATTTGTCTAAGCAAGCTGTTGCTTACCGTCAAATTTCATTGTTATTACGTCGTCCACCAGGTCGTGAAGCGTATCCAGGTGACGTATTCTATCTTCACTCTCGTCTTCTTGAGCGTGCTTCGCGCGTTTCTGCTGACTACGTTGAGAAATTCACGAATGGTGAAGTTAAAGGCCAAACTGGTTCATTAACTGCATTGCCAATCATTGAAACTCAAGCGGGTGACGTATCTGCATTCGTACCAACGAACGTAATTTCGATCACTGACGGTCAGATCTTCCTTGAAACATCATTATTCAACGCAGGTATTCGTCCTGCTGTGAACGCGGGTATCTCTGTATCTCGTGTTGGTGGTTCAGCGCAGACTAAGATCATCAAAAAATTGTCTGGTGGTATCCGTACTGCTTTGGCGCAATACCGTGAATTGGCAGCGTTTGCTCAGTTCGCTTCTGACCTTGATGAAGCAACTCGTAAGCAACTTGAACATGGTCAACGTGTAACTGAATTAATGAAGCAAAAACAATATGCTCCATATTCAATTGCTGACCAAGCTGTTTCAATTTATGCATCTAACGAAGGCTATATGGCTGACGTTGAAGTGAAGAAAATCGTAGACTTTGATGCTGCGTTAATCTCTTACTTCCGTTCAGAAAATGCTGCGTTAATGCAAAACATCGATGAAACTGGTGATTACAACAAAGACATCGAAGCTGCAATCAAAGCAGGTATTGAAAGCTTTAAAGCGACTCAAACTTACTAATTTCAACTTCAGTTGGATTTAGTTTTGGTTTGGTTCACGGATCAACCTTCGAGGGCTCGAAAGGGCCTTCGAATACTAGGTTAAGCGTATGGCAAATTTAAAAGAAATTCGCGCCAAAGTAGCTAGTATCAAAAGCACGCAGAAAATTACTCGCGCGATGCAGATGGTAGCAGCTTCTAAGATGCGTCGTGCGCAAGAGCGCATGGCTCAAGGCCGTCCGTATGCCGAAAATATGCACCGTGTAATTGCTCACTTGGTTCAAGCGAATCCTGAATACAAACACCGTTATATGGTTGAACGCCCGGTTAAGCGCGTTGGCTATATCATTGTGTCTTCAGATCGTGGCCTTGCTGGTGGTTTGAACATTAACTTGTTCAAAAAAGTGGTTAAACACGTACAACAGCAACAAGAGCAGTCAATTGAAGTTCAATTTGCTTTAATTGGTCAAAAAGCGGTTTCGTTTTTTAAAAACTACGGCGGTAAAGTGCTGGGTGCTACGACAAATGTCGGTGATACACCAAGCCTTGAACAGTTATCTGGTTCTGTACAGGTGATGTTAGACGCATTTGATAAAGGCGAGTTAGATCGTATTTATCTTGTGTCAAACGGCTTTGTCAATGCCATGACTCAAAATCAAAAAATCGAACAACTTGTTCCTTTAGCAACTGCTGAAGAAAACAAGACCCTTAACCGTCAATACGGTTGGGATTATATCTATGAGCCTGAAGCTGAAGAGCTTTTAAATGGCTTATTGGTTCGTTATATCGAGTCTGTGGTATATCAAGGCGTGATCGAAAACATCGCGTGTGAGCAGTCAGCTCGTATGGTTGCAATGAAAGCTGCAACGGACAACGCAGGTGATTTGATCAAGAGCCTACAACTTATTTATAACAAGCTGCGTCAAGCCGCGATTACTCAGGAAATTTCTGAGATCGTTGGTGGTGCCGCTGCCGTTTAACATTATTTTGAATTGAGGAGACAGCAATGAGTAGCGGTCGTATCATTCAGATCATCGGCGCGGTTATCGACGTCGAGTTTGAACGTAACAGCGTTCCTAAGATCTATGACGCTCTCCACGTTGATGGCACTGAAACTACATTAGAAGTTCAGCAACAACTTGGTGATGGCGTAGTTCGTACTATTGCAATGGGTTCTACTGAAGGCCTTAAGCGTGGTTTGAACGTAACGAATACTAACGCTCCAATCTCTGTACCAGTGGGTACAGCGACTTTGGGTCGTATCATGGACGTTCTTGGTCGCCCAATCGACGAAGCTGGTCCAGTTGCGACTGAAGCGCGTTTGCCGATTCACCGTCAAGCACCTTCTTATGCTGAACAAGCAGCTTCTACTGACCTTTTAGAAACTGGTATTAAAGTCATCGACTTACTATGCCCGTTCGCTAAAGGTGGTAAAGTTGGTCTGTTCGGTGGTGCCGGTGTTGGTAAAACTGTAAACATGATGGAGTTGATCAACAACATCGCGAAAGCGCACTCAGGTTTATCTGTGTTCGCTGGTGTTGGTGAGCGTACTCGTGAAGGTAATGACTTCTATCACGAGATGAAAGACTCAAACGTTCTAGACAAAGTAGCAATGGTCTACGGTCAGATGAACGAGCCACCGGGTAACCGTTTACGTGTAGCGTTGACTGGTTTGACGATGGCTGAGTACTTCCGTGACGAGAAAGACGAAAATGGCAAAGGCCGTGACGTATTATTGTTCGTAGACAACATCTACCGTTATACACTAGCAGGTACTGAAGTATCAGCACTTCTAGGTCGTATGCCATCTGCAGTAGGTTACCAACCGACACTTGCAGAAGAGATGGGTGTTCTTCAAGAACGTATTACATCGACTAAGTCTGGTTCGATTACGTCAATCCAAGCGGTATACGTACCTGCCGATGACTTAACAGATCCATCGCCTGCAACTACGTTTGCTCACTTAGATGCAACTGTAGTATTGAGCCGTGACATCGCATCTTCTGGTATTTACCCAGCGATCGATCCACTTGACTCAACTTCACGTCAGTTAGATCCACTAGTAGTGGGTGCTGAGCATTACGAGATTGCTCGTTCAGTTCAAAACGTTCTTCAACGTTATAAAGAATTGAAAGACATCATCGCGATTCTTGGTATGGACGAACTTGCAGAAGAAGATAAGTTGACTGTTTACCGTGCGCGTAAAATCCAACGTTTCTTCTCTCAACCGTTCCACGTAGCTGAAGTGTTTACTGGTGCTCCTGGTAAACTTGTACCGCTTAAAGAAACGATTCGTGGCTTTAAAGGTCTTTTAGCTGGTGAATATGACCACATTCCAGAACAAGCGTTCTATATGGTTGGTGGTATTGACGAAGTAATTGCTAAAGCTGAGAAACTTTAATTAGTTACCTAATTTAGGAGATTCTCATGTCGACTATGCAGTGTGATGTTGTAAGTGTCCAAGAGTCTTTGTACTCTGGCACTGTAACGATGCTAATTGCTAAAGGTGCTGGTGGTGAATTGGGTATTATGCCTGGTCACGCGCCACTAGTAACTTTACTCAAGCCGGGTACAATCCGTGTTCTGCTTGAAAACGGTACAGAAGAGTTAATCTATGTATCTGGTGGTGTTTTAGAAGTTCAACCGCATGTTGTTACGGTTCTTGCAGATACTGCAGTCCGTGCAGAAAACTTAGATGAAGCAGCAATTCTTGAAGCGCGTAAACACGCTGAACAATTGCTTGCAAATCAAAAGAGCGACTTGGACTCTGCTGCTGCTTTGGCTGCTCTTGCAGAAACTGCTGCTCAGTTGGAAACCATCCGCAAAATCAAAAACCGCGCTCAATAAGAGACGGTTTGAGATTAAAAAAAGCCACCGAAAGGTGGCTTTTTTTATGTCTGTTGATAAAAATGCGTCAATTGTTTATTTCATGATGAGTTTGTTGGTTTCTTAGCTGTCATTGTTCAAATGGACTGGATTGGTCTGCTGCATACATGCAATCTTTGTTTTGCATGATAGTGCTTCGTCCTTTAACTGTACGCTGGCTTGTAGAATACTTTGAATACTCAATTTTTGAAACTCAGCTGAACCAGCGCTCCTATGCTTGATATATTTCGTTTAGCAGGGGCACGACTATCTAAAGTTGCATATCTTTTATTCAACAGAAGTTATATTTTGAAAGCTTCTCTGTAAGCGAAGATGAAGATGAACCTGATTGCGCATGAATCCCACTTTTGGGAACTTTACCAAGATTTTGAGCATTATTATCTGAGTATTGCAGTCGACATGAGCTCAGTGGTGTCGTGTTGGGACTTGGTACTGACTTCAGAAGAAATATTGCAATATGAACATCGGGGTCGCGCGAGCATTCAGGAGCTGACCAAAGCCATGATTGAAGCAGCTTATAAAGGTGATTTCTCAATGATGGAATCACGTTTAGCCAAGCCATATGAGCGTCACGCTATGCAAAAGGCCTTTAAAGATTGGTTAGCGCAGAGCAAAACTCAGGAACAGTCTTCGTTTTGATGAGGTGTGAGCTCAAAGGATTGTTTTAAATTTATTTCAAAAAGCTTTGACGCAATTGGCTGAACATCATGCGGCTAACGCTATTGTGTTGAGTCTCAATCAACTTTTTGATTTGCTCAACTTGAGGTTCATCTTCAGGAATCACAATCTCTGGATCGATTTCGATATCCGAATTGGACATGGTATTGGACGGCTGTGCAAGCAAATTTGAAGATGGGTGTTCGGCATGCCAAAGCTGTGTTTCGAGTGACATGATGTACTTATATTCATCAGTATTCGGGTTAAACCGCTTATATAGTCTTAAGTCTTGCATTGCATCTTGACGGCTTCGTCGAGGTATATCTGTTTCGACTTCCAACCATTCAGAGATAACCGGATGGATTTCATGTTGCATCAGTTGGTAATAAAGCCAATCGCTGAGTAGGCTATGATCGATGTCAGACAGATAAGGGCTGTTTTGTTGCAGCAATTGTTGTAAGTGTTCGAGAACCAAAATTTCTTGCTTTTGTAAGGCATAGCGCGCTTCAGCATCAAATTGTTGGTATTCTTCAACTGGAATTTCAGTGAAATGTTGCTGTTCAATGAAGGCATCTACAATATGCGTTTGGAATAAGGTATTCCATTGCTCTAGCGCATGAATTTCGAGCTGTTGTAGCTCTTTAAACGCTTTGCTTTGATAGCGGCTGAGTTGCAGGCGCTGAATATTTTGCTGGTTGAGCTCAATTTTTTGTTTGATGTATTCAGCATAAGCGCCTTGTTGTTTGGGGCTGACAGGGCTTGTAACATCGACCAAAAGTAACTGCTGCTGTTGTTTGTATTTGAGCCAGTCCTGAATACGTTGAACTTCTTTATGCTCTTTAGAAAAAAACTGTGTTAAGTGTGGCGTGGTTTTTTCAGGCATTAAAAAGTGCATCCCGCCAAAGACGATGATTGCTAAACAGGCGATCACAAGAATGACTTTTTTCATTATAAAAATGTTTTTCTGTGTTTCTTATTTGTACATGGTAGCCTAAAAATGAGAAATAGTTAATGTTTTTTCATTAAAGCTTCAAATCTGTATGGGTAAAATTGAAAATTCACCTTGCCCGAGAATACGAACTTTATACAATGCATCAAAGCCTTCAGCGTAGTGTGGAGGTTCAAATTTTTGAGCGGTGGCTCTGATTCCGACTTCAGGAATGCAGGCTTTGCCTTCACGTAAGTGGTTGCGTTCCAGTGTACCTTTAAGCTCAGTCTCAAAGAGGTAGCCAACAATTTCAAAGCCTGCGGCCTGAGCACTGGCAATATAACGCGCACGATCGGCTGGCGTAGGGTTGGTATTATCAATTACCATTTTGGTTTTTGAGGCCAGTCCTGCTTCAAAAATGATTTTTTCACGATGCCGTGTTTTCAGCATATCGAGGTTGATGCGCAAATGACTATGTGCCAAATTCAGCAGATAATAGCTCGATTTTCCCGAAGCTTGGATGCCCATAAAAATAATCAGCTGCACGTGTGAAATCGTGTCTCAATCAAATTAGGAGAAAATGGTTGCAGTCATTTTCTCCTACTCTATTGCTGAAAGCACCACTATTTACATATTTTAAGATTGGTTTGTGTTTGAACTATCATTCTCAGCTTGCTGAGGAATCATCATTGAAGCCAGTTTCAACATTTCAGATTGGATTGTGCCCATTTGCAGTTGCATCTTTTTAAAGTCGACTTGGCTGAAATCCACTTGTCCATTTAAAAAAGGCGAAGCTAACACTTGTTGGTTTGCAGACAGTAGTTTTTCACGGATATCATTGATTTCTTGGGTTTTAAGATTCAGGCCATTCAAGGCATTATTGAAACCTGTGAGCTGTTGCTGCAAAGCTGTTGCGGCGTGTTGCAACTGTTGCTGATCGTGCTGTTCAATTGCGGCCTGCAAGTCACTTTGGGTTTCTTGCAGCTGAGTGACGTATTCACCTGCTTTTAATTGCATATCTGCCACATCACGCACGATATAGAGCATGTTGCCACTTTTCAGTTCAGCTTTGTCAGGGTTTTGTGTACTCGCAGATTGGTTTTGCTCAGATGACTCAGTCTGGATGTCTTGCTGATTCGGCTCTGTTGCTTGCTCACAGCCAATGAGTAGGATGCCTGAACTAAACAGTGCAAAAGGAAGAACTAAGTTTTGTAAAAGCTTTTTCATCATCAAATCAATATTGGGCTATGTGTTTTTTAATATAAGGGCAAAATGTGTAGATAAAATGCTGGGTTTCAAAGTCATAACAAAACTTTTTAAAACAAAAAAAAGAGTGCCTGAGCACTCTTCATTTACAGCAGTTTAACCAGCAATGATTTTAATAATGGAATGATTGCGAATGTCTGTCAGTACATAGTCGCCATTCACTTTAATCCACTGTTGGTTTTTACCGGGTTTGCTGAGTTTTTTGTATTTTTGGTGATCTACTTTATAGGCATTGCTATGGTAAGGGCTTGGGAGTTTTTGACCTGCTTTCCAGTCTTGAGATGGACGGTTGGCTTTCTTTACAGTGGCTTGGGTTGGCTGTTGATGTCCATTTGATGTCTGCTTTTGCGCATGTCCATGTGACTGAGCTGCTTGATGTTGCTGATGTTGTTCTTGTGGTGCTGCTAGTGCAGGAAGGGCAATCAATGCGGTTGAGATAGATAAAATAGCTGCTTTTATAAATGTATTCATGAGCTTCACTTTTGGTTGTCTTGAGCGGATAGATGCATCATAGAGTGAAGTATTTGATTGATCGTGAATGAAGTGTTGTAAAATCATCAAAATAAAGAAGGAATCATGAAGATCGAACCGATTCGAGTGCCATTATTCATTTAAAAAATAAAATATAAGCAGCCGTTAAATCTGACTGCTTATAAACAGCTTCCGGCTTATTTGGCCAATTCAGCATTGATAGCATCGACAATACGCGGATCATTGGCCGTAATGTCTGGTGCAAAACGCGCAACCACTTCGCCATTTTTATTGATTAAGAATTTCTCAAAGTTCCACAGCACTTCAGGTGGTTCGTTCGGTGTTAAACCATAGTCCACCAAGTCTTTCCACCAAGGGCCTTCACCAATGCGTTCAGGCACCGCTTGGGTGAGCGTTTCATATAACGGATGCTTATCATCCCCAGCAACCGAGATTTTTGAAAAAAGCGGGAAATCCACTTGATAGTTTAAAGAGCAGAATTCTTGAATTTCAGCGTCTGAACCCGGTTCTTGTGCCAAGAAATTGTTGGCAGGAAAACCTAGAATCTCTAAACCCTGTGATTTTTTGTATTGATAGAGTTTTTCTAAACCTTCGTACTGCGGTGTGAGGCCACATTTAGATGCCACATTCACCACCAAGAGAACTTTACCTTGGTATTGGTTTAAGTTGATGTCTTCGCCCTGAATGGATTTGACTGGAATATTATAAATCGAAGTGCTCATTTGCGTGTCCTTATACGATGTGCATTTTATTGTGTTGGAAGCGTTCGACAAAGTCACGCCCATTTGCGGATTGATCGCAACAAAAAAGCAAGCCAAGGCTTGCTTTAAAGGGTAGGGGGGTCATTAAGACGCTGGAGCCGCTTTGACTTTCGCTTCCAAAGCCGTTACGTCAGCAATGATCGATTTCTGCAATTCAGTGGCTTTGTTTTGAAGTTCGGTGATTTTCGCGCTATCTGGCGTTGTTTTTGTACTTTCTTTGGTGAGCTCGACACCCAGATCATTGGCGTCCTGCATTTTTTCACGTAAAGCATCTACTTCAGCACTTTTTAAGGTTAAGGCATCTAATTCATCATTAAATTGCTTCACATAGGTTTCTGTTTTTTCAACCATATTTTTAATTTGAGCGGGATCCTTTTTCTCTAAGGTTGCACTCACTTCTTTTTGAAACGCGGCGGCTTCTTGAGCTTTGGCATTCGATAGCGTTTGTACAGCTAACAAATCGGCTTGAATATCGGCAATATTGTTATTGCTGTGATTAGCAACGATAGTGGTTGCTTCGGTTGAGGTCGCTTCAGATGCAGACGTCGTTTGCTCAACGGCTGGCTCAGTTCCTTTTTTTTCGCACGCAGCCAAAGTAAGTGTGGCCATACAAACTGTGGTTAAAAGTAACTTTTTCATAACGACATCCTTCTATCGGGAAATATGTTTTTGTAGGCCAGAGTCTAAGAGCAATGACCAATCAATTAAAAAATACGTTCGCTAGAACAGCATCAATACGATGCAGAGATCGTTGACATTGTTCTATGGTGTTTTTGTAGAGTGAAGCTGCTGAAATACATCAATTTATTGAAATGTATAGTTTTATATTGTCTTAATATTATGTTTTTTATGAATTTTATATTTTAAGATAAATGTATCAATTATGTGTGATACCCAAATGATATTCGAATAAATCATAAAAATGTTTTACCATTCATTTAAATTTTGCAAACAAAAGCTAAACGGGAAAAAGAATGAGTACCACACCACAACGTATGTATTGGGCTTTGAGTCTCCCTATCATTGCCGTACTCATTTGGTCGATCAATATTGTCGTTACGCGTTATGTAGCAGATTTCATTTCGCCAGTCAGTATTAGTTTTTATCGGTGGTTCTTTGCTTTCATTCTGTTAACGCCTTTTGTCGTGCGACCTTTATGTCGGCAGTGGGTATTAATTCGAGCACATTTAGGTCAGTTGGCAGTGCTAAGTGCATTTGGCCTGGTGTTGTATCAGGGTTTAGCCTATACCGCAGCGCATTATACGACTGCAACCAATATGGGACTGATTAATGCCTTTATTCCGATCTTTACCATTTTTGTTTCACTGCTGATCTTAAAAGATATTCCAAATCGTTTTGCGATGATCGGGAGTATTTTATCTTTTGCAGGTTTGGTTTATATCATTGGGCAGGGCAATCTTGCAGGCCTAGTTCAATCGGGCGGGCATTTAGGTGATGTCCTGATGGTGGTTGCGGTATTCTTCTATGCCTTTTATGGGGTGTTTTTGAAAAAGTGGCAATTGCAAATTCCCTTGATGCTGAGTCTCTATGTGCAGATCTTTTTTGCACTGCTTTACCATTTACCTTTCATTGTCTATTTCGGTCTCGATTCAATCAATAGTCAAAACGCGGCAAGTGTCATGTACGCCAGTATTTTCCCTTCTTTGGTTGCGCCTTTACTGTGGATGTTAGCCATTACCCATTTAGGGCCGAATCGAACCAGTATTTTCATGAACTTGATGCCTGTCTTTACCGCAGTGATTGCCTATGTCTGGTTGAAAGAGGCGTGGACGGTTTATCATACGGTCGGTGGCGTGGTCATTATCTGTGGTATTTTACTGGCACAGCGTAAAACAGTATTAAAAACGCCACCTTTAGCAAACTCGATGGATTGATATTGGTTGAAAAACGATCATTTGAGTTGTTTTTTTAATAGAATAATTCATTAATAAGTTAATTTATTAATGCTATTTCAGATAGTTTATGTATTTAATGTATGCAAAAGCTGATTAAAAATAGGTAGATAATTTGAATTATAATTTAATTATCTCCATTAATCAGCGTTTTAACGCTGTTTTTAATATAAAAAATCTATTTGTTTAGAAAAGCAATTTGCTACATAATACGCCCACTGCAAACTTAGGCCAATGTCAAAACGGGTATTAAGTGTTTGCTCATCAGTTTTCAGACCCTCTGGATGTGATTACACATCCTTTTTTATGCTCAGCCATCCCTATATGGCTGAGCTTTTTTTTGTCTATTTTTCAGTAAAAATCCTGAGAAAGAGCATGCTTTTAGGCACGAACCACTGCGCCAGTTTCGGCATCGAGTATGCGACTCGGTTCTTGGCTCAAGCCTAGGTCACCATTCAGATAATCGACCTGTTGGGCAAAGTAGTGGTTGGCATCTTGTAGTGAACGGGCAGGTGATAATCCAGCGGGGTTGGCACTGGTGGAGACAATAAAGCCTTGAAAAGCATTGCAAAGCGCTACACAAATCGGATGCGTAGTTACCCGTACAGCAACTTTAGGATGATTGCCTTTAATCCATGTCGGAATGAGTTCATTTGCCGGTAGTAACCACGTGGTTGCGCGTTCTGATGGGCTACGATCGCTCCAGCTGTCGATCACTTGCTGACGGATGCGAGGATCTAAATGTTCTAAAAGCGGTTCAACTTGAGCAATTTGCCCAGCCAGTAAAATCACCCCTTTTTCAATCGGGCGCTGCTTAATCTGTAAAATATCTAGAAAGGCCTGTTCGTTATACGGATCACAGCCTAAACCCCATACTGCTTCTGTTGGATATGCTAAAACTTGACCTTGTTTTAAACATTGCGCCGCTTCAGTCACAGAGGTGGTAATCATTACAATTTGTACCTTTTATTGATTCATAAAGGGTTATTGTGAACCTTATTGGCTGGAACGGCAACGCAGATAATTGCCAGCCTGTTGTTGTGCGAGTCCTAAAATCTCCAGTTCCATTAACTGGCTAGTGAGTGTGGCAATATCGATGTTAAGTTTGAAATTAAGTTGATCCATATTTTGTCCAACCCAATCCAGTTGATTATAAAGTTCGAGTAAATCAGATGGGATCTCAATACTAGCACTTGGGGTGGTTTCTTGTGACTGGGATTGGCTATGCCATTGAGTGGGGAGTGCCAAGTCTTCAATGATTTGCTCAGGATGATCGATCAAAATCGCCCCTTCTCGGATCAGTTGATGACAACCTTGATGGTGTTCGCTGTAAATATGACCGGGAATCGCAAAAATGATTTTCCCTTGTTCTGCAGCTCTTTGGGCGGTTCCTAGAGAGCCACTTTTGAGTGCGGCTTCTGCAACCACAACCCCTAAACTCAATGCACTGACGATGCGGTTCCGCCGTGGAAAATTATGCTGTAAAGGCGGTGTATGTGGTAAAAATTCAGTAATAATACAGCCATTATTTTCTAATATTTGCGTACGCAGGGCTTGATGTTGGGAAGGGTAAGTGAGATTTAAGCCTGTGCCCATCACTGCAATGGTACGTTGATATTTTAAGCCGCCCTGATGCGCCGCAGCATCAATGCCTTCAGCTAAACCACTGCAAATATAAAAGCCTTTTTCGGCGAGGTAATAAGCAAAGTCATAAGCCACTTGTTTGCCGTGCGGACTGGGTTTTCGACTGCCGACGATAGCAACTTGAGGTTGGAGTAAACTTTGTGGATTGCCCTGACCAAATAAAATCGGTGGTCGGTCAGCATAGGGCAGCAGCTGCGAGGGATAATGACTGTCAGTATCAAGTAAAATAAAATCACAGCTGGCTTGGACGTCCTGCAGTAAAGTTTGTAATTTGAGTTGGCCAGCAGGCGTTTGGATTTCTGCGACACGTTGTAGATGGCTTTTGTGTAAGCCGAGATTTGGCCAGATCTGAAGATTGGAGGCAGCAACAGCCTTTGCGCTTGTGCCAAAATGCTGCTGTAGTTTTTGAAAGCTCGATAAAGAATGCTGAACTAAATACCACAGGGTGATTGTTGCAATCTGTTCATGTGATAAAGAGTTCAGCATATATACACCTTAAGGCAACGGATTATTCATCCACTACAGAGGGAGAAATTTTCGCGCCCAAGTTCATTGGTAGTTCGCTGTCGAGCACATAAGCATAGCTGACACGGTCAAAGGTTTTAAATACCATGATGTTGCCGATACGCTCCGTTGGAAGGGTCAGTTTTTCATTGGTTTTCGGATCACGAATTTCTTGACCCTTTTGACTAACCGAGAACACATAACCCGATTGAACGCCATCCACTGTGCCACGGTCAATGGTTACAACTGAATGCTTCGCAGCTAGACCAATCGAACCTTGAACACGAATCACTTGTCCACCCCCAGTCACATCTTGTGCATGTGTTGGGTAGAACAAGGTTGGAAGCATGGCGTCGTATTCAGGCAGTACGCGATAACCACGACGTACTTCAGAATTATACGAATCTGTGATTTCTAAAGTGGACATGTCATTTTCACCACGAATGGCAATGGCTGAGCCAACCTGAGTCAATTCTAGACCTAGATTTTGTTTTTTGCCCTCTGCATCCGTCACAATGTACGGTTCGCCTTCACGGTAAATCGCGTAGCGTTGACCGACTTCAATGCCTTGGCCACGTGCATAAACGGTTTGACCTTTACCTGCAATGACACGCTGATCGGCAGCACCAACGATATATGGTGTACCTTCTAGAGATTCCTCTGAAAGAATAGTGCTGTGTTCAAGCCAGTTTTTAATGTATTCCAGTGGAATGACAGGAATGGCATTGTTTAAAGACTCAACGCGTGCTTGAGGTTGAAGTTTAGTGCCGCCTGTATAACGACGAATAATCCCTTCACAGCCATCGCCTTCGTCTTTACCAATAATTGGACGGCCTTCATGAGTACACATCAGTAAGCGGTCACCCGGGAAAATCCAATGCGGATTTTTGACGTGTCTATTGCTGGCCCAAATTTCAGGCCAGCGCACAGGATTGTTTAGGAAACGTTTAGAAATATCCCACAGGGTATCGCCTTTTTTCACCACATAAACATTCGGTGCATTGGCTTTTAAAGCAGGTGGATTGTAATTTCGTGTAGGTGCAGCTTGAGCTGTTGAAATGACGCCTGCGCCAACACTTACGCAAACCGCAAGTGCTAACATGTGTTGCTTAAACCCCAAGGCACTAAAAGATGGCATGCCCATAAAAACCTTTTTCATTATCATAATTCCTAAAATTATGTATGTAGTTGCGTTATAATAACGATATTACACACATTTTTTTGATCAAGCATTCCCTTCATTTGGTTTTTTGATCAATGGCATAATTGAGGACGCAGTATGGCCTTATTACCTATTTTAAGTTTTCCTGATCCCCGTCTTCGTACCATTGCAGAACCCGTCGAAGAAGTTACTGATGAAATTCGTCAGCTGGCTGCAGATATGTTTGAAACCATGTATGAAGCGCCAGGCATTGGACTTGCCGCGACACAAGTTGATCGCCATATTCAGTTGATTGTCATGGACTTATCTGAACATAAAGATCAACCTTTGGTATTCATTAACCCCAAAGTTACCCCATTGACTGAAGAAACGCAGCCCTATGAAGAAGGCTGCCTATCAGTTCCCCAAATATACGACAAAGTTGAGCGCCCGTCACGCGTAAAGATCGAAGCAATTAACCTTGAAGGTCAAGCATTTGAGATCGAAGCTGACGAACTTCTCGCTGTTTGCATTCAACATGAAATGGATCACTTAAATGGCAAATTGTTCGTCGACTATTTGTCACCACTAAAGCGCCAACGCGCACGTGAAAAAGTGGAAAAATTGACCCGTCAGCGCCAAAAAGACAAAGTGGCTGTAAAACGCGGTTAAGTTTTTTGCTTAAAAATCATCTTTAAAGTGAGCCCAATTTCAATTGGGCTTTGTTATACTGGCCGCGTTCTCAATTCGGATGGAATGGATTGTTTTTTAGAGCTGCGTTGCTACTGTCTTGTGTAGCCGTGTTTTTACAGATTGCTGTTTTTTTACAGCCTTTACTACCGACGCAATATCAAATTGCGCCGGTCTGTGAAACTATTTCGCGTGCGCTTTTACTCAAACCAGTTGAACATCTCAGTTCTCATGCTGAAAAGCATTCCACACATCATCATGAAATGCAGGCTCAGCATGAACTCAGTTCACAACCTGCCGAACACAATCATCATGATGCAAGTCATCAATGCCAATACTGTACGGTATATGGCAATCTCGTGTTGCCGCCTGATTTAGAGTTAAAAGCGGTACTTGACCGTATTCAAGTCCGTTTAATTGCATTCCAAAAAGCCTTTGCGCATGTTTGGTTTGCACTGCAACAACTCTTCTTACTGCCTCAAGGGCGAGCACCCCCACTGTTTGTATAAACCTAGACATATATTTTTCGGGTCTTAACGGACTCTAGCCTAGTTGTATTTATAGATTCAGTGAGAATAAAAATGGCTCAGCCTACATTCTTTTTACAGCCTCTTGCGGCTGCGATTTCTCTTGCTTGTTTTTCAAGCGTAGTATTTGCCGCTGACGCAGACAGCGCACACATTTTAGCGCCTATCGTGGTGACGGCTCAGCAGGGCAATCATGCCCATGGTCTGATTGTACATGCCGACCCTAAACAACCCACTCAGCCAATTCCTGCGGTTGATGGTGCAGCCTACCTACAAAGTATTGTGGGTTTTAACCAAATCAAAAATGGCGGCGCGAATGGTGACATCACCTTCCGCGGTATGTTTGGCTCACGTATTAAAATCCTCACAGATGGTACGGAAAATTTAGGCGCATGCCCAGGTCGTATGGATAATCCAGCTTCTTATATTTCTCCTGAAAGCTATGACAAAATCACAGTAGTGAAAGGGCCACAAACCGTTCAGTATGCGCATACCGGTTCAGCCGCAACCGTTATTTTTGAACGTGAGCCTGAACAGCTCACTTCGGCGAAACCTTATCGTGGGCAAGCCAGTGTCATGCTTGGTTCTTATGGTCGTTTGGATCAGAATATTGAAGCCGCTGTTGGTGATGAAGCGAAATACGCACGTTTAAATGCCAACCGTTCGATTGCAGATAGCTATCAAGATGGAGCGGGTCACACGGTTCCGTCCGATTGGGAAAAGTGGAATGCAGATCTCGCGTTGGGTTGGACTCCGAATGAGGACACATGGATAGAGCTGAAAGGTGGGAAGAGTGATGGTGAGGCAGTCTATGCTGGACGTAGTATGGATGGTTCTAAGTTTGCTCGCGAAAGTCTGGGTTTACATGTTGAAAAGAAAAACATTAGTGAGGTGATCAAGAAAGTCGAAGCGCAAGTGGACTATAGCTATAACGATCATGTCATGGATAATTTTAGTTTGCGAAAATTTAATCCCGCAGATGGTATGTCAATGCCGATGGCTTCAAATGTTGCTCGTAGGACTTTAAATGCACGGGTTGCTATGACGCAGGACTGGGGACAATTGCAACTTATTTCAGGTATTGATAGTCAAAAAAATGAGCACACTAAACGTAGTGGCAGCTTAATGTCTCCTTATCAAAATAAAGCTCGTGTCGGAGATATGGATTTTGAGTCTTATGGGGCTTTCGGTGAGCTGAGTTATGCATTCAATGATCAGCATAAACTGGTGACAGGTGCACGCCTCGATCAAGCGAAGATCGATAACTTAGCCACTGATACAGAGCGTAAAGAAACCCTGCCAAGTGGTTTTATTCGAATTGAAAGTGAACTTGCGGAACATGTTAAAACTTACGCAGGTTTGGGTTATGTAGAGCGTGTGCCTGATTATTGGGAATTGTTTAGTACCAAATACCATCAAAGTACAGGTACGACCTTTGCTGATTTAGAGAATGAAAAAACTGCGCAGTTTGATGCAGGTTATCAATATGAACAGGGTGCATTTAAATCTTGGGCTTCAGTTTATGCAGGTTTGATTCAAGACTATATATTAGTGACATATACTCCGACAGGTTCAATGGGGCGGTTGGAAGCCAAAAGCCGAAATGTCGATGCAACCATTGCAGGTGCTGAAGCAGGTGTGGCATACCAGTTTACTGATCAAATTCAAGCGGACATCAGTGCCATGTATGCATGGGGTGAAAATACAACGGATCACACCGCTTTACCGCAAATTGCACCATTAGAAGGACGTTTCAATCTACGCTATGTGCAAGAGAAATATAATCTCGGTTTGTTATGGCGTGTGGTGGCAGCACAAGATCGTACCAGCTATCGAGAAGGCAATATCATTGGATACGATTTAGAAGACAGTAAAGGTTTTGGAACCTTGTCTTTAAATGGGACTTATAATATCCAAAAAGATCTAGACCTTTCAGTCGGAATAGATAATGTGCTGAATAAAAACTATGCCGAGCATTTGAATAAACTTGGAAGTTCAGGCTTTGGTTATGCTGCAACAGAACAATTCAACAATATTGGACGTAATTATTGGGCGCGTATCAGTATGAAATTCTAAATATATTGTGATGATTGGAAACAGCCATTCTAGAAATAGAATGGCTGTTTTGGGTTCTAAGATAGAAATTGACTGAGAAAACAGCATTTTGAGTGGATATTCACCATAAAAAGTAGAAAGAAACAGCGATTTAAATAAAATATTTAAATATTATTTCGATATATTGTTATTTAAATGAACTAAAACAATATGTTAAGTTTAATTTGTGCGAATGTGATGGTGCGGTTTATGGCGCTAACTAGGAAGTAGATAAATTTATTAAAAAATATTTTACATAAATAACAGGTGCTTATATTTTTATGAGTTTGAAAAATAAACATGCAGAAATATTTATTAAGAAAAGGTGTTGCAAGGGATTAGAAATGCTGTAGAATGCACATCCATCGGCGGTGATGTTGATTAAAACTTGTTGAGAAACAAGGATTTAGCCCAAGCGGTAGAATCTGGAGGTCTTGAATGAGTTTGAAAATAATTAACAAAAC
>NZ_JAHUTF010000007.1:0-142564 GCF_019209785.1 Acinetobacter sp. CWB-G5 | reverse complement strand
CAAATGAGATAGGGGGATTTTTTTATGCGGAAAATATTAAAAATAAAAAGAGTAGAGCGGAGAATACACGCTAAATTATAAAAAAAATGCATTTATATAAATTAAAATTATGTGAAATATCTACTATTTATCGGAAATATCAGTATTGCATAATTTTGTTACTTGCATTTTTTAGGGTATAGAGTAGCTGCCCTAAGAGTACATCTTTTTCAGTCAAGGTTACGATAATCATTGGATGATTTGGAGAAGGAATCGAGGTTAAAATGGCTTTACCATTGTCCGCATCCAAAGTAATCGACTGACAACCTTCGAGATGAATTTCATTCATAAAGGCTGCAACCATAGCTAAGATTGAGCTACTAACTGCTGCAAGTTTAGTGCTGTTATACCCATCTCTCTTATAAACATGGGCTAACTCGAAGCCATCTGTGCTACACAGCATGACATAATTGACACTGCGGACATTCATGAGAACATCTTGAATCTCACTCTTTGCAAAATCAATTAACTCTTTTGGTGCTGTGCGGCTTTGCGCTAAAGTAAACATATAGAACCTCGTTAAGGGTTAATTGCCAATATTTGAGTTGATCTCAATGGATGTAATAAGCGCTTCTAATAATAACAAAACGTCATCTTTCTTCCTTGCATCGATAAAGAAGAGTGGAGAAAAGAGATCATTTTGTAATAACCAGTCTTTATAGATAGTGGTTGATTTGGCTGACTCAGAAAGAAGATCGGTATGTGTAATGCCGATCGAAATATTGTCGGTAAAGTTTTGAAAGGTTTCCAGATAACTTTCTAATTCTTGAATAGGGTTGTCTGAATGATGGTCAATCAAAATTACAGCACCAATAGCACCTTTAGTAATGGCAGACCAAATAAAGTCGAAGCGGCTTTGCCCAGGTGTACCATATAGCCCAATGGTCAGGTTTTCATCAAGCGTGATTTCACCATAATCAATACCAACAGTAGTTTCCAATTTGGTATGGCGCTGTGCATCTGTGTTGAAAGCCTCCGTTTGCAGTACAGGAATCTCTGAGAGTGATCGAATCGCCTCTGTCTTACCCGCGCCCATACCACCAGCAAAAACAATTTTAAAGCGTTGTAAAATCATATTATTATCCTATATGCCTAGTTTTTTTCTTAGTTTTCCAAAAAAGCTTTTAATTAATCCTGCTTCTTCTGTAACTTGAGGCATTTCTGGTGGGTTAAAGTGTTTATCCCAAATATTGATTTTTGAGAGATTATGTGTCGCGATATTGGCTGCAATAAAGCGCTGCACAGTTTCAATAGGGAGATTCAACTGCGTTGCAATTTTTGAAATTTTACCACCTTGAATAAAGCAGCTGGAAAGTTGAAAAATGGTTTTCCTGTCCACATTACTTGCTGGCTTAGGCCACATATGGATCTTAAAATGTCCATCTTCAGGTGCAATTTCTTTCAAAAATATGGGTGAATCCCAAAAAAACTGCCATAACCAGTCGCTAAGTATATGGGGTTGCTTGCGTGAGACTTTCATGAAGTTGCTGGTGCTGGCAATGTCATAATCAAAACCAGAATCTGTAAAGGCTTGTTCTCGTTCTGTATTGAGCCAAGCGATATTTTTCTGAATATCAATAATGGCAATGGTGCCCAAAGTATCAAAAAGATGTAGCTTTGAGTTGCGTTCGGTATCCATCATTTTGCTGAAATATTCTAATTTGTAGTGTGTTTTTTTATTCTGAGTTTCGATAGGAAGGATTTGTTGATTGTCAAAAGAGGGGGGCAGTAGATGTTGAATAATCCAATTCGAGAAGCTTTCAAGATGTGTAATTGGTAAAGAAATTGTGTTTTCGTGGAGTCGGTTTTCGTTATGGGTTTGCTTAGAAATTTTTAGCCATGGGAACTGACGACTTCGAATGATCTTTTGGATCCCTTCGGTTTCATAAAAACTTTCATGGATAAATAAACAATCAATAGTTGGGTCAGCAGCGGAGCTCCAGTTAATTTGATACTCTTGAGGAATGAGATTACGTAGCTGTGTTTTAAGTTCGTCAGAATGGTTTGAACTCAGGCCAGTAATCGCAATATTAATATATTGCTTATTCATAGTGTTTCTTTAATTTAATTAGGTTGAAGAGGACAACGCATACAACCCCTTTCCCAAAAGGATGAGAAAGGGGCAATTCAAATTAAGAAAAATCTAGGCCTTTTTCATATCCTTTAAGTTCATGGCGAGCCATAGCAAGGTTTGCTTTAGAGCGTTCAAGGACAAGATATAAGAAAATTTTGTCATTGCCTTCTAAAGGACGAATAAGGTGATACTGCTTACCTAGTGTAATTAAAATATCTTCGATGGTGTCATTCAAGTTCAATGCTTGTGCAACACGTCGTTTTGAGCGAACGACTTCAGTATTACCTGCAGCCGCGAGTTCTAAATCGATGCTTCCACCGCCTTGAGTTGCTAGGGCCAAACCGCTTTCCCCATCGACCAATGCTGCTGCATAGAATCCATCGATATTTGCTAATGCTTCCAATGACACTTTAGCCATAGTTTTTCTCTTTAATTTTATGAGTTTTGAAATCCTTTTAACTTGTTGTTTCACAAGTCGATTTAATTATATGGACGGCGTGAAAAAATTATCAATATAAATAAATGTAACAAAAAAAAGATGAATAAATGTACGATTAAACCCGAGGCTTTTAGTCAGTTTTTGCTACAGATTTTGTGATTAGGTTTGCGTATTTTAAAAAGGAGTGTGAAAAAGTTTATTGTTATTTGAAAAAGTGTTTAATTTATTTGCTATTGTAACAAAATGTAACTTTTACCATTTGGACAAATAAAAATAAAAAAAGAAATCGATTTTTTTGATTTTTAAAGATGAAACATATAATTATTTTTCATTAAAAAATAAAGGGATGCGCAAAATGAGTGCATCCCTTGGAGATTAGACAAACATTTGACTTGCTGCGCAATAAAGTCCCCATAAAATCGCGATAGCGACAGCAGGCTCAATCAGTTTTGCCCATGTTGGCGTTGGATTTTGCTCTGCTACCTGTGTGTGTAGCTGATCTGAGTGGTCTGTTGCGTGTTGATTTACCATTTGATTAAACTCCTTCATCGTCTCTTCTAATGATAGCTCTTCTTCAGGCTTTGGTTTAGAGCCAATCAGTTCTGTTAGCTCACTTGTTGTCCAAACCCAGTCATCAGCCAGACCAGAGAGGTGCTCGATTTGACCAACAAGCAACTCGCGTATTCCATGTTCACCAAAGTTCCCTGTGGCATCAAGTTGTTTGAGTTCAGCAAACTGCAGGCTCAACATGCTGGTTAGGCTGTGCTCTAAGTCTGCCTTTGCTAACTGTGATTCATTTTGCGGAGACGTGGTGAGATGCCTTGCAAGTTCTTGAATATAGAGGTGATCTTGAGTTTGAATCTCTTGATAGAGCTTGGTGCCATCTTGACGCATCAAGGTGATGAGTTTTCCAAGGGAGAGGGTGTTGGCCTCAGAAAGATATTGAAGTCGCTCCTCATCTGAATATTGACTCAGAAGCTCAGGCTTTTGAATTTTAATCTGCTCTGCAAAATATTGTACTAAATCAAAAGCCATATAATTACTCCATTTTATTAATCTAATAACCTTAAACTTGGTTTTTTCTTAGCGGGTTCAGTTTTTTCTTCATTGTCTGATTTTAAAGCATTTTGCTCGCTTTGGGTATGATTGTCATACTCACTTGGATCGAAGAACAAACCCTGTCCATTTTCACGGGCATAAATGCCAATCACAGCATTAAGTGGTACATAGATATCACGAGATACCCCACCAAAACGTGCAGAGAAGGTAATCGCATCGTTGCTCATATGTAGCGCATGTACGGCATGAGGGACGATGTTTAAGACAATTTGGCCATCTTGAATAAACTGTTCAGGAACGAGAGTATTGGGCTGGGTTGCATCGACCAATAAATGCGGTGTCAGTTGGTTATCACAAATCCATTCATAAATGGCGCGAGCTAAATATGGACGAGTCGGCGTAAGGTTTAATTCTTGATCAGACATAATGTTCTCTACGGCTGTTTAAATTCAGATTGATAATGGTTTTTCTCCTGCAAAGTTAAAGACTTTAAAAATGCAGGACGACTAAAAATACGTTGGCAATATAAATAGATTGGGCTGCATTGCTGTTTGGGTAAATGCACGCCCATGCTGTTTAAGCGTAGAAAGATAGGCGCAAGCATGCAATCTAAAATACTAAAGCTTTCCGACATGAAATAGGGGAAATGCTGGAACAATGGTGTTAAGGAAATGAGTGTATCTTTCAGTTTTTTTTGTGCTTTCAGTTTTGCTTGTTCATCGAGTGTATCTGGATGGCGTAACATCATATCGGCAAGTTTTAACCAATCTTGTTCAAAGCGCCAAATGTACTGACGCTGTTCCGCGCGAGGCATAGGCGCGTCAGCATAGAGCTTGTTTTGACGATAACGATCGTCTAAATACTCGGAGATGATATTGGCGTTGAATAGTTTTAAATCATTTTCAATCAACATCGGCAGCTGATTATAAGGGTTTAAGCTGGCGAGATCTTCATCATCAGCATCACTTAAAACCAAATGGTATTTGATTTGCTTTTCTGCAAGTACATAACGAATCCAATGGGAGCGAAAATCATCTGCATGGCTATACAGCGTAATTCCTTGAAGCGGAGTAGTTTCGACAGACATATTTCAAGAAACTAGGTGAAGTGAATCGGTTAGAATACTAAAAATAGCCAATAAAATCATCTTAACTTTAATATGCTTATACAATCGAACAACTTGAAAGAAATCAAAAATAAGGATAGAACCATGCAGCTTTGGCTCAGAATCACCCAATCGATCGCAGTTATTATATTAATGACTTTCATCTCAAGTAGTTATGCTCAAAATCAAGAAGCAGCCGAACAGGTAGATGTAGCGCAGCAGACTGCTGAATATGCAGCTTGTATTGCCGATGAAGCCTGTGATGTTGCTACTTCTGTATCCGAGGATGAGATGTATGGCGGCATTCAGCAAGAATATACAGTAAAAGGCTGTAAGGTCACTGTTTATAATGATGGGCCTGTGAAAATGGTCGATGAGAAAACCGGCGAGTCGTGTAATGCACCACTTCCCAAAGATCATCAATTCTCTAAATCTAAAGAAGTACATACACATCAAGAAAATGATTGCATCGTTACCGAACAGATTAGTATGGATGGTGCTGCTGATGCGACAATGGACTGCTCAAAGAGAGGTAGGTAAAATAACATCTAAAACTAGAATTTAATCGATCTATTTAAACGTAAGTAAATAATTTTGAAGAAAAATATAGTATAAAAAAACCTCGGAAAATTCCGAGGTTTTTTTGTCCGATTCGGTAAACGAATTAACGTTTAGAGAATTGAGGACGTTTACGAGCTTTACGTAAACCAAGTTTCTTACGTTCAACTTCACGAGCATCACGAGTAACGAAACCAGCTTGACGAAGAGCAGGTTTTAAAGTTTCGTCAGAAGCGATCAATGCACGAGTAATACCGTGACGGATAGCGCCAGCTTGACCACCGATACCACCACCAGCAACAGTGATGTAAAGGTCATACTTTTCAGTAACTTCAAGAAGTTCTAAAGGTTGACGAACAACCATACGAGCAGTTTCACGACCGAAATATTGCTCAAGAGTACGGTTGTTAATTACGAGTTTGCCTGTACCAGCTGACAAGAAAACACGTGCAGTTGCGGTCTTACGGCGACCTGTACCATAATTAGTAGCCATGTGCTGTATCCCTTAGATGTCCAAAACTTGTGGCTGTTGAGCAGCATGTGGATGCTCTGTACCTGCATACACTTTCATTTTCTTGATCATTGCGTAACCAAGAGGACCTTTTGGTAACATACCTTTAACAGCTTTTTCTAAAACTGCTTCAGGTTTATGAGCGATTAACTTTTCAAAGTTAGTCTCACGGATACCACCAGGGAAGCCAGTGTGGCGATAGTATTTTTTATCAAGCGCTTTTTTACCAGTCACTTGAATTTCTTCAGCATTGATTACAACGATATAGTCGCCAGTGTCAACGTGAGGAGTATAAGAAGTCTTGTGCTTACCACGTAGACGACGAGCGATTTCAGTCGCAAGGCGACCTAAAGTTTTGCCAGAAGCATCAACAACGTACCAGTCGTGTTGAACTTCAGCAGGCTTAGCGCTGAGAGTTTTCATTAAACCACTACCTATTATAGTTGGTTTGGACTATGGAATCTGTCCAAACAAAAGGAGACGCGATTCTAAACGAATACGTTAAGAATCACAAATGAAAATATAAAATTTCAAGAGCCGTATTCTAAGGCATTTCCCTATATAAAGGAAGAGATCAAAGTTTATTCTTTTATAAAAAAATAAATAAGCGGATGGAGTGTCTGTAGAGATTCGGATATTTAGAAGAACAAAAAAATAGTGAAATAGTTTTCCATTATTTATTAATGGGTTTTATAGTTCAAACGAATCCTGTAACAAGGTTTTCACAGCCAATTGCTAAACGTATGATTAGAATTGGAATAGACAAGTTTCAGCGATAGGCTTTGTTATTCCTCTATCTCGAAATAGACGTTGTATAATGAGTGACGTGCATTTTCTTTGAGTTCAGTATGCTTCCTTTGTATATCACTAGTGGTGAACCTGCTGGAATTGGTCCAGATATTTGCTTGAGCCTCGCAGGTCGTATAGATGAGCGTCCGCTTGTGGTCCTTGGTGATCTCAATTTATTGCGTGCACGTGCAGAATGCTTAGGTCTTGCTATTGAGTTGATTGAGTATTCTGGTCAAGAAAATTCATCGCGTCTCGGTCAGCTTTATGTGGAGCATGTCGCTTTAAGTCAACCTGTAGTTTTAGGCGAGCTCAATCCTCAAAATTCAGCTTATGTTTTAGAGCAACTTCGTCGCTCAGCAGAGTATGCCATGTCTGGGAAAAGTGTTGGGGTGGCGACGGCACCTGTTCAAAAATCCGTAATTAATGAGGCGGGAATTCAATTCAGTGGACATACCGAATACTACCAAGAGTTTGCTGGCGTTGATCGTGTGGTGATGATGCTCGCAACCAAAACTTTGCGTGTCGCACTTGCCACAACCCATTTGCCCTTAAGAGCTGTCCCTGATGCAATTACCAAAGAACGATTACATCAAGTCATTGATATCTTAATTCACGATTTAAAAAGCAAATTCAAAAAAGAGCATCCCCACATTTTAGTGTGCGGCTTAAATCCGCATGCAGGGGAGAACGGTTATTTAGGTATGGAAGAAATTGAGGTGATTAACCCTGTGCTGGAAAGCTATCGTGCTCAAGGCATCAATATGAGCCTGAGTTTGCCTGCTGACACTTTATTTACCCCTGAAAATTTAAAAGATGCCGATGCCGTTTTGGCGATGTATCACGATCAGGGCTTACCTGTGTTAAAATCGCAGGGGTTTGGTGAAGCCATTAATATTACTTTGGGCTTACCCTTTATTCGTACCTCAGTCGATCATGGCACAGCTCTCTCCCTCGCAGGCACAGGTCTTGCGAAAAGCTCAAGCTTACAGGTCGCTGTTGATTTAGCATTAGAATTAGCTCGTCACTAATGTTTAGTGATTAACTCACGTTGGAAAAATTTATGTATCAAATTAATGCCTTAAACCCGAAAGATGAAGGGCACCATACGCGTAAGCGTTTTGGGCAAAACTTCTTACATGACCAACGTGTGATTGCCAAGATTGTACGTTCAGTTGCACCTCGCTCTGGTGATAACATTGTAGAAATTGGGCCCGGTTTGGCGGCATTAACCTCTCCGTTGATTGGCGAGTGTGACGCACTCACTGTTGTTGAGTTAGACCGCGATTTGGCGGCAGGTTTGCCGGGGCGTGTGCCACATCCTGAACGTTTAACCATTATTGAAACTGATGCACTGAAATACGATTTCACTAACTTATTTCAAGAGGGTCGTCCTTTACGTGTGGTAGGTAATTTGCCCTATAACATTTCGACCCCACTTTTGTTTCACCTCTTGGAATTTGGTGACAAAGTTAAAGATATGCATTTTATGCTACAAAAAGAAGTGGTTGACCGTATTACGGCTTCGCCAAATAGCAAAGAGTATGGCCGTTTGTCGGTGATGATTCAGTATTTCTGCAAACCGACCTTCTTGTTTGAAGTACCACCAGGTTCATTTAATCCACCACCAAAAGTGACCTCTGCGGTGTTCCGTTTAGAACCGTATGCAGTCAAGCCGATTATAGCCAAAGATGAAAAGGCACTGGCACGTTTGGTATCGCATGTTTTTACTCAGCGTCGTAAAACTTTACGTAATAGCTTAAAAGGCATGTTACGTGAAGATGGTTTTGAGCAAGCAGGTGTTGATCCAATGGCACGTCCTGAAACATTAAGCTTGGCTCAATTCGTGGCTCTAGCAGATCAAATGGTGTAATTATCATGCCACGTTACAATTATGTCATTGGAGATGTGCAAGGCTGTTTTGAAGCCTTAAAGGCCTTATTGAAGTCAATTCAGTTTGACCCCGATCAAGACTTTATCTGGTTTGCAGGTGATTTGGTTGCGCGTGGCGAAAACTCAATTGGGGCATTACGATTTATTAAAAAATTAGTAGAGCGTAATGCGGCTGCAACAGTTTTAGGAAATCATGATTTAACTTTGCTGGCGGCTGCACGTGGCATTAAAGCAATTAAAGACAAAGATAACATTCGTGATGTGATTGATGCGATTGATAGTGATGATTTGATTGATTGGCTACGTAAACAACCTTTGTGTGTGTTCCCAAACGCAAAGACGATTCTGACTCATGCAGGCATTCCAACCAATTGGACAGCAGAACAAACTGCTGCTTTAGCCGCAGAAGTTGAAGCGGTCATTGCAGCGGATGATTTTGATGTTGTCGATGCCTTTTTAAAAGAAATGTATGGCAAAGAGCCCACCTTATGGTCGGATGAACTGACGGGGCATGCGCGTTTACGTTGTATCGTAAATTATTTGACTCGTATGCGTTTAACCGATAGTGCTGGGCGTTTGGAGTTTAGTTTTAAAGACTCACTCAGCGACCCGATGCCTGAAGGCTTCAAACCATGGTTTGAATTTGCTTCACAAGCAGCGCAAACTCATAAAGTTGTGTTTGGTCACTGGGCCGCTTTACAAGGCAAAACCATTTCGGATTCGATTCAAAATGTAGATGGCGGTTGTGTTTGGGGGCATCAATTAATGGCTTATCGTCTAGAAGATGAGACTTTATTTGCCGTTGATAATCCAGTTCAATAGCTCATGCATTAAAAAAGCCACGAATTTCGTGGCTTTTTTTATTCTTAGTCGATTCTTAACCAGGTTTGGTTACGACCTAAAGCAGAAACACCGATGTATGCACGTAGCGAAAGACGCTTTCCTGTGGCATTCAGTTTCATTTTCGCATCATAAAGTTTGCCAGACAAAGGATCAATCACACGACCTTTTTCATAGTTATTGGTGCCGTCGACATGCTTTAAGCCTTTAATAATGTCCATACCCAAAATTGGTTTGTTGGTATATGGCGTAGGGCAATTCACGCAAGTTTCTTTTGGTGTATAACCTGGGCGTGGTGTAATTTTTACAATTTTTCCAGTATAGGTATTATTCGATTCTTTACGAATTTCGATAATGGCTTTTGGTGAGCCTGATTTATCATCAATTTGTTGCCATGTCCCTGTTAAGTCCTGTGCAAATGCTCCCCCGCAAAGCATGGACAATGTTAATCCCGCGATAAAAAACTTACTTTTCATATAAGGTTCTCTATAGTTTCACAAAAAGATATCCAAGACACAGAAAAATAAACAGTTTGCACCAGGCAAACTGTTTTGTGTTTAGATATGAATTAGGCAGTTGCCTTTAAAAATTGAAAAATCATACACGCTTAGCTGAAACTCTTTTATTCATTGAATTTGAAACCATCAGACTAAGTTTGGAGCAATGTATAAATGACTCAGTGGTGGTCTACAAAATCTAAAATGAATCGATTAAGTGATTGTGTAGACCAAGCCTGTCCAGTAATAGAACCTAAATTATTCTCGAATCCAAGTTTGGCTGCGACCTAGAGCCGATATGCCCACGTATCCTCGCAAGGTTAAGCGTTTGCCATTCGAACTGAGTTTTGCTTTACAGCTATAAATATTACCAGACAGTGGATCGATGATTTTTCCACCCGTGTAATTGGTATCACCGCTGTGTTTCAAACCTTTCATCACATCCATGCCTAAAATAGGCTTATTGGTATACGGCGCAGGGCAATTAATACAAGTTTCTTTTGGTGTATAACCCGGACGAGGCGTTACTTTGATGATCTTAGCGGTATATGTCCCGTTTGATTCTTTACGAATATCAAGGATGGCTTTTGACGACCCAGTTTTGTCATCAATATTTTTCCAAGTGCCGCTAATATCTTCAGCGAAAGCTGTACTACCCATAACGGTTGTAGCGAATGCGATTGCAAGTGTCAATTTGCTCATGAACAAAATCCTTTTATCATTTAATCAACGACAAACTCATCTTAAGTTGATTTTTTAAACAATACAATTGTTTATATGAGGAACATATCACATTTTTTGCAAGTATAGAATAAACAACGGTAACCAGATTGCTGTAAATACCGCATTGACAGCCATTCCAAAGGCTGCGTAACGTCCAGCAATACTTCCCCGTTGCCATGCTTGAGCTGTACCGATGGCATGAGCTGCAAGACCTAGCGCTAAGCCCGATGCTCGTTCGTCATTAATGTGTTTGAGAATCAGTGGAGAAAATGCAGCGCCAATCACACCAGATAAAATCACGATTAAAATAGCCAGACTCACAGGGGCTTGCAGCAGTGTTGCAATGTTAATTGCAATAGGTGTTGTGACTGCGCGTGTGGCAAATGCCATAATGGTAGGATCGGACAAATGTAATAGATAAGCCAAGCCCATCGGCAGTCCGACCGCACTGATACTGGCAAAGGCCAAGATGCCCACCACGGCTTTGAGGGGGAGGTCGTCATAGCGCATAGCAGCCAATGGAATAGCTAATGCGACCGTCACATAACCGAGCAAATGGTTAAACACTGGATTTACCTGTGCCATATATTGCTCATACGGAATGTTTAACAACAACAGCAGGGCAATCACAAAGCACATGCCAAAAACAATCACGGGAATTTGTGGCAGTTTTTTGTTGAGTGGCTTTGCCAGTAAGTAGGCAACGAGGGTTAGGAAAAAACCAAAAATAATGGGAATCATGTGCACACTCCTAAAGCCATTTCTTAGACATTTTTGCGTAAACCCACAGTGGAATTAGTGTGCTGACAAATAGCACCACCAAAAACATTGGGATTTCATTGCCTAAATGCGTCATCATCAGCAGGGAGCCTGCACTGATAGGTAGAAAAGCAAAGGCACTTTCTTTCATGATTTTATTGTTGGTATCGACCAAACGTGCTGGAATTTTATGAAATTTTCTCCAACCCAAAAGGACGATTAATAAACTAATCAGTCCAATTAAATTGCCCAGTTCAGGATGTCCAAAACGTCCCGTGATCCACACAGCCGCTTCACGAAAGATGATGATCAGGGCAACCGTGCCGATCCATGCTTTCCAATCAACAGTTTTTATCCATTCCATTTTGTTCTGTCATTAAAATTTTACTTATCACGTTTTAACCGATTTGGTTTTTGATTTCAAATTCTTCGAGTTCACGATGAAATTGTTTTGCTTTCAAACCTAAAATTTCATCAATCGGTAAATGTGCTTGTTTAATCAGTTGTTCAAGTTTATGTGGCGCAATATACACTTGTAGGTGTAGGTTGCCCTCATCATCATAATTTTCAGATTGAATCACATTTAGGGCGTACAGTTGATTACGCAATTTGCCATAGGCTGGTTTGAGTAGGACGTCAAAGTTTTGAATTTGACCCATCAAGCACTCTTGTACCGCTTGGCGTAGTAGATCAAATCCTTCGCCTGTATGTGCTGAGACATAGACACGCTCAGGTACATTGGGTTCAGCGTAAATGATTTTGGCTTGTTCGCCACTTTGATCGATCTTGTTATACACCCGTAGAATTGGAATATCTGCGCCAATTTCTTTGAGCACTTTTTCAACAGCTTCAATTTGTTCCATATGGTCTGGACTACTCGAGTCAATCACATGCAACAGCAAACTGGCTTCTAATGTTTCCTCTAGCGTCGCTTTAAACGATTCTACTAAAGCATGCGCAAGATTACGTACAAAACCAACCGTGTCAGCTAGGACCAGTGGGCCAATACCATCCCATTCCAAACGTCTTAAGGTTGGATCTAAGGTTGCAAATAACTGATCTGCGGCATAAACATCAGATTTGGCTAGGGTGTTAAACAGGGTTGATTTGCCCGCATTGGTATAACCAACCAAAGAAACGGTTGGAATCGCGGCTTTTTGACGTGCAGCACGGCCTTGGATACGGGTCTGACGGACTTTTTCTAATTTATCTTTAAGTTGTCCAACACGGACACGGAGTAAACGACGGTCAGTTTCGAGTTGCGTTTCACCTGGACCACGGAGTCCAATCCCGCCTTTTTGGCTATCGAGGCTAATGCCTGTACCGACCAGTCGAGAAGACAAGTGATCCAATTGAGCCAATTCGACTTGAAGTTTACCTTCATGGGTACGGGCACGTTGTGCAAAGATATCCAAAATAAGGCGTGTACGGTCAATGACGCGGCACTTAATAATACGACTCAGGTTACGTTCCTGACTGGGTGTTAGGGCATGGTCAATAATCACCAGCGTGGCTTCAAGCTCCTCAACGCGAGCAGCAATTTCCTCTGCTTTGCCTGAACCAATGAAATATTTAGCATCGGGTTTGAATCTTTGAGCGTGAACATGCTCCAGAATTTCTGCACCTGCCGACTTAGCAAGCAAACGAAATTCTTCTGCATCAAGGTCTTCCAGAATATGGATGGCAACACTGACTAAAATGGTTTTTTCGCCACCTTGCTTCTGCTCAAAATATTCCACTAAATTCGATCTCACATTGAAAACTCTAGTGTAGATGAATTTGCTGAGATTGAGCGAAATAGTTATGCCGTTGCCTTACATTGAGCGAAATAAGTGAACCAAAAGCAGCAAGGTGCCAAAGTATAAAATACTGAGCCCTATAATAAATTTCAGTGCCTGAACAGGATTTAACGGCGGAGCTGGAGGATTCATTTGATCGTTCATGTACACACCATGTTTTGGTATTTCGATTGATTTATTTTAATTAATTTGTTTAAACGATTAAAATTGAAAATAATCATCTGGGCCTTCGGTTTTTATGATCAATGCAAGTTGCTCAAGATCAGTATAGAATGAGCCGAAATCAATGATTAAATGTTGAATGAAGCTGTGCCAAGTGAACCGTCTATGCAATCGAATACTGAAATAAAAACAACATCAATAAAAGGTGTCTCTAAGCTTTTTCTGTATGGTAAAAAGCTGGCTTCAGGGCTTGGCGCCGTGTCTGAAGGGTTTTATTTGGTCTATCGACATGGCTTGTATAAAGACATTAACAATCCACAAAATACCCGTTACGTGCAGTATTTCTGTCGTCGACTGTGCAAGGTTTTTAACATTGATGTGCATGTCCACGGGGATATTCCACGTAAGCCTGCACTTTGGGTCAGCAATCATATTTCATGGTTAGATGTTGCGGTTTTAGGTTCAGGCGCACGAGTTTTCTTTTTGGCCAAGGCTGAAATTGAAAAATGGCCTGTGTTTGGCAAGCTGGCAAAAAGTGGTGGAACTTTGTTTATTCAACGTGGTTCAGGCGATTCCATCAAAATTCGAGAGCAAATTACAGCGTTTTTAAAACAAGATATTCCTGTGTTGTTTTTCCCGGAAGCGACCACGACCGATGGTTCTAAAGTGAAAAAGGTGCATGGACGTATATTAGGCGCAGCAATTGAGGCCCAGCGTGATGTGCAAATTTGTTTGATTTGCTATGTGAATCAACAGGGCGGACTTGACCAAGTCTCTCCGTTTATCGGTAACATTAGTTTTGCCGAGCATGTTAAAAAAGTACTAGAAATGCCACAAGTCACGGCACATTTAGTTGCGCTCCCAGCCATTTGTACCGCAGGACATACGGTTGAGAGTTTAACGGCACTGGTCCAACAAAAAATGGTGCAAGGTTTGGCTGATTTACATCAGAAAGTTTTGAAGTCCCAACCCAACATGCAACAAGCTTGAAGGCTTACATAAAGCCTTCAATTGGTAGCCAAGAGACGACTTTGAGACCAGCACGTTTGAACCAATTCATTTTGGGTTCAGTGGTATAGGTTTTGGTAGAACCATCAGCTTGTTTGATTTGCCAGTTAATGTTTTTGTTTGCATCTAGGACCAGTTTATAGGCATATTTACTGAGGTTTTGGTCCATGGTGTAGTGTACCGCTTTGGCCAGTGGTGGGCTGTTCAGTAAAACCCCAATTTCTGTATTTAAGTTGGCGGAGCGGGGATCAAAATTAAATGAACCAATAAAAACCTGTTTCTCATCAATGGCCATGAGTTTGGCATGCAGACTCGAGCGGCTTAATCCTTTGATGCTGACTTTGGCTTTTTTCGAAATTTCTTCATTGTTTTCATTTAATGCTTCGGCCGCAGGTGTGGCTAAAAACTCATAGAGTTGGACACCACTTTCCAGCAAGTCCTCGCGATATTTTCCATAGAACGCATGCACCAACGGCACATCATTGGCTTTAAATGAGTTGGTCAGTACGCGAACTTGAATGTCACTCTGTGCTAGGTTTGCCAAATGCTTTTTACCTTTACGTTCCGGGACAAAATAGGCCGAAATAATATCAATGCTTTCCATTGGCTTTTCTAAGTAGGTTTGCAATTGGAAGTTTAAATGTTCTTCTTTTTTCGCACGAGACTTGGTTTTACTTGGTGAGTCTTTCACGACCTCGGCTTTGACCCAATCGAATTGGATACTATCATTTAACCAGTGTTCAAAGGCCTGTGAACGATTGGCCAGATCGAGATAATTTTGTACGGTCACTTCCTGATAGTGCTGTTCTAACTGGGTTTTTAAACCCTCATAACGCAAGCTGTAATGGTTAGCGTTGACAATTTGACGTACTGGAAAGGCATAGTCGTCATTCCAGTATTCATCGAAGGAATGCACAATTTCATCTGAGGCAGAGCCGACCAACATTACATCAACATCGGAAAACTGATAACTGTCGCTGACGTTATAATATTGATTGCTCATGTTGCGCCCACCAATCAACGAAATTTGATTATCGGCAATGAAGCTTTTGTTGTGCATACGACGGTTGATGCGTTTTAGATTTAAGACCATATCCATCGTGCGATAGTGACGGAAGCGGTAGGGGTTATACAGTTTGATGTCGATATTGGCGTGTTGATCGAGCGCCAAATAAATGCCTTCCATTTTCTTGGCATTGTTATCATCGATTAGTAAACGAACTTTCACCCCGCGATCGGCGGCTTTCAAAATAGAATAAAGGGCTAAAGAACCAATACGATCATTGTCCCAAATATAGTATTGTAGGTCTAAGGTCTTTTCTGCTTTATCAATGAGATGAATACGCGCGGCCAAAGCTTCGAGTGGATTGTAGAGGATATGAAAGCCTGTAAGTCCCGGATTTTGTTCACGTAAAGGCAGTACAATTTTGCCTAAGCTGGTTTGATCGGTTGGTAGATCAAAGGCATAGACGGGTGTCTGTGGGATCTGTTTAGGTAAGGTATTACACGCTGGGACAGTCAAAACCATACAGCTCAGCAACAAAAGTTTGGCACCTTGCTGAGTAGAAGATGAGCGGAATGAAGTTTGTTTTGCTAAGCCGTGAGTTTTTTCCATCGTCATAAAGTCTATATATTTGGTTTGAGTATAATTCTGAGCTGTGAAAAGATAAACATAAGATTATGAGTTCTTGATGAACAATTTGTGAGTAAAAGTCTATGATCAATACACACTCCGTCGTGTTCTATTTTTATATTGCGATGGCCTTGCTAGCGGGGTGGGCGGTGTATCAGGCATGGATCAGCCAAACCAATACGGAGACCATTCATCCATTTAAGGCCTTTGTGCATTTGTTGGCTTTTTATCTCTCGTATTTACTCATTCCTTTGTTTTTCTTTAGCATATATGCTGGTTTTCAGGGCTATTATTCATGGCATGAAGCTATTTTTGTGTTTTTGGTCAGTGGTGTGCTGTGTTATGCACGTTTCGTTGAACCGCATTTTGTGCATGTCAAAACCACTCAATATCAAATCCAAGAAGATTATAAATTACTCAAACCTGTTCGTGTTGCCTTAATTGCCGATTTACATATTGGTCTCTTTTCTGGGCATGAGCGACAACTGAAAACTATCGTCAAGCGGCTGAATGAACAAAAACCTGATTTGGTGGTGGTTGCAGGCGACTGGACGTATGAACCTGAAAGCACACTGGCAGAAGAATTAAAGGTATTGCAAGAAATTAATGCACCCGTCTATTCGGTCAATGGTAATCATGATGAGCAATATCCAGGTCCGCCGATTCAAAATTTGTTAAGACATGCTTTGACGGTGAATAATGTGATTGATATTGAAGGTCAGATTGTTGAATTTGAAGAGTTTCGTTTGATTGGGGTCGGGGATTTGTGGGCAGGCAAGGCTGATATGCGTTTTATGCCGCATTTACCGCAGGACAAACCTTGGGTCATCCTATCGCACAATCCAGACACGGTCGATATGATACCCGCTTTACCCAGCCGTCCTTTAATGCTTTCGGGTCATACACATGGTGGTCAAGTTGAGCTGCCATGGCTCACAGACTATGTAATGAAAAAAGTATCTATATTAGGACACAAAAAAGGCTTGTACCGACATGAACATGCGGATGTGTTTGTCACGGTTGGAACAGGTATGGTGGGTGTGCCGTTTCGTTTTCGCGTACCACCGACGATCGATATTATTGAACTGATTTAAGATGGGTTTAGAACCAATAAAAAATAAAGCTTAAAACCAAAATGACCACAGCCAAGACGATCCAAAGGTTGTGGTTTTTTGTATGGAGCGCTTGTAGGTCTTGTATTGCATCGAGGTTATTCACTGCTGTGCTATGCGGGCTTTGCGGCTGTTGTTGTGTAAAGCTCCGTCCTTCAGACACAAGGGAGCTGTGGTGTCTTAATTCAGCGGTTGATATGCGTGGTTGTTGATGTCGTTTATGGCGATACATGCTTTTTAGTGCAGCATCATGCCGCTTCGTGAGTTCAGTCACGATCTCTTGTGCATCATCGTATTGAAAAGCGGTATGTGTGGCGATGTATTGAATGGCTTGAATAATTTTATTTTCTTCAACTAATACGATGACATCAAGTAGTTGTTCATTGGTGAGTTGTTGTATTTTTTCATCCATTTTTAAGCCCTATTCATCTTGTATTTCTCTCTATTTTTGAAGTAAAACGACAGATTTTAAATATGGTTTTTGTAGCGTTTGTTAAAGGATCAGTATAAAAAAACCAGCATCATTGTGCTGGTTTTTAGACATAAAATTCAGGGTTAAATTTGATTATTTACATCATCATTTTTGGTTTCACGGATCATTAAAAATGCACATAATGACAGAAGCGATGCCGCCGTGAGGTAGTAACCCACTGCGTGTAAACCGTAGGTGGTTGCAAGCTTGGTGGCAATGAGAGGTGCAAATGATGCCCCAAAGATCCCCGCAAGGTTAAAGGTCAGCGCTGAACCTGTATAACGAACGGATATTGGAAAAATTTCAGAGAGCACGGTGCCAATCGGTCCATAGGTTAGACCCATGATGGATAAACCAATACACAGGAACAAGAACACAATAAGAGTACTGCCTGATTCCAACATGCTTGAGAACACTAAACCAAATAACGCTGCAGCAACACAGACTGCAATAGACGTGGTTTTACGACCAAATTTTTCCGCTAAAACTGCTGACAAGGGGATGAATGCAGCAAAGCAGAGGGTTGCGACCAGTTGAAGTTGTAAGAACTGTTCGCGGGTGTAACCCAGCTGTTTGGTACCCCATTGCAAAGCAAATACCGTCGTGAGGTAGAACACCACAAAGGTACAAATGGCTGCAATGGTACCTAAAATCAACATGCCCCAGTGTTTGGTGATCACTTCTTTAAACGGTATGTTAACTTCTTTTTGCTTGTCTAAAACTTTCTGGAACGCCGGAGTTTCATGAAGTTGTAAACGAATCCACAGGCCTACAATTACCAATAACGCACTTGAGATAAAAGGAATACGCCAGCCCCATGTCATAAACGCTTCTTCAGTCATAAAATGACCCAGCGTTAAGAATGAACCCGTTGCCAAGATAAAGCCAATCGGCGCGCCCAGTTGGGGGAACATACCATACCAAGCACGTTTACCTTCAGGTGCATTTTCTGTGGCAAGCAATACCGCACCCGACCATTCACCACCTAAGCCGAGACCTTGACCTAAACGACACAGCGCAAGCAGTAATGGTGCGGCAATTCCAATTTGTGCATAGGTGGGCAATAAGCCGATACACACGGTTGAAAGTCCCATGGTCAGCAAAGCTGCAACCAAGGTCGCCTTTCGGCCGATACGATCACCTAAATGTCCAAAGAGTGCAGCGCCAATCGGGCGTGCAATAAAGGCAATCGCGAAGGTTGCCAAAGACTGAATGGTCGCAGTCATTGGATCGGTACTTGCTGGAAAGAACAGGTACGGAAAAATAATGACAGCCGCAGTGGCATAAATATAAAAATCGAAGAATTCGATAGTTGTACCTACCAGACTGGCTGTAAGTACGCGGAATTTTGAGTTTACAGGCTGCTGTTCAGCAACAGCAGTATTTAATGACGCCATGGTAGACCTTACACTTAAAAAATAGTCGAACTGAGTTTTAAAAGCGTCATCTTTTTAAAAAAGGCGTAATTTTTTAAAAAAATACGAATGTTCCTCGGGCAGACTACGGAATTAGGGTTGCTAAAAAATGTAGTGCGCGCGGGTTATATCACGTAAAGATAGATGGACAGGAAATGTGATCCTGCACCAATCAATACAAAAATATGCCAGATAGCGTGCGTATATCTTACCTTTTTTAGTGCATAAAACAATGCACCGATGGTATAGGAAAGTCCACCAATGATTAAAAAAGTCAAAGCTGGTTTAGATAAAAAGCGTTGCATATCATCCATGACCAGTACTGCAAGCCATCCCATGAGCAGATAAGCAATCAGTGAAATTTTTTCAAAGCGATGAATGAAAAATAACTTGAATAGTGTACCAATGAGTGCAATCACCCAAAGTGCAATGAGCAGGTAATGGGCTTTTTGTGTGGGCAGTGCAATAGACAAAAATGGGGTGTAGGTGCCTGCAATCAGATAATAAATGGCAGTATGATCTAATTTTTTATACCAGCCGCGACGCTCTGGAGATTCGGCAAAATGATACAAGCTTGATGCGGCGAATAATAAAAATAGGCTCAAAGCATAGACCCACAGCCCGATCCATTGTGCTGTTTCTAAGTAAGACCCTTTGATAATCAATAAAATACCGGCTATGAGTGCAAGCGCAGCACCAATAGCATGGCTAATAAAATTGATTCTTTCTTCAGCAGGATCGTAGTTTACAACAGGGTGAGCGCTCATAAGTCGTGTGCATTTTTATAAAATATACAACTGTATCGTAATTCAAATTTGCATTTAGCGTAAGACGCTTTAAAATTTAATAGCAATTCTTTTTTTGGTTTCTATTATGACCGTTTCGGTATCGTCCTCTGCACAAGAGCAGCAATTCCTTCAAGCCTTCCAGCAAGCGCTTGAATCTCAAAGTTTTGATCGGATGATTCTGAGTCAATATCAGGGTGAACTTGAGCAACTCGAGAAGATGACTTTTCGAGTCGTCATGTTGCAAGGACAGCCTGTATTGAGCTGTTTATATCGTTATAAAACCCAAGATGTCACCAAAAATTATTCATTAGACACAGCACTTGAAACGGTAACTGCACTTTTGGCGCAGTGTAAACAAGCCAATCTGCTGACAACTGAACAAGAGTTGCAACTGAAGAAGAACAAGAAAAAAGCCATGCTGACGCAAAGTAAAAATAAAACGGTAACCAAAGCTGTTGAGCAGCAAGGCCATGACCGTGTCAAACAGCGTTTTGTCGATCAAGAAAGTTATTTCTTACAGCTTCTAGGCATTACCGATGCAAAAGCGCAAATCATTCCCAGTATGGCGCGTAAGTGGAAGCAGATTAATAAGTTTGTCGAAATTTTCTCAGGGGCATTAAGTCATATTCAACTGCCTGAACAACTGCGCGTGGTCGATTTTGGCTCAGGAAAGGGCTACTTAACCTTTGCTTTGTATGATTATTTGCTGAAGCAAGGACTGAATCCTTTTGTGACTGGGGTTGAGCTAAACAGCAAGATGGTGCAATTCTGTCAGGAGGTTGCGAACAAGTCGGATTTTCAGCAACTTGATTTTTTTCAGGGTGATGTTCGGACGTACCAGCCTGAACGTCTCGATGTGATGATTGCGCTGCATGCATGTGATGTCGCGACTGACTTTGCGATTCATACCGGCATTCGTTTAAATGCCGAAATGATCATGTGTGCGCCGTGTTGTCATAAAGAATTACGACCACAACTGAAAGCTCCGCTTGTGTTACAACCCATGTTGCAGTTTGGCATTCATGCAGGACAGCAAGCTGAAATGCTGACCGATACTATTCGTGCCTTATTACTCAAAGCCTATGGCTATGAAACCAAAGTGTTTGAGTTTGTAGCACTTGAGCATACCAGCAAAAATAAAATGATTTTGGCAACCAAGCGTAAGGATTATCAAGCGCCCGATGTTGCTGTCTTGGCACAAATTCAAGCCTTGAAAGAGATGTATGGTATTCAAAAGCATTCACTGGAGTTGCTGTTGAATAATCAATGGGATCAGCAAGATGTAGGCTGTAAATGCTGATCTGAACATCACTTTTTAGTGCAATGACCAATATAGAGATGATTTATAGGGAAATGAAAATGCCAAGCTTGAAGATTACGCATGGAACATGGGAAGAGTTGCAACAGGCTGCGAAAATGATTCGTGAGCAGGTCTTTATTCAAGAGCAAAACATTGCTGTTGAAGATGAATGGGATGAGCAAGATGAAATCGCAGTTCATTTTGTGGTCTATGAACAAGATCAAGCCATTGCCACCGCACGACTTTTGCAAAATCATAGTATTGGTCGTGTTGCAGTTTTAAAGTCACATCGTGGTTTGGGTGTAGGCAAAGTTCTGATGCAAGCGGTGATTGCATATGCCCAACAGCAACAGCGTCCATTTTTAGTCTTGTCCTCTCAAGTGCATGCGCAAGCGTTTTATCAGGCTTTGGGCTTTATGCAAGAGGGTGAGGAGTATTTAGATTGTGGCATTCCGCATATCCATATGCGTTTATCATCCATAAAAAAGCCCTGATCTTTCAGGGCTTTTTTATTAGTCACAGCATATTAGTGACCATGTTCAGTTGACATTTTCGCATGTTCATCGGCACTCATGTCGTGCTCATCAGCGGTTGCATGTTCTGTGGTATCTTCAGAAGCTGCTTGAGCTCTTGCTTCGCGCGCATCTTTATCCGCTTGTGCTTTGGCCATCGCTTCTTCAGACATTGCAGGCGCATTTTTAAAAGCATGTTGCTGAGAGTTTTGCTGCGTTTGCTGACTTGGCATATAGTCAGGCTCATTGGTGATCGCAAGGTAGAAGATACCTAAGAAAATTCCACTTAAAATGAAAGCAATAATCAGTGCTTTCCAACCCCATGGTGATTTTTCAGGAGAAGTATTGTCAGTCATGTGCAACAGCCCAATTGAATAAAAATAAATCTAAAACTATGTAACTTTATAACACAAAAAACTGCATCGGGCTTGAAAAGAATGCACTAAAATAAGTCAAAATTAGATGCTGAATCAGCAGGTTAATTTTGTTGTGTGCTGAGAACATAAAAAAGGGATCTGCCGATCCCTTTTTTAAGGTGGAAGTTTTAGCGAATCTGACCCGATGACACCGATTCAACCAGACGTTGCGGTGCTTTGAAACGCTCACCGTATTTCGCTTCAAGTTCACTGGCACGTTGTACAGCTTGATCTAAACCATATTGATTTAAAAACTGAATTGCACCGCCTGTCCACGGCGCAAAACCAATCCCAAAGATCGAACCGATATTGGCGTCAATCACAGATTCAAGAACATTTTCTTCATAACAACGTAAGGTATCTAGCGATTGTACAAACAGGAAGCGGTCTATCATTTCTTGTTCAGAGATATCGATATCTTGCTTCCAATGGCTCAAACCCTCCCAAAGATGTTTTTTACCACCTTCGGGATAATCATAGAAACCTGCACCAGCAGCTTTACCTTTACGGTCAAAAATATGAATCATGGTTTGAATCACATCATCTGCGCCTGAGCGAGGTAAATCTTTACCTTCAGCCTGAAGCGCCTTACGCGCTTCATTGGCAACATGTTCAGAAAGTGTTAATGCAACTTCATCTTGAATGGCTAATGGGCCAACGGGCATACCTGCTTTGAGTGCTGCCATTTCAATACGAGCTGGATGTACACCTTCATGCAATAAACGTAGACCTTCCTGAACAAAAGTACCAAAAACACGACTGGTAAAGAAGCCGCGACTATCATTGACAACAATCGGAATTTTGCCAATTTGCTGTACATAGTCATACGCTTTTGCCAAAGTTTCAGCAGAAGTGTTTTTACCTTTAATGATTTCAACCAATTGCATTTTATCGACGGGACTAAAGAAATGCAGACCAACGAAGTTTGCTTGATCTTTCGATGCGTTTGCCAAACCAGTAATCGGTAATGTCGAAGTATTTGAAGCCATCACACCACCTTCTACAAGGAATACTTCGGCTTCTTGAGTGACTTTCGCTTTGAGTTCTTGATTTTCAAATACAGCTTCGATAATTAAATCACAGCCTTTTAAATCTTCCGCAGATGCTGTTGCTGTAATTAAACTTAAAACCTGATCACGTTTTTCAGCCGTCATACGACCTTGAGAGACCTTTTTATCCAGTAGCTTTTGGCTATAGGCTTTACCTTTTTCTGCATTTTCTACAGAAACATCTTTCAGTATAACGGGAACTCCTTTGATTGCTGTAGAGTAAGCAATACCAGCACCCATCATACCTGCACCAAGTACACCGACTTTGCTTGCTTGCCATTTTGCAACGTCTTTAGGACGACTCGCACCTGCCTTGATTGCATTCATTCCATGCCAAAAAGTACCGATCATGTTTTTTGAAACTTGACCTGTCGCAAGATAAGTAAAATAACGAGATTCAATGGTTAATGCCGTATCCACATCAACTTGCGCACCTTCAACCGCAGCCGCCATGATTGCCTCAGGTGCAGGATAACAACCTTTGGTTTTATCACGTAGCATCGCTGGAGCAATCGCCAGTATTTGCGCAACCGCAGGTGTTTTAGGATCACCACCTGGAATTTTATAACCTTTTACATCAAACGGTTGTTGCGACTTTGGATGTTCTTTTACCCAAGCGATGGCTTTATCCATCAGTTCTTCTGGAGTTTCCGCAGTATCTTGAATTAAACCGAGAGTTTTTGCTTTATCCACACCAAACTGCTTACCTTCCAGTAAGAATGGAAAAGCATTTTGTAAGCCTAAAAGGCGTACCATACGTACAATACCACCACCACCCGGCAATAGACCTAAAGTTACTTCAGGCAAACCAAACTTCGTTTTAGGATCATTCAATGCAATACGTGCATGACAACCTAAAGCGATTTCCCAACCACCACCTAAAGCCGTACCGTTCAATGCTGCAATGACAGGAACACCTAAAGTTTCGATATAACGGAACTCTGCTTTCATTTTCTGAATCATTTCAAAAAATGGGGTGGCATCTTCCAAGCGCGCTTGAATCAACTCATCCAAATCGCCGCCTGCAAAGAAGGTTTTTTTTGCTGAACGGAAAATAATCCCTGTAATAGAAGTTTCAGATTTCAGTTTAGAAACAATATTTTCCAAAGCCACACGGAAATCACCATTCATGGTATTTGCAGATTGGTTTGGAGAATCCAAAGTTAGAATAATAATGCCGTCGTCATTTTTTAAATATTGAATTGCGCTCATTATTATTCTCCTTATACCAACTCAATAATGGTCGCAATACCCATGCCACCACCTACACATAATGTTGCCAAGCCACGCTTTTTGCCTTGACGCTCTAACTCATCCAGTAAAGTTCCAAGAATCATCGCACCTGTCGCACCCAATGGATGTCCCATCGCAATTGCACCACCATTAACATTGACTTTTTCAGCAGGAACTTTTAACTCCGTCATAAAACGCATCACCACTGATGCAAATGCTTCATTAACTTCAAATAGATCAATATCGTCAATCGTCAAACCAGCTTTTGCCAACGCTTTACGCGCAGCAGGTGCAGGCCCAGTCAGCATAATGGTTGGATCTGAACCCACCAATGCGGTCGCCAATACTTTGGCACGTGGTTTTAAGCCCTGTTCTTTAACGGCTTTTTCGGAAGCCAGCAATACAAGTGCTGCACCATCGACAATACCTGATGAGTTTCCTGCGTGATGCACATGGTTAATTTTTTGCGCTTCTGGATATTGTTGTAATGCAATCGCATCAAAACCCATAGCACCCATCATTTCAAAACTTGGATTGAGTTTTGCTAAACCTTCTGCTGTTGTTGACGGTTTGATAAATTCATCTTGATCTAAAATGGTCACGCCAGCTTTGTCTTTAATAGCAACCACAGATTGATTAAAATAACCCGCAGCTTGCGCAGCTGCCGCTTTACGTTGCGAATTTGCAGCAAATGAGTCGACATCTGAACGCGTATAACCATCCAATGTTGCAATTAAATCTGCACCAATCCCTTGCGGAACGAAGTGTGATTTTAAATTGGTTTCAGGGTCTAATGCCCACGGGCCACCATCTGAACCCATTGCAATACGTGACATTGACTCAACACCACCTGCAACAACCACATCTTCCCAACCTGAACGTACTTTTTGCGCAGCCATGTTTACGGCTTCTAAACCTGATGCACAAAAACGGTTAATTTGCACACCGGCAACATCATTGTCCCAACCCGCTGCGATTGCCGCAGTTTTTGCAATATCACCACCTTGGTCTGCAATAGGCGTGACACAACCCAAGACAATATCATCTACTTTCGAGGTATCTAAATGATGACGATCTTTCAATTCATTCAATAATGTTGTCAGTAAAGTAATCGGCTTCACTTCATGCAATGAACCATCTTTCTTTCCTTTTCCGCGTGGTGTGCGAATGGCGTCAATGATATAAGCCTCGCTCATAGCTGTTCCTTTTTATGACTTTTAAGTTGTTATGCATTTGAGTGTACAAATTAATGGCCGTGATGCAATGACTAGAACGGGTCAGGTCAGATGAATCTTTTTGCCAATAGACTGAAGATTTGGGCATAAAAAAACCCAAGATTGAAATCTTGGGTTTAGCAATGTGCCGAACCGTCGTTAAACTAGAAAACTAGTGATAGCCGTGTAGTTGGCGATATAAACCAGGTGTAACCCCAGTCCATTTCTTAAAGGCACGGTGGAAGGTACTGGTTTCACTAAAGCCCACTTGTTGTGCCACATCTTCTAAAGTCAAACCTGGGTTCAATAGTAGGTGGATTGCAGCATCACGACGTAATGCATCTTTCACGCCTTGGTAACTTTTACCTTCAGCAGCTAAGCGGCGACGCAACGTTTGTGGAGATAAATACAGCATAGAAGCCACATCATTCAGAGTTGGCATTTCCTCACCAATTTGACTCTTCAATACATCACGAATACGTGAAGTGAGTGAGTTGGTGTTTTTAAATTTCACCAACAACTGTGCAGGCGCGGCTTTTAAAAACTCTTCTAACGTTTCTTCATTTTGACGAATTGGTAAGTCCAAATAATCTGCCGCAAAAGTGATTTCGGTACGCGGCATGTCGAACTGCATCACAGGTGCGAAGAACAGAGCATCGTACTCATCTGCATGGGTTGGACGTTCATACCCAAAGTGCACACGTTCTAGCGGTAAACGACGTTCAATCAACCAAGATGCGAGACCATGCCAAATCATCAGCATACTTTCGGTAATGAAGTGATCTGGGTCCATCGATTTCGGAATCTGAGGAACAAGACGAGCTTCATGCTTGTCGCGCTCTAATGTCACCGACCACTCATCGCCAAACAGTTTATAAAACTGTGAAGACAGTTCTAAAGCATCACCTAAGGTTTTGGCATGAATAATCAGCTGACACATGATGGCAAACGTACCTAAACGACGTGGTTGCTTATCGAAGCCAACATGTTCGTCTTGGGTCACCATCCATAACATTTTAACGAAGCGAGTATATTGTTCTGGAGAAATACGGGCTTTAGGTTGACGCAGCAGTTCTGCCTCAATCCCTACGTGAGAAAGTAATGTTTCGACATCCATGCCGAGACGTTTTACGCCAGTTAAAGCCGCATTGACGAAATGGATACTAATGGTATCGCGGCTCATATTTAATCCTTCAGTCTCTTTTATATTCACTTGCGTTTGACCTAAATGACGCTAAAAAAAGTATTTTAGGCAATTTACACTAAAGTTTTTTGCCTTTTTACATGTTAAATTGCCGAAATGATCAAGGTAAATGGCTGAACATGACATTGTTTTGTTGCTTTTATATTTCTAAAATAGCTAAAAAATCAACATAAAAAGAGAAAATAAACATGGATATGGCATTGAAAGGATTGAAAGTTCTCGATTTTTCTACACTTTTACCCGGACCTTTTGCAACAATGTACTTAGCAGACTTAGGTGCAGAAGTGATCCACATCGAGTCTCCAACCCGCCCCGATCTGATCCGTTTAATGCCACCTTATGCCAATGGACAGGCCACTGCACATAGTTATCTCAACCGAAATAAGCATGCTGTCGCTCTGGATTTGAAAGATCCTGCCAATATTGAACTGATCAAATCGAAAATTTCAGACTATGACATTGTGATTGAACAATTCCGTCCAGGTGTGATGCAAAGATTAGGGCTCGATTATCAGACCTTATCTGAAATTAATCCGCGCTTGATCTATTGTTCCATTACGGGTTATGGGCAAACAGGAGGGTATCAAAATAAAGCAGGACACGATATCAACTATGTGGCTTTGTCAGGGATCGCGGGACATAGTGGCCGACAGCACAGTGGACCACCACCAATGGGGATTCAAATTGCGGATATTGCAGGTGGCTCTTTGCATAGTGTGATTGGAATTTTAGCCGCAGTAATTGAAAGACAGCGGAGTGGTTTGGGGCAGTATATTGATATTTCTATGACCGACTGTGTGGTGGGGCTCAGCAGCATGGCCGCAGCTGCGAGCTTAGCAGGACAGGAAAAACAAGGGCCCGAGCAAAGCTATCTCAATGGTGCGACTTTTTATGACTATTATGAAACGCAAGATGGACGTTATTTATCGATTGGGAGCTTAGAGCCACAGTTTTTACATGGGTTGGCCCAGATTTTAGAATTGCCAATTGTGGCTGAAAAAGGAGCTTCATTGGCAACTGATGACCGTCAGGTGGTGAAACAAGCAATAAAAGACAAAATTAAAACCCAAGATTTTGCCACGTGGAACGCAATTTTTCAGCAGCAAGATGTCTGCGTTGAGCCTGTATTAAAGTTGGATGAAGCACTCGATTCGCAGTTGGCCAAAGATCGTGCATGGGTGGTTTCTGTACCTTTACAAGAGGGGAGTACAAAAAGCGAACAACAATTAGCTTGTCCAATTAAGTTTTCACGTTCAAAAATAAGATATGAATTTATAGGCAAACCACTTGGTTTTGATTTCTTGTAAATATCATATAGCGATAATTTGAATAGATTTAAAACAACAAAACGTCATAAAATGGGTTTTTATACAAATAAAGCGTATCATATCGATTAGTTGTAATTTTGTAAGAAAGGTCACCAATTATGAATAAATGTAAAAGAAGTTGGTGTTTTAACCTCAGTCTCTTAGCGCTCAGTTGCTGCTTTCAAAGTGTGTATGCTGCAAATGCCTTTGAGGCAGAAAGCCCTTGGATGCTGGGTGACTGGAATGGTCAGCGCAGCGCATTGCAACAAAAAGGCTACGACTTTAGCTTTGGCTATACGGGTGAAATGGCAACATTGCTCGATGCCTCACATTCTTCAAGTCATGGTACCGAATATGCAGACCAGTTTGCATTTGGTACGCACTTCGATTTAGACAAAATTTTGGGCTGGCAGGATACTGAGGCCCAAATCACCATTACCCAACGCAATGGGCGTTCACTTTCTCAAACATCCGATGCTTTAGATGGGCATTTAAGTTCCACTCAAGAAGTGTGGGGACGTGGTCAAACGTGGCGTTTAACTGATTTGTGGATTAAGAAAAAGTTCATGGATCAAAAGTTAGACATCAAAGTCGGTCGTTTTGGTGAAGGTGAAGACTTCAACAGTTTCGATTGTGATTTCCAAAACCTTGCGCTCTGTGGCTCTCAAGTTGGTAACTGGGTCGGTGACCAGTGGTACAACTGGCCTGTCAGCCAATGGGCTGCGCGAGTCAAATACAACCTTCGGCCAGATCTGTATGCACAAGTCGGGGTGTATGAATATAACCCTGAAAACTTAGAACGTGGCAAAGGCTGGAACTTAAGTACCGACGGTTCGCAGGGGGCTATTATTCCTGCTGAAGTGGTGTGGTCTCCTCAGTTAGGGGCTGAAAAATTACCCGGCGAATATCGTGTGGGTTATTACTACAGTTCGGCAGATGCCACAGACATTCAAAACCCACAGCAAACCTCACATAAACAAGGCGGCTGGGTTGTTGCCAAGCAGCAACTCACAGCACATCACGGTGATGCTGCACGTGGTTTAACAGGTTTTGTGAATCTCACGCTACATGACTCAGATACCAATACGGTTCGCGACATGCAGAATATTGGTGTGGTCTATAAAGGCGCTTTTGATGCTCGCCCTCAAGATGAAATCGCGATTGGCCTAGCCCGTATCAATATTAATGATGATGTCAATGACGTGAATATTACCAATAACAGCGTCGATGCTCGTGGCTTACAAAGTGAAGAATATGATGCCGAGATTTACTACGGTATACATGCAGCCAACTGGTTAACCATTCGTCCCAATATCCAATATATCCGCCATGTAGGCGCGTATAAAAATGGTGAAAATGCATGGGTCGGCGGAATTAAATTCCAGACCGCATTTTAGTTTCTAGATCGATAAGTATTTGTCCAACAAGGTTGATAAATACTTTTTACGGTTGTTCAAAGCATAAAACTGTTCGAAATAAGTCGTTTGGACAGATACTTAAAATCTAAAAACTGTCTAGGTGCTCATATCGATATTGAAACGATATGGGCTTTTAACAGAATCTAAGAAAAAGGTGGTCAATATGAGTACTCCGTCTTCAGGTTCAGGGCTTAAAACTTTTACAGCTGTGATTGCTGTGATCTTTGGTTTAGTCCTGCTGATAGGAGGGATTTATCTTGCAGTACTTGGTGGGTCTTGGTACTACATCATTGCAGGTTTACTCTTCATCGCGACTGCAGTTCTACTGCAAAAATTAAAAAGTACGGCATTAATCGTTTATGCGTTGTTGGTCTTGGGTACAGTGGTTTGGGGCTTATGGGAAGTGGGTTCAGACTTCTTTGCCTTGGCGCCACGTTTAGATATCCTTGGTTTATTTGGCTTATGGTTACTCATTCCGGCGGTCACACGTGGATTTGACAATGCTAAAGGTGCAAAAATTGCTTTAACAGGTTCACTGGCAATTACCATTGCAGTGATGATCTATGCTGTGTTTAATGACCCTCAAGAAATTCGAGGTGAACTGAGCAGTAAGCAGCCTGCAACCGCGCAGTCCATTCCAGGTGTTGCTGATGGCGACTGGCCTGCATATGGCCGTACTCAATCTGGCTTGCGCTATTCTCCTTTAACGCAAATTAATTCTGAGAATGTTAAGGATTTAAAAGTTGCTTGGACCTATAACACAGGCGACTTTAAAACAGAAAATGACTCTGGTGAAACCACCAATCAGGTCACCCCAATTAAAGTTGGGGACAATATGTATATCTGTACCACGCACCAAAAACTGGTTGCACTTGAACCTGCTACAGGTAAGGCGAAATGGACTTTTGATCCGAAACTCAAAGCGGACAATACTTTTCAGCATTTAACCTGTCGTGGCGTGTCTTATTATGATGCAAACAATACGGCTGGTTTTGAAACCAGTTTGGCTTCAAAAAAATCAACATCGACTGAATGTCCAAAAAAAGTGATTTTACCTGTCAATGATGGCCGTTTGGTTGCTATCAATGCTGATACTGGTGAGCGTTGTACTGACTTTGGTAAAAACGGTGAAGTTGACTTACAAAAAGATATGCCGTTCCCTTATCCGGGTGGTTATATTCCAACGTCGCCACCTGTGGTCACAGGCACGACGATTATTATTGCAGGTTCAACCACAGATAACTATTCAACTGAAGAACCTTCAGGTGTGATCCGTGGTTATGATGTAAATACCGGCGCATTGTTGTGGGTCTTTGACACAGGTGCAGAAGATCCGAACGCGATTCCAGCTCCAGGTCAAAAGTATGTTCAAAACTCACCGAATGCATGGGCACCATTAGCCTATGATGCAGCCTTGGATATGGTTTACATTCCAACGGGTGTGGGTACGCCAGATATTTGGGGCGGTAACCGTACTGAGTTGCATGAGCGTTATGCTAACTCAATGCTGGCACTGAATGCTTCAACAGGTAAGTTGGTGTGGAACTTCCAAACCACGCATCATGATTTGTGGGATATGGATGTACCATCACAGCCGACATTGACGGATATTAAAGATAAGTCAGGCAAAATGGTTCCTGCCATTTACGTATTAACGAAAACAGGTAATGCCTTTGTTCTAGACCGTCGTACTGGTGCAGCCATTGTTCCAATTACAGAAAAACCTGTACCACAAACAGTGAAACGTGGGCCGCAAACCAAAGGTGAGCGTTACTCTGCGACACAACCTTTCTCTGACTTTGACCTTGCGCCAAAAGAGAAACTGACGGATAAGCAAATGTGGGGTGCAACCATGTTTGACCAGTTGATGTGCCGTGTGTCTTTCCACAAACTGAACTATGACGGTATTTATACCCCACCTTCGGAAAATGGAACTTTAGTTTTCCCAGGCAACTTGGGTGTATTTGAATGGGGCGGTATGTCCGTTAACCCTGATCGTCAAATCGCGGTGATGAACCCAATCGGTTTACCGTTTGTTTCTCGACTCATTCCAGCCGATCCAAACCGTCCGAAAACAGCCAAAGGTGCAGGCACCGAAGCGGGTGTACAACCGATGTATGGTGTGCCTTACGGTGTAGAGATCAGTGCGTTCTTGTCTCCATTTGGTTTGCCATGTAAACAGCCTGCTTGGGGCTTTGTGGCGGGTGTGGATTTAAATACTCACGAAGTTGCATGGAAACGTCGTATTGGTACGATCCGTGACAGCTTACCGGGGATTCAATTACCACCATTTAAAATGGGGGTTCCTATGCTTGGTGGTTCAATCTCAACTGCGGGTAATGTGATGTTTGTCGGTGGTACGCAGGATAATTATATCCGTGCCATCAACGTGACCAATGGTGATGAACTTTGGAAAGGTCGTCTACCAGCAGGTGGTCAAGCAACACCAATGACCTATGAAGCCAATGGCAAACAGTATGTGGTCATTATGGCGGGTGGTCATGGTTCATTTGGTACTAAGATGGGAGATGCTTTGGTGGCGTATGCCTTACCCGATGCAAAATAATCGTCTGTAGTTATTTAAACTTTAAAATAGCCTGATTCGTCAGGCTATTTTTATATGCAGTCGGTTTAAAAGGGCAAAGTGACGAGGAGGAAAGAATAGAAAAATTGAGTTCTACCCAGATAAGCCGAGTTTAAAATTTACGTGGTAGCAATGAATGAATTAGTGTGTATGTGATCAGCTGAACGGAGTTAGCTGAATAATGTATAAGTATCTAATAAAAAATACTTTAATCAGAAAAAACCTTTAGGATTAGGGACAAACAGTACATCTACTTATCCTTATCAATAAAACAGCTATGAAATATGTAAAAAACGCATTTTGTTGATAGTTTAAATCTCGTTATGCTGTCAGCCGTTATAATGAAACTACTAGCTGTACGCCATGTATTTATATACTGATTTCGATCAGCAACTGATCAATGAACGTGTTGCACAGTTCCGTGACCAAACGGAACGTTATTTAGCTGGAAAACTCACTGAAGATGAGTACCGCCCATTACGTCTTCAAAACGGTCTCTATGTACAACGCTATGCACCAATGTTACGTATTGCTGTGCCTTATGGCTTAATGAACTCAACGCAATTGCGCAAAGTTGCAGAACTTGCAACTGAGTTTGACCGTGGTTATGCACACGTTTCAACGCGTCAGAATATTCAGTTTAACTGGCCTGCGCTAGAAAATGTTCCAGACATGCTTCAAGAGCTAGCTTCTGTACAAATGCATGCGATCCAAACTTCGGGTAACTGTATTCGTAACACGACTACAGACCAATATGCGGGTGTGGTTGCAGGTGAAGTGGCTGACCCACGTCCAACGTGTGAATTGATCCGTCAATGGTCAACCTTCCACCCAGAATTTGCTTTCTTGCCACGTAAGTTCAAGATTGCTGTATCAGCACTTGAAGAAACCGATCGTGCAGCGACCTCATTCCATGATATTGGTGTGTATATCGTTAAAAATGCATCAGGTGAGATCGGCTATAAAATTAAAGTCGGTGGTGGCTTAGGTCGTACCCCTGTGATTGGTAGTTTCATTCGTGACTTCTTGCCACGTGAAGACCTAATTGCTTATTTAGAAGCAGTACTGCGTGTTTATAACTTACATGGTCGCCGTGATAACAAATACAAAGCACGTATTAAGATTTTGGTGAAAGCGTTGACGCCTCAAGTTTTTGCTGAAAAAGTCGAAGCTGAGTTTGCGCACACCATTAAAACTTTAAAAATTCAGCCTGAAATTTTACAAAAATTAGACGAAGAATTTATACCGTTTGATTATCAAGATTATGCAGATGAAGATTTTTCTGAACAGTTTGCTGCACATCCGAAATTTAAACAGTGGTTCAATATCAACACCAATGCTCATAAAGTGAAGGGCTACCGTATTGTAACGATTTCGTTGAAACGTACGGGTATTGCACCGGGTGACGTGACCACGGAAGAGATGAATTTGATTGCAGACCTTGCAGACAAATACACCTTTGGTGAACTGCGGACCACGCATGAGCAAAATATTTCTTTGGTGGATGTTCCGCAGAAAGATTTGTTTGAACTGTGGACTATTCTTGAGAAAAACAATTTAGCTCGTGCGCACATTGGTTTCTTAACCGACATTATTTGCTGCCCAGGCGGTGACTTCTGTTCACTGGCAAATGCGAAATCAATTCCTATTTCAGAAGCGATTTCACGTCGTTTTGATGACTTAGATATCATTTATAACCTTGGCAAACTGGATCTGAATATTTCAGGTTGTATGAATGCATGTGGTCACCACCATGTGGGCAATATTGGTATTTTAGGTGTAGACAAAAAAGGCGCTGAATTCTACCAAATCACTTTGGGTGGTAATGCAGATCATGATGCTTCAATTGGTGACATTTTAGGCCCATCATTTGCAGCTGAAGTTGTGCCAGACATTGTTGAAGAAATTTTAAACACCTATCTTGACCTTCGTGCTGAGGGTGAAGAATTCATCGATACTTATCGCCGTGTGGGCATTCAACCCTTTAAGGAGCGTGCATATGCTTAATCTCGCACTACAAGTCCTCTCTAAAGATGGCTCGATTGCAGACAATACTTATCATGTGATTGGTGAAGGTGGTGTTTTACCGCAAGGTGATGTGGTTTTAACGGTTGAGCAGTTAGATCAATTGGCTCAAGTTTCAGGTAAAAAAGCACTCCTTGTTACAGTTGATGCCTCTCCTGAAACGCATGAGTTCCCTTTAGATCAGCTAGATGCCATCTTTATTGATTTTGCGGGCTTTAACGATGGTCGTGGCTATTCATTTGCAGCGCTATTACGTCGCCAAGGTTTCCAAGGTGAACTACGCGCAACAGGTGATGTGTTTAAAGATGTCTTGAATTACATGAAACGTTCAGGCTTTGATACCTTTGTTATTAAAGAAGGTAAAGACATTCTTGAAGCTGCTGCGGGTTTAAATGATTTTAGAAATCCATATCAAGCATCAACAGCCGTTGCACAAGCCAGTTATCAAACGGGCGCTTAAATTTTCAAGTGAATAAAAAGCTGGACTTTGGTCCAGCTTTTTTGTATTTATACGCAGCATTTTTGATGAACAAATTGAAGAAAAAGAAGCAGGTAAAATGGACATGATGGCACTTTTTGCAAAAATTAATCCCGGTGTCATTTGGTTACTTATTGCTATTGCTACAGATGTGCTTTCGACTTTTTATTCCGCAAAAGGTAATGGCTTGGTCAATAAATTGGATCAAGGTATTGCACTGGTGCTTTACATGATTTCTTTTGCGTGTGCCGCCTATGCCTTAAAATTTATGCAAGCGGGAATTTTATATGTGCTGTGGTCTGGCATTGGTGTCATTGCCACAGCACTTCTTGCTAAAGCATTTTTAGGGCAGAACATCGATTTGGCTGGATGGCTCGGTATCGGTTTTATTACCTTGGGGCTCACTATTATTGCGCAATTCTCAAATATTGATGTTTAAAAAGAAGATGCATTTTATCCTTCTTCTAATTGGCAATTCACCATCCACTTCACTCCAAATTGATCGGTAAATGCACCATAGAGTGCGCCCCAAAATGTTTTCTCTAGAGGCATCTCTATTTTTCCATTGGCTGAAAGTGCATCAAAAAAGCGTTTTGCATCGGCTTGTTCATGGGCATCTAAGTTAATGGAAATATAGTGGTTGTTGCCTACAGTAAAAACAGTATTGGTTTGGGCACAAAACTGATCATTGGTATCCGAAGCCATCAGAATCGTGCTGGCATTGATGGGAAGCGAAACATGCATGATTTTTTGTTGGTCAGCGTCGGAAAGGGTAACTGAACTTTCATCTGAAGGTAAGTCTCCATAACGCATGAACGTTGCAAACTCTCCACCAAAGACAGACTTGTAAAAATTAAAAGCGGCTTCAGTTTGACCATCAAAGTTGAGGTAGTGATTCAGTTGCATTGTCTTATCCTTGTTGTTTTTTTCGTCGTTATTTTAACAAGTCGTTAAGATCGACCCTAATACAATCTTGTAATAAAAAATCCCTCGCAGTCGAGGGATTTTCATAAATGTCGCTTTTATATCAGCTAATCATCCAGTCTTTCATTGTATAAAATATGTCAATAAAAGAAAGTTGCTTGAATCTTAAAGTAATTCAATCGCTACAGCAGTTGCTTCACCCCCACCGATGCAGAGTGCTGCAATCCCTTTTTTACCACCTGTGCGTTTAAGCGCATGAATCAAAGTCAGGATAATACGTGAACCGGTTGAACCGACAGGGTGACCCAATGCGCAAGCTCCACCATTGATGTTCACTTTTGCAGGATCAAGTTTGAAGTCATCGATTGGACACATGGTCACCATCGCAAAAGCTTCATTGATTTCCCAAAGATCTACGTCCTGTGCATTCCAACCTGTTTTCTTAAGCACTTTTTCAATTGCACCGACTGGTGCAATGGTGAACTCTGATGGATGCTGTGAATTGGATGCATAAGCCACAATTTTCGCTAATGGTGCTAAACCTTTGTTCGATGCATTTTCTGCTGACGTTAAAACTAGTGCGGATGCGCCATCTGAGATTGAGCTTGCATTTGCTGCAGTGATGGTGCCATCTTTAGCAAAAGCAGGGCGAAGGCTTGGAATTTTTGCAATATTGGCATTGAATGGTTGTTCATCTTTATCAACGACAACATCTCCTTTGCGAGATGAAACTGTCACAGGCACGATTTCATCGGCAAAGTAACCTTCGTTGACCGCTGTTTGTGCACGCTCTAAAGAGCGAATCGCGAAGGCATCCATTTGCTCACGCGTATAGCCACGGGTATTGGCCATATCTTGTGCAAAAGAACCCATCAATCGACCTGTTTCTGCATCTTCTAAGCCATCAAGGAACATGTGGTCTTTAACATCGCCATGCCCCATACGGTAGCCTGCGCGTGCTTTGGTTAAAATATAAGGAGCATTGGTCATCGACTCCATGCCACCTGCAACCACGATATTTGCTGAACCTGCTTTGATCATGTCTGCTGCTTGCATTACTGCTTTCATGCCAGAACCACAGAGTTTATTGATGGTCACGGCACCTGTTGAATCAGGTAAACCTGCTTGGCGCATAGCTTGGCGTGCAGGGCCTTGTTTTAAACCAGCAGGTAGAACACAGCCCATGATTACTTCTTCTACATCGTTTGCGTGTAGGCCAGCACGAGCAATCGCTTCTTTAATTGTCACTGCACCGAGTTCTGGAGCGGTTACACTGGCTAAACTGCCTTGAAAACCGCCCATTGCCGTACGAGCACCATTTACAATCACGATGTCTGTCATTTTCTTCTCCGAATCACTTATACGTTTTGTTGGAAACTTAAGCAGTATATGCAAATTTGCTCGAGAGAAAAGCTGAAAACGTGATTATGGACTCATGGGTCTAGTTACAGGTATTGAGTCGTTCTGTGCGGGTCTGCCCCATTTTGCTCATGACTAATTTAAAGTGATCCTGACTTTGCATAGAGCAATAATAGAAAGTTCCATTTGAGCCAAGGGGGAGGCCATTTTCAGCTTTAAAGCTTAAAGATGGAAGACTGAGTGTGCCACGCCAATCAAGATTGCCATATTTGAGCTGCTGTTGTTCTGTCCGAATAATCGTTTCACTGGTATCTACTCGTCGGTTTTTATTATTATCGATAAATACAATAAAGCCCATGTTCCACTGATGATTTTGGCATTGAACGAGGTCTTGACTTGGGCAAATGGTGATATTTTGTCGTTGTAAGTTCGCCATGTTTTTGGCTGCATGAATATTATTTCTTAGTGTATTCAGTGTCTTGGTTCGCTCTTGTGCTGCCATATACTGATGAAAATGAGGAAGAGCTACTGTACAAATGATTATAATAATGCTAATAGTGATCATAAGTTCAAATAAAGTGAACCCTTTTTTATTGATAAAAAACATATGGTTATCCAGTTTTATTGTTATGGCGCTATTTTTTTATTTATTAAAGCTTTGTTTATCAAACAAATTTTATACATAATTAGTAGTACTCAACTTGTTTAAAAAGCTGTTAAAATGTAAGACAAGTGAAAATAAGCTATTCGCAAGTAAAAATTGAGTAAAAAATTACCGAATTACAACGGAAATTGTAAGTAATTTTGTCAATAATTTACTTGATTAAAGTTATCAAGCACTTGGAAAAAAAATAAAGTGTTTGTATGATTCATTGCGAATAGCTTAAAAATAAAACTGGGGTATAAAAAAGCCTATCTCAGAATGGTTAAATAAGCTTAAGCTTGAAAAACAATTGTTATCTCTGGAGGATAAATCCATGAAAATGAGTCGTATTGCATTAGCAATGCTCGTAGCTGCTCCTTTAGCTGCTGCAAACGCGGGCGTAACTGTTACTCCATTAATGCTTGGTTACACTTTCCAAGACAGTAAACACAACAATGGTGGTGATCATTTAACAAATGGTCCTGAGCTACAAGACGATTTATTCGTTGGTGCAGCACTTGGCGTTGAATTGACTCCTTGGTTAGGTTTTGAAGCTGAATATAACCAAGTTAAGGGTGATATTGATTCGGCTGTTGCTAACTCAGAATACAAACAAACTCAAATCAACGGTAACTTCTACGCTACTTCTGATTTGATTACTAAAAACTACGACAGCAAAATTAAGCCATACGTACTATTAGGTGCTGGTCATTACAAATATGACTTAGGTGATATTGGTCTTAAAGATGACGAAGGCACTCTAGGTAATGCTGGTTTCGGTGCTTTTTGGCGCTTGAATGATGCTTTATCTCTACGTACTGAAGCTCGTGCTACTTACAACATCGATGAAGATTTCTGGAACTACACAGCGCTTGCTGGTCTTAACGTAGTTCTTGGTGGTCACTTGAAACCTGCTGCTCCAGTAGTAGAAGTTGCGCCAGTTGAGCCAGTTGCTCCAGTTGAACCACAAGAGTTAACTGAAGACCTTAACATGGAACTTCGTGTGTTCTTTGATACAAACAAATCAAACATCAAAGACCAATACAAGCCAGAAATCGCTAAAGTTGCTGAGAAGTTAGTTGAATATCCAAACGCTACTGCTCGCATCGAAGGTCACACAGACAACACTGGTCCACGTGCATTGAACGAACGTTTATCTTTAGCTCGTGCTAACTCTGTTAAATCGTCTCTAGTAAACGAATACAACGTTGATCCAGCTCGTTTGTCTACTCAAGGTTTCGCTTGGGACCAACCGATTGCTGACAACAACACTAAAGAAGGCCGTGCTATGAACCGTCGTGTATTCGCGACAATTTCTGGCAGCCGTACAGTTCAAGCTCAATAATCTGAGTTTTAACTAAAAAAACGACTCTTCGGAGTCGTTTTTTTATGCCGTTAGATAATGAAATTTATGTTAACTCGTGTTGATGAAAATAAGGTTGAACCAGTGCAAAAGCCGTTGAGACTTACGGTGTTCATGGTCATTTATGCATAGGATATAAGACACTGTTAGAAGTATTTAATTTTAGAAGATAAATCTAAGAAGAATGAACAGGGGATTTCCTTTACTCATGCTTCACAACATCGATAATAGCTTTAGCTTTCGAATGAATGGGTATTTCTAGTTGTCTAGCTCTGTAAGGCTTTTTTGCCAAAGAAATATTATTTATAGTTTGATATTTAGTGTCTATAAGTTGATAGAGGTCGGGACTCAATAAGCTGTCTTATTAAGATTTACATTAGTTATTAATTCGTTATATTTGGGTAAAAAAATAAATAATGAAATGGAAGATAATAAAAAACAGCCCGAAGGCTGTTTTTTATTATGAAAGAATTTTATTCGCGATCAGGATTCATTGGACTGACATCCATTTCTTGGTAAGAAACCAGTTTGGTTTTGTATTTCCATTTATAGCCTAGCCAAATCGCCAAGAATAAGAAAATACCAATATAGGTCGATAAAACAGAGAGCCATTCGCCATCAAGTACCGCTTGGTAGTTTTGACCTAAAACAACAATGGCGCACAGGATAAAGGCAAACCAAGGGGCAAAGGGGAAGAATTTTGCACGATAAGCTAAGTCTTCAACCTTATGCCCTTGGGCAACATATCCTTTACGGAAACGATAGTGTGAAACAGCAATCCCTAACCAAACAATAAAGCCACACATACCCGACATGTTGAGCAGCCAATTAAAGACCTGTTCTTCGCCAATGAAAGTAGTTAAGAAGCAAAGTGCAGCAATTGCAGTTGTCGCATAAAGTGCATTCATGGGTACGCCGCGTGGGTCTAATTTGGCAAACAGTTTAGGTGCACTGCCATTTTGGGCCATATTGAACAGCATACGCGTCGATGAATACATCCCTGAATTACCTGCCGATAGAATCGCGGTTAAAATCACGGCATTCATAACACTGGCAGCAAAGGCAAAACCAGCTTTTTCATAGAGTAAGGTAAATGGAGAGAGTGCAATATTCTCCGATGAAGCCGCTTGTAACAAAAGTGGATCATCATATGAAATGAGTGTACCGATAATGAAAATACACACCACATAAAACAGTAGGATGCGCCAAAAAATCTGTTTGATGGCAATCGGGATCGTCTTTTGTGGATCCTTCGATTCACCTGCAGCAACACCGACCATTTCGGTACCTTGGAACGAGAACCCTGCAATCATCGCGACACCAATCAGTGCCGATAAGCCACCAACGAAGGGTGCTTCACCTTTGGTCCAGTTGGCAAAAGTTGCGACACCAGGCGTCATCATGATTTTACCAATCATGAAAATACCAATGATGATAAACACAATGATGGCAAGGACTTTAACCAAGGAGAAGAAGAACTCACTTTCACCAAAGCCTTTGACTGTCAGTGCATTGATCCCAAAGACAACAGCTAAGAAGAGAGCACTCCAGTAGAAACCGGGCAGATCGGGAAACCAGAATTTCATAATGAATTGGACTGCAACCAATTCAAATGCAACCGTAATGGCCCAGTTATACCAATAGTTCCAGCCAAGGGCGAAACCAAAACCACCTTCAACATACTTGGTGCCATAGGTGAAAAATGCACCGGATGTTGGGTTGTGTGTTGCCAACTCACCCAGACTGGTCATGAGAAAGTAAATCATCACACCAATTAAGCAGTAGGCCAATAACGCCCCGCCAGGGCCAGCATTTGCAATGGTTGCACCTGAGGCAAGGAATAAACCTGTACCAATTGAACCACCAATGGCGATCATATTCAGATGGCGAGCTCCAAGCTTCCGCTTGAGTTGAGCTGGTTGAGTCATTTCGCTCATCATTGTTCCTTAAGATTTCTTTTGTGTGCTGGCAAACAGCACTTTAAAGCCTTGTTGATCGGCTTTGGTTGTACATTGGCCAAAACTTTGCTCAATGAGTAATGGATAATTCAGAAAGCGGTTGGCAACAATCCACAACTCGCCATCCGATTTAAGATGGCGACGGGATGTTTTGCATAAATTTTCGCTGGCATTGTAATCTGTATGAATGCCTTGATGGAATGGGGGGTTACTGACGATTGCGTGTAAAAACAGAGGAGCATCCTCAATTCCGTGTACCGCTTTAATCTCAAGTTGTTCTGGTAAAAGGTTATTTTTCTCAAAAGTCATTTTTGTTGAAGCTAATGCAAAGGCATCGACATCGAGTGCAAAAATGCGATTTTTCGGATTTAACTTGGCTAAATAAGCACTGATCACGCCTGCACCACAGCCAAAGTCTGCAATTTTTCCAGAAGTGACCTGTGAAAGATGAGGCAATAACACGGCTGTACCCACGTCCAGACGATTTTGACTAAATACACCCGGTAATGCGCAAATCTGTAATTCACCTTTCGGGGTTGGTACAGTGTAGTGTTGTGCCCAATCGGCCAAAGGTTTTGCCGTTACGGTTTTTTCGGTGACCAGTTGCCACATTTGACAATGTCGAGCACTGTCTAATTTGAGGGTTTTACCAAAAGGTTGTAGCTGTTTAGACGCGCGTTCTACACCACCTTTCTTTTCACCAACTAAAAAGATCGATGCGCCTACGGCCAAACGACTGACCAGTTGGTGTAGCACATAGTTAAGTAGTTCTTTTGATTTTGGAACAAAAACAATGGCTTGATCAAAAGCGGCATCAGGCAAATCTGTGCCAAAATGTACCGAGCTTTGTTGAGCCTCAAAATATTGTAATTCGTTAAGATTCCATGTCCAAAAATGTGGTTCTACAGTACCAATTAGCTGTGTGTTTAATTCGTCACACGGTGCATTGACCAGTAAAACTGAACCAGAGAGAAATTCCTGCTGGCGAAGAACAACTTCACTTCGTGGATCCATTTTATATACTCCATTGTAAAAACGATGCCCAGACAGTGCTGGGCAAAGTGCATACTGAAATGAACAATTATTTCTTCGTTTCAGGAAGAATAATATTTAATAACAAGGCTGCAATACCACCTGTCGCAACACCTGAGCTAAAGATATTACGGAATAATTCTGGTAAATGTTCCAAAATTTGTGGAACTTGTGCAACACCTAAACCGAGTGCCAATGAAATGGCAATAATCAGTAGTGCGCGGCGGTCAAGATGAATACCTGACAGAATGTTAATTCCAGAAGCTGCTACAGCACCGAACATCACCATTACAGCGCCACCTAAAACAGCTTGAGGGACCGCCTGAATCACACCTGCAACAGCAGGGAGTAAACCTAGAATCACCAATAATGCGGCAATCCAGATGCCGACATAACGGCTCGCAACACCAGTAAGCTGAATCACGCCATTATTTTGTGCAAAGACCGAACTAGGAAAGGTATTGAAAATACCAGCAAGGAAAGAGTTTGCACCATTCACCAAGACACCGCCTTTAATACGTTCCATCCAAGTGGCACCATCGACAGGTTGGTTGGAGAGTTTTGAAGTCGCGGTGATATCACCAATTGCTTCTAAAGACGTCACTAAATAGATGAAGGCCATTGGAATAAACAAGCTCCAAGAGAAGCTTAGTCCAAAATGCATTGGCGTCGGGACTTGTACTAAAGGCGCATCTTTTAAACCTGAAAAATCCAGATGCCCCATAAAGCCTGCAAGAGTGTACCCTGCAATTAAGGCAATTAAGATAGCAGAACTTTTTACCCATGTAATACGGATGCGATTCAACAAGATAATTAAGCCTAAAACCGTACACGACATGATTAGGTTGTCTGCATTGGCAAAGGTATTGTTTGACATGGCTTGATAGCCACCACCCATGCTGATCAGACCTTCTTTAATGAGGGTCAAACCAATCAATAACACCACAATGCCTGTTACCAATGGGGTAATTAACATTTTCACCCAAGGCAGAATACGTGACACGCCCATTTCAATAAATGAACCTGCGATTACCACACCAAAAATTGCAGCCATGACGGATTCTACTGGAGTACCTGCAGCAACCATGGCAGAGCCGATTCCAATAATCGGGCCGATAAAGTTAAAACTGGTGCCCTGAACAATCAATAAACCTGCACCGAAAGGTCCAACTTTTTTACATTGTAAGAAGGTTGCAATCCCTGAGATGACCAAAGACATGGATAAAATCATGTTGGTGTCTTCTTTCGACACACCAAGCGCTAGGCAGATAAGTAAGCCCGGAGTAACAATTGGGACAATAATTGCAAGGAGATGTTGAAAGGCAGCAAGAAAAGCAATGATTGGGCGAGGGCGGTCGTTTAAACCATAGACCAAATCGAGTTGATCTGTTTGATTGGGAGAGAGTTTCTGATCAGACATATGTCAAAGGGTGTTAGCAAGGTGGCGCTATTCTAATCGCTTTACACAGCTTTACAAAATTAATTACACACCACTTATCAAAAAAAATGAGTCTGTCAATAAACTGTCACTACTAAATTCTATTATTTTTCTGTATAATTTGCCCTCAAACTTTAGGCGTATCGAATTTACATGTCAGATATCAAAACTCTCCGCAACATTGCCATCATTGCGCACGTTGACCACGGTAAAACCACTCTAGTAGACAAACTTTTACAGCAATCAGGTGCACTTGGCGATCGTGCAGGCGAGATTGAGCGTGTCATGGATTCAGGCGCGATTGAAAGTGAACGTGGTATTACCATTCTTGCAAAAAACACTGCAATCAAATGGTTAGATGCACGTACCAATACAGAATACCGTATTAACATCGTCGACACCCCAGGACACGCAGACTTCGGTGGTGAAGTTGAACGTGTAATGTCGATGGTTGACTGTGTACTTCTTCTTGTTGACTCTCAAGAAGGCCCAATGCCACAAACTCGTTTCGTAACGCAAAAAGCGTTCGCACGTGGTTTGAAGCCAATCGTAATTATCAACAAAGTCGACAAGCCAAGCGCGCGTCCAGATTGGGTTATTGATCAAGTGTTTGATTTGTTTGATAACTTAGGTGGTTCTGACGAGCAGTTAGACTTCCCAGTTGTTTACGCTTCAGGTCTTCGTGGTGTTGCTGGTCCATCTCCAGAAGAACTTGCTGAAGATATGACTCCATTGTTCCAAACCATCGTAGACATTGTTGAGCCACCAGCAGTTGATGTTGATGGTCCATTCCAAATGCAGATTTCTTCACTTGACTATAACAGCTTCGTAGGTGTTATCGGTGTTGGTCGTATTCAACGTGGTTCTGTAAAATTAAACACACCAGTAACTGTGATTGATAAAGACGGTAAGACACGTAACGGTCGTATCTTAAAAATCATGGGTTACCATGGTTTAGAACGTGTTGATGTTGAATCTGCTCAAGCAGGCGATATCGTGTGTATCACAGGTATTGATGAACTTCATATTTCTGACACCATTTGTGATCCGAAAAATGTTGAAGCTTTACCAGCATTGTCTGTAGATGAACCTACAGTAACCATGACTTTCCAAGTAAACAACTCTCCGTTTGCGGGTAAAGAAGGTAAATTTGTTACTTCACGTAATATCCGTGAACGTTTAGACCGCGAATTAATTCACAACGTTGCGCTTCGTGTTGAAGATACTGATAGTCCTGATAGCTTTAAAGTATCAGGTCGTGGTGAACTTCACCTTTCAGTTCTTATTGAAAACATGCGTCGTGAAGGCTTTGAGATGGGCGTATCTCGCCCACAAGTAATCTTGAAAGAAGTTGATGGCGAAAAGCAAGAGCCATACGAAAACGTAACATTTGACGTTGAAGAACAGCACCAAGGTTCTGTAATGGAACAAATGGGTCATCGTAAAGGCGAAATGACGAATATGGAAGTTGACGGTAAAGGCCGTATCCGTATTGAAGCAACTGTTCCTTCACGTGGCTTAATTGGCTTCCGTTCAGAATTCTTGACCATGACTTCTGGTACAGGAATCATGACTTCAAGCTTCTCACACTACGGTCCAATGAAACAAGGTACTGTTGCGAAACGTCAAAACGGTGTGTTGATTTCTATGGTTCAAGGTACTTGCCTTGGCTATGCATTGTTCACATTGCAAGACCGTGGTCGTCTATTTGCTAAACCTCAGTTAGAAGTTTACGAAGGTATGATCATTGGTATTAACTCTCGTTCAGATGACATGACAGTTAACCCAACTAAAGCAAAACAGTTAACAAACGTACGTGCTTCTGGTACTGATGATGCGTTGACTCTTGTTCCTGCTGTTGAATATACGCTTGAACAAGCGCTTGAATTCATTGAAGATGATGAATTAGTTGAAGTGACACCTAAGTCAATCCGTATCCGTAAACGCTGGTTGACTGAAAATGAACGTAAACGTAACCGTTCTGGTAAATAAGTTTTAAAATGATGTTGCCTCATGCGGGGCAGCGACATTTAAAAATGCCATCAATTAATTGATGGCATTTTTTGTTTAAAATTAGCAAACCAATATATAAAAGCAGATGATTTCCGAGTAAATTACGTGGAAATGAAGCTATAAAATTAATGTATACTTCGTCACATAAATTAAAGTCAAAAAATAACTGGAGATTTAGATGAGTATTGTTCAAGAGTTTCGCGAATTTGCGGTAAAAGGTAACATGGTTGATTTGGCTGTCGGTGTGATCATCGGTGGTGCATTTGGTAAAATTGTCGATTCCTTGGTGAAAGACATCATTATGCCGTTGATCACGGTGGTGACTGGTGGTGGTGTAGACTTCACACAGAAATTCTTTGTTTTGGGGGATAACCCAAATAATTTACAGTCTTTAGATGAGTTGACCAAAGCTGGGGTGAACGTCCTGACTTATGGTAACTTCCTTACGATTTTAATTAATTTCATCATTTTGGCATGGGTGGTGTTCTTAATGGTGAAAATGATCAATCGTATGCGCCGTAAACAAGAAGAAGCAGCGCCAGCACCAGCAGCAACGCCAGAAGATATTGAGTTGCTACGTGAAATTCGTGATGAATTGAAAAAACGTCAGTAATTGAATAGGTAAAAATAAAACGGCACATTAAGTGCCGTTTTTTATGTCTGTGTCTTATCCAAAGACTGGTTTTTATACAGTTTTGGTTTTATGATGCGCGCTGATTGAATAGCGGTGGTGATGCCGAATGAACCAATTATTTGTCTATGGGACACTTCGTCCAAATCATGAAAATGCCCATCTTTTAGAGCGCATAGGTGGAACATGGCAAAAAGGCTATGTGCATGGCGTAGTGCATATTTTGGATTGGGGACCCGACAAAGGCTTATTCGCCATCGTCTTAGACCCACAAGCAGCAGCGGTTGAAGGATATTTTTTTATTAGTGAAAAATTGGCCGAACATTGGGATGCGTTGGATGAATTTGAAGGGATACAGTATCGACGGGTGAGGGTACAAGGGACGCTGGAATCTGGCGAACGCGTTGATGCTTGGACATATGAGATGAAAGAGGCTTAATCAAATACAGCGTTCGTGATGTGCTTAGACGTAAACACATCACACACCGCATAGCCTTTTAAAAATCCATACGGAATTTAATTTCTAGTAAATGAAAACCAAATTGGCTTTTGATGGGGCCATGTAGTACTTTTTCAGCTGCACTAAAGACCAATTTATCAATCACAGGCACCAGTTGGCCTTTTTTGACTTCACCCAGTTCACCACCGCGCTTAGCTGAATTACAGGTGGAATATTGCTTGGCAATTTTGGCGAAATCGGCGCCATCGTGGATTTTCTTTTTCAGTTGTTCAGCGAGGTCTTTGTCTTTGACCAAAATATGACGAACAATGGCAGTTTTCATTTGGTTTTTCCTCGAGCTGTGGTTTTGGGCTTAGGTTGCACTTTTTTCAGCGGTTGGCATTCGGGACAAAATACAGAAGCACGCTGTCCTAGTTTGATGTTTTCAAGTGTGGTTTCGCAGTTCACACACATTTCACCTGCTCGACCATAAGCCAATAAGGTTTGTTGAAAGTAACCATTTTCACCCATTGCGTTGGAATAGTCCCGCAGGGTAGAACCACCTAAATCGATGGCCTGCTGCAAAATACGTTTAATCTCGACCACCAATTTTTCAATTTGGCTGGGTGTTAAACTAGACGCCACTTGCGCAGGGTGTATGCCCAAATTAAACAAACTCTCTGTGGCATAGATATTTCCGACACCAACCACCACATGGTTATCCATGACTGCAACTTTTATGCCGACCTGTTTGCTTTTTAACTTTTGACTTAAATATTCAGCGTTAAAATCAGCACTCAGCGGTTCAGGCCCAAGGGTATCGATTAACTTGGTTTGCGAATATTCATCCAGCCATAAAATACAGCCGAAGCGGCGCGGATCATGGTAGCGTAGCTCGACATCTTCAAAACGAATAATCAAATGATCGTGTTTACGCAGGGTTTCACCCACCTCACAAATACGGAAACTCCCTGACATGCCCAAATGCCAAAGCATCGTGTCTTGTTCAAAAACGGCCAAAATGTATTTAGAACGGCGTTTGAGTTGAATTAAACGCTGTCCCACCAGTTTGCTGAGATCGGCGGGAATCGGCCAGCGCAGGCTCGACTGGCGAACTTCAACACTGAGTACTTGTTGATCTAATAACGGCGCTAAACTGGCTTTGGTGGTTTCAACTTCGGGTAATTCTGGCATGGCAACATGAGCTGATAAAACTTGAGGCTAATATTGCGGTGTACACGCGAGATTGCAAGTGATTTCAGTCAGAGGCTTGCTTTTAGCGCATTTGCACAAAGCAAAAGTGCGGGATTGTTTGTGGTGATCAGGAATCCTCCTCCTTAAATTACACTCTTGAATTGAGTGAAAACTGCTATGAATCACCCAAATCCAATCTTCTATTTATAGCTGTGGACGATATTGATAACTTTTTTTTGACTTAATGATAAAAATTTTGCTGAGATCTTTGTTTAAAAATTATGTACTTTTCATTAAATTTTTCATTTAAATGAAATGGATTGTTCTTCATTTTAGTTTGGGGCTTAGGTTTTATGCGACAGTTTTCTTTCTCTTTATTTGCAACTGCAATGTGTGCCTGGGCGACAGTGAGTCATGCGGAGCAGATGTTGGATGTACATGGTCAGTATTTGTTTGGTGACTGGCAGGGAAAACGAACTGAATTGGCGCAAAAAGGCATTAAGTTTGAAGCTAATGCTTTAACAGATACCAACTATTTGGCGGATGGCGGGCATAATGCAGGTGCAAGCCCAAATACCGCTTCACAGTTTTGGCTAGGTACACAATTTGATTTAGAGAAGCTAGCGGGCTGGGAAGGGGTCACCGTTCGTTTTGTTGCGACTGCCCGTCAAGGACAAAGTACCTCAATTCGCGATTTACAAGATCCTTCTGCACCGCAATTAGCCAATGTACAAGCCACCTATGGCCGTGGAAACCAAGACAGCCGTTTGTCAGAGCTTTCAATTGAAAAACGTTTTAAAGAACAAGGGCTCAGTGTCAAAGTTGGGCGACTGGGTTTGGGTTCTGACTTTGATGTGATGGCGTGTGATTTTGTCAGTAATGCCTTTTGTGCCGCGCAAATGGGGAAATGGCAGGGCAATATCTGGATGAATACGCCGGTTTCACAATGGGGTGGTCGCATTAAGTATCAACTGACCCCTGAAGTGGCAACTCAAGTGGGTGTTTATGAATTCAATCCAGATAATGGCAATGGCAAAGCCGAGGGACAAGGTTGGAGCCTAGACACAGAACATGCCGACGGTGTGACTATTCCAGTAGAAGTGATTTGGACACCGAAAGCACTATTCAATGGTTTGGCGGGGAGTTATCGGGTCGGTGGGATATATAACACCGCAGATGATCCGAATAACCAATATGACGTGGCTTATGGCAAAGGTGTGGTTGGCGAAGACCGGACGTTTGCAGGTTGGATTGCCATCGAACAGCAACTAACTTCAACGGGTGCAGGGCGCCAAGGTTTGCATAGTTTTGCCAATTTTACATGGCATGATCGCATCACCAATAAAGTAGATAACTCACAACAAGTGGGGCTGAAATATATTGGGGTATTTGAGCAGCATCCGACGGATATTTTAGGTTTGGGGGTGAATCGTGTACATCTGAATGAGCGATTCACTGCGGGGAAAGCACAGTATGATGCGAGCGCGGAATACAATATTGAACTGAACTATAGCTATAACGCTACGCCGTGGTTAATGTTACGTCCCAACATTCAGTATGTGGTCAACTCAGGTTCAAGCCATGTGGTGGATAATGCACTGGTCTTGGGGCTCGGAAGCCGTATTATTTTCTAAATGGATAGCCATAAAAGTGCAAAGGTTTGACAGCAGATTTGCACTTTTAGCGTTGAATGCAAGGCACTTTATTTGTTATAGATCATAGTGAGTACAGGGAGAGCTGTGATGCCATTATTATTTCAACCCATTCAATTTGGGGATCTAAACTTAACAAATAAAATCGTGATTGCACCGATGTGCCAATATTCAGCCAATGATGCGGGTGAGCTGAGCTATTGGCATGAGCAACAATGGGCCAATTATGCTTTGTCAGGTGCAGGCTTATGTATTGTTGAAGCGACAGCCGTACAAGCGGTAGGAAGGATCAGTTTTGCGGATTTAGGACTGTGGAATGATTTGCAACGTGCACAAATGAAAGCCTTACTTCAAAAAGTCAAAACACTCTCTCCAATGCCTTTTGCCATTCAACTGGCACATGCGGGACGTAAAGCATCGACCGATCGTCCTTGGTCGGGAAAAGGTCAGATCAAACCGAATGAACCGCATGGTTGGCAAACGGTGTCTGCCAGTGATGTCCCCTTTAAGCCTGAAGAGCATGCACCCCATGCTTTGAGTGTGCCGGAGATGCAAGACATCATTGATGACTTTGCCAGTGCTGCAGTACGTGCAGTAGATGCAGGTTTTGAGCTGATCGAACTACATGCAGCCCATGGTTATTTGTTGCATCAGTTTATGTCACCGCTGTCGAACCGACGGACTGATGAATATGGCGGAAGTTTTGAAAACCGCATTCGATTTACCTTAGAGGTCTTCCAAGCCATTAAACAAGCTGTTCCTGAAAATTATCCCGTAGGTATACGTTTATCTGCGACCGACTGGATGGAGTCGACCGCAACAGAAAGTTGGGATATTGATTCAACAGTGGGGCTATCGAAAGCGTTGGAGCAACTCGGTGCGGCTTATATTCATGTTTCAAGTGGTGGCTTGCATGTGGAGCAAGACATTCAGATTAAGGCCAAATATCAAGTGCCTTTTGCCCACGCAGTGAAACAAGCGGTGAAAATTCCAGTCATTGCGGTGGGATTGATTACAGAAGCCAAGCAGGCTGAACATATTTTGGAGGCGCAAGAAGCCGATGCAATTGGTCTGGCGCGCGCCATGTTGTATGACCCACGATGGCCGTGGCATGCAGCCGCAGAACTGGGTGGGAAAGTCTCTATCGCACCGCAGTATTTACGGTGTCAGCCACATGGGATCAAAGATTTGTTTTCTGCGTTCTAATCGCATAAGTGTTTTGCTTCGCCATTGGTCTTATAAAATATTTCAACTGAGTAAAGGTGTATCCTAGGATAGGTCTTTACTGCCATCATCTGGAAAAGGAACAGCTTGAATGATTTTTTCGGTAATTTTTCCAGTATTTTTCCTGCTCTTCCTTGGTTTTGCCTCTGTCAAAATTCAGTTGCTCGCTAAAGAGCAAATGACTGCAATCAGTGCTTTTGTCATCAAAATTGCGTTACCTGCTTTATTGTTGCATGCCTTAGCTTCAAAAGATTTGCATGAAATTTGGTATCCCTCTTATTTTTATGTTTATGCAGCTGTGACCTTTGGCTTATTTATTACGGCTTTTATTTTAGGTCAAAAGCTATTTAAGAATCACTTTACCCATGCTGCAGTTTTTTCACTGGGTGCATCCATGTCCAATACGGGGTTATTGGGAGCAGCGATTTTGACGCTGCTGATGGGAAGTGAAGCGATGATTTATATTTCATTGGTGGTTATCATTGAAAGTGTATTTCTTGTACCGCTGATGCTCACTCTGGCAGAAATAGGGCGACAAAGACAAGCCAATTTAGCCTCCATTTTAAAAACTACATTTCTTACGCTACTTAAAAATCCACTGTTTTTGTCGGTGATGCTTGGCATGAGTTGTGCGATTTTTGAACTTCAAATTCCACATTTAATCGACCAAGTATTTGCGATGTTAGGTCAGACCGCTGCACCTTTAGCGCTCTTTATTATTGGTGGGGGAATGGTTGGGCTAACCATTCAATCGTTTAACTTACAAACCATTTATCTGGTGGTATCTAAAAATATTTGTATGCCACTCTTGGTTTATTTAGGGTTGACCTATTTGACTGAATTGGACCCAAAGATGATTTATGCAGGGACCTTGATTGCGGCTTTACCGATGCCGTCTCTATTTGGAATTTTTGGGCAAGTGTATGGCTTAAATGAAAAAGCACTCACCCCATTGATGATCAGCACGTTATTGAGTTTTGTGGTGGTCAGTGTCTTGATTGGTCTTTGGTGGTGAAAAAAATACTCTCAATTGAGAGTATTTTTTTTGAAGAAGAGATTTATTTTTTGACCGCAGCTGTTGCAGGGGACTTAGCTTGATTCGCCATCATGGTTTCAACCTGCGCTAATGATTCTTTCGCTTGTGGCACATTTTCTTTAGCTAAAGCGGTAAAAATTTTCTTCGCTTCAGGTAAGTTCTGCGGAATGATATTGCCATTGGCAAACATATTGCCTACGGCCATCAGGGCAGGAATGTAACCTTTTTTGGCTAAGTCTTGAATGCTGTTGAGGCCTTTTTGAATGGGTGCTTCTTGTTTATTTTTAAAGCCTGTGCTGATGTCATATAAAGCTTGTGCATGAATGGCTTGATAGTTACCTTTTTTCACCAAAGGCTCAAGTTTCTTAAGGGCTAACTTTTCAGACTCTGGCTTATTTTCAGAAAATAACAGCACGGCATATTCAACGGTTGCATCATCAAAGCCTAGTTTAGATGCGGCTTCAAAGTGTTGTTTGGCTTTGTTAATGTCTTGAGGCAAGCCTAAAGTACCCGTGACATAGTTTTTCGCAAGCACATAATGCGCAACAGGGTAGCCTTTGTTTGCAGCATCTTGATAGAGCTGAATGGCTTTCTTCTCATTCTTCGTTGTGCCTTGGCCAGTCTGAGTCAAATAAGCCAAGTTATACATGGCTTGTGAGTTGCCAGACTTTGCCAGTTTTTCTAAAGCCTGATATGCCCCCGTCATATTGTTGGCTTTGACCATTTCCTCTATCTTGGCAAATTCGGGGTTAATGGTATCTTGAGTGGTGGCTGCAAGTGCAAGCTGGCTAGTGAGTGCAATTAAGCTTGCAAGTACGATTTTCTTCATGTTTTATAAACCTTTTTCTTACACATAAGTCCATCTATGTGTGTATTTGTTTTGAGTCATTTCACATCATAAGTTGAATTGTGTGAATGTAAATATCTGAATTGTGTCTTGTTCTTACAAATTTCCGTTGATTGTATTGATCGGTATATATTTTTCCAATACAAACTGCGTGCTGTAGGGTGGAAAAAACTGAAATGTGTTATTGGTATTTGTAGCTGATGAGCTTCGGGTTTTATTAGGATTCTGGCTTAGATTCTGTTTAAATAGCGCTGAAAATGAGTAGTGAGTTCAGCATGTTTATTAAGTCAATTAAGCGAAATTATTTAAAAGTTTTGGCCGATGAGTCGATTCCAGATGGCGAAAAAATTGATGCCTTATTGATGAAATTGGGTGGTGAGTTTTTAGTGAGCAAAGATGACCGTGTATATATCTTTGAAAAAGATGGTGTGACTGCAAAATTTGATGCTAAACATGCACGAGATTTTTCATTTAAAGACTATCTCTGCAAAGACATGAATAAGCTGTTTCATGATTTTTGATGTTTAATCTTCATTGAAGATGAGTGAACTATTAAATAAGGCTCTAAAAATAGTTTAAGTCCTTGGATGAGCCTTTTACCCAAGTACTGATGCTTACTATAGAGTTAAAGCAATATTTTTTATGTTCTGTTTATAGCTGCAGAACGAGTGTGAATGGATTTAACCACTGCAAAGATACTTGCAGTGGTCAGGCTAAAAGATAATATAAAATAATAATTTGTATATGAATAGCTTATACGCTTTTCTAGCAAAAGCGTTTGACTATCTGCTCATCATTCAAGTTATATCCTATAAAAAAGATGCTGTATTTCATAAGATGAATCGAGACGTCTCTAAAATGATAAAAATATTCTCAATCTTATTCATATGTTTAGTTGGTTCAATGGCAGTTTTAGCAGGGCAGCCAAATCTTGTGCCTCATCAAATCAGCTTGAAAAATGGGAAGCGCTTTTCTCTCAATCTGCCAGAAAATTACGTCATCATTCCTGCGGCTGAGGGCTTAAAACGTGTTCGTTTTTTTAGCAAAGCACCTGATGGGAGAATGTTTGTCACAGATATGCACGATTTGACCGACAATAATAAAGGCATCGTTTATATTTTGGATGAATGGAATGCTGAAACGGGAAAATTCGGCAAAATAATTCCTTATATGACAGGTTTGAAGAATCCAAATTCAGTCCAGTTTTATACCGATTCTTCAGGGCAAGACTGGTTATATTTGGCTGAAACGCATCAGCTCACCCGACGAAAATTCACCCAAGGTGAAATTAAACCCACGGACAAAACCGAAGTTTTAGCGACTTTTCCTGATTATGGTTTAAGTTATAAATATGGTGGCTGGCATCTAACACGAACCATTGCCGTAGGTGGAAACGGGAAAATTTATGTTTCAGTCGGCTCAAGTTGTAATGCTTGTACCGAGAAAGAGAAAGTTAGAGCGACAGTTTTAGAAATGAACCCCGATGGTTCTGAACAAAAGATTTATGCCACAGGTTTGCGTAATGCCGTCGGTTTGAAATGGGTGGGTAAATTTTTATTTGCCACCAATCAAGGTGCGGATCATTTGGGTAAACATAAACCTGATGAAACTTTTTATGCACTCAAGCGTGATGCAGATTATGGTTGGCCATCTTGTTATTCGTCGAATGGTAAAATTATTGCAGACCCAAAATTTAAACGTCCAACAGGATGTAAAAATGTACCGCCTCCTTATGCTTATTTCCCATCACATTCATCTGCACTAGGCTTTGACTATTTTGATCATCCAAATACGGATGAAACGATTAAAAATTCTTTTTTAGTGGCTCTGCATGGTTCTACGGATGCCACGATTGGTCATGGTTATAAAATTGTGATTATGCGTAAAGGGAAAAAACTTGAAACCTTTATGGATGGTTTTTTAGTGGGTAAAAATGTGTATGGTCGACCTGCGGATATTTACCGTATTGATGCAAATTCCTTTTATTTTTCAGATGATAAGGGTGGTGTGGTTTATTATGTGAGGAAAAAAGAGCCTTCATAGCTCTAAGTTAAAAAAGCCTCCAAAACCAAGAATAAGTTTTAGAGGCTCATTTATCATAACAGCATAAAATTTAAAGTCTTACTGCGGTCTTGCTACATCACCATTTAAGCTTTCTGGTAAGTCTAAAACTGTCACATCCAGTTCACTCAAAGACTCAGGACGTGCCACCACCAACGCGACATAACCGCCATCAATCGCAGTGCTATTCACCACTTGAATACCTTTATTCAACTGTTCAGCTTGAGCAGGTGCACTGCCTGTACCCTGAATTAAATGCAACCACGCTTTTGGTTTTGCTTTAAACCATAAACGCGCAATCACTTCCTGACCCAAGTAACACCCTTTGTCATAGTGCACGCCAGCACGTTGGTGTAAACGTAGCTCTTGAGGTTGAAACACATGCTCAATGGCTTGGTCGATATACGCTTCACCATGAGTAATGGCTTGCACTTGCCATGCTGCAATATCGGTAGGCTCAGCAGAGAAGGTAGTGCGGTCTTGCGTGAAGGTTGGGAAAACTGAACCCATAGGTTCAAGTTTCATTTTAGAGAAAGCACCAAACTTTTTAATGTGTTTAGCAAACTCTTCCGACTGGTCTTGTGTGGTAACAATTTCAAAATGTTCAGGGTTACGTTTTGTCAGCCACAAACCGAAGTGAATACGGCCTTTCAAGTCACAAATGGCGGTGTATTGCGTTGTATTTTCAGCTAAAGCTTCAACGTTGACCGTCACTTGACCTTGTAAAAATTTGAGTGCATCTACACCAATTAAAGTGAAAGAGGAGAAAGCTAGATCGCTCATGAATTGCTCGCCTACCTTAAAATCTAATACTAAAGAATTAGGGCTATTTTCCGCTATTTTTCAGAAAAAATCATATTTAGAGTAAATATTTAAAAGTTAATGTAACTAAATATTTCAAAAACCCCTATTTTTATATCTAAGTTTATGAAATATAAACGATTTGGGAAATGGGTTTTCGACAGTGTAGTATGCCTAGCAGACAAAGATGAATTGTCTAGTAAAGACAGTGAAGAAAAATGAAACACCAAAGGCAGGAACGCTATGAACAATAATCACCGCAAACCACTGCAAGGCACCCAGCTAGAATACTTTGATGTGCGAGAAGCCGTTGAACAGATTCAGCCAGGCGCTTATGCAAAACTTCCATACACCTCAAAAGTATTGGCTGAACAGTTAGTGCGTCGTTGTGATCCTGCCATTTTGGAGCAGTCACTAAAAGAACTGATTTTCTCAAAACAAGATCACGATTTCCCTTGGTATCCAGCTCGCGTCGTCTGCCATGACATCCTTGGACAAACGGCATTGGTTGACCTTGCAGGTTTACGTGATGCGATTGCAGACCAAGGCGGTGACCCATCCAAAGTGAATCCTGTGGTGCCAACACAGTTGATTGTCGATCACTCTTTAGCTGTGGAATACGGTGGTTTTGACCCAGATGCATTTGAGAAAAATCGCGCCATTGAAGACCGTCGTAATGAAGACCGTTTCCATTTCATCGAATGGACTAAGACCGCTTTTGAAAATGTCGATGTGATCCCTGCGGGTAACGGCATCATGCACCAAATCAACTTGGAGAAAATGTCTCCAGTGGTGCAAAGTCGTGAAGGTGTGGCATTCCCAGATACTTGTGTCGGTACAGATTCACACACACCTCATACCGATGCACTCGGTGTGATTTCGATTGGTGTCGGAGGACTCGAAGCTGAAAATGTGATGCTCGGTCGTGCGTCTTGGATGCGTCTTCCAGACATTATCGGGGTTGAATTTGTTGGACAACGTCAAGCGGGGATTACTGCAACGGATATTGTTTTAGCATTGACTGAGTTCTTGCGTAAAGAGCGTGTCGTTGGTGCGTATCTGGAGTTTTTTGGCGAAGGTGCAGACAGTATGTCCGTAGGTGATCGTGCTACGATTTCCAATATGACCCCTGAATATGGCGCAACTGCGGCAATGTTCTATATTGACCAAAACACGATTGATTATTTAACCCTGACAGGTCGTGAAGCTGAGCAAGTGAAACTGGTTGAAACCTATGCCAAAGAAATTGGTCTTTGGGCATCAGAGATGAAACAAGCAGAATATCCACGTGTATTGCGTTTTGATCTTTCAACGGTAACACGTAATATTGCAGGCCCATCAAACCCACATGCTCGTGTTTCTACGGCTGATTTAAAAGAAAAAGGCATTGCGGGTGTTGTTGAAAATCGTACCGATGGCTTAATGCCTGATGGTGCTGTGATTATTGCTGCCATTACTTCGTGTACTAATACATCAAACCCACGTAACACGGTTGCAGCAGGTCTATTGGCACGTAAAGCCAATGAATTGGGTTTAACACGTAAACCTTGGGTGAAATCTTCTTTTGCACCAGGTTCTAAAGCTGCTGCTTTATACCTTGAAGAAGCAGGTGTGTTGGATGACTTAGAAAAACTCGGTTTTGGTATCGTGGCGTATGCATGTACCACCTGTAACGGTATGTCAGGTGCTTTAGACCCTAAACTGCAACAAGAAATTATTGACCGTGACTTGTATGCAACCGCAGTATTGTCAGGGAATCGTAACTTCGATGGTCGTATCCATCCATACGCAAAACAAGCATTCTTGGCATCTCCTCCGCTGGTTGTAGCCTATGCGATTGCAGGAACGATCCGCTTTGATATTGAAAAAGATGCATTAGGTAATGATAAAGACGGTAATCCAATTTACTTAAAAGACATTTGGCCGTCAGATGAAGAAATTGATGCGCTGGTCAAAGAAGCAGTGAAACCTGAACAGTTCCGTAAAGTCTACATTCCAATGTTTGATTTGGGTGTGGCGGAAAAATCGGAAAGCCCACTGTATGACTGGCGTCCACAAAGTACCTATATCCGTCGTCCACCGTATTGGGAAGGGGCTTTGGCTGCACCACGTACATTGGCAAATATGCGTCCGCTTGCCATCTTGCCTGACAACATCACTACAGATCATTTATCACCATCGAATGCCATTATGATGGATTCGGCAGCGGGTGAATATCTGCATAAAATGGGTGTGCCTGAGGAAGACTTTAACTCCTATGCAACGCACCGTGGTGACCACTTAACCGCACAGCGTGCAACGTTTGCGAACCCGAAATTGTTTAATGAAATGGTGGTTCGTGCGGACGGTACGATCAAGCAAGGTTCGAAAGCACGTGTTGAGCCTGAAGGCGAAGTGATGCGTATGTGGGAAGCGATTGAAACTTATATGAATCGTAAGCAACCACTTATCATTATTGCTGGTAAGGACTATGGTCAGGGTTCTAGCCGTGACTGGGCTGCAAAAGGTGTGCGTCTTGCAGGTGTTGAAGCGATTGTGGCGGAAGGTTTTGAGCGTATTCACCGTACTAACTTGGTGGGTATGGGCGTGTTACCGCTTGAGTTTAAAGCAGGAACTGACCGTAAAACTTTAGGTTTAGATGGTACTGAACTGTATAGCGTGATTGGTAATATCGCACCACGTTCGACGTTAACTTTAGTGATTGAGCGTGCGACGGAAGATGGTAAGAGTGAAACCGTTGAAGTGCCTGTAACCTGTCGCCTAGATACTGAAGAAGAAGTGTCTGTATATGAAGCGGGTGGTGTATTACAACGCTTTGCGCAAGATTTCTTGGAAGGGAATGTGGCGTGATTTAATTCTTTAAATCCTCCCCAACCCTCCTTTGAAAAAGGAGGGAGTTCCCCTCTTTAAAAAGAGGGGCTAGGGGAGATTAAAGTCCTTGAAATTGTTGTAAAAATACCCTACTTTTAAGTGGGGTTTTTTAATAGAGATATGAATGGAAAAAAATATAGACTTAGAGCAATTTTCTCAAGATTTAAAAGTATTACAGCGAATATCTTATGATAAAAAAAAATCTATGTTTGAACGATTGGATGTGAGTCGTTATGAAAATGTAAGTTCTCGAATGTTAGAGTTTTTATTTAATAGTTATGAAGAACACGGGATTGGAAACTTAGCAATTGTTGCTTTACTGGAAGAAGCGAATATTAAATTTAAGCATCAGCCTGTAACATTGGAGTGTTTATCAGAAGTTTACACGACTTCAAAAAAGTTCGATCACAAAGGATTTATTGATATTGTTGTACATTTACAAGAATATACATTGATTATTGAAAATAAGATTTCACATATTTTAAATAACCCTTTTGAACTCTATCAACAATATGCAAAAACTGCATATAATAATAAAAATGGTCATAGTGGTAATAATGTTTTTATTATTATGGGAATAAATAAACCTAAAAATATTCCTAAAAATTTCATATTTGTAAGTCATGCCCAGTTCTGCAAAAATTTAAAAAATAAGCTATCAAATAATGTAAGTAGTCAAGATAAAAATAAAAGTTATTATTTTGTTCAGGATTACATAGAGGCTATCGAACATATGTCAAACACTAAGTTAAACGAAGATAAAGAAGAGTTTTTTAAGTTTATTGCTGAACATTATCAGCAATTAGATCAAATACAAGAACAGCAGAAATATATGTTTGATATTGCAAATGGATATTTAGAAGAAATCTTGGGTCATACACAATGTAAAGAAAAATATTTTGTTCAGAATAAAAGTGAGAAAAATAATCAAAAGGAATGGGCATACAAAGGGTACTACGTGTATTCGTCAACTATAAAAAAGGTATTTAATGGAAGTGAAATTTATGTCGTCCTAAATGTAATTGCTCAAGGAATATTTTTATCGATAGCTATGCATGATAATAGACGTGAAAAATACTATGTACAGGAAGATATTATCGAACGTTTAAAAGGATCTAGATTAATTTCATCCTCTGAAAAAGTCGACCAGATATTTGCTAATGAAGCTATATTAATGAAGTGGAATCATACTGAGTTTGACCCTCTAGCAATTGCCAAAAAAATAGATAGCTATGTTGAAAAAATAGAAAATATTAGTTTAAAAAATGGTTAACTTATAAATAGAATAAATTAGGTAGATGTATCGGCATTAGGTTAGTCATTGTTTATAGTTATTTTAATGAATTGAAAGTTTTTTATTGCTATTTGTCACCTTCGTGGTCCAAACGTCATCATCACTTGTGGAAATGATCAATAGATATTCATCATAAAAGGCATGTACTAGGGATACCATTTCTAAAACCTATGGAGAACAAAAATGGTTACTGCTGGCGAAAAACCTGGAACAGGCTTCTATTTTTGTGTTCAATGCGGACATCGTGTCTACTTAGAAATTGGTACAGATCGTTTACCCCCCCGTGTGCCAAATGCCTTGGCCATCAATTTAACAACAAGATTGCCTAAGCGGCACACTGCAAACAGTTATCCATTGTTTTAAATCAAGCCCTGTCATTAGATAGGGCTTTTTATTTGCTGGAAGAAAGGTTTTGGAAGCGGTTAGCACTGATACCATGACTCAAATGTATCTCAGCCTAAACGAATGCACTTATGATTCAATGCTCTAGAGACAACAATATAAGCTACTGACAGCACTTTCATGACTAAATTTTATTTAGCTTAGCTATTTTTGAAATACATCATTTCTTACATTTATGACGTCATCATTTGTCAAAATGATCAATAGACATCCATCATAAAATGCATATACTAGTAAGACCATTTTCTAAACATATGGAGAACAAAAATGGTTACTGCTGGCGAAAAACCTGGAACAGGCTTCTATTTTTGTGTTCAATGCGGACACCGCGTCTACTTAGAAATTGGTACAGATCGTTTACCCCCGTGTACCAAATGCCAAGGCAATCAATTTAACAATAAGAATGCCTAAGCCAAAGATTTAACAGTTACCCACTGTTTTAAAGAAAAGCCCTATCACCCGATAGGGCTTTTTGCTAAGTTATAAAAAAGATAAGAACATCCAACTTAGGCCACATAGGAAAAGCACATGGAAACCATATTAGGACTTTGTATCGGTATTGGCTTAAGTGCGGCCTGTGGCTTTCGTGTCTTTGTCCCACTCTTGGTCATGAGCCTTGCATCTATTCTGGGTTGGTTCGAACCCATGCAAGGTTTTGAATGGTTAAGCATGCCATCGGTATGTATCGCCTTAGCTATTGCAACTGTCTGTGAAATCGCAGCCTATTACATACCATGGGTCGACAACGCTTTAGACACCATCGCAACGCCAGCCGCGATGGTCGCAGGAACACTCACCACTATGGCAGTCAGTAGCGGGGAAATGTCGCAGTTTGCCAGTTGGGCCGCTGCAATCATTGTCGGTGGCGGTACAGCAGGCGCCGTGCAAATGAGTACCGTTGCTGTCCGTGGGGTTTCAACCGCAACGACAGGCGGTGTTGCCAACCCACTGGTGTCTACAGTGGAGTGGGTCGGAGCCGTTTTACTGTCCGTGCTTTCACTACTGGTTCCAGTCTTGGTGGTGATTGTGGGCATTATTTTGGCGATCTGGGCCGTGCGTTGGTTTAAACATAAAAAACAAGAAAGTATCAGCACACCTTTATAGTCTCGGGCGTTTTATTTTGGCGTTGCTGGATCTCTAAATTTTAAAAATAAAGTGGCTAATTTTTCCTTATATGGGCATCAAATCCTCTATGTTGATATGACTTAAAGGCCAGTTTAACTTTTAAAATAATGATTGATTTTCATACGCTATCTGTTTAATTTTATAAATACATACTTTTTGTATGGCTTTGTTTGTAGTTGAACTTTATAAAAATTATTCGGGGAACTGTAAATGATAAAATTTATTGTAAATGAACAGCCTAGTGAAAAAGGCATCCATCATATTCATAATGCATCCTTAGGCTGTGCAGACTTACCCAGCTCGGAGGATCAAATTCTGATTGGTTATTTTGCCAATTATCAGCTGGCTTATAAACGGGCAAGAATGAACTGGCCCAGAGAAAAAGTCGAAGGTTGTGACAAGTGTTGTTTCAAATAATCAAAAACAAAAAAGCTCTGCAAATTATGCAGAGCTTTTCATTGTTAGATATGGATGCTCTATTTTTTAAGCATTACAACATTAATGAATTTCAATTCGGGTCGTGACCTTAATTTTTCGACACTCTCGGTCAGCTTCGACTAAAGCGCGAATTTTAAAGTCAGAAAATCGAACCATTCTGTTTTGCATAGCAAACTGTTCAGGTGTTTTAATTTCTAAGCACTGAAAAGGACGCAGGTTTTTTAGAATGTGCTTCTGTTTTTCTGTCATATTCTGTGTCGATAAGTACACATAGCCTTTGGTGGTTTTTAACAACACTTCATTTGGCTGTGTTTCAGTTGAGCTGGTGACTTTGACGATATGTGTTTTTAACACTTTGCATGCACTGAGGGAAAGCGCAAGGCATAGCATCAATAGGGTAGTTTTGGTTTTCATGATGAAACGTATTTGAATGGTCTTTCGTTACTTTAGCTGAAAGTTTTCAACGGCAGCAACCAAAATATGACACTGACACAGTCATCTGTTTTTAATTGTAGAGCATTCTACAAATAGGCTTCTGATAAATGCTAAGCTGAAGCACAGATGCCAAAATTAAGCATTCGTTAGCGCGCTCTTTTCCCTACTTTATTTAAAAAAATTAACAAAACTATGAAAAATCAGTTCATTCAAACTTCTCTAATGTTCGCTGCAATGTTGGGTATCTCCGCCAATCTGTGTGCTGAAAACTTAAGCGCAGAGGACGTTCAGCGACAAAAAGCCACCAGCCAGTATAATGCTTACCTTCCGACAAAATATACGGTGTTTGAGGTCCTGCAAGGGGACTTAAACAAAGATGGCTTAAAAGATGTGGTTTTAATCATCAAAGGTACAGATCCGAAACAGTGGGTCACCGATGAATACCGCGGAAAACTAGACCGCAACCGCCGTGGTGTGATTGTGCTGTTGAATACCAAAGGGCACTACCAAAAAGTCGTTCAGAACTTGTCACTGTTTTCTTCAGAAAATGAAGATGGCGGTGTGTACTTTGCGCCTGAGTTGGTGTCCTCTATCGAAAAAGGCCTGTTAAAACTACATTATGCCCATGGCCGTTATGGATATTGGGCCTATCAGTTCCGTTTAGAGGGGCGTGATATGCGCTTGATTGGCTATGACAGCTCCGATAATTTCGGCCCTTATGTGAACAGCGAAACCAGTGTCAATTTTCTCACCGCTAAGAAGCTGGTCAGAGAAAATCTCAACAAAGACCCGGATAGTGACCCTAAATTTAAAGAAACATGGAGCAAAGTGAATGTTGCTCCGCTGTATTTGAGCAAAATTCAAGACATCGATGATCTGAGTTTTGAATAGTATTGGCTTAGTTTTTGCTAACTTATATTTCAAAAATGCACTTTTATGAGTGACGTGAGTCTGAGGCAGCAGTCACATGACTGCTTGATCATGTATAGGGGAAAGCGATGGAAAGTAAAGAACTGGCCTTGAGTGTTGAAGAGAAACCTAAGCTGAGTACAGCTGCCCATTTGATGGCAGGCTGGCCTTTGTTTTTAGTGATGATTGGTGGTGCAATCGGTGGAGCCTTAGCTGTGGTTGCGTATGTAATTAACCGAAAAATCTATTTGTCTCAGCTGAGTAATCTGCAGAAAGTTTTAGCTAACTTACTCTGTGGTATGTCCGCGATCAGTTTGTGGTGGTTTATTGCAACGTGGCTGCAAGGTTATATGGGGACTTAAGCATTCTGAAATTATGGTGTTGTAAAAAAAATGATAGAAGCCTGTTTTTATGCGATGAAATAGATGATTCAAGTGTCATTATGAATGTTTTTATCAAATCTAGTTGTGTTTAGGGAAATATTTTTCATCATTGCTTGAAATCAGCCAATCTTCGGAAATTCATCCCGCACCAATTTGCTTAATATAGCGTTTAAGGGCACAGGAATCGAAAAGAGTAGTTTGCGACTCGTTATCTATCAGATCAGCGTCGTACTTACCCACAAGGTCTCGATTCGGCTTAGGACGCTATAGATTATCCATTTATAGGCAAAAGTTTAGAACTTACCCAGTTTTAATCGTTGAAGTTATCTCCTGATCCCTAGAAACAACATGATAAAAACAACACGATAAAAGACACGTCCATTCAAATATTTTCTTCCATTTTAAGCATCTATATTGCCCCGAATTTATCCAAATATTTGCTCTAACTGTGCCAAAACAAATTGGCGCTTTGGTTTGCGAAAACGGCTTTAAAAAAATTGCGATTTGATAACATTGGAACGCTTAGAGTTCTGCTATAACCATTAAAAGTCTGATAAAAAATATGGAACAACAATGAAAATATATGTCACCAGCATCATGGTCGATAGCCAAGAAAAAGCCTGTCAGTTTTATACAGAAAAACTCGGTTTTAAAATCAAACATGATGTACCTGTGGGTGATTATCGTTGGCTAACCTTGGTTTCACCCGAAAGTCCAGAGGGTGTTGAACTGCTATTGGAGCCTGATGCACATCCCGCGGCACAGCCGTTTAAAGCTGCAATTAAAGCAGACCTGATTCCCTATACTTCTTTTCAAGTGGATGACCTTGATGCGGAATATGAGCGACTCAAAAACTTAGGGGTGCGCTTTACCAGTGAACCGATGCGGGCCGGAAAAGTCAAAGTTGCAGTCTTTGATGATACCTGTGGGAATCTCATTCAGTTGATGCAGGTCTGTGCAGGAAGTTGATTTTCTCATCTGTGATGCAGTAAAGAAATAAAATCCTGAGAAAAGCGCTTTTATGTGAGAAAAAAATCACAAATACGCTGCATTTGGGAAAATATTTTTTAGATAACCTGAAAGCCAAGATTTTTTTCCAAAAATAGCCAAAAAGACTTTATCTTCGGGAAACAATCCCGCCCTTGGATTGTTAAATTATATCTCAAGGGTGTGACGGGATCGAAAAGAGTAGCATGCTACCAGTGGCGCAAAACGCGTGAGTAGTACTTACCCAAAAGGTCTTGATTCGGCTTAGGACGCTATAAATCAAAAGTTTATAGGCTATAAGATCATCACTTACAAAGTTATGATAGTTGAAGTAAACAACATGTTTTCCCAGACACCCTAAAAAATTTGAACTCGAATAAAATATAAATCAAAAAAATAAATTTTAATATTTCCCACGAAAATCGAAAAATCCTGCTGTTGTAGTTTCACTTACATCATTTAATTTTAAGTTTTCAATCTAATCAGCGCTGCTAAAAAGCTGGTTTTATATGGAGTGATGGACGCCTAAGATTAAGGCTGTTTTCCATATTTGGTGAATGATTGACAGCAGAAACACAGCTTGCTATTTTTCGCGCTCGCTTTTGTATGCTGTTATTCCTATGGCTCTAAATGACAACTTTATATATTCACCGCCCCAAGAAGACTTGGTGATCGTTTATGAAGACGATGATTTGGTGGTGATTGAAAAGCCTGCGGGCTTGTTGTCTGTACCGGGGCGTTTACCAGAACACCAAGACAGTGCCTATTTACGGGTTTTAGCCCAGTATCCACATGCCAAAATTACCCATCGTTTAGATATGGCGACCTCGGGGATTTTAATGTTTGCCAAGCACCGCGATGCCGAAGTCGCCGTCAGCAAAATGTTCCAAGCCCGCACGGTGGACAAACACTATATTGCTTTAGTTCAAGGCCAGTTGGATGCCGAAGGCAGTGTTGAAGTACCCCTGATTACTGACTGGGAAAATCGACCACGGCAGATCGTGCACTTTGAGTTGGGCAAACCTGCAAAAACACTTTATCAAGCACTTAGCTATGATACTGAGACCGATATTACGCGAGTTTTACTGACCCCGATTACGGGGCGCTCACATCAGCTTCGTGTGCATATGCAATATATTGGACATCCAATTACAGGGGATAAGTTATATCACCCTGAGCCGACACGAAGTCCATTAAAACGTATGGCTTTACATGCCAGTTTTCTAGCCTTTCAGCAGCCTTTAAGTGGACAATCGGTCGCGATTCATGGAAGTGTGCCATTTTAACTGTGTCACACTTTATTCATATTCTGAGAAATACTTAAAATTTGGGATATCGGGCAGTTTAAAAAACCGTTAGCGTAAGTTGTGTAAGTGCAGTTTTATCCAGTGTGCTTATCTTTGTTGAAATTAACATTTGAGTTTGGCTTTTTAGCCATGATCACGACTGATTGAAATTGAATGAAAATAGGTTTGTCTGTTCCAAGGCTTACTGTTCGAGTTTCATGTGTTCTTACAGCGGAGTCTTTAAAAGAAAAATGACGTTCCCGTAGGGAGATAGGCCATGCTTTATGTATTCGCTGTCATTCTTGTCCTGCTGTGTGCGGTTATATGCTGGCAAAAAATACACAGCCTTGCCCAAAAAAAGAAGATTGAATCCTTAGAAATCAATTTAGAGCGCAGTCGAAACAGTTTAGAAGTTTATGAACAGCAGCAAAGTGAATTACAACACCGGCTGACCAGTTTAAGAATTGAGCTTGGAACGCTCAGACAACGCAACGAAACTTTGAGTCCTTACCAAGAAATTATTGATGTCGAACACTATGTCATTGAACGGCACAACCAAGTGGAATTGTTTGCTGAAACGGTCAAATTTGATGCTGAACAGATGCTCAAACAATGTCGGCAGCGCATCGAAAAAGTACATCACTTCTTAACAGAGTATGAGCGTAAGGCCAAAGAAATGAGCATGCTGCGCGCCAGAGAAAAACTGGGTGCTTTTTTTCACATGGCTGAAGAACGACAACATCTGGCTGAAATATCGAAGGCTCTACACCATAAAATTGAAACCTACAGCCAGAGTTATCAACTGCCTTCGGAGCAGTTATTAGATGAACTCATCGAAGGCTATGGGAAAACAGATGCGGCCTGTCATCTACTGAAAGTTCGGCAACAGGTGATTCGTGCGGTTGAGCAAAACGACGTTGTGAACTGCGCCTTTATGGATGAGAATCGGCGATTATCGATGATGGTTTTGGTTTCACAGTTATTTAATACGAAAGTAGACTTTTATTTACAACGTGTGAGCAAAGACAATCTTGGCCTTTTGATTCAAGCTTTGCAGGATGATTTTATCCTGATCAATCACTATGGTGTGGCTTTCGGTCATACTCAGATACAAGAGAGTTATCTGGCTTTACGCTTAGAAGAACTTAAATTTGCAGCCTTATTAGAAAACTTAAAAAGCAGTGATTTACAGTTTCAAGCGGACATTTTAGTTGAAGATCGGGTTTTACACTAACACGGCAAAGCCAGCGTGAAATAAAGTCTAAACAACCTTCGAAAAATCAGATGTAACTGCTATAAAAATGAGCAAAATATGCTATGTTGAAGTCACTATTTTGTCACTTGCCAACGATATATTGGCTAAAAAGATAACAAGGACATACGCATGACACGTGATTATGAATTATATCCAGATGATGATAACGGAAATGTACTTTGGCAAATGGCTGAGGATGGCGACGACCTATCTGAACCGCATGAAATAGAATATTCGATTGCCTTTCAAGAGCAGTCACAAGCAGAAAAGTGTGCGTTGTATTTATTACAAGAAGAGCAAAAAATCACTTTGTTTGTCGATGAAGAAAGCGACGTATCTGAGTGGATTATTACCATCTATGTGTATATGGAACCTGAGTATTCAGACATTGTTGACTTAGAACAATGGTTTACTAAAATTGCAGAACAGTTTGGTGGTGAATATGACGGCTGGGGCTGTATGGCCTATGTCTATGACGACGAAGATGATGAGGACTATGAGCAAGGTCAAGCTTAAGAAATGGTCAAAGTTAAAGCATGTTGAAAAACATGCTTTTTTTGTTGGTGGGTAGAAAAAGACAGCAGGTCACGTTTGGCTTGTCTAAAAATATGCACAAAAAAAATACAGTATGTGGGTTTGAGCGTTTTAAACTAAATCTGAATATTTGAAAAGAACGAGAAAAATCATGTCAAATAGTGTTCAATTACACCGCGTATTTAGTGCACCCGTCGAGCGCGTCTATCGTGCTTTTACCACTGCAGATGCATTAGTGAAATGGATGGCACCACATGGCTTTACCGCACATGTCGATCAGTTCGATCTGCGTGAAGGTGGTCAATATCGCATGTTTTTTACCAACTTCACTACAGGCATGCAGCATTCGTTTCATGGCACTTATCATGAAATCGTTGAAAACAGTTTATTACGCTATACCGATGAGTTCGATGTACCTGAACTAGCAGGAAAAATTGAAGTGCGTGTTGAGTTTAAAGAAGTATCTGTCGGTACAGAGGTTCATATTACGCAGTCTGGTTTACCCGATGTGATTCCTGTCGATGGTTGTTATTTGGGTTGGCAAGAGTCGTTGCAACTCTTAGCTTTTTTAGTGAATCCAGACATTCCTGATGAATAGTGCATTGTCATCGTTGAACAATAGAATAAGTTGCACCATAGATTTAAAAGGAGTTTTGCATGCCAATACGCATGAAGCGGATTTATGCACCTGTCGAGGCAGAGGATGGCAAACGGATTTTGGTCGATCGGTTGTGGCCACGAGGGGTCTCAAAACTTGAGGCCAAAATAGATGAATGGCCAAAAATTCTCACACCATCCAATGAACTACGGAAATGGTATCACCAAGACATGGTGGCACACTGGGATGAGTTTAAATTCCGTTATATGAAAGAACTGGAAGCACATCCCGCCGAGTTGAATGATTTGTGCCAACTGGCAGTGCGTGAGCAGATCACGTTACTCACCGCAGCCAAAGAAGAACAGCATAACCATGTGGTGATTTTGAAGCAGTGTTTGGAACAAAAGTAAGTGTTGAGCTGATGCTATCACAGGGAAAATTTATATTTTCCTAGGCTTTATTTTATTCATCCCGTGACAAGGCTAAAGCCTTAAAATAAATAGGTGATTCGCATCGTTTTTGTCTGAAAAATGCTATATTGGCGCTTTGAGCAATGTGAATTGCTTATTTTTTTATTTTTGAGGTTTTTATGTCTTTACCCAACTGCCCAAAATGCCAGTCCGAATATACCTATGAAGATGGTGACTTGCTGATCTGCCCTGAATGTTCAAACGAATGGAAAGAGGGAGAAGCAACTGAAGAAGTCGTAGCAATCAAAGATGCCAACGGCAACTTACTTGCTGACGGTGACACGGTAACGGTGATTAAAGATTTAAAAATTAAAGGTTCGTCATCGGTGGTGAAAGTCGGAACCAAAGTGAAAAATATTCGTTTACTGCCAGATGCCGCAGATGGCCATGACATTGACTGTAAGATTGACGGGGTCGGTGCGATGAAACTGAAATCTGAGTATGTGAAAAAAGCCTAATCCGTTGAGTTTGCAGTTGGAGATTAAAACGGAGTCAATTAGACTCCGTTTTTGTTTTTTAGCCATTTTGAAAAGATATTAAGCGTTGAAACACCAGCACAGCATGCTATAAAGATAAAAACCTGTTGAAGAATACGCTATGCCACATATCCACCTTGAATATTCAGACAATATCGACACCCTTGAAGTTAAGCCGATGTTATTGGCTCTAAACCAAGCTTTGTTGGATGGTCAGTTTGTACAATCGGGCAACGACATCAAAAGTCGTGCTATTCGACAGTCCGATTTTGTGATTGGGGTAGAAGGTGATGCACAGGCTTATTTGCATGCCAAAGTGTCTTTATTAAGCGGACGAGATGAAGCCACCAAGTGTGCCATTTCGAGCCAATTACTCCAAACATTGCAGCAAAACTTTATAGCGCCTCAGGATTTAACGGTACAAATTTGTGTAGAAATTATTGAAATGCCAAAAAGCAGTTATAGCAAATTGGTATTAAAAGCATAAAATGATGAAGGGTTCCAAACCGTTTATTGGGCCGATATCGCGTGTCATTTAAATGGTTTGTGGCTGTCATGCGTTATTCATATAGCGCTGTTATTTTAAAAAAATAAAATTTGGGCTGGTAGTAAATGCACTTTTTTTTATAAAAGAAGTCATTTATATTTTATGAAATTGGATGTTTTTTTATTCAGTTTTTGTGAATCTACAATCACTTTAAAATAACAATAGGTGAGCTTATGTCAGGATGGTACGAAGTAAGTCAGGCAAATGATGGCCAATATCGCTTTGTTTTAAAAGCGGGAAATGGCGAGGTCATTTTGACCAGTGAACTGTATAAAGCAAAAGCGTCAGCACATAATGGAATTGAGTCGGTACAAAAAAATAGCCCCGATGATACGCGTTATGAACGCTTAGAAGCCAAAAATGGCAAACCTTATTTTAACTTAAAGGCTGCCAATCATCAGATTATTGGTACCAGTCAGTTTTATGCCAGTGAGCAATCCCGAGATAAAGGCATTGAATCGGTCAAAAACAATGGTTCAAGTACCACAATTAAGGATTTGACGACTTAAGATCAGATTACATATTTTGCTTGTTTTAAGAATTAAAGAAAACCGCGTGTTTGCTATGGATGGCGCACGCGTTTTTTTATGCGGTTTGATTTGTAGTGTGGGAGTGTGATGTGGATTTTCGATTAGTTGGAGATGAGCATGCAGGGCATGAAATTATCTTCAAACTCAAACAATGGGATGATGCCATTTGTAAAATGGATGTACAAAATATCATTCGTCTTTGTCAGAGTGATGTCAGCTTGTTTGATATTGGGTTTGAGCTGCAAGGTGTGCAAGCCTATCAAGAATTGTGGAGACGATATGCCCCATTTTTTCAGGGGGAAATCAAAGTGTTTAGGCGTAACATCAATATTTTTAGTCGTGACGGTTTAGCTTTTTTACATTGTTATTCTAAACTAGATCATGCCAGTGGTATTGCAACTCCAGAGATTCCTTGGTGCAGAATCACCCTATGTTTTCAAAAAACGGCAGGTGAGTGGTTGGTTGCCCATCAGCATATTTCGGTGCCTGTGGACTTTGAAACTAAAATGTCAAAGCCGATTTATTTTCCAGACTGAGTTCGACTAAAGCTTTGGCTTGGGCACAGATCGAGCCACCTCAGTTTTAGTGAGTTATGTTTTAATGACAACATGAACAACTTAAGAATAAGGTATCTATGGCATTTCAAGACTTTTACCGACTGAGTTCTCATGCGGTGCTAACCAATGATGCAGGACAGGTTTTATTACTGAAAGCCAATTATGCCGATCAGGCTTGGGGGCTGCCCGGTGGAGCATTGGATATGGGAGAAACCATTCATCAGGCTTTACTACGTGAGTGCCAAGAAGAACTCGGTTGTCAGGTTCAGATCGATTATTTATCGGGGGTGTACTTTCATTCGGCAGTGACCTCGCATGCCTTTATTTTTAGGTGCCATTTGACTGCATCTGCTGAGATCAGGCTCAGTGATGAACATACGGCTTATGCTTGGTTTGATTTAGATCAGCTGTCGAAGGTACAACGGATTCGCGTTGAAGATTGTTTAAATTACACAGGTATCGTGCAAAGCCGAAGTTTTTGAGTGCAAGATTAAGATTCCTCTGAAGTGGAGTGAGTGCATATGTTGAATAATAAGATCATAAAACGAAATAGTCCCATTATTGGTGTGTTGCTGATGAGTGCCTTGAGCCAGTTGACTCATGCTGAAACAGGTAACTATTTTATGCATAAAGACTGGGAGCTTGCCTGTGATAATACGGGCATGTGCCGTGCGGTGGGATATCAAAGTGATGCTCAGTTTGGTCATCCAGTTTCATTACTGATTTCTCGTCCTGCAGGTTCAGGCAGCGCGGTGCTCACCCAAGTTCAAGTGGCTGAGGAGTTTACGCAGGATACTGAAGCCAGTTTAAATGTAGGAGGAACATCTCTGGGGAGCCTGACCATCGATGCCAAGAAAAGTACCGCGAAACTGTCCAGTGCTCAAAGTGCGCAGTTGCTAAAGGCTTTGGTGGGTGCGGAAGATATTCGTCTCACGACCCAAGCACAGCAATGGCAAATTTCAACTGCTGGGGCAAATGCAGTTTTGCTCAAAATGGATGATATACAAAAGCGTGTAAATACACCGAACGCGGTATATCAAAAAGGCAATCAGTCTGAGCAAAATGTTTTACAACCCAAAGCCATCCCCAAAATTGGTATTACGGGATATCGACCTACGGTTGCCAGTCATTTTGCCGTGGACAGTAAAAATGCCCATCAACTCTTTAAAAAGTTAAAAGTGAAAACAGATGAACAAGACTGTCCAAATCTATATGAAGCACGGTTTTTTGAGGAAGATCGGGTTTCAGTCTATCCGCTGAATGCGGAACAAGTGGTGGTTCAAGTGCCATGCTGGCGTGGGGCGTACAATGAAGGTCTAGGCTACTGGGTTATGGACAAAGCATTACAAAAGATTCAGCAGCAAGTCACCACATCAGGCTCAAGTTTTAGTGAGGCGCAAATTTTCTCAGAACAAAAAGGGCGGGGTATCGCTGACTGTGGTATTCGTTCCGAGTGGGCTTGGAATGGAAAGGCTTTTGTCCTCAGTTATCAGGCACAATCGCAGCAATGTAAAGGCTTTGCAGGTGGTGCGTGGAACTTACCCACTTATGTCGCGATCGTTGCGCGAACGGATTAAGTCGCGCTTGCGTTTAGTTTAAGAATAATGTCATCCAGCGGCTTTATACGTTTGACTTCATCCCAGAGGGCTTTGGCTTCTGGATAGTGTTTAGACATCATGCCCAACCATTGCTTATAACGTCCGACCATATTCATTTCCTTCTTATACCCGCCGTTTAAGAAACGGATTTGTAAGGTCAGTAGCTCATTCCATGTCAGCAAAGGTGTGTCGATATTTTGACGAATACATTGGGTCAAATCGGGTGTGGTCACGGCACCACGTCCAATCATCAAATCTTCACAGCCAGACTCTAAGCGACACTGTTTCGCATCTGCATTGTTCCAAATTTCTCCATTGGCAATCACATTGATTTTCAATGCTTCACGAATCGGGCGGAGCTGATCCCAAAAAGCGGGTGGGGTATAGCCATCGGCTTTGGTACGCGCATGCACGGTAACCCATGCTGCACCTGCATCTTCAATGGCATGAGCATTGTCCAGCATATAATGTCTGTCCATATAGCCTAAGCGCATTTTTGCAGAAACAGGAATATGTGCAGGAACCGCATCACGTACTGCTTTGACCAGTTCATGCACCACTTCTGGCTCATCTAAAAGCACCGAGCCACCACGGTGACGGTTCACGGTTTTGGCTGGACAGCCAAAGTTCATATCAATGGCAGGCGCACCGAGTTTCACTGCACGGATGGCATTGGCAGCCAACATTTCAGGGTCATTGCCCAAAAACTGCACATGCACGGGTGTTCCTGCAGCCGTTTTTCCGCCATTGAGTAATTCAGGGCAATACTGGTGGTAAATATGATCGGGTAACACCGAATTGGTCACACGGATAAACTCGGTCACACACCAGTCGAAGCTACCTACAGACGTGAGAACATCACGCATGATTGGGTCGGTTAAGCCTTCCATTGGTGCAAGAATGAGTTTCACAGCGGTGTCACCAGTCAAATAGAAAAACGGTGTTATACGCAAATCCGATCACGCTGTCTAGTCTAATGCGTTTGGGTTAAATCGAAATAGTTTTGAATCTGTGTCTCCTCGACAAAGGCATCATCATGTGAAACTAAAATAACCGCCCCTGTAAAATCGCGAATAGCCTGTGCCAACAGTTGTCTTGAGTCGATGTCGAGATGATTTTCGGGTTCATCCAGTAGCAGTAAGTCCACAGGCTGTGCTGCGAGACTGATACACAGTAAAGCAACTTTGAGTTGTTCACCGCCACTGAGTAGTGAGATGGGAAGTAAAGCCTTATCTCGTCGAATTCGAAGTTGCCCCAATTGATTCCGACACGCCTCATCGGACAAAGACGGATTCAATAACTGTAAATTGTGTACCGCATTCAGTTCTGGATTCAGTAGGCTAAAGTTTTGATCTAAATATAACGATGCTCCTCGCTTGAAAATGTCTCCCGATTGAACATGACTATGATTTTGAATGGCACGAAGTAAGGTCGACTTACCTGAACCATTTTGGCCGCGCAGTTGGATTTTTTCTCCGCTATGTAAGGCAAAAGAAATAGGCGAGATAGAAAGTGCTGCTAAACCCACTTCTTTCAAACGAAGAATTTCACCTGTTTGTTTAGGTTGAAAATGGAAATCAAACTTTTGTGACTTAATCTGTTCTAGTTGCTGCTGTTTGTTTTTGAGCTCATCTTGCGCTTGTTCCTTTTGGCGAAGTTGTTGCTGCGCGACTCCCGATAAGGTTTGACTCGCACGTTCTTTTTTAAAGTCGAGTAGGATTTTGGCTTGAGAACCAGAGCTTCGTAATTTCTTCCCAGACTTTTGCCTTTTCTGAGCTTTCATGAGCTGCTCATGCTGTTGGACTTGTAATTGTTTTAGTTCGCATTTCTCTTGCGAGATATTGTGTTGTAGTGCCTGCTGTTGTTGCTCTGCTTGTGACTGATACTCGGCATAGTTGCAACGGAAGTGTTGTAAACCAAAATCATTTAAAACATACGTATTGGAGATTTGATTTAACAATGTGCGGTCGTGGCTAATGACTAAACAGCCCGCAGGATGCTGAAGGATTTTTTGACTTAACCATGCACGACTTGCATGGTCTAAGTGATTACTGGGCTCATCAAGAAGTAAATAATGCTCAGTTTGTAAAAAAAGGCGACACAGTGCCAGTTTAGTTTTCTGACCTTCACTCAGTTGAGAAACTGAGCTAGATAGATTTGTAGGTAAGTTTGCACTTTCTAGCAATTTCAACCATTCAGTGGGTTGATGCCATGCATGTTCGACGCGGTCATAGTCTTCAAAGCTCGCAGTCGATTGTTCAATACGTTGAAAACTTGCATGTAAGTCAGCAATGCTAAGGGCTTCGGCAAGTGTACAGTTGCTTAAACGCTCAAGCTGACTTAAGTAGGAAAATGGCATATGCCAAATCACTTCGCCACTCGCATAATTGGGCATGTGCGTCTGAGTGAGTAGCGACATTAATATTGATTTGCCTTGACCATTGCGTCCGATCAGAGCTGAACATTGGGCAGCAGGCAATTCAAAGTTTAAATGCTGAAAAAGTGGTTCATGAGCAAATTGAACGCTGAGATTTTTTACAGTACAGGCCTGTTGGGTCATTGAAGACTCCTTTATACAGGACATACAAAATAAATTTTTATAGAGATATAGAGCAGTAAATAAGTTTATTTTGCACGTCAGAAAACACATAAATTAGATTTGACGGAAAATAAGACTTACTTCATTGGCATTACTCTGAAATAGAAGAAGGGGGGATATTTAGCCAGTATAGCAGGTGGATAAAAAATGATCCATTTCATTGTCTTTCTTATGTACTTAAGGTTTATTGATCAATGCTATTGGTTAGGGAGTTTGTCATACACTAGTCGAAGCTTCCTGTAGATGTGAATACAACCCGCAGGATTGAGATAGTTGTTATTTTATTCATGATAGACCAAATGTCAGAACCACAGATATTCTTTTTTGGAACTTAAGATAATGAAATTTCTTTTAATTATATTCAGTTGTTTTATTGCAAGTTCATGTTATTCAAAAAAATAGAAGTAGACATATTTAAAAAAGATGAAATTAATATTAAAAATTTTGGCTTTAGCTACTGTCTAACAAAAACTAAAGACAAACTATTGCTTTCTGAATCTTCTCTAGCAATGGGAGGATATTTTCAAGAAGGCGCTTATGAAGAACCAGCATATAAAAATATAAAAATATTTGTTGATAGGTATATCAATAAAAATAATGATGTCTATCAAAATACAGGAAATACAGGAAATACAGGAAATACAGGAAATACAGGAAATACAGGAAATACAGGAAATACAGGAAATACAGGAAATACAGGAAATACAGGAAATACAGGAAATACAGCAATACTGATGAATTGCCTTAGTATGTATAACTCCACTGAATATAATAAGCTCATCGCGGAGCAAAATGACTATTGGATCAAGTAAGTGATTATTAAATAAAATTAATGAAGTAAGTTATTTAAAAAAGAAAAGCCCAGCTTGGTCAAGCTGGGCTTTTCTACTTAATTATCACGCTCTAGGTCTACTTATCGAGCAATGTTCTGCGTTTTTAATTAGTAAAACTAAAAAAGACTTTATCGACCTAAAATCATTTCCAATACAAACTTAGATCCGATAAAACCGACAGCCAACAAGAAGAATCCAATTAAGGTAAAACGAATCGCTTTTTGACCGCGCCAACCAAAACGGTAATGTCCGATGAGCAAAGCCCCATACACAAACCAAGAAATAATACTAAAAGCGGTTTTATGTGCCAGATGTTGGGCAAAAAAGTTATCGATAGTAAAGAAACCAAACACCAACGCCACGGTCAGTAAAAGAAAACCCGTTTTAATCAAGTCAAATAGTAAAGATTCCATCGCTTGAAAAGAGGGCAGTAAGTTGACCCAAAAGCGTTTCTTCTGTTTGTTCTTTAACTCTCGATCTTGGAACCATAAAATCACGGCTTGTATGGTCGCCATGAGTAGCACTGCATAGGCCGACAGCGACAAAATAATATGAATATCTAGGCCCAATGAGCGTTGTTCAATAAATTGGGTAGACTGGCTAAAGGCAAAACCTAAAATAAGTCCTGTAGCAGCCACAGGAATGCCAATCAGATTCAAAGCTAGAATTGGACGATAAGTGCTATAGAGCAGACTAAGTAATAGCATGAGCCCAGATGTAAATGACATTAAGACAAAAACGTCATAATTCACTCCCATCGGTGTGAGCATGTCATGGTACAAAACAGTGGCATGTAGCAATAAGCCTAAGCCTAAAATAATGCCAATAAACCAATGGTTTGGATCACGTTTAGCCATTAATTTGAGAAACAAATACCAAAAAGAGGTGGTATAAGCGACTAATGCTAAGATGGTGTAAACCAAGGGCAGGCTAATCATGTCAAACCTTTTTCAGGATGATGAATATTCATTTATATAAATTCGGTGCGAACTACAGTATCCTATAGCATTCTATGCATAAATTTTCTATTTTAAGAAAGATTTTTTTGCAACTAGCAATTTTAAGCGGATTTTGCAATGTTTGATACCTTAACGGAACGACTCACGCAGAGTTTAAGAAATGTTACTGGCTCTGGGCAGCTAACCGAAGACAATATTAAAGATACCCTACGTGAAGTACGTATGGCACTTCTTGAAGCCGATGTTGCACTTCCTGTAACTCGTGAATTTATCGCGAAAGTTAAGGAAGAGGCGTTGGGTCAAGAAGTCATGACTCAATTATCGCCGGGCCAAGCATTTGTTAAAATCGTGCATGACGAATTAACAAAAATGATGGGCGAGGCAAATGAAAGCCTTGATCTTGCAGCAAAACCTCCTGTTGTAGTCCTACTTGCAGGCTTACAAGGTGCAGGTAAAACAACAACGGCTGCAAAACTTGCTCGCTTCTTACAAGAACGCCAAAAGAAAAAAGTAGCGATGGTATCTGCCGATGTTTACCGTCCAGCAGCAATTAAACAGCTACAAACCGTTGCAGGTGAAGTAGGCGCGATTTTCTTTGAATCGAGTGCTGATGAAAAACCGATTACCATTGCAACGCGTGCAATTGAACAAGCCAAAATTCAGTTTGCGGATGTCTTGATTGTCGATACAGCAGGTCGTCTACACGTAGACGATGAAATGATGGACGAGATCAAAGAACTTCACGCGGCGATTAAGCCAACTGAAACTTTGTTCGTGGTCGATGCAATGACCGGTCAGGATGCGGCAAATACAGCCAAAGCCTTCAATGATGCACTGCCATTAACAGGTGTGATTCTGACTAAAACTGATGGTGATGCGCGCGGTGGTGCGGCGCTTTCAGTACGCGCAATCACAGGTAAGCCAATCAAATTTTTAGGTATGGGCGAAAAGCTTGATGCCCTAGAGCCATTCCATCCTGAACGTGTTGCACAGCGTATCTTGGGTATGGGTGACGTACTTTCTTTGGTCGAAGAGCTTGAACGTAAAGTCGACAAAGAAAAAGCCGAAAAAATGGCGAAAAAACTGCAAAAAGGCGGCAGCTTCAACTTTGAAGATATGCTAATGCAGTTTGAGCAAATGAATAAAATGGGCGGCATGATGGGCTTCTTGGATAAGTTGCCTGGCATGAGCAATGCAGGGATTCAAGATGCGTTGGCGCAAGCGAACCCTGAAAAGCAAGTGAAAAAGATGGAAGCGATTATCCAATCGATGACCATCAAAGAGCGTCGTAATCCGGACCTGATGAACCCAAGCCGTAAAAAGCGCATTGCAGCAGGCTGTGGTATGGATGTGGTTGAAGTCAATAAATTGATTAAACAACATGCGCAAATGGCTAAAATGATGAAGAAATTTGCCAATCCATCGGGTATGGCAAAAATGATGAAATCATTAAGCGGTATGCAAAAACAGTTTGGTGGTGGCGGCGGAATGGGACCATTATTTGGTGGCAACGATAAGAAGTAATCTGCTTCTTACCATTTCAGAAAAAGGCGCGTTGAGCGCCTTTTTTTATGTTGTTTTGTGAGTCATGGAAAATATTATGTGTATTTTCAATACCCTCAATCAATAACAAAAACGCACTGTTTATGGCTTGAAAGTTGCGTAAAATTTATTCTTTTCAAACATTATAATAAGAAGTTGAAAATGAATGGATCAAAACAACATATCTATATTGTGCATGGCTATCAAGCATCGCCCAATGACCATTGGTTTCCGTGGCTAAGTCAAAAACTCAGCCAGATGGATCTGCATGCTGAAGTAAAACGTTTAGTGCTCCCGCATAGTGATGCACCACATTTCGAAGAATGGCAACAGGCTTTAGCCCTGCAAATGACCACTTTGGATGAAAATACCATCATCATTGCGCATAGTTTGGGGTGTCTAGCGACTTTACATTATCTGAGTAGTAAATTGCGTGAACGTCGAATCAAAGCGATCTTCTGTATTGCGGGCTTTAAAGCGGCTTTAACAACCTTACCTGAGTTAAGTGGCTTTATTGCGCAAGCGAAGTTGGACAGCGGTATACTCCACTCTCACATCGCTTCACGTGTGGTGATGTTTTCCAATAATGACCCTTATGTTCCACCTCCTTTGGCACTTACCTTTGGGCACTTCTTGAGTGCAGAAGTACTGGAGGTGAAACGTGCAGGGCATTTTATGCGTGAAAATGGCTATGCTGAATTTGAGCTACTGCTGAATACTTTAAAACCCCTTTTACAACAGCAGGCGGTGGCTCAGAGTTGATGCTGAATATAATATTGCAGCCCTTTAAGTAATAAATCATTTTCAATGCATGGTGCATACTCTGCCAAATAGCGCGCAAATACAGGTGCATCACCGCCAGTTAAAATCAGTTGGCGTGGAGACTGTTGCAAGACTTTTTCAATGGTACTGACCAAGCCGAGTAAAATCCCATGATGCACTGCGTCGATGGTATTACGACCGGGACCTAGTTCATCAAAAGCCGCATCTGGAATTTTAATGCCTTTGGTGTTTTGGATCAGCGAGTCTCTTTGTAAGTAGAGGTTGGGTAAAATATAGCCGCCCAAATGCTGTAAACCATCCGCCAAGTCGATGGTTAGCGCCGTGCCACAACTAATGACACAATAGTTCTGCTCAGGATCACGTGCGACGGCCAACACTTGCAACCAACGGTCAATTCCGAGTTGTTCTGGATGTTCATAACCACACTGTAAGCCAGCATAGTTGGCTTGGACTTGAGCAAAGGTGATCGGCACATTTAAACTTTTTAAAAGTCTACGGATTCGGTCATTATTTTTTTTGTCCTGAACCGAAGAAACACCAATCTGTTGGATGTTTAAGTTTTTAAAATGCTGAATCAGACCTAAAAGCAAATCGGCAGGGGACTGTAAATGTAACTCAGCCCCTTGTTCCAAAATTTGATCTTCCTGCGTAATCCAATACTTCAGACGAGTATTACCAATATCTAACCATAAATTTTTCATGATGATGCTCAATCATTTAAACAGGAATCATTGGGCGTAAACGGCCTTGATAAAAGTTTTCAACACCATGAGCGGTCTGAATTTGTACCGCACCATCATCTTGAATGCCTAAGAATAGGCCTTGAGACAGACCTTTCATATGTTCAAATTCAACTTGTTGCTGCATAAATGCTGCGTAATGATTGAAACGAGACGCCAAATTTGCACTGTTATGGGTGAACCATAGGCCTGCCTGTTGAATCGCTAGATATAGTTCCGCCATTAAGCGAATGCGATCTGCTTGGGCTAAACCCAGCTGTTCAAGTGAGCTGGTGGCTTGATCAAGCTGAGTATCTTCGACTTGGTTGATATTGATGCCTACCCCAATAATCGCTTGGTGGCTCGACAGTGGTTCAACTAAAATTCCGCCCCATTTACCTTGAGCACTGTAAAGGTCATTTGGCCATTTCACTTGCAGAGCAAGGCCTTGCAAACTCGGCATTTGCAAGATATTTAACGCAATTTCTAAAGCCAAGCGCCCATCTATAGGTGTTTTGGTCTGTAGCAATGTGCTTAAATAGATGTTTCCTTCAGGAGAAACCCATTGTCGTTGACGCTGTCCACGACCTTGAGTTTGTCGTGTACTGCAGACCAAAACGCTCTGAATCCCTTTTTGCGCAATTTCACGCACATCATCATTGGTGGATGTGGTAACTGGCTTAAGCAATAAAACTTCAGGAAGTTGCTGTGCTTCAGCGAGAAGCTGTTGTAATTGGCGTGTCTCTAAATCCATATGAATCTGAGAAAAGTGAAAAATGATCATGGAGTTAATCATATATTTACTGATTGGCGCAATCGCTGGTTTTGCTGCGGGGCTATTTGGGGTCGGTGGTGGACTCATTATCATCCCGATTTTATATGTGGTGTTTACTCATCTGAACTATGACCCGAGTGTCATTATGCATATGGCGGTTGGTACATCACTGGCGACCATTATTGTCACGTCAATGAGTTCAGTGAGTGCGCATCATAAACGCGGGGCAGTGTTATGGTCTGTGTTTCGCAATTTGGCACCGGGTTTAGTCATGGGCGCTTTTTTAGGTGCGGGCATTGCAGACTATATGTCGGGACATGGCTTACAACTGCTGATCGGTTTTTTTGCGGTATGGGTGGCGTACAAAATGTTTAGTAGCGCACATGTTGAGGTTGACCCGTCGCGTCAGTTGCCCTCTACAGGCAAACAGTTATTTGTCGGTGCAGGCATTGGTGTGGCTTCTGCGATCTTTGGCATTGGTGGGGGCAGTTTGACAGTGCCGTACTTAAACCGTCATGGTGTGGTTATGCAAAAAGCGGTAGCGACGTCAGCTGCTTGTGGCTTACCAATTGCAGTGGCTGGAGCTTTAGGTTTTATGTGGTTCGGGCATCGGGCTGAAGTGAATGTACCGAATACCATTGGTTATATTCATGTCTATGCATTTTTCGGGATTGCGGTCATGAGTTTTATCACCGCAAAGTTTGGTGCGAAAGTGGCGCATCTTTTATCGCCTGCGATGTTGAAAAAGTGTTTTGCTGGTTTGTTGGTGGTAGTTGGTTTATATTTTATTTATCAAGGTTTTAGTTCTTAATTTCTTTGATAATGTTGTGTGCGTTGCTGTTGATTGGCATTATAGACGGTAAAATTGTTAGACAATGACATAGTGTTTAGCGTTTAAGATCGGGTAAAACCTAAAAATAGGTCACTAAAGACCATGGATTGCATCTTATAAAAACAAGTTAGGAACAGTATGCAAGCACATGATACAGAGAGTTTGTCCGAACAAATTGCCAAGCACATCAGTGAGCAAATCATTCGCGGTGAGTTGGTCGAAGGTGAGCGCATACAAGAATTACGTATTGCCGCTGAACTGGATGTGAGTCGCGGCTCGGTGCGTGAGGCCTTGTTACTGCTTGAACGTACACATCTGATTGAAATCTACCCCCGCCGTGGTGCCATCGTTTCTGAAATGTCGGCTCAACAAGTGCGCGCCTTGTTTGACACCAGTAGTCTGCTGTTGGGGCAAATTGTGCAACGCATAGCGGAGACGTGGCGCAGCTATGAAGCGGAACGTTTACAGCTGTTATTGGATGAATTGGGGAATCAACTGAAACAGGGCAGTATCGAAAAATTTTATGATTTGATTTTTGAAGGATTGGCACGCCAGCATGAAATGGTGGGCAATGCCTATTTGATGAAGTTTTACCAAGAACTGTTACCCTCGATACGGCGGAGCTATTTTTTAACCTTAAATACTTCGCGTAGAGAGTTACAAGAATCTTATGATTTATTTAAACTGGTGACTGATGCGGTTTTAATCAGAAAATCACAACAAGCTACTTTATTTATGGAAGATTTTTGTCGACACTTACGTAACTTGGTGTTGGAATCTCTGACCCGAATGAAACAAATTGAACTTGCGTGGGCGAGACGCTCACGACGTTAGTCAGGACATTATGCGTTTAAGCAGTTTAAAACTTTCCGGCTTTAAATCTTTTGCCGACAGTACCACACTACACTTTAAAGATAACCGTACCGCAGTCGTTGGGCCGAACGGTTGTGGCAAATCCAATGTGATCGATGCTATTCGCTGGGTCATGGGCGAATCCAGTGCGCGTCAGTTGCGTGGTGGCAGTATGCAGGATGTCATTTTTACAGGCACGGCAAAGCGCAAACCTGTCAGTGTTGCCAGTGTAGAACTGCGTTTTGACAACACTTATGGCAAGTTAGGCGGTAGCTATAATGCCTATACCGAACTGGCGGTTAAACGTCAGGTCAACCGAGATGGCAAGTCTGAATACTTTTTAAACGGCACCAAGTGCCGTCGTCGGGACATTACCGATATATTCTTGGGCACAGGTTTAGGGCCACGTTCTTATTCGATTATTGAACAGGGCATGATCAACCGTTTGGTCGATGCAAAACCTGAAGAAATGCGGGTTTTTATTGAGGAAGCCGCAGGGGTTTCGCGTTATCAAGCACGTCGCCGTGAAACTTTATTGCATTTGGATCACACTACGCAAAATTTATCGCGTTTAGAAGATATTGCCTCCGAGTTAAGATCACAGTTAAAAACTTTAAAACGTCAAGCTGAAACCGCAATTCAGTACAAAACACTGGAAAGCCAAATTCGCACCATTAAAGTCGAAGTTTTATCTTTTCAATGTGAACAAAGCAGCCGTTTACAGCAAGAATATACGTTGCACATGAATGATTTGGGCGATCAGTTCAAGTTGGTGCGTTCAGAGTTAACGACTTTAGAGCATGATTTGACGTCAACCAGTGAGCTATTTCAACGCCTGATTCAGCAGTCCACGCCACTACAGAGTGAGTGGCAACAGGCAGAGAAAAAGCTGGCTGAGTTGAAAATGACTTTGGAACAAAAGCAGAGCCTGTTCCAGCAAAACACGACTACTTTGGCACAGCTTGAACAGCAGAAGGCGCAAACTAAAGAACGTATGCAACTGATCGAGCTGCAACTGGAAAGTTTGCACGAACAAAATGAGCTTCATACCGAACAGTTACAACAGCAAGAAAGTCAAAACCAACAGCAAAGCCAAGGTTTAACGGATTTAAAAGCACAGCAGCAACAGTTGCTTCAACAGTTTGAACAAGTCAAAAGTTTGGTTGAAAAACAGCAGCAACAAAAAACGCAAATGTTGGCGCAAAGTGAACAGTTGGCCAAAAATATTTTACGCTTTGAACAGCAAAAGCAGATTTTAGAGCAGCAAGCGGCGCAAATTCAAAACCAAAGCCAGTTGGATGCGATAGACCAGCTGTTACATGCAAAGCAAGACGCTGAGGCACAGCAGTTACAACGTGAGCAAAGTGTCATTGAGGTACAGTTGCAGCTGGATGATTTGCGTATCCAACACCAAGCTGCTCAAACTGAGCTGAATCAACATAAAGCAGATATACAGGTTTTGAGTGCCGAACAGAAGCATCTCAAGCAGCTTCTGGTCAAAGTCAGTGCCTTAAAAAATAGTGATCATCCACAGTTGATGCATGTGCTGAAGCTTAAAGATGCGGCTAAAACCCATGCCGCGCTGGTCGAAAAATTCTTAGCCAAATGGCTTTCAGCGCATTGTTTGGAAAACAGCGATGCATTCACCGATGCCGTTGCACGTCAGTTAACGCCTCAGCCGCATGTTGAACTGATCGAAATTGCAGGTTGCGATAGCCTAGCCAGTTGGATTGAATCGCCACAATCCTCTTTGTGGCAGCAGGTGGGGGTGACCACCAACTTAAAACAAGCCTTGGCTCTGCAAAAGCAATTGAAAGATGGTCAGTCTCTTCTGAGTTTAGACGGTTACCATGTCGGCGTGGACTGGGTGATTGGTTTGGATTATGACGAAGCAAGCCAAGCTGGACAGGGTGCGTTAAGCCATCGAATTCGTTTAGATGAAATTGAGCAGAGTCTTGCTGAAAAAATAGGACTTCTGACTCAGCTTGAAACGAAAACCACAGAGCTTCGTACTCAAGTCCAAGCGGTGGATGAGCAGTTAAAAGCGGATCAACAACTGTTGAAAAAAGAAGTTCAAGCGACGCAGCAGATTGATTTGAATATTGCCAAAGTGCAAAGTACCAACCAAGCCTTTGAAGTGCAAAAGCAACAATTGGCCAATCAACTGGCGCAGCTAGACAGTCAGCTTGAAGAAGATGCTATGCAAAAAGATGATCTAGAGATTGATTTGCATGCATTGAATATTAAGCTCGAGCAAAACTTGCCAAACTACAAAACCATGCAGTTCCAAGTGGAGTCTTTGACTGAGCAACTGGATGATAGCCAGCAGCAGGCACAGCAGGTTTGGCAGGCGCTTGAAATGGTGCGTCGTCAGGCGGTGCAAACCACACAGCAGATTGAACTGTTAGAAAAAGACAGTACATTCTTAAAAGCGCAGTACCAGCAAATATTGTCGCAGATGGAGCAGGCCAAAAAGTTTATTGATCCTGTACAACTTGAGCTGCCTGCCTTAGAAAGCCAGTTCAGCGAACAAGCACAGATCACTGAAAAACTGCAAAAAACATGGTCTGAATGGCAAGTTGAGCTGAATGCGGTGCAAGAACGTCAGCAAAGTTTGACCGAACACCGTCATCAACAGCAACAACAAGATGAAAAGCTAAGAACCCAGTTAGAAGAGAACCGTTTGGCGTGGCAAGCCGCAAAGTCAGACTTACAACATTATTCTGAACAGCTGAAAGAAATGAATGTTGAACCTATTGTGGGTTTGAGTATTGATATTAGTAGCCATCAACAGATTTTGGAAAAAGCGCAGCAACAGTTTGAGAAATTGGGCGCAGTCAATTTGGCGGCTTCTGAAGAATATGAAGAAGTATCAAAACGTTTTGAAGAGTTGAGTCATCAAATTCAAGATTTGGAAAATACCGTTGAGCAGTTGCGCGCTGCAATGAAAAGTATTGACCAAGAAACCCGTAAACTGTTCATGAGCACCTTTGATCGGGTTAATACCGAACTACAAGATCTGTTCCCGAAAGTTTTCAATGGTGGAGAAGCGAGCCTGACTTTAGAAGATGACTGGCAGTCTGGGGTTAAACTCATGGCCCGTCCACCAGGCAAACGCAATAGCTCTTTGGCGTTACTTTCAGGGGGAGAAAAAGCCCTGACAGCATTGGCCTTGGTGTTTGCAATTTTCCGCCTCAATCCATCGCCATTTTGTGTTTTGGATGAAGTTGATGCGCCTTTGGATGATGCGAACGTGGGAAGATTTTGTAATCTTGTAAAAGAGCTTTCTGAACAGGTGCAATTCATTTACATTACCCATAATAAACTCGCAATGACGATGGCGACCGACTTGTTAGGTGTTACGATGCCTGAACCGGGAACATCAAAATTAGTGACTGTAAATTTAGAACAGGCAAAAGAATACGGTTTAGTCGCGGAGGCCTAATAAGATGGAATACACAACAATTATTGGTATCGTCATAGCAGTGATCATTATGCTGTTTGGGGTTCGAATGATTTTTCGAAAGCCGGCAGATGCAGCGCCTTCACTTGAGTCCGCATTGCATATCGATGCTGACAGTCAAAAACCGATTATCCCGCGTCACGTACGTGACCAATTGCAGACGGCATCAGTTGAAGAGGCTGAACGTAAAGAGCCGACTTTAAACGAAAACTCTGTAGAAGAGACACCGCCTGAAAAAGCCGAACCGAAAGCTTTGGATGCAGACAGTGTGCTCGAAAGCAGCAGTACTGAACCAAGTTTGGATGCGTCAGCTGAGGTAGAAAATAAAGCAGTAGACTCAGTCGCTCCTGAAAATACTGTAGCAGATGCAACGGAATTAACGACTGAAAGCGCAAGCTCCTCGCTTCTTGATGACCAAGCAAAAGCGGATAAAGTTGAATTTAGTTTAAATGCCAATGTCGAAAAAGCCGAAATTTCAGAGTTTGACGATGAAAGCAGCATTTTAGATGCACATTTGTATGAGCAGAAAATTGTCGATGATGAAAGTGCTTTAGCCACAGCAGAGTCGTTTATTGCCCTGAATGTTTATCCTGAACGTCGTGCATTGTCTGGTGAGAAAACTTTAAAAGTTTTAATGAAGTATGGTTTACGTTTTGGCGAAATATCTTGTTTCCATCGCTATAACGAAGATGGAACCAAGTTACTGTTCTCTGTCTTGCAAATTACCGATACAGGCATGGATGGTTTTGACTTGGAAAATCTGTCGACCGATCCAATTAAAGGCTTGGCATTTTTCTTGGCCTTACCACACCGCGATGTCCAAAATGCCTTCGACACCATGGACAGTATTTCACGTTTGATTGCTCGTGAAATCGATGGCACGGTTTATGACCAAAACAACCAAGAGTTCACGCCACAACTGCGTGAGCATTGGCGCCATTTGGCGATTGATTACCGTGCTGGACAAGCAATCGATGCTTAATCTGATTGAAAGCAGTGGTAACGATTTCTATAATAGACAGTAGAAATACAATTTTTAGGGCGGAACAAAGACCGCCCTTTTTTATGGTGAAATTATGACTCAAACTTCGACTGTCGTTGCGCAAATGCGTCAACTGATCCAAATTTTGGCACAGCATAATCATGCTTATTATGTGATGGATCAGCCGACCATTTTAGACAGTGAATATGATCAGCTTTTTCATCAGTTGAAAGCTTTAGAAGAACAATACCCTGAGTGTATTCAGCCAGATAGCCCGATCAATAAAGTCGGTGGTAAACCTTTGGCGAAGTTTACGAGCGTGACCCATGTGGTACCGATGTTGTCTTTAGGCAATGTGTTTAATCAAGAAGAACTCTTTGCTTTTGCACGCCGTGCAGAAGAACGGTTGCCGAATCAAACGATTCAATATGATGTTGAACTGAAGTTTGATGGTCTTGCGATCTCACTGTGGTATGAACAAGGTGTGCTGGTGCGTGGAGTGACGCGTGGTGATGGTGAGACAGGGGAAGACATTACCCAAAATGTCAAAACCATTCGGAACTTACCGAAGGTATTGAGTACAGATCAGGGCGAAGTACCTACGCTACTGGAAGTTCGTGGCGAAGTTTTGATGCCTAAAGCAGGTTTTGAAAAGCTCAATGCAGAAAATGAAGCCAAAGGTGAGAAGACTTTTGCCAACCCACGTAATGCCGCGGCGGGAAGTTTACGTCAGTTAGACCCGAATATTGCGGCTTCGCGTCCACTTGCATTTTATGCTTATGGTATTGCGCAGTGTGAACCAAATCATGGTCAAAGCACCATGTCGGAAAGTCTAGAGTGGTTGCAACAGTTTGGTTTTGCAGTTGGTGAGCGTCATTTTGTCTGCGATAGTATTCAAGAAGTTCAAGCGGTTTATGAGCAAATCAATGCGGAACGACCACAATTGAGTGTGGAAATTGACGGCATGGTGATTAAGGTCAACAGTCTCAAACAACAGCAACAGCTCGGGTTTTTAAGTCGAGAACCGCGTTGGGCAACGGCTTATAAATTCCCTGCGGTGGCTGCGCTCACCACGGTTGAAAATATTGACTGGCAAGTGGGGCGTACAGGTACACTCACACCTGTGGCGCGTTTGAATCCTGTTGCTGTGGGCGGCGTGACTGTTTCAAATGTGACCTTGCATAATATTGGGGAAATTCACCGCCTAGATGTGCGAATTGGCGATACTGTCAGTGTTTACCGTAGTGGTGATGTGATTCCCAAAGTGGAAAAAGTGTGGCCTGAGTTCCGTCCTGTCGATGCGACTGAAGTTGAACTCCCGAGCCAATGTCCCGTGTGTGAATCGCCAGTGGTGATGCCCGAAGGTGAAGCTTTAGCACGTTGCTCTGGTGGTTTGTATTGTGCTGCACAGCGTATTGAGGCAATTCGCCACTTCGTGTCACGTAAAGCGCTTGATATTGAAGGGTTGGGCGATCGTTGGGTCGAGTCACTGTTACATCTTGATCTGCTTAAAGATGTGGCTGATATTTATCACCTACACGAGCACCGAGAAAAGCTATTAACCATTGAAAAAATGGGTGAGAAGTCCGTTCAGAACTTGATTGATTCGATTGAAAATAGCAAGAAAACCACTTTGGCTGCATTTATTTATGCACTGGGGATTCGTGGGGTGGGTGAAACCACAGCGCGTATGTTGGCCAATACCTTCCAAACTTTAGATGCGCTACGTGTCGCAGACATTGAAGCTTTAAAGAAAACCCCTGATGTAGGGGATATCACGGCGGAGTGGATTGTCGATTTTTTCCAAGCACCGCATAATCTTGAAGTTTTAGACCGATTATTGGCGGCAGGTATTCACTGGGATGCGCCTGTGGCACCAAGTCGCCAGCCTCTAAATGGAGAAAGTTGGGTCGTGACGGGTACACTCAGTACGATGGGGCGTGATGAAGCAACACAGCTCCTACAAGCACTGGGCGCACGTGTGAGTGGTAGTGTGTCGAGTAAAACCAAGTGTGTTGTTGCAGGTGAAAAAGCAGGTTCAAAGCTGGATAAAGCAGAGAAGCTTGGTATTGCTGTGATTAATGAAGCTGAATTTATTCAACTGATGAAAGATTATGGACAGTTAGAGGTTTAGATTTTTGATTTGGATCAAAAATATACTGTTCAGATAATAACGTTCAGTTAAAGCACACGACTAAAACGACTTTTAATGATGAGGGTTACAGCGGAGTCTTAGGTATTCGCATCAAATGCTTGAAGTTCGTATGTTACTTTGGATTAGCCCAAAGTAACCAAAGGCATTAGTCATCAGCAAAACTCGTTCATTGCCATCAATGAATAAAATTGTCGCAGAAACAATTTTTTTCTAATGTAGTGTTGTCTCGAACAGTTGCTGATGACATTTCGTGTATCCCATACCTTCATAAATTTAGAAAAAGCATAACGCTCATCAGTTATGAAATTGACTAGTATTATGCTTTTTATTTATTTTTAAGGAATATATTGTTTGATGACACCGTCATCGAGCAATTGTTGAAAGTGCTCAACGAGGCTTTCTTTGACATCTCGATACTCTAAACCCAATTCTTTTTGGCTCTTGTTCGCATCAAAATAAATCGGATAACCCATATTCAATTCAACAAACTCGCGGCTAAAACCAATGAATGGACCAATCACCTTAAAAGCTGCTTTGGGCAGTTCATTTCGAGGAAATGGAAACTTCCAACCAAAATGTGCTTTAAGCAATTGACCGATTTCAAGCAGACTTAAAGTTCCACCACTTACAATGTAACGACCTGTTGCTTCTGGGGTGAATGCTGCTTGTAAGTGCGCTTCAGCAACATCTTGAACATCGACTACACCATTCCACATAGGTGGGACACCAGCTAAAGTCAAACCATTGGTAAACTGTTGTAAGACCTCAATTGAGCCTGACTGTGTATTTGGTGTCAATGAACGACCAAAGACCAACGCAGGGTTAATGCATACCAACTGCCAACGATCTTGTGCCTCAGCCATTTCCCAAGCTTTACGCTCAGCCATCACTTTAGAATATGGATACGGCTGATGGGTCTCAGAACTGCTGGTGTTCCAGTGACTTTCATCGAAAGAATTATGGTCTGTTTTTAAAATATCAATGGCATCGCCATAGGTCGACGCAATACTCGAAGTGACAATGACGCGTTTAACGGACTCGGTTTCATTGACGGTGTTTAAGACATTTTCTGTACCCAAAACAGCAGGTTCAATGATGTCTTTCACTGCATCTTTATAGTTAGTAACGACGAAAGGAGAGGCCATATGAAAGACAATTTCACAGCCTTGCATCGCTTCTTTAAAGGAATTGGGCTCGAGTAAATTGGCTTTAAAGAGTTTCAGTGTTCCGGCACTGCTGTCTGCAATTTTAGATAAATGCGCGAAGCTTTGAGTTTTGTTCAGGTCACGTACAGTGGCATGAACGGTATACCCTTGGGTTAATAATTTTTGAATCACCCAACTGGCAATATAACCCGATGCACCTGTAACCAGTACCGGTGCTTGTGTTGCTAAGTTTGTCATAGATTACCCATTGTTGTTTTAAGTATTGGCTTAGTGTAAACGTGAATGCCATGAAAGTCTTTGCCTATGGGGTGAACAGGTGTCTGACTTATGCGTCATTTTATAATACTGCACCAAACTGTATTGAAAATGAGCGAGTAAAACGTATTTTTTAGCAGTAATCTTAAATTTGTATTTTAGATCAAATAGATAAGTCAAATGATAAAATACAATAAATAATGATAATTATTTTACATATAATAATGATTCTCATTAAAAATAAGTGTTGTTTAAAATGAAATCCTTCTCTAAGAAAATTCTTGCAAGCTCTGTTGGGCTTTTGATGATGGGTGGAGGCTGTTTACAGCTTGCTTTTGCAGAGGAGGTTTCAGTTTTACCTGCCTTAAAATCAGAAGCGCAATCACAACAAGGCTATGCCGATGGTAAATTGGCGAAGGCGGCTGACTTGGGTGCTTTAGGGAATAAGTCAGCGATTGATACACCATTTACGGTTTCTACTTATACAGAGGAACTGATTCGTGATCAACAAGCATCTACAGTGGGGGAAGTTTTAGAAAATGATGCCAGTATTCGTGCGACGACCAATCAAGGTCATTTAAACGAAAACTTCCAAATTCGTGGTTTTAGTGTCGGCTATGATGATATGGCTTATAACGGGTTATACGCTGTAGCTCCTATGGGACGTATACCAACAGATTTACTAGAATCGGTGACAGTATTGAAAGGGCCGAATGCTTTGGTTGCAGGTATGGCACCAGCAGGAAGCGTTGGCGGAGTAGTGATTGCTAATTCTAAACGTGCCGACCAAGATCTAACACGTATTTCGACGTCATTAGAAGATGAGAGTTATTATAAAACCAATGTGGATGTTTCTCGTCGTTTTGGTGACCAAAAACAATTTGGCGTTCGTGTAAACGGCACATATGGAGACGGTGAGCATCTTATTGAAGGTATGGATGACCGTTTAGCACTGGGTTCGATTGCAGCGGACTATACGACCGATAAATTAAAACTAAACTTTGATGCTTATGCCATTCGTGAAAACCGTGATAATGGTTCACCTGCAATGGTCTCTATGCAAAAAACAGGCGTAGTTGCTGCACCAAAGGGTGATAATAATTACTTTGATCAAATTCATGGGGAAACCTATAGCCGTTATGCGGGCTTAAATGGTGAATATAAATTCACTCCTGATACTAAGGTTTTTGCAGGTGTGGGTTATGTTGAAAAAGGTTATTCGGGGCATATTTTTGGTACGCGTATGATCTTGCAGAACAGTGCAGGTGATGCAACTTCGCAGTATTATCGAGTCGCATCTAAAGAAAATAACCTAAGTGGTAATACGGGTATTGAAACTAAATTCAATACAGGCGCCATTAAACATACCCTTGGGTTACGTGCAGATTATGTGCATCGCGAATACGATCAACACTCTCGTGCGACAAGTTCATCATTTACAACGAATCTTTATAATCCTAACTCGAACGGGACAATGCCAACGACCTATCCAACAGTTGTACCTTATGAAGATGATAAATTCATGAGTTATACCTTGACGGATCAAATTTCAATGTTGGATGACAAATTGCAGTTGATTTTGGGTGCTCGTTATCAAGATATGCAGTTAGAAAGTCTCACTACAGATGTGAAATACGATGAAAATAAGCTTTCGCCAAGTTTAGGCATCATAATCAAACCGTTTGGAGAAAATTTATCTTTCTATGCAAGTTATGTTGAAGGTTTATCAAAAGCAGACTCAGTAACTTCTACCGCGGATGTGAATGAAGGAAAACTGTTTAAGCCTTACGAAACGAAGCAATATGAAGTGGGGACGAAGTATCAAGCTGGTTCTTGGTTAAATAGCTTGGCACTTTATCAAATTGAAAAACCGACTCTGATCACAACAGCTTTGGCTACAGCGGTTAATGGTAATACACAGATCACTGAAGATGGTGGAGAAAGTCGATCACGTGGTATTGAATGGTCCTTCTCAGGGAATTTGACTAAAGACTTAAGTCTACTGGGAAGCATGGCTTATATTGATGCTGAATATACAAAAGGTTCTACAAGCACCACTGATATTTCAGGCAATACGATTTATGGTGTACCAGACTTTACTGCCTCATTAGGTTTGGATTATGCCGTACCTGTGGTAGATGGTTTAAATGTTAATGCTCGGGCTAACTATGTTAGTGAACAATATTTAGATAGTTTGAATACCTATAAACTTCCTGACTATACTATTCTCGATGTTGGTGCGCGCTATAAAACAAAACTGGGTGGTGTAAACACGACTTTCTTAGCCAATGTAGATAACGTGACTAATAAAAAATACTGGGAAGGTGTGTTCAACTCTTACTATGCAACGGTTGGTGGTGCACGTACCTATAAATTCGGCGTCACTTTCGATTTCTAATTTTACTGAATAGCCCATTGCGATGCATTGGGCTTTTTTTATGTCTGAATGCTGTCTCATTTAAGTTGAACGCAATGATGAAATTTCTCGGTTTACTCCTGTGCTGTGGTGGTTGTGTGCTGCTGTATTTGACCCATCCTAACCAAACGGTTCTTAAACAGACTGTGGCGAAAAAATATCGTTGGGTCGGGTGGATTGGTTTTGTTTTGGCGTTGGTTCTTTTACTGACGGTATTACCAAAACTGGTGGCGGTGTTGATGTGGTTACTGATGCCATTGGTATTGTGGTCAGTACTGCCGTTTATTCCTTTATTACATGGGGCTTTGACGCATGAGGTTGCTACGCGATCAAAAGATACAACCTGACTGGTGGACGAAAAGCTTTGCAGGAGCAGTTCTTGGACTCAGCCTAGCTTTCGCTTTAGCTGCATTAATCACGATGTGGGGACTGCAATCTGAGTATCGTAGTCTTGCTCCACAGTTAGGTATGTGGTCGATTCCTTGGATTTGGCTACCACTCTTTTTCGTGGCCTATTTTATTCCACGCGGATGGCAGTCCATTGTGATTTATCTGTTTTTCAATGTTGTGGCTTACACACTCGTATTTTGGCTCAGAGGGGAATAGGGTATGAAGGTACGTACAGATATTCTCCGACTGGCCAAAGAGTTACATACGTGGGTAGGAATTTGCGCAGGCATTCTCTTGTTCATTTGCTTTTTTGCAGGTGGGCTGAGTATGTTTCAGCATGATTTGAGTAAGTGGGCAACGCCACCGCAACAAAGTTTAAATACGGTTGAATTCCATCAGTACAACGATTTGGTGTCACAGGTACAGCAGCAGTATCCTGAAGCGCAAAAAAGTTTCCAGATCAATTTAAACTCCAAAGAGTTCCATTATGCCCCGATTCAGTGGCAACCTGAACAAAGTCAAGCACATGATGATCATGCTTTTGATACCGATCAAAGTGCGATGTTAGCGACATTGAAACCAGATGGCACTTTACAGGTTGAACAAGAAAACCTATCCAAACTGGGTTGGTTGATTGAACAACTACACGAAACGGCAGGCATTCCGGGAATGCTTGGGCATCATACACTCGGTGTTTATGTGATGGGTGTGGTATCCGTCTTATACTTTTTAGCGCTAATGACAGGTTTGATCATCCTCTTGCCGACGTTGGTCAAAGACTATTTTGCGATACGGCAAGGTAAGAACAAAAAACGCTTTTGGCTCGATGCGCATAATGTGATTGGCATTACCAGTTTACCGTTTCATATTTTGATTAGTGTGACGGTAATTGTTTTTGCATTTCATGATCTCTTTTATGATGGCTTGGGGCAGTTGGTCACCAAAGGTAAACCACTGTTTGAACGTCCCGCTAAGGTGCAGATTGCAGATCCAGTTCCTCAACTGGATGTTGAAAAAATACTCTTACAGGTACAGCAACAAGCACCGGGCTATGAGGTCTCGTCTGTAAGCTTTAACAATCTAGACCAACCCGCCAAGGCATCGGCACGCGTGAGTTTATATAGTCCAGATCAGATGTTACGTGGTGATAACTTCGACGTGATGTTTTTCAATCCTTATCAGCCCGCACCTTATAGTACAGCCAATTTAAATACCCAAAGTTCTGGTCTAGATCAACTGATTCGATCGATGTTCAGTTTGCACTTTGGTAACTATGGTGGAGATTTTACCCGTTGGTTGTATTTGGCCTTGGGTCTGGGCGGAGCATTTTTATTTTATTCAGGCAATATTCTATGGATTGAATCGCGTGTAAAGCGACAAAAAAATCCGAATTTAGCACCACCTGCACAGCGTAAGGATGTGCAATTCATCGCAAACTTAACCATAGGCGCATGTTTGGGAACGGTCTTTGGCATTGTTATGAGTATGTTGATCGGGCGTTGGGCCTATGTACTCAGCCCTGAACTACACAGCATCAACGCATGGTTTATGTATATCTATTATGCGATTTTTATCTTCAGTTTAATGCTGAGCTTTGTATTGGGCGCGGCGCGAGCATTACCAACGTTACTGCTGTCGATTGTGATTGTTTTACTGCTCATGCCTTTGACTTCTGCTATCGCACTGCTCTTACCTGAGATTGGACTATGGTCATCTTCTTCCTCTTTATGGTGGATTGACGTCTTTGCTATTCTTTTTGCTGGATTATTTTTCCGTTTTTATCGCCAAGCTCAGGCCCGAGTCCAGTCCGCAGAAGTGGGTTCTCTTTGGGCCGTTGCTCAGAACAAGTGAAAGAATGAATACCGTTCCAAGGCTGAAATAAGAAGCATTTTTAATGGTTACAAAATGAAGCACAGTGCTGTTCAAGCCTAAAAAGCCTTTGTAAAAGGGATGAAGTTTTGCAAAGGCTTCTTTTATAACTATTATTTTGATGATTCATACTGCAAATGCGTATGTTTCTCATTTTAATTTTATAAAAATCATAAACTTACATAATTTATCTTTTGCAAAGTGAATTAAATGTGTCCATAATAGTTGCATTAGAGAATGGAGATTTTGAAATGCGTGGCAATCCTGAAGTCGTAGACTACTTAAATATGTTGATCGGTGGAGAATTGGCTGCACGCGATCAATATCTCATTCATTCACGTATGTATGAAGATTGGGGTTTGAGCAAAATCTTTGAACGTATCGATCATGAAATGCAAGAAGAAGCACAACATGCAGATGCGATTATTCGCCGTGTTTTGTTTTTGGAAGGCACACCAAATATGCAACGTGATGACGTTGAAATTGGTGAAGATGTGGTTTCATGCTTAAAAGCCGATTTAAAGCTTGAATATCATGTACGTGAAAAATTAGCGCAAGGCGTAAAATTGTGTGAAGAAAAGGGTGATTACATTACCCGTGATATGTTACGTCAGCAAATGTCAGATACCGAAGAAGACCATACTTATTGGTTAGAAAAACAATTACGTTTAATTGAATTGATTGGTCTGCAAAACTACATTCAGTCTCAAATGTAAGAGATGCCGGCCACTTTATTTAAAAAGTGGCATGTGTATTTACATACTGAGTAATCAAAAAGCCTTCGAATCAATGTTCGAGGGCTTTTTTATATGGGTTATTTTTTAGAGAACTTTTGAATATCTGCCAATACTTGTCCCGCATGGGTTTGGGTATTCACACTGCTGTAGTGATAGACCACCGTACCTTGTGGGTCGATCAGAAAGGTTTCACGTTTCGCAATTTTAGCGATACCTAAGTTCCGTACGATGCCGAGCTGATTGGCCAGTTGATGATTGTTATCAGCCAAAATAGGGAAATTCAGCCCTAACTTTTTCGAAAATTTTTGATGTGACTGTACGTCATCCAGACTTACGCCTAAAACCACGGCATTATTTTTGCTAAATTGTGGGTAGAGTGCTTTGAACTGATTGGCCTCTTGTGTGCAACCTGGTGAGTCATCCTTCGGATAAAAATACAGAACGACCCACTTGCCTTGATATTGTTTGAGCTCATGCCATTTGGAATTTTGATCTTGTAACTTAAAACTTGGAGCTGGCTTACCGACCCATTGTTTTTGGTCTGATGAAGCGCTTGAAAAAGCTGGTGCTGCATAAGTGGCACTACTGATGGCACAGAAACTACCTAGCGAAATTAAGCTAATCGTTGCCATTTGCATTATTTTCATTGTGTAGGCTGTCCAAAAATGTATTTCATTGATCTTAGCAAATTTTAAGGCACTAAAGTGCTGAGATTCTGGTGTCTAAATCTGAATTATTTATTTAAATTTGCTGTTCATTCAAAGGGCTTGCTTTGCAACGGAGTCTGAGGTTTTATACTGTTTGAAATTTACAGTTTTAGAGTCTGCATTGAATCAACGTATTTTACTCATCACGGGCTGGGGTGGTGGGACCAAGTTACTACAACCTTTGGCTCATGCTTTGCAGCATAAAGGCCATTCGGTTGAGCTGATCAATATTTTTAATGGATTGGACGCACAGGTGTTGCAGCAACATGCTGAACAAGCCAAAGATTTTGATGTCATTATCGGTTGGTCTTTGGGGGGGCAACTGGCGACTTTATTGGTCGATGCTGTTGAACAGCAATATCAACAGCAAAAAATATTAATCACTCTGGCTTCAAATCCGTGCTTTGTGGCGCATGAAAACTGGCCAACCGCGATGAGTCCAGCGACATTTCAAAACTTTAAACAATCCTTCGAAGCAGATGCGATTGCAACCTTAAAGAAATTTGGATTTATGGTGTGCCAAGGGACGGCAACCACCAAGCAAGATTTTTTGAAGTTGCAAAGTTTGCTTCAGCCTCAATCTTTAGGTCTTTTAAAACAGGGACTTAATTGTTTAGAGTATTTAAATACGGTTGAGATCTTACACAATTATACGGGGCATCAATTCCATCTGCTGGCTAAACAAGACTTTTTAGTTAGCTACAAAGTCTTGGATAATTTAAACGCTTTAGGTGCAAATTTTTTAGATGCGATGCTTTTAAGTGGTTCACATGGACTTCCAGTTTTCCATGTCGATGAACTAACTGACCAAATCTGCCAATATTTACAAAAAATAGATTAAACAATTCACTGAGTGGCGAATATCGCAATTTCTTTTTGATGCGCGCAGGTTTAAGATCAGTCAAATTGAAATTTTGCAGTAACTGTCGTAGATATGGAGTTAAGGATGACTGAGATCAATGCCAAATTGGATGGTGAGTTGGATGACTTAGCATTTGATCGAGAACATATTTGGCATCCTTATACCTCGATGACCAATCCACTCCCCACTTTTAAAGTCAAAAAAGCCTTTGGTTCAATCATTGAACTTGAAGATGGTCGTCAGCTGATTGATGGGATGTCTTCGTGGTGGTGCACCATACATGGTTATAACCATCCTGAACTGAATCAGGCCGTGACAGATCAACTGCAAAACATGTCGCATATTATGTTTGGTGGTTTTAGCCATGATCCCGCCATTCAACTGGGCAAATTACTGTTGCAAATCACCCCGCCAAGTTTAGATAAAATCTTCTATGCAGACTCGGGTTCTGTTGCGGTTGAAGTGGCGTTAAAGATGGCAGTTCAATATTGGACTTCGCTTGGGAAACAAGACAAAACCAATTTTGTCACCCCGCGTTCGGGCTACCATGGTGATACATGGAATGCGATGTCGGTCTGTGACCCTGTCACAGGCATGCATCAAATTTTTGGCTCAAGTTTACCCAATCGTATTTTTGTTCCTGCACCGCAAGTTGCCTTTAATGCAGCATGGGATCAGAAGGATATTTGTGAGCTTGAAAACACCTTAGCTGCACAGCATGAAAGTATCGCCGCGCTGATTATTGAGCCGATTGTTCAGGGTGCAGGAGGGATGCGTTTTTATCATCCTGAGTATTTACGGCAGGCCAAATTGCTCTGTGAAAAATACGGTGTTTTACTGATTTTTGATGAAATTGCGACGGGTTTTGGGCGTACGGGGAAACTCTTTGCTTGGGAGCATGCACAGGTCGAACCTGACATTATGTGTATTGGTAAAGGTTTAACAGGCGGCTATATGACTTTGTCAGCAACCTTAACCACAAAGCATATTGCTGAAACCATCAGTCGAGGCGAAGCGGGCGTATTTATGCACGGCCCAACGTTTATGGCCAATCCCTTGGCGTGTGCAGTAGCGGCGAAAAGTACAGAACTCCTCATCTCACAAGATTGGCAAAGCAATATTCAACGCATCGAAACACAACTTCGTACCGCTTTGACCCCGTTGCAGTCACTTGAATATGTCCATGAAGTTCGTGTATTGGGGGCCATTGGTGTGGTTGAGCTGACGTTTAATGTGGATATGAAGACCTTACAACAGGAGTTTGTCCGCCGTGGTATTTGGGTGCGACCATTTGGAAAATTGGCTTATGTGATGCCCCCTTATGTAATTAGTACACAGGAACTCAAGACCTTACTTGAGCAACTGGTTGAAGTGGTAGCGCAGATGCAGGTGCCTGTTGTATGAAGCATGTAGAATATTTTGCAGCACAACTGGATGTGCTTAAACAGCAAGGCAATTTGCGCCAGTTCACGTCCAATGTGCAGCAAGGGCGGATGATTCGAATCCATGATCATGAGATGTTGAATTTGGCATCGAATGATTATCTAGGATTGGCTGCAAATATTGAATTACGTGAACAGTTTTTCGATGAAACACCGAATGCGCAGCGCTGGATGAGTTCAGCTTCTTCACGTTTATTGACGGGTAATTTTCCTGAATATGAACAGTTTGAGAGCAGTCTGAGTCAAGCTTTTCATGGTCGAGCGGCTTTGGTATTTAACAGCGGCTATCACATGAATATTGGTATTTTACCTGCGTTAGCGGACAGTAAAACTCTAATTCTGGCTGATAAATTAATCCATGCCAGCATGATTGATGGTATTCGTTTATCGACAGCGAAGTTGGTACGTTATCGCCATAATGACTTGGCGCATTTAACCCAACTTTTACACAAGTATCATGCCGATGATGCTTTTGAGCGGATTATTGTGGTGACCGAGTCCATTTTTAGTATGGATGGTGATGAAACCGATTTGGCTGAACTGGTCCGTATCAAAAAACAGTTTGAAAAAGTCATGCTCTATGTCGACGAAGCACATGGCATCGGTGTGCGTGGTGAGCAAGGCTTGGGCTGTGCCGAGCAATATCAAGTGATTGATGAGATCGACTTTTTGGTTGGTGCTTTGGGTAAGGCCATGGCTTCAATCGGCGGCTATCTGATTTGTCATCCTGTGATTCGAGACTATCTGATCAATACTATGCGTCCATTGATTTTTAGTACGGCACAACCGCCGATCTGCATGGCGTGGAGCAACTTTATCTTGCAACAAGTCTTGCAGTTAAATAATGCACGTCAGCATTTACACAGTATTAGTCAGCGCCTACAGCAAGAAGTTCAAGCCAAAGGTTTTGATTGTCCATCAACGTCTCAAATTGTCCCAGTGATCATCGGGGATTCAAGCAAAACGGTGGAGAAGGCGAAAACTTTGCAACAAGCAGGTTTTTATATTATGCCTGTACGACCACCGACTGTGCCGCAGCATAGTTCTAGACTACGCATTTCCTTAACTGCTCAAGTTCGCCATACTGATTTAGATCAGTTGATTCAGTTGTTGTGAGTGAGTCGTGAAGAATTTAGAGATTAATAAAGCACAAGTCGCATTGCGCTTTGCTCAGGCAGGGCAAAGCTATAGTGAACATGCTGTTGTGCAAAAGCAAATTGCACGCCAGCTTTTTAATTTAATCCAAGGTTATACCACTAAAACGCAATTTGATCGGGTGTTTGAAATTGGTTGTGGTTCAGGCAATTTAAGCTATCTTTTGCTGAAGGATTTCCAAATTCAGCACTATCTACTGAATGACTTATATGCCGAGGTGCAGCAGCACTTTCAGGGTTATTTGAATATAGACTGGTTATTGGGCGATATTGAACAGCTTGTTTTTCCAGCTCATTTAGAACTGATTGTATCGACCTCTGCACTGCAGTGGATGACGGATCTTGATGCTGTTTTGCAGAAAGCGAATGACAGTCTGCTTCCACAAGGGCTGTTTTGTTTTTCCACTTTTGGTGAGCGGAATTTACAAGAGATTAAGACCTTAACGGGGCAAGGTTTAGATTATATAAACCTCGATCAACTACGGGAAAAATTGCAAAACCAAGGTTTTAAAGTTCTGCATTTGTCTGAACAGATTGAGTACTTAGACTTTGCGACCCCGAAACAGATACTGCAACACTTAAAAGCCACAGGGGTTACGGCAACTGCCTCTAGCTTTCGCTGGACCAAGCACTCGCTTGAACGCTTTTATCAAGATTATCAACAATTTTCACAACTCGATACATCAGGTCAGATTCATTATCACCTGAGTTATCACCCTATTTATTGTATTGCACGGAGAATGCCATGACTGGATCAGTTTACTTTATCAGTGGAATCGATACAGGCATTGGGAAAACCTATACCACGGGCTACTTAGCCAAGCTTTGGAATGAGCAAGGCCAAAAAACCATTACCCAAAAGCTAGTGCAAACGGGCAATGTTGATGTTTCTGAAGACATTGAACAGCACCGTAAAATTATGGGTATGGGCTGGTTTCCTGAAGATGACAGTAAGCTGACCATGCCTGAAATTTTTAGTTATCCTGCATCGCCACATTTAGCGACTAAAATTGATGGTCGTGAGATTGATTTTGCAAAAATCGAGCGTGCTACTCAGCAGCTGGCTGAAAAATATGAGGTGGTGTTGTTAGAAGGTGCGGGTGGTTTGATGGTGCCTTTAACCACAGATTTGCTTAGCATTGACTATATTGCAGCCAAGCAACTGCCTGTCATTTTGGTGAGTTCGGGGCGTTTGGGCAGTATTAACCATACCATTTTAAGTTTAGAAGCACTGAAAAACCGTGGTTTAGAGCTTTACGCTTTAGCCTATAACTTAAATGATGAGTCACAAGATGAACTCATTTCTAAAGATACTGCGAGCTATTTAAAAGCTTATTTGGCGGCACATTTTCCGCAAGCATTGTGGATCGACATTCCTGTGTTGAAGTAATTCGCAGAGTCCCTAAAAAAATAAAAAAACCGCGAACAGCAAAAGTTGTCAGCGGTTTTTTTGACGGTTTTATTTATTGATTACTCACGACTCCAATTTTTTTCACATCAAGGCGTTGGGCTGCGGCCATGACCATCGCAATGTATTTATATTCCGTTGCGCGGTCAGCTTTGAGTTTGATTTGGTCTTGATCTGCTTTTTGAGCAACGGTTTGAAACAAGGCTTCGAGCGCTTGTTTGGACTCCACAGCTTGTTCATTCCAAAACATTTTGCCTTGAGCATCTAAGCGTAGTTCCACGATTTCAGGTGGTTTTTCCTGAACTGGTGGTGGTGTGCCATTCGGGAGGTTGATATTAATGGCGTTGTTTGGCAATGGAATCGTGATAATGAACATAATCAGTAATACCAACATGACATCAATCAAAGGCGTCATGTTGACATCAAGCATCACATCTTCATCATCTTGGTTGGAACCAACATTCATACCCATAGCTGAATCCTTCTTTGATTAAGGTGAAGAGGGCGGTGTGGTGACAAAGGCAATTTTGCCAATCCCCGCTTGCTGCGTGGTAGTAATGACTTGGTCAATCGCATCGTATGGCGTAAGTTGGTCACCACGAATGTGGACATCGGGCTGAGGTCTCTTTTGTGCCTCTGTTTGTAGTCGTGCCAGTAAAGTGGCTTTGTCGGCAATGTAACTCTCATTCCAGAAAATATCGCCATTTTTATTAACTGCGAGTTGAATATTTTCAGGTTTTGTTTCATAAGGCACATTCCTTTCTTCAGGCAAATTGACTGGTACAGTATGAACTGCAACAGGCACTGTAATGAGGAAAATAATCAGTAAAACCAACATAATATCAACCAATGGTGTGGTATTAATGGTTCCGATTACATCATCATCGCTGTTATTTGAATTTACCGTCATTCCCATGGCTGATTCCTCATGTTCTTATTTCATGTCACGGTTAACAGGATTGTTGGTGCTGATTTCACCACTTAACAACACAGCATGCAGGTCTGAACCGAAGGTACGAACTTCTTCCATCACGGCTTTATTCCGACGGGTTAACCAGTTGTAACCAAGCACTGCTGGAACAGCCACGGCTAAACCAATTGCAGTCATAATTAAGGCTTCACCCACAGGGCCTGCGACTTTATCAATAGATGCTTGACCCGATACTCCAATCGCGGTTAACGCATGATAAATGCCCCAAACCGTACCAAATAAACCCACGAAAGGTGCGGTTGAACCTACAGTTGCTAGAAAAGCTAGCCCACCACTTAAATGACTGTGAATTTTGTCGATAGCGCGTTGAATCGAGATAGTGACCCAAGTATTAAAGTCGATACGCTCTAATAATGTTCCACCATGGTTTTTTGTGGATTTAATGCCTTTTTCAGCAATAAAGCGATACACACTGGCATCATCTAAACCTGCAGTTGCAGTATCGAGAGAGGTTGCTTCCCAAAAGTTTTTATCGGCATGTTGGCCTTGTTTGCGAATTTTGCCTTGCTGTAAGCACTTGGTGATGATGATGTACCATGTCCCAATCGACATAATCACCAAAATAAACAGCGTAACTTTAGACACCAAATCACCGTCTTTCCACATTGCTTCTAAGCCATAAGGGTTATGTACTTTTTCTGAAGCAGAAGGTGCTTTCTCAGCTAAGGGTGGGGGAACAGGTGTTGCTGCTTTCTCAGTCGCAGTGACTGGTGTAGTCATTGCTGTAGTGGGCGCAGCGGTTTCCTCCGCAAAAATAGCTTGTAGAGGAAGTAATGTGCTCATTCCAAGTAGGCTTGCTGCGGTAAAGTTTTTTAATTTTTGCATTGTGTAACTCCTAATGTCGGCTGATCTTTTTCAATTATTCGAGAACAAATTCGTATGGGATGTCGAACCAAGCGCTTTGAGCTACGCCATCTTTCATTGCAGGTTTAAATGTGCACAAGCTATACGCTTTCGTTGCTGCTCGGTCTAAAGTACGGTCACCTGTTGAGCGTTTCACTTTGACTTCTTGCGCCTTACCATTGGTATCGACAAAGACCGAAATCAGTACGGTGCCTGAAATACCACTCATCTCTGCTTCGCGTGGATAGCTTGGAGCTTTGCATCCAGCTTCACCTTCCGATACTCCACGTGTAACACCTGTGGGTTTGGGTGCAGGTGATGGAGCAGCGGCAGTCGGTGTTGGGGTTGGAGATGGGCTTGGAGAAGGCGATGATGCAACTGGCGTCGGCGTGCTTATCGTCGGTTTAGTGACGGGTGTAGCAACTGTTTTTTGCACTGGGACTACTTTTTCTACAGGTTTGGGGTCAGGTTGCTGCGCTACTTTTTCCACCATTTTTGGTGGCTCTGGTGGAACTTCTTTAGGTGGTTCAGGCTCAGGTGGCTTGATATCTTGTAGAATGACCAATTCCACAGGTTCGGTTGAGGGTTTGACAATATCTTTTGCCAAACCTGCCATTAGCACCAAGCCAACAAGAACATGTAAGAAAATCACAACGCCAATACCTGTGAGTTTTTTGGCGGAGTTTTTTTCTAAATCTTCAAATGTAGTGCCCATAATTACTCCTAAAATTTAAGCCAAATCTACTTTTTAAAAGCATTGGATTGCACTTGGGAAAATCCATATATATCTGTTTAAAGTTGAGCATGTATAAACATCACCACAGATTGAATACTTCAATCTGTGGCTCAGATCCGCTTAGAACGTATATGTACCTCTTACGTAGAAAGTACGTCCTGTTGGGTCGCTGTAACGTGGGTCATAGCCGTATTGGAAGTTATCGAGAACATTCGATGCAGCAGGTTCTTCATCAAATAGGTTTTTGATGCCACCCGTTAGGGTTAAGTTTTTGAAACCTTTATAGGTGCCTGCAATGTTGTAGAGGGTATAGTCGGGGACTTTGTGATTATCAAAGCCTTCTTCACCTGTTGCATTTTGGTCGTGATAGCCTCGGAAAAATTGCTGTTCAAAGACCAATTTCCAGTCTTCATAGCTCCAATTGATGTTTGCGGTATGTTTCCAGCGCAGTACAGCAGGGTCATCATAAACGCCCACTAAGCCCTCCCAGTCTCCATCTTTTTCTTCTTGGTAGTCATTTTTGATGACATAGGTTCCATTAATTCCAAAGCCAAACCGACCGGTTGATGTCATAGGAGTGAGGTAGTCCAAGCTAATGTCTATCCCTTCGGTTTTGATGCCACCTGTATTCATTAAAGTGGTATTGATGTATTGGATACGGCCATCTGCATCTCGCACAAAGCGATCTGCATATTTAGTTGGATCTTCGAAAATGGAAGTTTCACCCGTTAAGCCAATAAGATTTTCGATTTCGATATTGTAGTAATCGACCGCTAAGACTAGGTTCTTAAGGGGCTCAAAAACAAAGCCTCCTGTAAATGTGGTTGATTCTTCGGGCTGAAGCTCAGAGTTACCGCCTTGCATACGCTTAAATTGGGTATTACATTCTGTTTGATATTGCGGTGAAGTTGCTACGCCACCTGGACAGAGCACAGGGTCATCGTATTTTGCCCCCGTGTAAGTTTGGCTTTGCGGCGCATTAATTTCATATAAGCTTGGAGCACGGAAACCTGTACTGTAAGTACTTCGGAACATTAATTGTTTTAAAGGTTCCCAGCGTAAACCTACTTTCGGGTTGAAGGTGTCGCCAAAATCACTGTAGTCATCATAACGTGCTGCAAGTTGCGCTTCTAAAGTGGAGGTAATCGGAATTTGTAGCTCTGAGAAAACGGCTGTAATGTCGCGGTCACCCTTGCTGATAGGTTTGTCAGGGTCAATGCCACTACCTGGGACAAGTCGAACAAGGTCTGAGTTTACCTTTGCTTCCCAGTCTTGCGTGGTAAAGCTACCGCCGAAGGCAAAACCCACGTCACCCGCAGGAAGGGTAAAAATTGGACGGCTGATCGTAAAGTCAAAGGTGGTGGAGTCTAAGGTCGCATCATTGGTCGTACCGCTGACTTCTAATGAATTCCAAACACTTGAATCCGCTGAAGGACCAAAGGGGTTAATGGTGCCGTTATCTAGCCCTTCTTGCAGTTGACTACGATTTAAATAGCCACTAACGAAACTGTCCTTTGCTTTACCTTTTGCATAGGTCACGCCGCTGTCGATGTTCCAGCCATATGCTTCACCTTCAATCCCTGCAAAAATACGATGTGATTCATTGGTTGTCTTAGAAACACGGTTACCTGCTTGTGAGCGTAGGTAGAGTTGTAAAGGGTCACCACTTAAACCTGGAACAGCAGGAGTGATACCTTCCCCTGGATAATATTGGCTTCCTTTGGGAAGTGTCACAGATCGGCTATAGACATCGGGTGCGATTGAGGTAGTGACTTCATTTTTTGCATATACATATTCAGCAATGGCGTTGAATTGGTCACTGAGTTTGAACGTTGCACGCCCTAGGGCCGATAAGTCTTCTGTTTCTGGTTGAATACCAATCAAGGCTTGAGTGTTTAAAAAACACAGACCATCTTCCGCAACGACATTAGGAGTGTTATTACAGTTGGCATTACCGTAAGGGTTGGCTAATACACCACTGGTTGGGTCATAGAAGTTAGCAGGAAAACCATTCGCAGAGCCAGCATCGATCCCTAATTCAGGTAAAAGCCCACCACGACGGCTAACTTTACGGTCTTTGGCCATAATTTCTTTAGACTTTTGGTAGCTGATTGCGCCATATACGTTAAAACCTTGTTCGTCTAAGTCGCCATAGCCACCAAAGATAGAGACATCGTATTCTTCCCCCCCTTTTTCTTCGGGTTTGAGTACACCGCTGCTGATACCGAAACCTTCATATTGTTTTTTGGTGATGAAGTTAATCACCCCAGCAATGGCATCTGCGCCATATACCGCGGATGCACCATCTCGAAGGACTTCAATTCGTTCAACCATTGCTAGAGGAATTGTATTGAGGTTGGTTTCAGAGGTACTAAAAGGGCTATAAGCCAAACGGCGGCCGTTTAATAATACTAAGGTTTTGTCTGGACCTAGGCCACGCAAGTTAGCTGTTGAACCAGAGGTATTACTTGCCCCCACGTTTTGCGCGGTTGTGTAACCCGCTTGGTTGGCACTGATTTTGGTTAAAGCTTCTTCGGCAGTTGTGACGCCTTGTTGCGCAAGATCTTCGACTTTAATGACGGTAATGGGTGAAGAACTTTGAGCTGCAACTCCTTTGATAGAGGAGCCAGTGACAGTCACTTTAGCAACTTTTTTAGTTGGTTCTGCTGAGACTGAGCTTTCGGTTTCTTCTGCATGAGCTAAAGACAAACACATCATACTTAAAGTCAGGGTACTTAGTTTAAGTATTGATTTGCTGATGGTTGGGGTCCCCATAGATCGAACAAGTTTGTTTTTTTGCATCGTAAATTCAACCCTTCTTTTTCTATATTTAGCGGTATTGCTGTGCTGAGGAAGTGCAAGGCAAATGCCAACTTTCAGGGATAGACAAAAGACAGTGAATTAAGTTATTGGAAAATATTGTTTTATTTTATTATTTGTATGAATTTATGTAACTTGTTTTCATTTTTCTAGAATTTAAAAAATTAAAATGGCAAAAAATTACTTATAAATCGATTAAAAAATAATCATAAAATGATTATTCATATAATAAGTGATCAAAAATGAGTCGTGATTTTTTGAATTTTTAATACAAAATATTATTCGTAATTATACTGAAATATTAATATTTATCTTTAATAAATAAATGCTTGAGATGTTTTATTTGGTTTTTTGTAGTTCTTGTGATGTTCGAATTTGAATCATTGGTGTATTAAATCTGTGCAATAGTTTATTTAAACTGAATGTTTGAAAATAGCTACTAATTGGCAAAATGTTTCGATGTGAGTTGAGCCTCTCATTTATAACTAATTAATATCCATATATTTTTCTTACAAAATGTTAAATTAGAATGATAAAAAAATAGGCGTGGCATGATATTCGCTTTGTTGCTGAGGTGAATATTTGCCCATGACCGTTTTTTAAATTTTGATAATTAAAATTTAATTTATAAAACATGGGTTTATGTTTTAAGTTTTTGTCAGTGTTGTCTGAAAAATAAAACACTGACATTGAACATGGATGGCATGAGATCACCTTGCTTAAAAAAAGATGTGTATAGGTATGAATTTGAATTCAAAAAAACTGAAGCTTGCTGCTTTATCCCTTGCGATGGGTTTTGGCTTTTCTGCCTATGCAAAGTCGCCTGCAGATCCAAACAAAGTATTAAATATCGCTTATGAAGCGCCTGATGATGGTTTTGATACGGTTAAAACCTATAATTTTTATAGTGGTAGTATTGCCCAAGCCATTTTTGAACCGCTTTTAAAATATGATTATTTGGCGCGTCCCGCTCAATTGGTTCCAAATACAGCAGTGGCGATGCCAAAAATAGAACAAGAGGGCAAAGTCTATATCTTTAAAATTCAGCCCAATATTTATTTTAGCGATGACGCGGCCTTCAAAGGCAAGCCGCGGGAGTTGGTGGCGCAGGATTATATTTATTCTATGATGCGGATTATGGATCCGAAAAACCGCTCACCGACCTATTCATTTATTGAAGGCAAAATTGTCGGTGGCGATGCTGCTGTTGCTCAAGCCAAGAAAACAGGCCAGTTTAATTACGATGCCGAGATTTCGGGTTTAAAAGCCCTCGATAAATACACACTACAAATCACATTAACTCGTCCTGACTATAATTTTCCCTATATCTTAGCTTACGCCACATTTAGTGGAACAGCGCGGGAAGTGGTGGAGTTTTATGGGGACCGAATCGCGCAACATCCCGTGGGAACAGGGCCTTATCAACTGAGTAAATATGTACCGCGGAGTCGTATTGAACTGGTGGCCAACCCGAAATATCGTGGCTTTACATGGAATTTTAAATCTACAGGTTCGAGTTGGGACAACCGTCTGGTCAAAGAAATGCAAGGCAAAAAAATGCCGCAAATCGGCAAAGTCAGCGTCAGTATTATTGAAGAAGAACAGTCTCGCTGGCTCGCGTTCAAATCGGGACAACTCGACTTTGACAAACTGACTTCCAATGCGGTACCACAGGCTTTAAATGGCAAACAACTCAAACCTGAACTGGTCAAGCAGGGTATTCAACATTTTCCCAATAAAGACGCTGAAATCACCTATACCATGTTTAATATGCAAGACCCTACAGTGGGTGGTTTTGGGCTTGAAAAAGTTGCATTAAGACGTGCGATTAGTCTGGCTTATAACCAAGCAGAAGCCATTAAACAACTGTATAAAGGGCAGGCGGTGAAGTCGGAGATGTTGGTGCCTGAGGGGGTACAAGGCTTTAATCCGAATTATCGGAGTAGCGTGGCCTATAACCCGCTCTTGGCGAATAAATTACTGGATCGTTTCGGTTATAAAAAGGGGGGAGATGGTTACCGTCGGCTACCGAATGGTCAGCCTCTAACGCTTAAGTTTATGACTGAAAACAGTTCCAGTTCCGTGATTCAATCTGAACTGTGGAAGAAAAATTTAGATGCAATTGGTCTGCGTGCCGACTTTGTGGTGAGTAACTTTGCTGACAATTTAAAAGCAGCGATGCAATGTAAATATATGATTTGGGGCGGGGCTTGGATTGCAGACTATCCTGAAGGGGAAAACTTTGCCCAGCTGCTGTATGGGCCCAATTCGGCTCAGGGCAATCTCAGTTGCTACCAGTCCAAAGCCTATGATGCACTTTATACACAAGCGATGGCACTCCCACCGCCTCAGCGTTTGCCATTTTATGAAAAACTCAGTCGTCAAATTGAAGCCGATAATCCATGGATTATTCATAACAGTCGCATTCGAAATTGGTTGTTACATCCACAAGTTCAGGGTTTTAAAGCACATCCGATGATGAACACCAATTGGCAGTATTTGGATATTCAGCCCATAAAAAATAATTGAGATGTAGAACATAATGAGAGATCTAAATCAGAAATTGAAACGATGGGGTTTGGGGATTTGGGTAGGCAGTATTCTGCTGAGTAGTTCAGTTTCCAGTTTTGCACAAAGCCCTGCCGACCCGAAAAAAGTTTTACGTTATGTTTTTCCTGTGGCTGAAACAGGCTTTGACCCTGCGGGCGTACATGACTTGTACTCGGCGCATGTCAACGGTTCGATTTTTGAAACTTTGTTTACCTATGATTATTTGGCCTCACCTGCGAAATTGGTTCCACGAACAGCTGTGGCTTTACCCGAGGTGAGCGCAGATGGATTGACCTATACCATTCGTCTGCAAAAGGGGATTTATTTTGCTGCTGACCCAGTGTTTAAAGGTAAAAAGCGTGAGCTGACCTCGGCTGATTATGTGTATACCTTTAAACGCTTAATGGATCCGAGCTTGCGTTCACCCAACAGTTGGCTGCTTGATGGGCGAATCTTAGGGATGGAGGCTTTGCTGAAACAGGCGCAGAAAACAGGAAAATTCAATTACGACCAATCTGTCGCGGGCTTGCAAACACCAGACCGTTATACCTTGGTTATTCGCCTGACCAGCCCTGATCAGAACTTTCCAATGCTGCTTGCGCATCAGCCTGCAGGTGCAGTTGCACGGGAAGTCATCGAAAAATATCGTGACAAAGCGGGGTTTGTCATGGGGCATCCAATAGGAACGGGGCCATATATGCTCAGTCGTTGGACGCCGGGTTCGCGGATTATTTTAAAGGCCAACCCAGATTTCCGAAGTTTTGTTTGGAACTTTAAGGCCAGTACGCCTGAGGACCAAAAGATCATCAAAGCCATGCAAGGCAAAAAGATGCCACAAATTGGCGTGATTGATATTCAGGTGATGGAAGAAGGACAATCACGCTGGTTGTCCTTTATTAAAGATGAAGTCGATCTATTTGCTTTGGATGGTGAGTTGACGGTTCAAGCCTTGCAAGATGGAAAACTAAAACCGGAACTGATCAAGAAAGGTGTACAGCTGTCACGGATCACCGATCCTTCGATTGACTATCATTATTGGAACATGCAAAACCCAGTAGTTGGTGGTTTGAGTAAAGATAAAATTGCCCTGCGCCGTGCCATGGCGATGGCATTTTCAGCCGATAATTACATCAATATTTTACAAAAAGGCGATTCGCAAAAACTGCAAGCACCGATTCCAAGTGGTGTGGTGGGCTACGATCCCAATTATCGAAGCAGTATTCCTTACTCAGTCAAAGCGGCAAATTTATTGTTAGATCGTTATCACTATAAAGTAGCTGCGGATGGTTGGCGTACTCAGCCGAATGGCAAACCTTTGGTGATTGAGATGACGCTTTCGGGCAATAATTTACGCAGTCAACAACAAGCCGAGTTTTGGAAGAAAACCTTAGACAGCATCAAAATCAAAATGACCACCAAGTCGATGCCTTTTGCTGAAGCTTTGAAATTAGAAAAACAATGTAAAACCATGTTTAAAGCATCAGCATGGATTGCAGACTACCCAGATGCAGATAACTTTATGCAGCTGTTTTATGGCAAAAACATCAAGATCACCAACAATGGCTGCGTCAAAATTCCTGAATATGACCGCCTATATGAACAAGCCCAAAAGATGACACCAAGCCCAGAGCGCGATGCAATCTACGCCAAAATGTCGCGTCTGCTAGAGGTGTATATGCCTGTACAGGTGATTGGCGCGCGTTACCGCAATATCTTGGCACAACCGCGTGTGATTGGTTTTAAAAAGCATCCCATACTGCCCGCAGAGTGGATCTATATCGATATTGATTTGAAGAAATAGAAATTAAACAAAACTGGAGTCATGATGAAAAAGCAACATTTTAAATTCACTGCATTGTGCATGTTGGGCCTAGGGATGAGTCAGATGGCTTTGGCGGAAACACCACCGCGCCAAACATTACCCAGCTTTCAAGCCAAAGACATCCCTGCAATGTGTAATGCCAAAATTGCGGATGTGAAAAAGCAACTCAAAGCGTTTGAAAATAAGCCCCTTAAAAATGAAACGGCAGCAGCGCCTGTATTGGCTGAATGGGATCATATTTTTGCATCATTTGAAGATTTTTACGGCCCGATTGGTCTGTATAGCAATGTTGACCCTGATGAAGCATTACGTAAAGCGGCTGAAGACTGTGAAATTAAAATTAGCCAATTCCAAACTGATGTGTATCAAAATCCAAAGCTATATCAACAAATTAAGAAAATTAAAATTGCTGATCCGATTGAAGCCAAGTTCCGTGAAGATATTTTGGAAGGTTTTGAAAAAACAGGGATACAGCTTTCAGCAGATAAACAAGTACGTTTAAAAGCAATTTTTGATGAACTGGCAAAAATTGAACAAGAGTATGCGCGTAATGTCCGTGATAATCCTGAAAAACTCGAATTTAGCCCTGATGAGCTAAAAGGCCTGCCACAAAGTTATATCGACGGCTTAAAGAAAAATGACAATGGTAATTATCTGTTAGGGTTTGAGTATCCCGATTATCGTCCGTTTATGGAGTTGGCAGATAACGATGATGCACGTAAGCGTTATCAAATGGCATTTACCCGACGTGGTGGTGAGAAAAATTTAGCGCTGTTGAAGCAAGCGATGGACTTACGTTATGAGTTAGCACAACTGTTTGGCAAGTCTAGCTATGCCGAGTGGGTACTACAAAGTCGGATGGCGAAAACCCCTGAAACTGTGAATAAATTCTTGGCAGAGGTACATGCTACCGTGGCGCCCCTAGAGAAAAAGGAAGTTCAAACTCTACGTGAGTTTAAAGCGCAAAGTTTAAATATCCCTGTTGAGCAAGCCAGTATTGAGCGTTGGAGCGAAGCATATTGGAGTGAAAAGTTACGCAAAGCCAAGTATCAGGTCGATCAAGAGCAACTACGTCAGTATTTTCCAACGCAAGCCTCTCAAGACTGGCTATTTGCCATTTCTGAAAACCTGTATGGCATCAAATTTAAGCCTGCCAAAGTCGAAGTTTGGCAAGATGAAGTGGAATATTACGATGTGACCGATGCCAAAACAGGGCAACTGCTCGGTGGCTTATATATGGATAAATTTCCACGTAAAGGTAAATATGGACATGCTGCTGTATGGGGTGTTTATGGCGGCAGTAGCTTAACTGGGCGAAAACCGATTTCAGCACTGGTGACTAACTTTAACCGCAATGGTTTAAATAGCGATGAACTTGAAACTTTTGTACATGAGTTTGGTCATGCGCTGCATGGCATTTTATCCAACACACGTTTTTCATCTCAGTCTGGAACTTCGGTTGAGCGAGACTTTGTCGAAGCACCTTCACAAATGTATGAGGAATGGGCACGACGCAAAGAGACTTTGTCAAAGGTGGCAGACTACTGCAAACCTGACTGCCCACGCGTGGATGATGCGCTGATTGCCAAACTCAATGCCGTGCATAGTTATGGGCGTGGTTTGCATTATGCTCGTCAGACGTTGTATGCGCAGTATGACATGGCGCTACATGGCAGTGATGCACGAGAGGTTCAGCCCTTAAAGGTTTGGGAAAAAATGGAAGGAGAAACGGCTTTGGGTTATGTTCCAACCACTGAGTTTCCGGGGCAGTTTGGTCACATCATGGGTGGTTATCAAGTCGGGTATTACGGCTATATGTGGTCAGAAGTGATGGCGTTGGACATGCTCTCAGCCTTTGGTGATAACTTAAATAACCCTGAAGTGGGACAGCACTATCGTCAAACCATTTTGTCCCAAGGCGGTCAAAAACCTGCCAAAGCATTGGTCAAAGACTTTTTGGGGCGTGAGCCTGATAACAAAGCCTTTTTCGATGAAATTACCGGTCAACGGGTGAAATAAGGGGCATTTTTATGCTGGCATATATTATTCGTCGAATTTGGCAAATGATCCCGACCATGCTTGGGGTGGTGTTGCTGATTTTCTTGTTGTTTAACTGGGTCGGTGGTGACCCTGCCTATATTTTGGCAGGGAAAATGTCGAATCCTGAACAGATTGAAAATATCCGACAGCAGCTTGGGGTCGATCAGCCCTATTATGTGCAATTGTGGATTTTCATTAAGCAGATTTTGACATTTGATTATGGGCTGAGTTGGAGTACAGGGGAGTCAGTATCGCAAATCATCGCGACACGACTCGGACCTTCACTGACTTTGCTCATTCCACTGACGATCTTACAAACCATTATTTCTATTATTTTGGCTTTGGCGGTAGCAGCGGTGCGTGGCAGTTTAACGGATCGTATGGTGATGATGCTGTGTACGATTGGCATGTCGATCAGTATCTTGGTGTATATCATTGTTTTTCAGTATGTCTTTGCCTATCAGTTGAGCTGGTTTCCGGTACAAGGCTGGAGCGATAGCTTTAGCGAGAACCTGTTTAAATATGCTTTATTGCCTATTCTGATCATGTTGGTGGTCAGTATTGCCCCGACTTTACGGTTGTATCGTAGTTTTGTTTTGGATGAAGTCAATCAAGACTATGTTCGTACTGCACGTGCCAAAGGGATTGGCGAACGGCGCATTTTAGGTGTGCATGTGCTACGCAATGCCTCAATCCCGATTATTACAGACGTGATGGCAAGTTTACCTGCTTTGCTGATTGGTGCATTTTTGATTGAGCGCTTCTTTGGTATTCCGGGTATTGGTCGTGAAGTGATTATTGCAGTAGAGCGCAGTGATTTTCCCGTAATTAAAGCCATTACCGTGTACGTTGCCCTCGCAACGATGTTTTTCAACTTGATTGCCGATTTGATTTATAAATGGGTCGATCCACGTGTACAGTTGAAGTAGGTGAATTATGCTCAGTGTTCTCACTAAAAGAAAACCAGATACTGCTGAACCTACAACAGCATCTACAGGGCTATGGCAACTCGCTATGCGCCGTTTAAAACGCGATCGAATCGCCATGTTTTCCCTCCTAATCGTACTGTTTTATTTGGTGCTGTTAATTTTGTCATCTACAGGATTGATTGCCAAAGACTGGAATAAAGAAGTCGCTGTGAGTTATGCACCGCCTACGTTTATCGGTGCAGCAGCGATACCTGCTACGCAAAGTGAAACACGAAAAGTCGAAGCGGCTGTGCCTGAAAACCCTGTTGATCCTTTAAAAGATGTGATTCGTGAGCTCAACGCAGAAATTGCTGCTGAACAGGGTGTAGGTGGTGCTATTGATTACTATGGGGTTGTTGATCCTTTAGCCGAAGATATGAAAGCGATTGACCAAGCGCTGGATGGTCATTTACTAGATCAACAAGCGGAACTCAAGCAAAGCTTGGTTTTAGGTGCCGACAAATGGGGACAAAGTGTTTTACTGAAAACCATTAAAGGTGCAGAAACATCAATTATTGTTGGCTTGGTCGCAGCTTTTCTTGCCGTGGTGATTGGCACAGTTTTAGGTGCCATTTCGGGCTACTTTGGTGGCTGGGTCGATGATGTCTTGAATTGGTTTTATAACATTTTTACCTCGATTCCTTATCTGCTCTTGGTGCTAGCGATTGCTGCAGTACTGCAACAAAAAGGTATTTTATCCATTGTTTTGATTTTGGGTTTAACGGGGTGGACGGGGGTATATCGTTTAATTCGTGCTGAATATATGAAGCATACTTCGCGGGAATATGTGTTGGCGGCAAAAGCAATTGGGGTGAGTCATGGCCGACGTATCTTTGTGCATATATTTCCCAATGTCAGTCATATCGCACTGGTTCAAATGTCAATTTTAGTGGTGGCCTTTATTAAGTCAGAAGTGATTTTGAGCTTCTTAGGTTTTGGTGTCCCTGTCGGTGTGGTGTCATGGGGCAGTATGCTGAATGAGGCTCAAAGTGAGTTGATTTTAGGCAAGTGGTGGCAGTTAGCGGCCGCTTCGGTAGCAATGGCGGTTCTGGTCACTGCATTTTCAATGTTTACCGATGCACTGCGAGATGCATTAGACCCGAAACTGAAATAGGAGCATGAGAATGTCTGAACTCAATCATATGACAGCGCCAGCCTTACTTCAGGTGGAAAACTTGCGTGTCAGCTTTAAAAATGAAGAAAAGCAGTATGTTGGAACGGTCAAAGGCATCAGTTTTAGTATTCCAGTGAATACCACTGTAGCTTTAGTCGGGGAGTCTGGCAGTGGTAAATCGGTCACATCGCTAGCGACCATGGGGCTATTACCTCCTGAAAGTAGTCAAATTGCTTTGGACAGTAAAATTCTGTTTGAGGGGAAAAACCTACTCGACTTACCGCGCCGTGAAATGCGGAAAAAGTGCGGAAAAGATATTGCCATGATTTTTCAGGAACCGATGTCATCCTTGAATCCTGTGTTTACGGTAGGTTCACAAATTGCAGAAATTTTGCAGTTACATTTGGGTATGAGTCGTAAGCAGGCGCGTGCACGTGCTTTGGAACTCTTGATAGAAGTTGGGATTCCATCTCCTGAAACCAAGATTGATGCTTATCCGGGGCAATTGTCGGGTGGGCAGCAGCAGCGCGTCATGATTGCTATGGCAATTGCGTGTAAACCCAAACTATTGATTGCCGATGAACCGACGACAGCGCTGGATGTCACTATTCAAAAGCAAATTTTAGATTTGCTGGAGTCGTTGCGGAAGAAGCATCAAATGTCGATGCTGTTTATTACCCATGATTTGGCTTTGGTCGGGGAAATTGCCGATCAGGTAATCGTAATGCGGCATGGTCAAATTCGTGAACAAGGTAGGGTTAAAGATGTGCTTGAACGCCCTCAAGATGTCTATACCAAAGCGTTGTTACACTGCCGTCCACAATTGTCCAAACGTCCCATGCGTTTGCCCATGATCAGTGATTTCATGCAGCAAAAGGGTGATGACTATATTGAAACGCATACCATCGATGTCGAGTCACTTCAACAAAGATCTCGGGGCTTAACTGGCCAAGAAGAGATCATTTTAGATGTGCGAGACCTTAAAAAGTCATTTTATAGTCGTAAAGGATTATTCGGCAAACAGGAGTTCCAAGCGGTCAAAGGCGTGAGTTTCCAACTGGCAAAAGGCAAGACTTTGGGCTTGGTGGGTGAGTCTGGTTCGGGGAAAACGACCATCGGATTATTGCTGATGCGCTTACAGGAGGCAACAGGGGGTAAAGCACTGTTTGAAGGTCAAGATATTTTGGCCATGTCAGAAAAAGAGTTTGCTCGGTATCAACGCAAGATTCAAATTATTTTCCAAAATCCCTATGCATCACTCAATCCACGTTTTACCGTCGGGCAGATTTTGATGGAACCGATGCAGGTGCATCATATCGGCGCGAATGATGCTGAACGCAAACAGATGGCTTTGGACTTGTTGGAACGCGTGAGCTTACCTGCACAGGCTTTTTATCGTTATCCACATGAGTTTTCAGGTGGACAGCGTCAACGTATTGCTATTGCCCGCTGCCTAACTTTAAAACCTGAGGTTTTGATTTGTGATGAGTCGGTATCAGCATTGGATGTTTCGGTACAAGCCCAAGTACTGAATTTACTGCAAGATTTACAGGATGAATTTGGACTGAGTTATATCTTTATTTCACATGATTTATCAGTGGTGAAATATATTTCAGATCAAATCATGGTGATGAACCATGGTGATTTGGTGGAAATAGCCAATTCAGATGATTTGTACCAGTCGCCACAGCATGAATATACCAAACGTTTACTCAGTGCTATTCCGCAAAGTGTGGCATGAATAGGCTGTTGTTGGCGGAGGAATAAAAACGCTCAATAAGTTGGGCGTTTTTTATGAGGAGCTTGCGTTTTTTTCTGATCTAGAACAGAAAGAGGGCTTATTGTGCAGCGTAAACACATATAAAAAGAGCCACTCGAAGGTGGCTCAAATTTTGACTTTAAAAATTAAAACTTCTTAAAGCTTTTATTTCCAAAAGGTTTACGTGGTGCATTTTCATCACGCGCGTCGCGTTGACCATAGGTGCCTTTGTTGCCAAAGTTCTCTGGACGGCTGTCACGTTGTGCATAGCCTGAGTTTTGGCGTGGTTCACGTTGACCATAACCTGTTTGTGCATTGTCCTGACGACGTTGGCTATGACCATTTGGATTTTCACGACGTTCACGGTTGAAAGCTGGCTTCGCTTGTTGTTGGCCTTCATCTTCATTGTCACGGCGCTGTTGACGTAAGAAACCACCACGACGTGCAGCCATTGGTTTTTCTTGCATACGTTCAGTACGACGTTTTGCCATGCCGTACAAACCAGTGCCTTGACGTGGTTTTAACTCAACCGCTTTGGTTAAGTTATCGATGTCGTTTTTGTCCAATTCCATCCAACGACCCGTACGTAGTTCGCGTGGTAAAATAACCGTGCCATAACGTGTACGGAGTAGACGGCTGACTTTTAAACCTTGCGATTCAAAAATACGACGTACTTCGCGGTTACGACCTTCTTTTACCACCACTTGATACCAGCGGTTAATCCCTTCACCGCCAATTTCAGAGAATGACTCAAACTTCGCTGGGCCATCATCTAACACCACACCTTTGAGCATGTTGTTCTTAATTTGAGGCGTCACTTCACCCATAACACGTACAGCATACTCACGTTCAACTTCATTTGATGGGTGCATCAAGCGATTCGCGAGTTCGCCATCATTTGTGAACAACAGTAGACCTGTTGAGTTAATATCCAGACGTCCTACCATCACCCAGCGATCATTCGCGATTGCAGGTAATTGATCAAATACCGTTGGACGTGACTCAGGGTCGTTACGTGAACAAATTTCGCCTTCTGGTTTATAGTAAATCAGAACACGACGACGAATTTCATCTTCAATTTGGAACGATACTTTACGACCATCGATGCGAAGCTCATCACCTGGTTCAATACGTTCGCCTACTTGGGCAACTTGGCCGTTGACACTCACACGACCAGCGGCAATGACTTCTTCCATATAACGGCGAGAACCCAAACCAACTCGTGCGAGTACCTTTTGCAACTTTTCACTCATGACAGCATAACCTTAGAAATTATCATCAACAGTTCACCTATTTACGACTTCGGTGCATTCGCATCGAGCGCCATAAAAGCTTCCTTGGCATCCTGCAGGGGAGGCAACTGACCTAAAGAATTTAGGCCAAATGCATTTAAAAATTGGGGCGTTGTAACTAACAACGCAGGTCTTCCTGGGAGTTCACGAAAACCAGATTCTTTAATCCAGTTCCAATCAAATAACGTTCGTAACAGTTGACTGTTATTTGAGACTCCTCGAATTTGTTCTATATCTGCTCGAGTGACGGGTTGATGATAGGCAACCACGGCCAACATTTCGAGTAGCGATGGCGAGAGACGAGTTGGTCGCTCTGGCCACGTTTGTGCAACGATTTGACGGTATTTTGCTCGAACTTGAAAACGAAAACCTTGAGCAGTTTCAATCAGTTCAATCGAACGACCATGCTGTAACATGGCAAGTTGTTGTAAAAACTGGCGTAAATCTTGTTTGCTATATTGATTTTGGAACGATTCTTTCAATCGTGCAAGTGAAACAGGTGCATCACTGGCAAAAATAATCGCTTCTAACTGCATCAACACTTCATGCAAGTTATCTTCATTCGTTACAGGAGCGGTTTGTTCTAACATTATTTTTTGACTCCTTGTATCGAAAGCGGTGCTTCAACACCTGAACTCACAATTTGAATACGTTGCTGACGGGTTAACTCTAAAATGGCCATAAACGTCACGACCATGCCCATCCGACCTTGGATGGGACGCAGCAAAGATTCAAAAACTAAAACTTCACCTGAAGCGACTTTGCTTTCAATAAAAGCCATGCGCTCTTCAAGTAAAACAGGTTCTTGTGCAATTTGATGGGTGATCGGCTCAGGTCGGTTAAATACACAAAACAGGGCATCACGTAGCTGTTGCACATTATGACCGTCATTATTATCTAGAGTTTGGCCTAAGCTGACATTGGTTGAGAAGGTGTCTCGCTCTAATATAGGCATTTGCCCCAAGCGTTCAGCCGCTTGTTTAATACGGAGATAAGTTTCTAAACGGTCAATCAGCTCTTGTTTTGGATCTTTTTCAATTTGGATTGTATTGGGTGCTTTGGGCAACAGCAAACGTGACTTTAAGTCAGCCAATAGCGCGGCCATCACCATATAGTCTGCTGTCAGCTCAATGTTAAGTGACTTCATGGCATCCATATAAGACAGGTATTGCGCTGCAATCGGGGCAATATCTAACTGTAATAAGTCGAAGCCATTTTTTTGAATCAGGTAAATCAGAAAGTCGAGTGGTCCTTCAAAATGCTCTAAAAGAATTTCAAATGCAGCGGGAGGAATATATAAATCCTCGGGGATGGAGTCATGCCACTCATCCATAACACGGATTTGTGGAAGATCTTCCATGGCATTATGGACGGATTGATTCATTACAGTTATTGGCCACGCGAATTTTCAAAGGCATGATTATGTTTTTTCGAATCAGTACTTAGGAGAAAAAGTAGAGGTGATTTAAAAAATACATAATTTTAATAGGGCTTAGTGTAAAACAAATTGCGGTGTGAATACATGATTTCACCGACCAAATAACAAAAAAAGCTGTAAATAAATAGAGAGTATTTATTTGTGTGATGCTTTTTATTTGCTGATGTCGTGGCTAAATCTGCAGAAATGGGTTGGGTTTAAGAGAACATGACGGACTTAGGGCCTAGTCCTGTGGTTTGAAAAATAATCGATTTATTGTAAGTAGCTAGATGAGGCTGCATAGTGCGGCATTATGAATCTCAAAAGCAGCCTACAAAATAGGCATTGGATGAATGCCTTAAAGAATAGCGCTGAAATACGAAGAATGTATTTCAGCGCAGCCCTAAACGTTAGACTTTGAAGCCTTAAGCTTTTGGGTGTTGATCAATCTCAGATCATCGCGTTTGAAATTATTTAGTCTTTTAAATCGATTGTGACGGTATCGATTTGACCTGTGAATGCATACGGCGCTTTTTCATTGTAGCGAGGTGAAACGGTTGAGCCTAAGTCCATACCGATATCGAAGGTTTCAGTTGCGGAGAAGCGATAAGGAACCACTTTTTCAACCTGACCTTGGGCAACCGTATCGCCATTGACGCTGATGGTCACGGGTCCGCCAATACCATGTCGTCCTTCACGCGGAGTCTGTTGATAGTCTACGACGATGCTGTGTTTACCCGGTGCTAATGCTTTGGTGGAAGCAATCCGATAATACGATTGGGCAAAGAAGTTGTATTCGTACACAGGTATGCCATTTTCCAAATACAAAGAGAAGCCACCACCTGAACCACCTTCAGCAACAATTACACCATTGGCACCGCTTTTAGGAATGACAATGTCAGCCTTAATACTATGCGAGCGCTGATACATGGGTGGTGCACTGCCTTCAGGCAGACGCGTGGTTCCTGCTGAATAGGTGAATTGCTTTCGGCCACGAACTGAAGAAGGCCGTTCTGGATTAAAAGCACGTTCCACAAAACGGTCATCTAACGGATAAACGCCATATTTGCCTGCTTCTTGGTCGAACAGTTTCTGCATTTCTGCTAAGCGTTGAGGCTCTTTGGCTGCTAGGTCATGCGCTTGGGAAAAGTCCTGTTTGATATTGTATAGTTCCCACGGACTATCTTTAAAGCCTAAAGAGCCACTGAGCTTCCACGGTACGCCATGGAAGGATGAGGCAACCCAACCGTCTTGATAGATGGCTCTATGTCCACCCGTTTCAAAGTATTGGGTATGACGCTGATCTTTGGCTTTTGCATCATTGAAACTGTATGCCATGCTAATGCCAGACATTGGCGTTTGCTTTACACCATCTACTGAGTTGGGCTGCGGAATATTGGCTGCTTCTAAAATGGTTGGGGTGATGTCGGAAACATGATGGAATTGGTTATGGATCGCATGCGTGGCTCTAATTTTTGCAGGCCAAGAAACGATCATGCCATTGCGTGTTCCCCCGAAGTGAGAAGGAACGCGTTTCATCCATTGGAACGGGGAAGAGCCAGCCCATGCCCAACCGACAGGATATTGGTTTTCGTGCTTTGGTCCGCCAATTTCATCAATATGTTTTAATTGATTTTCAACGGTATCTGGAAAACCATTTTGAGTCATTAGATTATTTATAGTACCCGTTAACGTCCCTTCAGCACTGGCACCATTATCCCCAGCAATAAAAATAATGAGGGTATTATCTGCATCGGGAAGTTTCTTAATGGCTTTAATCAAACGTCCCATTTCATGATCTGTTTGCGCGAGGAAGCCTGCAAAGACTTCTTGATGTTTTGCAAACAAACGCTTTTCATCGGCTGATAAGGAAGCCCAAGCTTGAATACTGTCTGGACGTGGCGTTAAGTCAGTATTTTTAGGCACAATGCCCAATTTCTTCTGACGGGCCAAGGTTTCTTCACGGACTTTGTCCCAACCTTGGTTGAACTGGCCTTGAAACTTATCAATCCATTCTTGATTGACATGGAGTGGTGCATGGACGGCACCGGGTGCCATATAGACAAAATACGGTTTATCTGGAGATACTGAGCCTTGACGATTGATCCACCCAATTGCATCATTGACCAAGTCAACATTCAGGTTATAGCCTTGCTCTGGTCTTTTAGTTGGTTCAACGGGTGTTACTCCGCGGATCAGCTGCGGTTCCCATTGGCTCGATTCACCACCAAAGAAGCCATAAAAATATTCGAAACCGAGACCTGTTGGCCAGCGTTCAAAAGGCCCAGCTGGAGATGTTTCCCAGTCAGGGGTGTTGTGCCATTTACCAAATGCCGCAGTGGCATAGCCATTGTCTTTAAGGATTCTAGCGACACTGGCACTTTCCTTGGGCCATATTGTGTTATATCCCGGATAACCCGTTGAAAGTTCGGTGATGGTTCCCGCTCCAACTTGATGTGGGTTTTGTCCAGTTAAAAGAGCTGCACGTGTTGGAGAACTAATCCCTGTAGTATGGAAACGATTGAAAATCACACCATCATCTGCAAGTTCATCCATTTCAGGTGTCGGTACAGGCCCACCAAAGGTGCCAGCTTGCCCAAAGCCTAAGTCGTCTAACAAAATTACCACCACGTTAGGGGCACCTTTGGGTGCTTTTACAGGTTGAGGAAAATCTTGTTTAGAGCCCTCAAAGGTTTCTTTAATCACCCCTTTAAATTCTGGTGTAGGCTGGGGCAAAACCAAGCCTGTCTGGTTTGAGGCTTGAGGTGTGCTACTTTGGGCTTCGGGAGCTGCTAAAGCGGCATGCGATGCTGTAATGGCTGCGACCAAGGTGAGGACACGTGTCAGTGGTTTGGAGCTTAATGATCTATTTTTGTTCATATACAATCCCTTATTAAAAGTTTCCTTGCTGTGGTGTTGAAAAAATGTGCAAAAATGCTGAGCAGGGAAAAGACCTACGGAATAAAAAGGTTTAGATGTTTGGGGATTTCGATTGAGTTGTAGCTTCAGACATGAGGCTCTCATCTCATACAGACTGTTACAGGCTTGATTTAAACGAAGCAGAGATCGCGTTTGGAGGAAACCTGAATAGTTGGAAGCTGAATGCGATGGATTGGCTAGAATGCATTGGAGTGGTTGAAACCGCAAATAGGCCTAATATTGTTGTATTCCCTTGGTTCGACATTTTTTGTCCTTATTGATTTGATTATGCTGTAGCTGTTTTTCATACCCATGACGATCCATCGTCAATGCACGGTGAAGTACGTTTAATGTTCTGGCTGTACAGTATCAAACTGCTTCAGAGGATGAACCACTCAAAAGAATGGACTTGGCTGTTTTTTCCGCACTTTAAAATGAAGATGGTTATTTGCGATAACAGTGGTTGTGAACACTGAAGCTGCATAGATTAGGTACTTTATTGTTATGGATGCGTGGATTTATTTGAACGCGTAGGGAAGAAAAATACGTCTAAAGCCTGCAGAAATGGATCAGCTGACGCGACGGAAAATATTCATTCAAGATTTACTCAGGTGCTTGTAGAGCAAATTCAATGATGCGTTGACAGTTGTCCTGTAAGCAGAGGTTTTTGGGTTCAAGATATTTGAAATATTGCTGGATGGTCGCGATCGGCAGGAAATAGCTGTACAGATTCTCTTCCCGCATAATGCAGTTGATTGAACTCGGACTTTGCACCAAAGTCTCGGACTCAAGCGTCCAAGGACGCTGCACATATAAATTATGTTGCTCGGGAAATTGATTCAGATTGAGTAAAACCGTAAACAGGGTCATGTTGATCTCTTGAGAATGTGAGATTCAGTTTCCCTAGCGAATAAATGCAGCGCATTACTCAAATGCGCTGACATCGCCAAGCCCACGGCGAATCACTTCAGGGTGATCACCTGATAAGTCGACAATACTGGTGGTGTTTAATGTGCCCAGCCCGCTGTCGATAAACACATCAATTCGTTTTGACAGTTGCATTTCGATGTCATAGGGATCATCCAGCGGTTCTTCCTGATTCGGCAGGATTAAGGTACTGGTTAGTAGCGGCTCACCTAACTCTTTGAGTAACATTTGGCACACAGGGTTACTTGGAATACGTAGACCAATGGTTTTTTTCTTCGGATGCATCAAGCGTTTAGGCACTTCACTGGTTGCAGGCAAAATGAACGTGGTCACGGCTGGTGTATTGTTTTTCAGTAAACGATACATGGCATTATCGACTTTGGCATAAGTGGCAATATCGGACAGATCTGCACAAATGATGGCATATTGATGTTTGGCCCCAAGGCCGCGAATTTGAGCAATCCGCTCCATGGCATTTTTATTCCCAATCTGGCAGCCAATGGCATAAGCGGCATCGGTTGGGTACACCACCACATCGCCTGCGCGAATCCGTTCTACTGCTTGGCTGATGGAGCGTGCTTGAGGGTTATCAGGATGGACTCTTAAATGAAGCATCGTTTTTATCTCCTGATGGTTTTTTCAACATTATCGCGCTTTATCTCGGTGATGTTCAATGACCAAAATGTGAATCGTGCTAAATTTAGTCGAGCATTTCTCTTTGAAATTCATCGCTCTGTAATGTTTTGCCAGCACGAGTACATAGGCAAATGCAGTCAATGAAGTGTTTCGCATCGCGCGGTAATTGGGCTTGGCCTGAAAAATAAGCCTGAACTTGAGCGAAAACATGGTCTTTGAAGCGGTTGCCGTCACCACCTTCACCAGTCAGATTGTCTAAGGAAACACGGAACTTCCGACCAAAAGCTGTGGCAAATAACCATTCTATGGCTTGCGGCTTAATTTCAACCTGTTCAAATAAAGCTTGTTGCTCAGCCGTACGACCATCGGGTGCATACCAGTAGCCTAAGTCGGGGAGTAGACGGCGTTGGTCTCCTGCGATGCTCCAATGGCTGATTTCATGCAATGCACTATTAAAAAAACCATGGGCAAATTGGATACGCGCAGGGGTGCTGTCTATCGCGGGAAAATATTCAGGTTCAAAGTCACCTTTAACCAAGTTGACATTCAGGTGGGAAAACCAACGATTAAAGTGTAAGATGAGCCAATCAACTTGTTCTGCTTCTGTACACAAATTCTCCCACGTCGAGAGTTGCACTTGGCGGTTTGAAATGTCAGAATCGACAGTTGAAATTGTGCTCACAAGTGATGAAATACTCACTTCTGTTTGCGGCTGCAACAGATGCATGACTTAAGTTACCCAAATGGTCTGTCTAAATAAGTACAAAATTGTATCTTAATCTTTGACAGAGTACTGATGAATTTGTAGAATTGCCGCCTTAATTATGTCAGCAAATACCTTTCCGGCACAGATTGAGCCGTTTAAATGGGCCGAACAAGGCTTTACATGGTCAGGAACACTGCCATTGTCTCGCTTTGCTCGTATAGCCCGTGAAGCTGTTGGATCAATTGATGATCAATTGATTAACATAGACTGTAAGCTATCAATGGATGCGTATCATCGTATTGTATGGCTAGATGGTCACGTTGAAACGAACGTTCCAATGGAATGCCAGCGCTGTTTAGGCACGGTAAACATTGAACTCGTTTCAGATTTTCATCTAGCTCTAGTGGATGATGAGTCACTGATAGAGCGCTTGGATGAGGATGCTGATTTCATCGTCTTAGGTGAAAGTGAAGCAACGACGAAAGGTAGCTATGATGCGCCTGCGACGGCTGATTTACTGTCTCTGATAGAAGATGAATTGTTATTGTTGATGCCTTTGTCTGCTAAGCATGACGCTTGTGAACATAAGCACCAACCTGCCGTTGAAGAACTTGTTGAAGAAAAGCGGGATAATCCGTTTGATGTTTTGGCAAGTTTGAAGGGTAAACTTAACTAATTTTTGTGTTATACTCTTCCGTATAAGACAACTGAATTTGTTCTGATCCATATTTTTCGATTTGTAAGGAGCCATCATGGCCGTTCAGCAAAACCGTAAAAGTCGCTCTCGCCGTGACATGCGCCGTTCACATGACGCTTTAACCGAGAATGCATTAACTGTAGACCAAGCTACTGGCGAGACTCACCGTCGTCACCACGTATCTAAAGATGGTATCTACCGTGGTCGTCAATTATTCGCTAAAGCATCTGCTGAATAATTGTCGAAGCATTAAGCTTAAAGCTTAGTCGAAAAAAGGGGAGCGTAAAGCTCCCTTTTTTTGTTGTCGAATTTTTATCGCTGCTGTTTTTGTTGTATTTGGCAATTACATCGACCTAAATTAAGTGTTAAATTTTCGCTCCATAAACGAGAGCAAAGACAAGAAAGGACTTTTTTATGTCTGCGAAACAACTTGATCAAGTCGCTCAGGCAACAAAAACAGCTTTTGTATTTCCTGGTCAGGGTTCACAAAAGGTTGGCATGTTGGCTGAATTGGCAGAACAATTTGCCAGTGTTGAAGCAACATTTGCAGAAGCCTCTAAAGCGGTTGGATTCGATTTGTGGCACATTGCACAATCTGGTGAAGGTTTAGACCAAACTGAATTTACCCAACCGGTATTGTTAACTGCCAGCATTGCTTTGTGGCGTGTATGGTTAGAACTTGGTGGTGTTGCACCAAAGTATTTGGCAGGACACTCACTTGGTGAATACAGTGCGTTGGTTGCAGCAGGAAGCCTAAGCTTAGGCGATGCAGTCAAGCTGGTAAACTTGCGTGGCAAGTTGATGCAAAGTGCTGTACCTCAGGGTAAGGGCGCAATGGCGGCCATCTTAGGTTTAGATGATGCGCAAGTTGTTGCTTTATGCCAACAAGTTTCGAGTCAAGCTGAAGGTTCAGTTGAAGCGGCTAACTACAATGCTCAAGGTCAAGTGGTGATTGCTGGTGAAAAAGCAGCAGTTGAAGCAGTCATGGCTTTAGCCAAAGAAAACAGCGGCAAAGCGATTGCACTCCCAGTTTCTGTTCCATCGCATTGTTCATTGATGAAGCCTGCTGCAGAACAGTTCGCACAAGCTTTGGAACAAACTGCCATTGAGCTGCCTAGCATACCTGTAATACAAAATGTGGGCGCGGAAATTGCTACAGATGTAGCACAAGTCCGCCAAGCACTTACCGCTCAGTTATATGAGTCTGTACAGTGGACCAAAACAATGCAGTTTATTCAGGATCAAGGGATCCAATATGTTGCAGAGTGTGGTCCAGGCAATGTTTTGGCAAACTTGGCAAAACGTCTACCTAATATTGAAAAAGCATTTCCACTCGATAGTAAATCGCGCTTGGAAGATGCACTAAATGCCATTTTAGTGGCTGAAGGAAAAATTGCATGACACAGGAACGCAAAATTGCACTCGTGACAGGTGCAAGTCGAGGGATTGGTGCTGCCATCGCTCAGCAACTTATTCAAGACGGTTATTTTGTTGTGGGTACTGCGACATCTGAGTCAGGTGCAGAAAAACTGGCTGCAAGCTTCGGTGAACACGGTGCAGGTAAAGTGCTCGATGTTCGTGATGGTGCTGCCATTGATGCGCTTGTAACTGACATTGAACAAAACTATGGCCCTGTGTTGGTTTTGGTGAACAATGCTGGGATTACCAAAGATAATTTGTTACTTCGTATGTCAGAAGATGACTGGGATGACATTTTAAATATCCATTTAAAAGCAGTTTACCGTTTGTCGAAACGCGTTTTAAAAGGTATGACCAAAGCGCGTTTTGGACGAATTATTAATATTAGTTCTGTGGTTGCGCATTTTGCCAACCCAGGTCAGGCCAACTATTCAGCAGCGAAAGCTGGTATTGAAGCATTTAGCCGTAGCCTTGCAAAAGAAATGGGCAGCCGTCAAATCACTGTAAACTCAGTGGCGCCTGGTTTTATTGCAACAGAAATGACTGAGCAATTAAGCGAAGATATCCGTAAAAAAATGAGCGATCAAGTGGCTTTGAACCGTTTAGGTGATCCACAAGATATTGCAAATGCGGTGAGCTTCTTGGCATCAGACAAATCAAATTACATTACTGGTACGGTAATGCATGTAAATGGTGGTCTATACATGAGCTAATTGGCTGATGGATAAACTTTCAAAATTTTAAAGATTCAATTAAACTAACGGCATTAAAAACGCCACAAGCAATGAGGAGAATTCCTGTGAGCGATATCGAACAACGCATCAAGCAAGCAGTTGCAGAACAACTTGGTCTTAAGGCTGAAGAAATCAAAAACGAAGCATCTTTCATGGATGACTTAGGTGCTGACTCTTTAGACCTTGTTGAGCTTGTTATGTCTTTCGAAAACGACTTTGACATCACAATCCCAGATGAAGATTCTAACGAAATCACAACTGTACAATCTGCGATTGACTACGTTTCTAAGAAACTAGGTTAATACATATTGTTTCAGCTTTGCTGAATGGAAAAGCCACCCACTTGGGTGGCTTTTTTATGCCTTTCAAAAAATGCAAAGCACCTAACTCACCTTTAAAATCTTTTATTTACTCGGGTAACTTACAAAGCTTTACCTTAAGAGGACTTTTCGCTACCAAATCTACCGTCTGTTTTGGGTATAAAAAAGGGTGTCTCATTTTTGAGCATTCACTATAACAACACTGATATAACAAGATGGAGCATACACATGGGTCTTTTTGATTTTGTTAAAGGCATTGGTAAGAAAAATACAGCAGCAGCCGAGCCTCAAGCTGCACCAAGCACACCAGCAGAGCCATCTGCTCAAGAAATTGCCAACAAGTTATTGGGTCATATCAAAGCATTGGGCTTACCTGTGACGGGACTTTCAGTTAGCTATAACTCCACCACGGATTTGGCGACCGTGAAAGGGCAAGTTCAGACTCAAGCCGATAAAGAAAAGATTGTTTTAGCCGTCGGTAATATTGACCATGTGGCGCAAGTCGATGATCAACTCACTGTGGCGAGCCCTGAACCTGAAAGTAAGTTCTACACGGTTAAATCGGGGGATAACTTATCGAAAATTTCCAAAACATTTTATGGTGATGCCAACCAGTACAATAAAATTTTTGAGGCCAACCGTCCGCTATTGAAAGATGCAGATGATATTTTCCCAGGCCAAGTCCTACGTATTCCTGCTTAAGTTAAAAGGTTGAAGAAAAGGCGCATGAAGCGCCTTTTTTATTTGAGTGTGGAATGTTGATCGAGTGCTTAGCGACTTGCTTTCACAACAGCATGCTGACTGAGCATACCTAAGGTAATTTTTTTTACTTCATCCCGACTTTGTTGAATGTGAGCGCTGATCTTTTCAACGGCAAGCTCTGTCTGTTGCTGTGCTATATAATTCAAAATGGCTTGATGCTCCGCATAGGTGGCTGCAATCCGATCTGTTTTTGAAAAATCGAGGCGACGAATAATGCGAATTTTTTCACTGATCTCTTGGTGAATTTTGATCATTTCTTGATTGCCAATGGCACGAACCAATGCACAGTGAAAATCTTCATCAATTTTCGCCATGGCTTTTAAACTCGACAGATACTGCTCCGGTGCAACCATCCAAATTTTGTGTAGGTGTTTCATTTCCTTAGATGGCTGAGATGCACTGCTGCATAACTTTCGAATTGCATACTGCTCAATCATGATGCGTAACTCATACAGCTCATCGTAGTATTGCAAGTTCAACGGACGGACAGTCCAGCCACTACGAAATGCCACCTCTACATAGCCTTCTTGTTGCAATCGATATAGCGCCTGCCGTGCAGGCGTGCGGCTGACCTGATAGCTCAAGGCGATTTCGGATTCGGTAAAACGTTCACCTGGCATCAATTTGAAATCAAAAATATCGTTTTTTATTTGCTGGTAAACCAGTTCAGACAAATTGTCTGAACTTGAACCTGCACGTGTCGTATTGGGCATGCGTTATTCCATATAAACCAAAGGCTCACCGCTATGAACGGTTTGTCCAGCCCGACAAATAATGGCTTTGACAGTACCATCATCCGCAGCGTACACCGGTAATTCCATTTTCATGGCTTCAATGATAGCAATGGTTTCACCTTTTTTCACAATCTGACCTTGTTCCACTAATATTTTCCAAATATTACCGGTCATCGAAGCATGTAGTGCTGCATAGGCGCTGTAGTCAGTCTCATCAGGTATTTCTGCAATCAGATGTTCTTGATGATCAACACTTTCTTTCCATAAGCCCACTTCAGCGCTAAAAGCGTGTTGTTGCTGTGCTCTAAACTCGGCAATGCTGTCTTTTTCATCTTCAAGGAGTTGTAAATACGCTGCATAGTCAAATTCAGTGTCTTCAATTTGAATTTGTGCTTGACCATTTTCAAAGTCGGCACGCCATTGCTCTAACTCTGGCTCAGATACGGGGAAGTATTTGATTTGATCAAAGAAGTTTAGGAACCATTGTTTGTCGCCAAACTGTTTGTTCTTTTTAAACTTATTCCAAATGGGTAGAGTGCGTCCGACCAGTTGGTAGCCGCCTGGAGAGTCCATACCGTAGATACACATATACATGCCGCCAATGCCTACGGTACCTTCAGCGGTAAAAGTACGTGCAGGGTTGTATTTTGAACTTAATAGGCGGTGGCGTGGGTCAATCGGTACTGCACAGGGCGCGGTGAGATAAACATCACCAAGGCCTAAAATGAGGTAGTTAGCATTGAAAATAATCTCTTTGACTTGCTCACGACTGTCTAAGCCATTGATGCGTTGAATAAAATCGACATTGTTCGGTAGCCAAGGCGCTTTGGCACAGACACTTTCTTGATAGCGTTCAACAGCACCTAAAGTTGCACTGTCTTCAAATGCCATGGGTAGATGAATGATCCGTGACGGAATCTTGATTTGGCTTAAATCCCCCATTTGCTGTTCAAGCTTGAGTAGAAATTCGATCAATTGATGCTGTGGAAGCGCGAGTCCATCGTATTTGATTTGCAGCGAGCGTACACCAGGCGACAGTTCCAATATGCCTTTAATATTGGCTGCGCGAATGAGTTGCATGAGCTGGTGGACGCGTAAGCGTAGCGCCAAGTCTAAAACGTTGTCACCGTACTCCAGTAGAATATAACTGTCACCCGCTTGGCGGTATACCGTGCGTGGGGACACATCAGTTGCTTCTAAGCTGGCAAGAATTGCGAATGTTGGAATATCACTGCTTGGCAGCTCAGAATGAAGTACTGCGTCGGCAAAGTTTTCGATCCGTTCAATTTGTTGTTGTTCTAAGGCATTGGCTTGTTCAACAGTCAAAGGATAAAAGCTGATTTTATCATCGGCTTTAAGCTGACCCACTTTCCAAAGTTCAGCTTTGGCAATAGTTACAGGGCAAACGAAACCTCCTAGACTTGGCCCATCTTTGGCTAAAATGACAGGGAAGTCACCTGTGAAGTTAATCGCACCAATGGCATATTCACAGTCATGGACATTGGATGGGTGGAGCCCTGCTTCACCGCCATTTTCACGTGCCCAGCTTGGTGTTGGCCCTGATAGTCGGATGCCTAGACGATTGGAGTTAAAGTGTACGCTCCATTCGGAGGCAAAAAACTCTTCAATATATTCGGGTTTAAAGAAGTCAGGTGCACCATGTGGGCCATATAGCACCCCAATTTTCCATTGTTTGCCATAGCTTGGAATCAGTGCAGGAGATAGAGCTTGTGGTTCATGCGGGGCTAAAGGTGTATCGCTATTTGGATGGGCTGTGTTGACGAGTTTGATCATGTCACCTGCACGAAGCACGCGTCCTGCATGCCCGCCAAAGTTCCCTAAAGCAAAAGTCGAACGACTGCCCAAATATAGGGGGACATCGAGTCCATGACGGACGGCTAAATAGCTACGGCAACCAGATTCGACTTGTCCTAAGCTGAGTACTTGACCTGCGCGAATGTGAATCGGCTGCCAAAAGGTCACGGGCTTATCATCCAGTTGCGCAGGGCATGGCGCACCTGTCAGTGCAATCACACTGTCTTGGTGGAACTTGAGGCTTGGGCCTTGCAGGGTGAACTCGAAACCTGCTGCGCTAGCAGCATTCCCTACAATTTGATTGGCCAATTGAAAAGCATAGTCATCCATAGGACCCGATGGTGGTACACCGATATCCCAATAGCCAACACGTCCCGGAAAGTCCTGAATCGAGCTTTGCGTGCCAGCTTGGAGTACTTCAATCACATTCGGTACGTAGTCAAAGTCATCCAGCAGGCGTGTCCAGATTTGCATTTGTGCAAAGCGTTCATCAGAGATCACGCTATGTGCATAGTCTAAATTAGTGCTGATGCCATTTAAACGAGTTTGAGAGAGCACACTTTTTAGTTGCTCAATGGCTTGTTCACGGGTGTCCGCATGTACGATGATTTTGGCAATCATTGGGTCAAAATATTGCGAAATTTCTGTTCCTGTTGAAACCCATGTATCAACACGACAATTGTCTGGAAATACAACTTCGGTCAGTACACCTGGGCTGGGTTGGAAGTTTTTAACTGGATCTTCTGCATAAATACGCACTTCAATTGCCGCACCTTGCGGTTGGATGTTGCTAAGTGCAGTCCAATCCAGTGTATCGCCCGCAGCGACTTTAAGCATGCATTCAATCAGGTCTAAACCCGTCACCATCTCAGTGACAGGATGTTCCACTTGTAGTCGGGTATTGACCTCAAGGAAGTAAAATTCATCACGTATAGCATCATAAATAAATTCGACCGTACCTGCGCTGCGGTAATTGACCGATTTGCCGAGTTCAACTGCTGCTTGATGTAGTTTTTGACGTGTAGTTTCGGGTAGATGGGCCGCAGGGGTTTCCTCCACTACCTTTTGGTTGCGACGTTGCAATGAACAGTCACGTTCGCCTAATGCAACCACTTGACCTTGACCATCACCAAAAATCTGAACTTCGACATGGCGTGCACGGTCAATAAAACGTTCTAAAAATACGCCCGAATCTTTAAAAAATTGTGCGCCTAAACGTTTGACGCTTTCATAAGCTTCAACTAAGGCTTGTTCATTATCACAGCGGGTAAGACCAATACCACCACCGCCTGCGGTACTTTTCAGCATGATAGGGTAACCAATCTCTGTAGCCGCAGAAATTGCCTCATCTAAGCTTTCAAGTAACCCTGTCCCAGGTGTCATAGGCACTTGTGCAGCAGCAGCCAGTTCACGTGCACGGTGTTTTAAACCAAACTCTAAAATTTGTGTCGCGGTTGGTCCCATAAAGGCAATATTATTTTTCTCACAAGCCTCTGCAAATTCAGCGCTTTCTGATAAAAAGCCATAGCCGGGGAAAATAGCTTCAGCCCCCGTTTTTTGTGCCGCTTGAATCAATTTTTCAATGCTTAAATAAGTGTCGGATGGCTTTAAGCCATCTAAGGCAATGGCAATGTCCGCATCTTTGACATGTTGTGCATAACGGTCACTGTCTGAATATACCGCTACACTGGTCATCCCCAGTTTTTTTAAAGTGCGAATTGCACGTACGGCAATTTCGCCACGGTTTGCAATCAATACAGTTTTAAACATTTTAAAATTCCTAAATTTGACTAAGCTTGTTCTACTTTTGAGTTGTTACGGTGCTGGATATAGGCGCGCCAACCGCCAAAATGACTGATGTTTTCGGCATCGTTTAAGCCATAAGGTTCACAAATGAAACCTTTCACCCATCGACCATCTGCCAGTTCGACATTGCCCATGCCCAGTGGTGTCGGAATCTCTGCGACAAATTCTCCAAAGCGAGCGGTGGGTACATCCCACAGTTCAACAATGATCTTTTGACCGTGTTCATCGACTCGGGCTAGACCGGGTTTAGGCGGGATCGTGCCATTCAGGGCAAATAGGGCATAGTGTTCAGCGGTATGCGTGGTTTCCACAAGCACAGCATCACGGGTGAGCAATTGGAAGTTCAGCGGCATTCCAGTCAGGTGTGCCCCAACCACCGCAACACGGATATGATGTGGAGAGACTGAGTTCTGCAGCACTGGAATGGGTGCATAGCGGTCTAAAGCCCCCAGCTTTAAGTTCAAATGTGTCTGCCAAATTTTTCCAAATTCAATCAGGGCTTGGTCATACCATGCAGGTGCAATTAGGCTGATGCCGAAAGGTAAACCGTCTGTGCGGAAACCTGCGGGCAGGGCGAGGGCACTTAAATCGGCGAGGTTGGTAAAATTGGTATAAGTCCCAAACTCAGAGTTCAGACTGATCGGTGACTGCTCCATTTCTACAAGGGTATGAATGGTTGGGGAGGTAGGAACAATCAATGCATCAAATTGGGATAAAGTATCTTGAATTTTTCGGCTTAAGTCTTGCTTTAAGTATTCCGCGTTATAGGCATCGACTGCACTAAAATCATGACCTTTTTGAATGATTGCACGTACTGTCGGATCGAAAACCTCGAGCTGCTGCGTCAATAACTCGGCAACCGCCGCCGTACGTTCTGCCACCCATGAGCCTTGATAGAGTTGGGCTGCCAACTGTTCAAACGCTGAAAAATCAATTTCAGTAATTTCAGCACCGAGAACTTTTAACTGTTCTACAGCCAGTTGGAAGGCATATTTAGCTTGGTCATCTCCAAAGAATTCCAGTTTTTGGGGAATAGCAAAATGTGGCTTAGCCGAGAGTTTCGCAGGTACAGTTTTTGGGTGCTGGCGTGAATAGCTATCAAACGTATCGTAGTGTTCTACCGTTTGGGCAATGGAGTCGGCATCTGTTACCGTTAATGCAAAAATCGAAATACAGTCTAAACTTTTACAGGCGGGGAGTAGCCCACGATTTGAAAAACGACCTTTAGTCGGTTTTAGCCCAATAATATTGTTAAATGCAGCAGGAACACGTCCAGAGCCTGCAGTATCTGTTCCGAGTGCAAAGGGCACCAAGCCACGAGCAACAACACTGGCTGAACCAGAGCTAGAGCCACCACTGACATAGTCAGCATTAAACGTGTTGCTGACCGCGCCAAAAGGAGAGCGTGTTCCGACGAGACCCGTTGCGAACTGGTCTAAATTGGTTTTTCCCACAACTATTGCCCCTGCATTTTTAAGCAGGCGAATGGTTTCTGCATCTTGCGTAGCAACAGTTGTCAGGGCTTTGCATGCGGCCGTGGTGACAAAACTAGCAACGTCGATGTTATCTTTAACTGCAAACGGAATACCGTATAAAGGTAATTCTTTGCTGAGGTCTGTAGCTTGCTCTGCTTTTTGCTTTAAGGCTTCAATTTGTTGGGACAGTATTTCTGTCGTAGCAATTGAAATCCATGCATGATCAGGTTGTGGTAATTGCGCTACATAGTCGATTAAATCTTCAAGATGAATATCTTGGTTGAGATAAGCAGTTTGCCATTCTTGAAGTGTCCAGCCAATGCATTTGTTCTGACTCATTTTTTGCATTCCAACTTGTATACATGATGGAATACAAAAATGCAGAATCTATGCCAATCTAATCAATTTTATTTATCTTTAGTTATAATTTTTATAAATCAATTGGTTGAGAGTAAAGCTTTGGATTAATTGAGTGATTCTAAGTGTTTTTAGAGTTGCACCAAAACAAGCGCATAGGGGAGCTAATGGTGCTTTTTATGATCAAGCCTTGGGTAGTTTGACGTTAAACTATTTAAAAATAGGGTTTAAATCATATTCGTTTTTTATGTGAATTAAAGCCAAAAGAATTGAGGTTAAAACATATTATAAAATAGGATGATTCAAAGAAAATATACACACTCAGTTTTTAATTTTTATGTATAACTTAATGTAATTTGAAGTATAGCAAATCTGGAAAGTTGCAAGTTTCATTTAACTCTTGACCAATACAACCGTTGAAATTTGCAGAGATAATCAATAAATCACGCGTATAACTTATAATAAACTATTATTCTTATAATTTTGCATTCAGATTTTCTCATCTTTCCTGTGTAATTAATTCTATGCCATATATTGATATACATAAGCAGGCTGGATCTCAATTCAAACATCTGACATGAATAACTGGGTCTTTTTTTCGAATAATAATTGATGTACTTAACTTGTATTTATCCTGCGTAAGGTGATGATCTAAACTGTCTGTCGATAGCAGCTCAATTGCTTCTATGTATAAGCTATTGCCAGTAGGCTATGTATCTATGGGGGAGTGGCCTATATTTCTTGATAAGCAGCAGCTTCAAGAATTGCGGGTTATGTAGAAGATTGTAATTGTTAGCGGGCTAAATGAAGTTCGAGTAAATTGCAAACCAGTTTGAAGAAAATAAAATTTTAATACTTCTCTGGGGGATAAAGGAATGAATGGGGTTAAGCTGAATATGACTGGGATAATATCAAAACTATAAAAATAGAAACTTACAGATGGATCGGTCATTTATTGAAAAAAGGCTCTGAAACTTAAAAAATTTATTAAAGTTACAAAAAATTAAAGATTTTTTTTGAGACTTTTGTACAATCAGCCACAACTTAAAATTTAATAATAACGATGCCCAATAATATTTATGCTGCAATAGAGCAACTTGGACTTAGTGCACAAAAACGTGCCATTCATATTCAGTTCAGCAATACTTCGCTTAACGAACAAGTATTCCTTCAGCGCATAGATGGAACGCATGAACTGAATGCAGGTATAGAGTTACAGCTCCTTTGCTTATCTACCTCCGCTCATATTCCGTTAAAGCAATTTATCGGTAGTCAGGTGGCTGTCGATATTGTCACTGAAAAATCAGAACTCAATCGTATTTCGGGCATCATCACCAAGGCTGATGTAGGGGCAAGCGATGGCGCTTTAACCATATACCGTTTAACCGTGGAAGACCCGACAGCCTTATGGAAGCATCGACGTAATTCTAGAGTTTTCATGGCGAAGTCTGTTGTTGATGTGGTTCAAACTATTTTTGCCGAGTGGCAGCAACGTAGTCCCTTATTTGCTTCGAGTCTGACTTTGGATAAAAGTGGTTTAAGCAAAGAATATGATGTGCGCCCATTCATGATGCAAGCGAATGAGTTGGACAGTGAATTTATCCAAAGGCTGCTCTCTTCAGAGGGGATTAACTGGCTTATTGATGAGTCTCAGCTCAAAGTGTCCAGTTCAAGTGAACCTATTCAACCACAAAAACTTAGACTTATTGATGACAACGCCCAATATCAAAGTTTAGAACGTCAGAATATTCGCTTCCATCGTAGCAGTGCTGTAGAAAGCAGTGATTCGATTACAAATTTGGTCGGGCAGCGTTCTATACAACCAACATCTGTTTATATTCAACATTGGCAAGCAAATACTTTAGAAGTAGAAGAAGGTGCGGGTTCAGTTCAAAGCAAACATAGCCATAGTGATAATCAAGACAACGCCAGCCTAGGTTTAGAGCAGGCGTGGCATTTCTCACCTGCATGGATACAAGACCTTAAAGGTGAAGATGGAACGACCAAATCAGGCAATGGTCAGATTGAAAAGTTTAATCAAAATCTTGGACACTATTACGACTTACAAGCTAAGCAATTTATGGCTACCTCGACCGTACGAGATGCACAAGTGGGTTACTGGTTTGAGCTCAACGAACACCCTGAAATTGATCAGCATAGTGGTTCAGACAAAGAATTCTTAATCACATCCAAAAAATTCTATAATCAGAATAATTTACCTAAAGATTTGACCGATCAAATCACAGCTTTGTTGAAACAAACCAATTGGCAACAGATTGAAATTACAACAAATAATAAAGAAGAACGCCAAGCCAATCACCTCGTCTTACAACGACGTAATATCAGTATTGTTCCAGAGTACAATCCGCTGCGACAACGGCCTATTGCATCACCACAACGTGCGAAAGTGGTTGGGCCAAGTGGTGAAGAAATTCACGTGGATGAATGGGGGCGTGTTAAAGTCCGTTTCCTGTTCACGCGTAGTGAAGACAATACTCACGATGGCGGTGCAGGTTCAAATGACAATGACACAGATTCTGCTTGGGTTGATGTGCTCACACCTTGGGCAGGTGAAGGTTATGGTGCACGCTTCTTACCGCGTATTGGTGAAATCGTGGTTATCGACTTTTTTGATGGCAATATCGACAGACCTTTTGTCGTGGGGCGCATCCATGAAGCACAACGTCATCCAAGCAAATTTGACAATACAGGCAAACTGCCTGATACCAAAAAACTGGCAGGGATCCGATCAAAAGAGGTTCAAGGCGAGGGCTTTGGGCAACTACGTTTTGATGACACGACGGGTCAGATCAGTACCCAACTACAAAGCAGTCATGGTGCGACACAACTGAACTTAGGGAATTTGAGTCATCCTAAAGAAACGGACACCAGTGAAGGGCGAGGTGAAGGTTTTGAACTGCGTACAGACCAGTGGGGAGCACTCAGAGCTAAACAGGGTTTATTACTTTCTACCTATCGACAAGATTCAGCAAATGGTCATCATCTTGATACTTCTGAAACGAAATCACAATTTGAATCTAGTCTAAGTAATTCAAAAGCTTTAAGTGAAGTTGCTAAAAATCAACAAACCGATCCATTAGAAATACTGGATAATCTAAAAGAGTTTATTGAACAAATTGAACAAGAAAGTGAGGCGAAGGCAAAAGCATTTAAACAAGCTTTAATGATATTGACCTCCCCCCATTCGATTGCTCTGACTACAAATGAAGATGTTCACCTTTCAGCAGATGGTCAAATTGGTCACAGTGCAGGGGACAGTATTAATTTTAGTACCCAAAAGAATTTACTTGCACATGCACAAAGTAAAATCAGTTTGTTTGCAGCACAGGATGGTGCGAAATTCTATGCAGGTCAAGGCAAAGTTGAAATACAGGCTCAAGCAGATGGGGCTGATTTGATAGCACGTAAAGGTGTTCAGATCATTTCAACTGAAGATGCCATTTACATTACCAGCCCTAAAGAAATTAAATTAATCGCTGATGGTTCGGAACTTAAGATTAATAGTTCTGGAGTCTTTGCAACAACTAGTGGAAAGTTTGAGGTTAAGGCGGGGCAACATAAGTTTATGAGCGGGGGAGAGGTTTCACCTAATTTGCCCCAATTACCTAAACTAGAATTTGCTCAGTCACCTTACTCAGCGCAATATCAACTATTTAAAGCAGATGGTCGAAATTTTAAAGGATATAAGTACTTTATTTCTGATAATCAGAATAATTTAATGAAAGAAGGTATTACAGATGAGTACGGATTTACAGAGCAGGTTGTTACGGAAACTAGAGAAAGAATTATTGGATATAAATCGGTGATGAGAGAAAGCGAGCGATTGACTGAAAATTGGGAAGCAAAATTAGAAGAAAAATCAAAAAAACTAGAATCTGAGTTGGATGGAGAGTAACGATGCTTCCAGCTATTATTGTCGTTGTTAAATTGGCAGGTTATGCAATAACAGCATATGAAATATACCGTACAGCTTCTAATGCTTATGGTGAGGTGAAAAACTATCAGGACAACATTAAAAAGGCTAAAGAAGAAATTAAAAAAATCATGAAAAATCTTGGTCAAGAGATTTCAGATAAAATTGATAAGGAAAAAGAAAAGGTCTTACTAACGACATTAACTACTGGTGATAAGCAAAGTAACAATACCAAAGCTGCATCTGGGAGACCCCAGACAAAAAGTAATGTGATTACTGCTGCAATCAAACAAAAGACACCATTTCGTTCAATCATAAGTCAGGTTTGTGAAAAAGCAGAACAACTACCTATGATTCAGTTGAGAAAGCAGAAAGGGAAAAAGTTAAAGGATATAGTTCCTAAAAGTAAAGTGGATGTTGTTGCAAAGCTTCTAAAAATGAGTGCTCAAGAACTGGCAGGAGCAAATGTTGATGAATATATCATTGTGAGACTGAAACAACTTGCTGTAAATTTTATGTTTGAATTCATGGATGAAATTGTCAAATGGAAAAGTCCATTAAAAGCTGAAGTCTGTTTTGGTTATGATGTTAAAACGAAGAAGTACCTTGCACCTTTATTAGAGGGGAAAACACGAATCAAGCGTACAGGTTCTGATATCAATCCATTCTGGCCGATGCCCTATAAAGGAAAGAATACAATTGGTGCTGATATTATTATTCCTGAGTATCGTGGTGAACCTTTAACTCTGACCAATATTTTTGCATTAGTTGAAATCAAGTTTCAAGGTGATCGAATTGATGATAAGCAATTTAAGGCTTATGACGATTTAAAAAAGCAATGTGCTGCAGAAAAGAAAACCAGCAAGATAACGGCAAGTGAGGGCTTTAAGTTGTCACTGTTTCGTTATCCTGAAGATGTAAGTCCTAAGGATCAACCACAACAGCAACAGCCAAAGAAGTCAAAAGGAAAGGGTAAAATATAATGAATGACGAAGAGTTATTTTTAAGTCAAGATGAAGTGACTGACTATATAGCAGAGTTTAAAAAAGATAGTTATCACACTTATGGGTACGAACAAGAAGAGTTTGGCATTTGTCCCTACATCACATTTTATATTTACCATCAGGATAATGAAGTAGAGGAAATTGCCAATAAAATTATCAATATTTATGAAGATTTTGAAAATAAAATAATTGATAAGCCATTTAAGCGACGCTATCGGGATACAGGTGTCTGGAAAAATGCCAATAAATGGAAGCCTTCTCATAAAGAGTTAATCAATGAAATGCACCAAAGTTTTAAGAGGTATCCTGTATATTTTATAGCAGCAACTACAGGGAATTCTCCTAATCAAAGTGCCCGTTGGGTTTTCTGTGCTCAATTTTCAGATAACAATAATAGTAGGTATACGACATTAAAGCTGTCATTTGGTGAAAAATGGTATAGAGAACATAAGTCAAAATGGTATCAGTTTGTTCAACATTGTTTAATTAAACTTAATCCGATACAAGCTTATAGTGGCTATGAAATTGGAAATTCGACAAACTTTAATATTGTTTCGCCTGAGTTTGAAACAGCAGAACGTATTTTTAGTGATTACTTTTATGGGCTGGATATAGATCATCCTAATATGAATCATTCTCACGATGATCCTGAAGGCTTTATCTACACACCTTCGTTAGCCGCAGGTTTGCGAACTCCAACTTGGTGTTTTTTATTATCTCCCTATTGGCTCGATAAATTAGGTTTAAGCGAGGAGCAAATCCGCTTAAAACTAGATGATCCACGGATAGAGATCACCAAATTGCTAGATGCAACAGATCCTGAAAAATTCAGTCTTTGGATTCAACTTGGGGAACTGTCACTTTATCCTGTTGAAGAGGGTATTCCTGATTTATTGGTGAGGGCAAATGACCTGATAAAACCAATACGTTGTAATGACTTGAAACTAACTACGTTAGATGCATGGGATGATGACCCTAATCCACGATTTGATATAGAAAGTTCTCCCCAATGGATTGCCCGTTTTGATGAAGACAGCAGTTGGCCTGAAGGCAAACGAGTCAATAAGGTTAGCAACTTATCATTGGAAGAAGAAAAACTTAAAGTGAAAGGTGGAGAGCCATGCCCACAAACAGGCTATTGGCAAACTCCAGCACAACCTGATTTACGACAGTATTTTGAAGAAGGTGATATTCTTCCAACCTTTTCAGAACTAGATTGGGGAGAGGTCTATTGGTATTGGGGTGGTGAAAAATAAGTTAATCATTTGAGAAAAGCCATCCTCTTTCGGATGGTTTTTTTACTTTTACCGAATGACATGCTGGAGCGTTAATAAATGTCCATACAAGTAAATGAGCAGACAATAGATTGGCAAAAGTGGTTAAGTTTAGAAATAAAAGACCCTGCTTTATTTAGAGATAATTTGCTTGAACAAAAAATGTATAGCAAAAGATTTGATACATTTGTGAATGGGATATATTCCGTAACGGATGGTTTTAGTAATTATAAAAATGAAAAAAAATATGGTGGCTATATTGCGGCAGGTCATCAGCGTTTAAACGATGTCTTAAATTTAATGTCTTTACAGTATTCGGCAGGCGGAAGTCTTGAGTTTTTAAAAGAAATATATCCATATCTACTTCATTGGACAGAAGAGTACGCAGAAGCAAGCCATTTATATAATTTAAGTCCTGATGCTGATGGACGATTTGTTTGGCATATTAGTTTGGGAACAGAAGACTATTGGTATATTGCTTTACGTCTGATTTGTTTTGGGCTGTTGACTGGCTATGCAGACCAGATGGATCGGATTATGCCAATCATTGACTATGTAGAAGCAACACCTGAAGGACAGGAAAAAGATGGATTAATTGAACGTTTAGTTGCTCCATTTGTTGCAGATCGTGAAACTCCACCAGATGAAGCAAGACGACATTTGCCTTATCGTAAGCTGATTAACGTGTTTAATGCTTCACCTGAACAGCGTCCAGCTTTAATGCTGCAATATTTAGAAGATTGGTATGAGGCGAGCCGCCGAGAGCCTTATTATGATCAGCATCCTCAAACTGATTTAAGATCAGGAAGAGGTTACTATGGCTATTGGTCATGGGAAGCAGCAGCGGTAACGTGGTTGCTGGATATAGATGATACGTCATATTGTGAACATCAGTTCTATCCAAAAGATTTGGTTGATTTTGCTCGAACACAGTCAAAAGTAGTTTTAGATGATCAACAATTAGAACGAATGAAAGTTAAGGGTGGAGAAGCTTGTATTAAAACAGGTTATTGGAGAACACCAGCACAACCAGATTTACGACAATACTTTAAACAAGGTGAGATTGTTCCTGCACTTATCGAGCTAGATTGGGGAGAAGTATATTGGTATTGGGATGGTGAGAAATAATTTAATCATTTTAGAAAAAGCCATCCTCATTTGGATGGTTTTTTACTTTTACCAAATGATATGTTGCCGGAGTAAGAAAGTTGAATAACCAAATAAATGATTTAAATATTGATTGGGAACAGTGGTTTAATCAACAAATACTAAATTATGGAAAATATAGAGATAGTTTCTTACAAGAAGATATGTATCAAAGGCGGTTTGATGCTTTTCTTAATGGTGTTTATTCAGTAACTGATGGTTTTCAAAAATATAAGGCAAATGCTAAATCCAGTAAAATGATGGCTGCTGGGCATCAAAGATTAAAAGATGTCTTAAATTTAATGTCATTACAGTACTCTGCAGGTGGAGATATTGCGTTTATTCAGGAACTTTACCCATATCTTTTAAACTGGACAGAAGAATATGCCGAAATTCATAGTCACTATCATCAAAGCCCAGAGGCAGATGGTCGATATGTTTGGCATATCAGTTTAGGAACAGAAGACTATTGGTATATTGCTTTACGTCTGATTTGTTTTGGACTGTTGACTGGTTATGCGGATCAGATGGATCGGATTATGCCAATCATTGACTATGTAGAAGCAACGCCTGAAGGACAGGAAAAAGATGGATTAATTGAACGTTTAGTTGCTCCTTTTGTTGCAGATCGTGGAACTCCACCAGATGAAGCAAGACGACATTTGCCTTATCGTAAGCTCATTAAAGTGTTTAATGCTTCACCTGAACAGCGTCCAGCTTTAATGCTGCAATACCTAGAAGACTGGTATGAGGCGAGCCGCCGAGAACCTTATTATGATCAACATCCTCAACCAGACATAAGATGTATTAGTTCCGACTTAATCTGACACAGAGCTTGAAAAAGAAGAAGTTACCGATTTTGATTAAAGGTGTCGAATCTCAATCAATAAAGGTAACTTCTCATGTTGCATACTAACAATCAAAT
>NZ_JAHUTF010000006.1:0-164406 GCF_019209785.1 Acinetobacter sp. CWB-G5 | reverse complement strand
GATTTGATTGTTAGTATGCAACATGAGAAGTTACCTTTATTGATTGAGATTCGACACCTTTAATCAAAATCGGTAACTTCTTCTTTTTCAAGCTCTGTGTCAGATTAAGTCGGAACTAATACATGTAAGTATAACTACTATTGAGCTTTGCTTTGCGGTTTTAAGCTTTGGGTTAAACCATTGATGTCACCGCCTTGAATCCCCAGTTCATTCATCAAACTGTCGATTAGTGGTGCTTGGGTACGATAGCGTAGCGCACTATTCACCACTTGATCAGACAAAGCAACTTGTGAAGATTCCGCACTATCACCTCCAGTTGTTGCTGAACCGACATTGCCTAAACCGTTAACCTGTAGAATTTTGATGTCATCAATGTTTTCCATCGGCTTAACACTTTCACGAATGATTTCAGGTAAGTATTTTAACAATGCTAGGCGAATTTGCATTTCAACTTGCTCAGGAGATAAGACGTTGTTGGCTTCATTGACAGCACGTGTACCATCTGCGTCGACTTGGTATTGTTTTTCCATTGCTTGAGCCAACAGTATTTTGGCATCCGCTTCACCTTTGGCTTTTAAGCGAGCTTGTTCGGCTTGAGCTTCCGCTGCAATACGAACGGCTTCGGCATCATCGGCAGCGGCTTGTTTGCCTGCTTCTGCTGCAACCGTAATCGCAATTGCATCTTTTTCTGCAGCTTGCTTCGCTGCAACCAATTCAACAGCTTTTTGACGCTCAGCACGCTGTGTTTCACGTACGGTAATCACTTCTTCTTCGGCTTTAACCGCCTCAGCACGTGCACGGTCAGCAGAAGCTTTGGCTTCAGACTCTTCGCGCGACTTTTCAGCAATTGCAATGGCACGTGACTGTTCCGCCAGCTCGATGGTTTTCTTTTGTTCAACCTGTGCTTGTTCAATAATTTGTGATTTTTGAATGTTTTGGCTTTCCACATCACGTGCTGCACCAATACGCTTTAACTCGACTTCACGCTCAGCTGCAATACGTGCTTCTTCTGCTTCACGTTTTTTCTCTGCTTCTTGAGAGGCAATTTCAGCCAATTGTTCTGCACGGCGAATTGCAATTTCACGCTCTTGTTGAAGTTTGGCGTATTCTTCTTCGCGAATGATTTGTAGGCGAGCTTGTTCTGCTTCTAAGTTTTTGGTCTTAATGGCAAGGTCAGCGTCTTGCTCAATGTGATTACGTTTACGACGACGGTCTTCAATTGTTTCGGTCAGCTTGGTTAAACCTTCGGCATCGAATGCATTTTGAGGATTAAAGTATTTGAAACCTGTTTGGTCTAAACCTGTTAAAGATACAGTTTCAAGCTCTAGACCATTTTTATGTAAGTCTTCAGACACCACTTGTTGTACTTTTTGTACGAAGTCCACGCGCTTTTCATGTAACTCTTCCATCGCCATTTCAGCTGCTACAGCACGCAAGGAATCGACAAATTTACCTTCTACAAGGTTCTTCAACTCATTTGGAGACATGGTTTTTTGTCCCAAAGTCTGTGCGGCAACTGCAATTGATTCAGCCAAAGGCTTTACACGCACATAGAACTCAGCCATGACATCGACACGCATACGGTCACGGGTAATGAGCGCTTGGTCATCAGCACGGCGAACCTCTAAACGTAGCGTGTTCATGTTAACAGGGATAATTTCATGTAATACAGGCAGTACAATTGCACCGCCACCTAAAATAACTTTTTCGCCGCCAAAACCGGTACGTACGAAAGAGATTTCTTTGCTGGAACGACGGTACAGACGAGCAATAATAATGCCGATAATGACCAGAGCTGCAAAGATAATCCCTGCAAGAATAAGAATGTTATAGAAATTGTTGCTGAGCATAAGGGTCCCGATTTTATTTAAAGTTATAAGTACAAAATGAAAGAATTAAAGTGAAATGGCTTTAAAGCCAATCTTGGTTTTTTGAGTCAAAATGACTTCTTGACCTTGAGAAAAATGAAGGTCTGTTTCAGGTTCAACCAGTACATAATGCGTTTGCCCGAACTGATCTTGAACTCGTGCTTGAGCCGGTGAGTTGACTTTAGCCTCACCTAAAATAATCAGTGCTGTTCGTCCAATCAGTTCTTCACTGTAAATTGCTGTGGTTTCATCTTGTGGCAAAATTTTAGCAATCAGCATGGCGCTGTAACGGATCATAGGCATCGAAAGTACGAGGCAAAGAGGTGTCATGATCCATGCACTCCAATAGCTTCCGGTCCAAGTTTGAAGAATGGACTGTAGAATAAAGCCGCTTAAGCTATACAGGGTGAAGAAGATAATCAACCAAACTAAGAGAGGGACACGGCCGATAAACAACCAATCCAGCAGGGCATTGAGCCAACCTTGATCGGCATCTAGTGCAATGTTGACGTCTTTAGTACTGCCTAGGTCATCAGGTAGAAATTGGTCAAGTAGGCCTTGTGAGCCGCCGCCTAACACCAATAAAATCAATTCGAGCAGTCCCAATAAAAACATCAGACTGAGGCCAATACTAAAAATTAAATTGGATGGGTGAGTAAATAATTCCCACATTCTAAAGGTTCTCTATTTTTATGCTGTTATCAGTTAAGTGTAAATTTTTAAAAAGAATTGTATTGAAATTGGGCTTTAGCATAGCATTCAAAAAACAGAATGTCTAAGTTTGTTGGCACGTAAAGAGAGAGCGGTTTAATTGTGATTTGACAAATTTTAGGCAAAAAAATACGCAATGATTGGGGTATTCATTGCGTAGAACTACGAATCTGTTGTTACACAGTTTCGGTAAAAAGGAGAAACGTTATATCTCAGGGTTAATCTAAGCTATGGACTCATCATAAGGGCTGTGCATTCTTATTTCATGAGTATTCACGTTAATTACTGTAAATTTAGGTTAACAAACGACACTAAATGTCAGTTTTTGAGATGCATGTGGCTTATTTTTGTTTGTTTAGTGATCAAAAAAGCCTTTCTCAGTGAGAAAGGCTTAAATATGCGCTTTAGTTTAAGGTGGATTTAGAAATGAAACACCCCTAAACCCGATTTAACTTCATCTAGAGTCTGTTGAGTGATATCACGACATTTGTCTGTACCAGTCTTCAAAATATCCATGATGTAATCAGGATCTTTCGCAAGTTCCATACGACGTTCACGAATTGGCGTGATCAGCTCTTTCAATACGCCTTCAAGACGTTTTTTCACCGTACCATCGCCCAAACCGCCACGGCGGTAATGTGCTTTCAGTTCTTCAACTTCTTCTTTGTTTGGATCAAACGCATCTAAATACGTAAATACGATATTACCTTCAACCTGACCTGGGTCTTCAACACGCAGGTGGTTCGGGTCGGTGTACATCGCATTAACAGCTTTTTTAATGTCTTTATCGGTTGCATCCAACACAATGGTATTGCCTAAAGATTTCGACATTTTGGCTTTACCATCAAAGCCGGGTAAACGGCTCATATTGGAAAGCAGAGCCTTACATTCAGGTAGTAATTCCTGACCAATCTGACGATTTAAGCGACGTACGATTTCATTGGTCTGTTCGATCATTGGAATCTGGTCTTCACCCACAGGTACAACCGTTGCTTTAAATGCGGTGATATCTGCTGCTTGTGCAACTGGGTAGCATAAGAAACCAGCTGGAATATCTCGTTCGAAACCACGCATCTGAATTTCAGACTTGATGGTTGGGTTACGTTCTAAACGAGACACGGTCACAAAGTTGAGATACAACATGGTGAGTTCATTCAGCGCTGGTAAGCTCGACTGCACGCAAATGGTGGTTTTGGTTGGGTCGATCCCGACTGCTAAGTAATCTGTGGCAACTTCAAGAATATTGCGGCGAACTTTTTCAAAGTTATCTGCATTGTCAGTAAAGGCTTGCGCATCGGCCAATAATAAATGCTGATGGTGTGAATCCTGCAAACCCACACGTGAACGTAAAGATCCGACAAAGTGCCCTAAATGAAGTTGTCCCGTTGGACGGTCGCCTGTCAAAATAACAGGACGGTTGTCTTGATTACTCATTATCTATTTCCAAAGTCGTCGTAGCGACATGCTATTTTCAAAGAATGCAGACATTGTACGGCATAATCTTTTTCAATGTCAGTCTTAAAAAAACTGCAGTGAAAAAATTATAAAATCAGTTAAATTTCAAAAAACAAATATTCAAAAGCTTAGATCACAGATTAAAATGTCAAAATTCTCAAGATGGATAAAAATAAATGGCGAGTAGCTTATTAATATTACTAGATGATATTGCCACGATATTAGATGACGTTGCGGTCATGAGCAAAATGGCGGCAAAAAAAACGGCGGGTGTTTTGGGGGATGATTTAGCACTCAATGCACAACAGGTGAGTGGGGTTCGTACTGACCGTGAGCTGCCTGTGGTTTGGGCTGTGGCTAAAGGCTCTTTTGTTAATAAATTGATTTTAGTCCCTGCGGCGTTGTTGATTAGTGTGGTTGCGCCGTGGCTGATCACGCCACTGTTGATGATTGGTGGTTTATTTCTATGTTATGAAGGGGTAGAAAAAGTTCTGCATAGTTTGCATCACAAAAAAGCCAAAACCGAAGAAGAAGCGAGCCAAGAATTAACTGCGATTGAAATGGATATGGCGACTTTTGAAAAAGATAAGGTCAAAGGCGCGATTCGTACCGACTTTATTTTGTCGGCAGAAATTGTAGTGATTTCACTGGGGACTGTGGCTGCTGCAACTTTTTCAACCAAAGTTATGGTGTTATCTGTAATTGCCATTTTAATGACCGTCGGTGTGTATGGTTTTGTTGCGATGATTGTCAAAATTGATGATTTAGGGCTGTATCTAACTCAGCAAGCCTCTTCATTTAAGCAAACTATTGGCCGTGGTTTATTGGCTTTTGCACCAAAACTAATGAAGACCTTAACCATCGTGGGCACTATCGCGATGTTTTTAGTGGGTGGTGGCATTATTTCCCACGGCGTGCCTTTATTGCATCATTTCACTGAAGGTTCAGTGGATTATGCTGAACATATTCCAACTGTGGGAAGCATTGTGGGGGCATTAACCCCAACACTGATTAACTTAGTGATTGGTTTTGTGGCTGGTTTGATTGTATTGGCTATTGTGAGCTTGATTAGAAAAGTTTGGCCGAGTTCAAAAAAGGCATAAACTGGATCGGGTCAGCATGAATTAGAAGAAGGAAGAGTGCTATGCGTTGGAAGGGACGTCGTGTCAGTAGCAATGTCGAGGATCGTCGCGGTGGTGGCGGTGTCAAGGCGGGTGGCATCAGTATTTTAGGGCTGATCGTGGCCTTTGTGGCATGGAAATTTCTAGGAGTCGATCCGCAGCAAGCCTACCAAGCCACTAAACAAGTGACCGCACAAACTGGAGCGGCAGAAACTCAAGGTTTGGATAACCCAACGCCTGATCAGCAGGAAGCGATGGACTTTGTCGGTACAGTACTGGCTGATACTGAAGACACATGGAGTCAAATTTTCCAACAGCAATTGGGACAACAATATGTTCCACCGAAGTTGGTGATGTTTTCAGGGATGATCAATTCGGGTTGTGGTACTGCACAGTCTGCAATGGGGCCGTTTTACTGTCCAGCAGATCAGAAGGTGTATATCGACACCGCTTTCTTTAAAGACATGCGGACTCAAATGGGTATTGGCGGTGAGCAAAACCAAACGGAGTTGGCGCGCCAAGATCAAGCGGGCGACTTTGCTCAGGCTTATGTAGTGGCACATGAGGTTGGACATCATATTCAGACCATTTTAGGTATTTCTGAACAAGTGCAAAAGGCTCGTGCGCAGGGCTCAAAAGCGCAAGGCAATGCTTTATCGGTACGCCAAGAGTTACAGGCTGACTGTTTAGCAGGAGTATGGGCGCATCATAACAATCAACGGACTCAGTTCTTAGAGCAAGGCGATGTTGAAGAAGCGATGGATGCGGCACATAAGATTGGTGATGATTACCTACAAAAGCGGGCAACAGGGCAAGTGGTCCCTGATAGTTTTACCCATGGAACCAGTCAACAGCGTATGACTTGGTTTGGCACGGGCTTTAAGTCGGGGCAAGTTGAAAGTTGCGATACCTTTAATCAAGCCATTTAAGCCATAAAAAGAGGCGATTGATCGCCTCTTTTTTATTTCAATCAATTCTTTCTATCGGTTTAAGAACTGCTTAAAGTTTCGAGCAATACGGACGCTCACATATAACGCAATACAGGCAAATAACAACACCCCAAACACCACATACTTTAAGTTGCTCATATCCGCACGGTAAAACTGCTGAATTTGCTCAGGCGTATAACGCAATGTTTTAACATCTTGTGTACGTGTATCGAGATAACTGACTTGCTGAATGTAATTAAATTGCCCTGCTTTGAGTAGTTCAATTGACTGAATTTGGCGGGTATGTTGTTCGTTGTAGTCATCTACACAAATGTCGGTTAAATAATGATTACAGCTGAGTTTGGCGATATAACCCTGATTGGCCACATGCAAATAAATATGATCATCGGGTGCTTTATTGTTTGAAAGTAGAACCAGAGTTTGATCGGGACGAGAGTTCATTTTAAAACTTTGTGCTGAGGCAAAAGTTTGCTCGGCTTGTAAAATTTCTTTGGTTTTTGCAAAGCAGGTCAGAAACAACGCAAAGGTGGTTAGGAAAATAATCAGTGCGAAGAACATCCGAAAGATGGTTTTAAAAGTGAATTGCATAGGAGATCAAACTTGGCCAAAGGGAAAGTTCACGCATAAAAAACATGCATATGCGCTATGTTAATTCATCATCAGGAGAAATGTTAAAAAAATTATTTTTTTCGGGCGTTGATGTGAAAAATGATTAAAATATTTCGAGCATCAATGTGTATGAAATGAATTTTTATTCCATAGATAAGCACTGAAAGCCGCCATCTCCCCAACCGCCCAATTTGGAAGTTCAATGGGAAATTATTTTTTTCTACAAGTTTTTACCGTTATTTTTGCATTATCCATTGCAACGACTATTTTCAATAAACGTATTTTAGGTTTTCCCCAAGCCATTGGCGTCCCCATCGTTTCTGCCATTTTTGTCTTTATTTTACAGTGGGGCGCGAGCCTGTTGAGTGGTAATCAGTTTATTACCATCAATATTCATAACATTGAAGAAGCGGTTCGTCACATTGATTTTTATGACTTTTTAATCAATGGCGTGATTTGCTTCATTTTGACCTCTTCTGCACTGAAGTTCAAAGTCTCAGATTTACGTAGTTATTGGAAGCCGATCAGCATTTTAGCCAGTATTGCGTTGGTACTGTGCGCCGTGTTCTTTGGGGTGGTGCTCTACGGTTATCAGTTCATTATTGGGCAGCATGTCGATTTATTGGTGCTTTTGCTGTTGGGGGCTGCATTGGGTGCAACGGACCCGATTGGGATCAAAGGCGTGCTCAGTTCTGTACGCGCACCGCATCACTTAATGGTCAAGCTCGAAGGCGAATCACTGTTTAATGATGCCATGTGTATTGCCTTATTCATGACGCTCTTAAACGTCTTACAAGGTGAAAACTTTACCGTCATGGGCGTGTTGCAGACCTTACTCTATGAAATTTTTGTCGCCGTCATTATTGGTTGGGCCTTTGGTTTAGGGATATTGCGACTACTACGTGGTAAGCACGAAATGGAGTCTCTCATTTTGACCACCGCACTCTTGGCCTGCGGTTCGTACTTGGTTGCACTGTTTGCACATGCTTCAGCACCGATTGCTTGCGTCATCGGTGGTTTAATTGTGGGGAACAAGTGGAAAGAAATTTTACAAGAGCGCGAGATACGGGAAGTAAACCATTTTTGGCATACGGTTGAAGGGATTATTAACTCGTTCTTATTCACCTTAATTGGCTTGGAACTGTTTATTTTAGATCTCAGCTTTGGTCTGATTTTTGGCGGCATCGTCGCGTTTATTATTCTGCATGCTTCACGTTTTGCAGCGAACTATTTATCTTTTGCCTTTTTTCCCTCTTTCCGTAAGAAAAGCTATAACGGAAGTTTGGCGATTTTGTCATGGGGTGGAGTGCGTGGAGGGATCTCCTTAGCACTGATCTTAGCGGTAGCCAACGTGCCTGAGTTAAGTGAATATAGCAGTATTTTGATTGGTTATACTTTTATCGCCGTGTTGCTTTCAGGCATGGTCTGTGGCCTAGGATTACCTGCTGTGATGAATGCGTTTTACTACAATCCGAATGAGGAAAAGACAGGTTTTAAAGGCTGGTATCAACGTCTGTGTAATAAAATGAACCGTAAAGGCTTTAAGTATATTATTGGTGAAGATGCACAGGGTTTTGAGACGATTACTGTCTATCAGCCTGAAGCATTGATTGATGTTAAAGCAGATGACGGCATTGCTGCGGTGCATAACCCTGAGCGAGTTCAGGAAGTGAAACGTCTGGAAAGTCCTGATAATTTTTAGTGATTTGCTCAATCAAGAAGCCCCTGTATTGGGGCTTTTTAGAATGAATGAGCTGGTTTATTTGAATCATATAACGATGTCATTATGGAATACTTAGAATAGGGCACATTTGAAATGGCAGAATCGATAGTCAAAGAACTAGCCCCGATGATTTTTCAGGTGATCGCTCAGATTCCTTATGGGCGGGTAGCCAGTTATGGACAAATTGCACGTTTAGCAGGCATTCCCAAACATTCGCGTTTAGTGGGCTATGTACTAAAACATATGGATGTAGACAGTAGTTTGCCTTGGTATCGGGTAATCAACTCACAAGGAAAAATTAGCCTAAGTAAGCTGAATGATCAGGGACAGAACATTCAAGCACAGTTACTTCTGGCGGAAGGTATTTTAGTGATTGGGAACAAAGTGAAAATGAAAGAGTTCCAGTGGAATATTTAAAATAGAAATGCTCTACCTCCGTGGAAGTAGAGCACTCAATGTATTACTGACGAACAACTAAAACAGGAATGTGCGCTTCACCTAAAACACTTTGTGCAACACTGCCTAGGAATAAACGTTTTAAACCTGTACGACCATGAGAGCCTATGACAATCAGGTCTGCTTTAGATGTTTCAGCTTCTCTGATAATTTCACGGTGCACCACCTGACCTTCCAGTAGTTTTGCTTCAACAGGAATACCCAGATCGCTAAATTTAGCTGCTGCTTCCTCAAGTGTTTTCAAAACTGAAGTACGCGCACGTTCAATTAAGTCATTGGTTTGAGTTGCAGAAATGTATTCAGCTGCAATGTAAGGGTCAAGTGCAAGTACTTGAACGACTGTAATTTTGCCGCCAAATGCTTTTGCAAGTTCAGCGGCTTGCGCAACTGCTGCATATGAAGTTTCGGAACCGTCTACAGGGACTAAAATGTTTTGGTATGCCATGGTTGTTTCTCCTTATTATCAACTGATTATACGTGCAGATTTCTGTTCTAATGTATCACGGATTAAATACAGCTTATATCTTGATAATAGCTGTATTTTTTAAAGAATAAAACCTAGTAAATTCATATGGATATTTGCATATGAAATGCTAATTTCTCACTTCTAAATTAGCACAAAAGCGTGTGAATAATAATCAATTTAACACTAAAGTTGAATGTAAATGTAGCGTTTAAGAAACATAGGCTTTGCCTAAAAAATAGCTTATATTTATGAATAGCTTACTACTTTATAAATACGATGACAGATACGAATCAACTGAATTGGCAACGGACAAATTTAGACAATGTTGAAATGTTTGTTAAGCTATTTTAAATTTTTCGAATGGTTATATTTCAAGAATAATAAGTGGTTGAATTTTAATGATAATGATAGAAAATACAACAATATATTTTAGTAACTTATTAGATGTTAAGCATTAGGTAGCTAAATATTTACCAACTAAGGCAACTCATGATTTTAGATTTTCTCAGAAAACCACTTACAGTCGTAGATTTTTTAGTCTTACTATTATTGTCACCAGTAATTATTAGTATTGTGATCTTTATTGCCATAATTTTAGAACCTAGTGATATTCCAAGTATAAAAGATCAGCCTTACGAGTGTGGGAGATTTGGTGATCAACAAATGAAGATCGATCGAAATTATCTATTTTTTGCAAGAGTTGAATACCAAGATGTGAACTATTGGGGCAAGAATGTTAGAGAACAGCATAATATCAAAGGATGCGATGATCAGATTCAAAATGCTAGTTTTGACGTCAAATGGCCTGAAATGGAGCCATCAGATGGATTTCAGTGGGATTCAAAAAATGTAAATAACATCACAGTAGCACTCAATCAGCGGACTATATGGCTAGAAGAACAAGAGAACAAAGGCTTTTTTGATTCAATTGCTAGTTTAAAACTCTACCTAAGAGATATAGCAACACATGAAGAGATGAGCGCAAAAGAGATCAATGAAAAAAAAGTATTTAACCTAAATCTTGGGCTTTACCAAATAGATGTTAGAGGAATTGGGCGGGTTTCTCAAAGGGTTTTTTGGCAAGAAATTGAGGGGAAAGGAGTGGGTGCCATCATTAATTGCCATTACTTTCAAAGTGAAAATACAAGTTGTGAATTAAGTTATCACGTACCAAATTATGGATTCAATACGAGCTATGTAACGATCTATTTTCATGCAGAATTGCTTCCGCATTGGCAAGAAATACAACAAGATTCTTTTAAAATGATCGATTCTTTTCGGGTGAGGGTATAACAAGAAGAATGAGATGCTATCTTACAACAGACGTTTAATTCAGGTGTTCAATGAGTTGAGTAACATCATCCGTCTGTAACTGCTCACGCATCTTTAAAAACAGCTTTTCATCTAAGTCATAGAGCTTCAGTGCAAGCAGTTTTTCTATATCTGTTTCAGGAAAGCGATACTTAATAATCTTGGCAGGTACTCCACCCACAACTGCATAGGGTGGAACATCTTTGGTCACGACAGCACCCGTTGCCACCACTGCACCTTCACCGAGTGTTACACCCTGCATAATCATGGCACGAGAGCCAATCCAGCAGCCATCTCCAATGATGGTATCACCTGCGGGAATAAAACTACGTGTATCAAAAGGAAAAGCCGAAATCCAGTCAGTACGATGCAGTTGGTTACCACCCATCATAATCACGCATTCCGCACCAAAACAAACAAAATTCCCAATATAGAGTTGATCAATTGGTTTATCTACTGTCGAAGCTTTATCATGCAAATAACGCACAACACAGCGCTCAAAACCCTGATCCCAATATGCTGAATAGTAGGAATAATTCCCTTTAATGTGAATGTTGGGGTTGTTCACGGTTTTAGAAATGAACTCAAACTCACACCAGTGTTTGACAGGGGAATTGATCGAATCAGACATATATTGTAAGCGCGAAGACAAAGATAGAAGTCAGTATTATTCTATCTGAGTCGGCACAAAATAATAAGCTTAATAGCCTTAGTAAATGATCTAGTGCATATTCTTATTCTAATGAACACCAAATTTCACAAAAAATTGACCTGAGAGTCGTCTCTAATTTGGACACTTCAAATGGGCTATAACAACTCAATTTCGTATAAGCTCTATTATGTTAAATGGGGCTGTTTTAACAGACTTTATTGTTTTTATTCGATATAATTTTTAATCTATTATTTTAACTAGACCAACGATCAAAATGAAATTATTACTTATCACTGGAATTATTTTAAGCCTTAATTCATTAGCATGGTCAGCATTACCAGAAAATAATCAAATTTCTCCAGATCTCAAAACTCAACTCAGTGATAAAATATTAACTGAATCTGAAATCATGAAGGGTGCTGATCAGACTCAAGGACTGTATCAATATTGCATTCAAGATACTGTAAGTAAACTTAAGCTTATGTATCCTAATGCCGATCAAGCAATGGTAATAGATATCGTAAATGGTGCTTGTATATATCCTGAAGATCGCTTTAATCTTTATAGTATATTATTAGCTTCTGCTAGCATGAAAAAACCAATTTCAGAGAAAGAAGCAGCGGTATTTATAGAACAAAATTATCTTAAAGATGGTCGTAATAAAGCGAATGCTACTCAGCGTGAGAAAATTTATAAAAACCTAGGTTTATTGAAGTAAATGATTCCCGAAAGGCTTATTCAGGATTCACACTACTAACTAAATTTATTAGCTACTCTAAAATTAATATAACGCACGTTATACGTAATTCTTGATATTTTTATATAAACATCAAAATCTTAGTCGAAGACGTTCTAGGGTTCAGTACACTGGAACGGCCTTTTAGTAAATTTTCACGTTCCACGATCAATAAATAATCAAATTTCTACGGTTTTATGTAGTCTAATTTAACCCTAAAACAGAAAAAAATGTCCTGCCGAATTAAGAATAGATGTTCAAGTAATTATTGATTTTGCCATCTAGACAGAAGTATATGCTATGCCATCTTAGTGCATTGAATGTTAAGGCAATTTTAAATGAATTAAGCGAGTTGCCTGTGTATGCTGAATTTGTGCAGAAGGGTAGCTAAAATAACGCGCAGTGATTGCAGCTCCAGATAAATCCTCCATTACAACATAACCCAAGGCTTGTAGGGCCCGATGCAAATATTGGGGTGAAAATGCTCCCACAAGAGGTTCTTTTAATAAACGGGTAAATTGAGCAATTGCAAAACTGCCAACACGTTCGATGCCTGATAACTCACGATAATCAATAGAATAATCAAAAACCACTTCACTATTTCTATGTGCCAGTGAAGCAACATTTTTCAAAGTGACCAAAGTTGTTTCTGGGGTTAAATAATGTGTGGTTCCTAACCATGAAAAAAAGGTGGCTTGCGTCGTATCAAATGCATGACGTAATAGCGCGTCAGACAAATTTTCATTTTCAAAGTCAATGCTGACAAACTCAACATTGGCTGGGATTATCCCGAGTTTATTTAACTTATGGCGCTTAATTTTTTGTGTGTCGGCATGATCCACTTCAAATATTTTGAGTTCTGGGTAGTCTTGTGCTACACGTAAAACAAAGGAATCTAAGCCTGCACCAACCAACACATACTGACGTATTTCTCCAAGGTTTAAAGCCTCAAGCAAAAGGTCTTCAGCATAGCGTGAGCGGCCAACCACTTGTGCCGTCAAGCGGCCCAAAGAGTAATGGCATGCATTTGAATTGAGAACTTTTTGACAAAGTGGATTGGACAGTAGCATGCGCCAACGGGCATTGGTCATCTCAAACGCAAATGCATCTGAAAACACAGGGTTATTTGTATGTCTATAATGATGGGCCCTTAATGCAGCTGCGGCTTCTGCGGTACGACTGACACGTCCAGCTTTCATGTGACTTTCACTTCAATTTTTCTTTTCTAATACCTTAAATCAATGAAAAAAGTTAACAATGATGATTTAAATCAATATAAATGGAAGTTTTTGCGAGTTGAATACTCTCAAGTTATTAAACGACAAACTGTAATCAATCAACTTGATTATCCCATATACCATATTTGGGGCCATACAGTTGTGTATAGCGATATTCATACATTGTTTCATGTGATTGTTCACAATAATAAATGGTGTCTAGTTTTCTTACTTCTTTACATCGTGAGCTATTTTTAGATGCATCACATTGGGTTTCAGTATATTCATAAAATTTATTGGTGCTTTCACATTGATTTTGTTTTAAATAAGTTTGAAAGTTTCGATAAGTTAATGATGACATTTGTGCCCATAATCCTAAAAATAATATGGGGGCAATAAAAGCAAAAGAAGAGATTATACTTTCTGACAAATCATCGGGTCTTTTTTTATTTTGGCTATGAAAAAAGATACTATAGATACAAAAGCACAAAAATAGTCCAATCCCGAAAGTGACTAAACCCTCTCTGAACATCGTAAAGTAGACTGCTGGTGGAAATAACAGAAAAAGAAGCAGTGTTGAATTAAAAAGTGATTTTATTTTCATTATTATAAAATAGCTTATAAAAAAGGGCTGAATGATCAGCCCTAGATTTTATCAAAAAAAGTGATACAAAGTGAATTAGATATATGCAACTTTTACAATTTCGTATTCAACTTCACCCTGAGGGGTTTGAATTTTTGCTTCGTCGCCTTCACTTTTGCCCAAAAGGCCACGTGCGATAGGAGAGTTCACTGAAATTTTATTGATTTTAAAATCAGCTTCGTCGTCACCAACGATCATATAGGTCTTTTGTTCTTCGGTGTCTAAGTTTTCGATAGTGACTGTCACCCCAAAAACCACACGACCGTTTTGTTCAAGTTCTTTTACATCGATAACTTGAGCCGCACCCAATTTACCTTCGATGTCTTGAACACGACCTTCACAGAAACCTTGTTGCTCACGCGCAGCATGGTATTCCGCATTTTCTTTTAAATCCCCGTGCTCACGTGCTTCAGCAATTGCCGCAATAATACGTGGACGTTCAATACTTTTTAATTGATGTAATTCTTTCTCTAAGGCTAATTTGCCTTGGGGAGTCATAGGATAACGTTGCATTGTTGTCCCTCAAGTCTGTGAGTGTAAAAAATATAGGTTTATAAATGAAAAAAGCCCGCCACCGAGAGGTGACGGGACTTCTCGGTAAACGAATTAACCTACAGTTTGTAAATCTTGCAAACGGTATACATCCATTGGCAATTGAATCGCAAAAGCTTGGCATACAGCATCAGCACCGTTCAAGGTCGTAGTGTTATACACTTTTGCTTGAAGCGCTGAACGACGAATCGAGAACGAATCTTGTTGAGCTTGTTTGCCTTCAGTTGTATTGATAATGAGGTGAACTTCACCATTTTTCAAGCGGTCCACGATATTAGGACGGCCTTCAGTGACTTTATTTACACGTTCACACTCAATACCCGCAGCTTTAATGAACTCATAAGTACCGCCAGTCGCAAGTACTTTGAAGCCAAAGCCTACCAGTTGCTTCGCAATACCAACAGCACGAGGCTTGTCTGAATCACGCACAGAGATAAATGCATGCTTCACTTCGCCTTCTGTAGGAAGACCCGGTACGCGTTCATTCGAGCCTAACACAGCTTTGTAGAATGCTTCACCAAATGTTTTACCTACACCCATTACTTCGCCTGTAGATTTCATCTCAGGGCCAAGAATAGGGTCAACACCCGGGAACTTGTTGAACGGGAACACCGCTTCTTTTACAGAGAAGTGAGTCGGGATGATTTCTTTAGTGAATCCTTGAGATTCTAAAGACTGACCCGCCATACAACGCGCAGCAACTTTCGCTAAAGACTCACCGATACATTTAGAAACGAATGGCACAGTACGAGACGCACGTGGGTTCACTTCTAGGATGTAAACGTCTTCGCCTTTCACAGCAAACTGTACATTCATCAAACCAACAACGCCAAGCTCTTTCGCCATAGCAACGGTTTGACGACGCATTTCGTCTTGGATTTCAACTGAGAGTGAGTATGGTGGAATCGAACATGCTGAGTCACCTGAGTGAATCCCTGCTTGTTCAATGTGCTGCATAATACCGCCAATCACAACGTCTTTACCGTCAGATACACAGTCTACGTCAACTTCGATCGCATCATCTAAGAAACGGTCAAGAAGAACTGGCGCTTCATTTGATGCTTGTACCGCATCACGTAAGTAGCGTTTAAGCTCTTCGTCGTTGTATACGATTTCCATCGCACGACCACCGAGTACATAAGAAGGACGCACCACCAGTGGGTAGCCTACTTTCGATGCTTCAGCCATACCTTCTTCAGCAGATTTTACAATGCTGTTGTTTGGCTGGCGAAGTTGAAGACGTTGAATCATTTGTTGGAAACGTTCACGGTCTTCTGCGCGGTCAATCGCATCTGGTGATGTACCGATAATTGGCGCACCTGCTTCTTCTAAAGCACGAGCCAATTTAAGCGGAGTCTGACCACCATACTGAACGATAATGCCTTTTGGCTTTTCAGTACGAACGATTTCAAGTACATCTTCCAAAGTGATTGGTTCGAAGTACAAGCGATCTGAAGTGTCGTAATCTGTTGAAACTGTTTCAGGGTTACAGTTCACCATGATGGTTTCGTAGCCATCTTCACGCATTGCAAGTGCCGCGTGCACACAGCAGTAATCGAATTCGATACCTTGACCAATACGGTTCGGACCACCACCGATCACCATAATCTTATCTTTATCAGATGGGTTTGATTCACACTCATCATCGTAAGTTGAATACATGTATGCAGTGTCAGATTCGAACTCTGCTGCACAGGTATCCACACGTTTGTAAACTGGCGTTACGCCCAAGTTCCAACGGTGCTTACGGAATTGTTTTTGTGAAATACCCATCAAGTTCGCGATGCGAAGGTCAGATAAACCTTTACGTTTGAATGAACGGATGTTGTCTGCGTTTAGATCACCAAAACCTAAAGTTTTGATTTCATTTTCAGTTTTGATGATGTCTTCGATTTGGATCAAGAACCATTTATCGATTTTCGTCGCTTGGAACACGTCTTCTAAGGTGAAACCATGACGGAATGCGTCAGCCACATACCAAATACGCTCTGGACCCGGAACTTTAAGTTCAACCAAGATCTTTTCTTTCGCGCCTTCAGTTCCTACTGCGATTTTTTCATCAAAACCACACGCACTCACTTCAAGACCACGAAGTGCTTTGTTTACAGACTCTTGGAAGTTACGACCAATGGCCATTACTTCACCCACAGATTTCATCTGTGTGGTCAGTGTTGCATCTGCTTGTGGGAATTTTTCGAAGTTGAAACGTGGAATTTTTGTTACCACGTAGTCAATTGCAGGTTCGAACGAAGCAGGAGTCGTTCCGCCCGTGATGTCATTTTTTAATTCATCAAGGGTATAACCGACAGCCAATTTCGCGGCGATTTTTGCAATCGGGAAACCTGTTGCTTTTGATGCAAGGGCAGATGAGCGCGATACACGCGGGTTCATCTCGATGATCACCATACGGCCAGTATCTGGGCAAATACCGAACTGAACGTTAGAACCACCTGTTTCTACACCAATTTCACGAAGAACTGCTAAAGATGCATTACGCATCAATTGATATTCTTTGTCTGTTAATGTTTGCGCAGGCGCAACAGTGATTGAGTCACCTGTGTGCACGCCCATTGGGTCAAAGTTTTCGATCGCACAAACGATAATACAGTTGTCGTTTTTGTCACGAACAACTTCCATCTCGTATTCTTTCCAACCAATTAAAGATTCATCAATCAATAATTGTTTGGTTGGAGAAAGATCGAAACCGCGTTCACAGATTTCAAGGAATTCTTCTTTGTTATAAGCGATACCGCCACCTGAACCACCCATCGTGAATGACGGACGGATAATCACAGGGAAGCCGAAGCGCGCTTGAATCTCTAAAGCTTCTTCCATGTTTTCAGCAATCGCAGCTTTTGGACATTCAAGACCAATTTTACGCATTGCTTCATCAAACAGTTTACGGTCTTCAGCTTTTTCAATCGCTTCTTTGGTTGCACCAATCAATTCAACATTGTATTTTTCTAAAATACCGTTGGCATCCAGTGCAAGCGCACAGTTCAATGCTGTTTGACCACCCATTGTTGGAAGGACAGCATCTGGACGCTCTTTTTCAATGATTTGAGCAACAGTCTGCCAAGTGATTGGCTCGATATATGTTGCGTCTGCCATCGCAGGGTCGGTCATAATGGTAGCTGGGTTAGAGTTCACCAAAATAACACGGTAGCCTTCTTCACGAAGAGCTTTACACGCTTGCGCACCTGAGTAGTCAAACTCACATGCCTGTCCGATGACAATCGGACCTGCACCAATAATTAAGATACTTTTAATGTCTGTACGTTTAGCCATGATCGCTTCCTTAATTACTTCTTAGATGCTTCGATAAGTTCGATGAAATGATCGAACAATGGTGCGCAGTCATGCGGACCAGGGCTTGCTTCAGGGTGACCTTGGAAGCTGAACGCTGGTTTGTCTGTACGATGAATCCCTTGAAGAGTTTGATCGAACAAAGACTTGTGCGTAGCTTTCAAGTTTGCAGGAAGTGTTTCTGCATCCACTGCGAAGCCGTGGTTTTGAGAAGTAATCATCACTGTGCCTGTTTCCATGTTTTGAACAGGGTGGTTAGCACCGTGGTGACCATGCGGCATTTTCACTGTTTTTGCACCTGAGGCAAGTGCAAGAATTTGGTGACCCAAGCAAATACCAAAGACGGGTAGGTTGCGAGCGTCTTCTACAATTGTTTTTACAGCTTCAATTGCGTAGTCACATGCAGCTGGATCGCCAGGGCCGTTCGATAAGAACACGCCATCCGGATTCAATGCAAGCACGTCAGCAGCAGGAGTTTGTGCAGGCACGACAGTGAGTTTACAACCGCGGTCTGCAAGCATACGTAAGATGTTGGTTTTGACACCGTAGTCGTATGCAACAACATGGAATTTAAGTTCAGGTTGTGTGAAGCCTTTGCCTAATACCCAAGAACCTTCTGTCCATTCGAAACCAGTTGGGTCACAGCATTCTTTAGCTAGGTCTAAACCATTTAAACCACCAAATGCGCGTGCTTTTTCTAAAGCCTGCTCTTCAGTAATATTTTCACCAGCAAGGATGCAACCATTTTGCGCACCTTTGTCACGCAAAATACGGGTTAATTTACGCGTATCAATATCTGCAATTGCGACAACATTATGTTCTTTTAAGTATTCGCCTAAAGATTGCGTTGATCGGAAGTTGCTATGCAATAAAGGTAGGTCACGAATAATTAATCCGTTGGCCCATACTTTGTGAATTCGACCTGACTCAGCGTCTTCATCATTACAACCTGTGTTACCGATATGAGGGTAAGTTAAAGTCACAAGTTGCTGTGCATAACTCGGGTCAGTCAAAATTTCTTGATAGCCAGTCATGGCAGTGTTGAAAACGACTTCACCAGTCGTACTACCCGATGCACCAATAGACGTTCCTTTAAAGATCGTACCATCGGCAAGGGCTAAAATTGCTGGGGTGCTCAAACCAAAGCTCCTGAAATTTAGGCTGTAAAAAAGCGAGTAGACGAAAAAAAAGGAAGGCTATCTAAAAACCTACCCTCCCTATGTCTGCTCGCTTGAACTTAACATGGCACTATACGCAACTTCACTAACAAAGTCCATGCCAATAAGATGGAATTAACAAGATAAAGTGCTTTTATTTTGTAGCAGGAGCTGTTTCTAAGTTTTGCAAAGAAAAATGTAACAACAAATAATTGTCTAACAAATCAAAATCTAAATTTTATCGAATCACGCTAAGCTGTCGCTGTGTATATAACAACAGGAATAAGATCATGACTGAACAAGACAAAGCGACTAAACCAAAGCCAGCGTTGAAAGAAGTCGTTGCAGAAAGCACTGAAAAGCTTGAGCAAGTGGCGAAAGAAGCGACAGAGCAGGTCACTGAAGCGGTAGTTGAAAGTAAAGAAAAGCTTGAGGCTGAAGCGAAGCAGTTGAATGCCAGTGTGCAAGAGCAACTCCGCCAGTTTAAACAAGATCTTTTACTGCGCTTAGAAACCATTAAAGGGCAGTTATCGAACTCTCAAAAAGACTTAACTGAACTAAAAGAGTTTGTTAAAACTGAGTTTACGGCCGTTTTAGATGACTTGACCAAACTAGGTAAAGAGTTAAAAGGTGATGTCAGCGAAATTTCAGTAAAACATAAAGATCAGTTGACTGAAACGTTTAAACGTTCAAAAGAACACACCTTAGATGCGTGGAATAAAGTTTCAAACAAATAATCTAGCTGTACGAGGCTCAAGATTAAGTGCATAAAAAAGTGAGGTCATAGCCTCACTTTTTTATTGATCTGGTTTGTTTATCTGGATTAAAACTGATGCAACCAATCACGTTTATTGTGAAAGTCAGCTTGTTGGCCACTATGCTGCATGGCATAGAACTGTTGACCTTGTGAGGTATTCAACACCGCGGATAAACCCAGATATAGGTCAGCCCATTTCAGTTTGTGTTGCAGCATAAATTCAGTCAGATCAATGCTGACATTTAAACCATAGTGAGTACGCTTCAATTGATTGAGTTCAATATCGTAAGCGACCTGTGGCGGCATATCTTCAGGATAACGATATTCCTCAAACTGATAGGCCTGCCAAGCTTGCGAAGGGGAGAGATTGATCTCGCGATAATAATCTTCGCCTTTTACCCCGATAAAGACTTCAAAACAGGTGTTTTCCCATAAAAAGTCTTGACGAGGATTTGCATTCACGACTTCAGGCCAGTGCATGTACAAATTGGGATCGCGTAACCAAAAGCCGATATTGAGAGCATATGGGCTTTGTTGTTCAATCGCACCAACAAGCGAAATAGCTTGAAAGCGACGATCAAATGCACTGAGTTCGTAACTTGCCATAAAAAACTACAATTATTTTGCTGCGTGAGCGAAACGAACTAAATTAGACAATTTGGCATTTTGTTTCGCCGCTTTTTTGTAAAGCAACGCAATTTTACCAATGGTCTGTACAATTTCTGCACCTGTAGTTGAGGCAATTTCTGCAATGATTGCAGCGCGCTCTTCACGGTCTTCACCCGCGACTTTGACTTTAATCAATTCGTGGTCGTTTAAAGCACGTAAAATTTCTTCAACGACATTTTCAGTCAGACCTGAACCGCCAAGCATTACCACAGGGTTTAAAGCATGACCGATTTGACGCAAACGCTTGCGTTCCTGAATGGATAAAGTCGCCATAAAGATAACCTAATTTTAAAAACGGCTTAGTATAACAAACTGCGAAATTAAACGCTTTATATTCTGTGGAAATAATCGATTTAGATAATAGAAAAAAACAACTAAAACCCAAGATTTGGATACAGATGTATACTGCAAGCCTAGAGAATTTAACGTACAATTAAGTTTAAGAAATTTTAATGTTTTAGAGAGATATGGCAACACGCATTACCAACCAAAAGTTATCCAAAAGTAGCCGTGCGTGGATGAGAGAGCACCTTGATGATCATTTTGTGAAAAAAGCGCAAAAAGAAGGTTATCGAGCACGTGCAGCTTATAAGTTACTTGAAATTCAAGAAAAATATAACATCATTCGTCCTGGCATGACCGTGGTTGACTTGGGGGCTGCACCTGGAAGTTGGTCACAAATTGCAGGAAAGCTGGTCGGTGATCGAGGATTGGTGGTTGCATCTGACATTTTGGAAATGGATGCACTCCCAGATGTGACCTTCTTGCAAGGTGACTTCCGTGAGCAAGAAGTATTCGATAAATTGTTAAATATTTTAGATGGACGTAAAGTAGACGTTGTAATTTCAGATATGGCCCCCAATACTTCAGGTAACAAGGCTGTAGATCAACCTCGCCAGATTTACCTCTGTGAATTGGCCATCGATTTTGCTACGAAAGTGCTCGGTCCAAATGGTCAATTTGTTGTAAAGGTATTCCAAGGTACAGGCTTTGACGAGTTCCGTAAGCAAGTAGTCGACAACTTTGATGTGTTAAAGACAGTAAAACCTGCTGCATCACGTGCCCGATCTAAGGAAGTATTCTTAGTTGGGCAAGGCCGTAAGAAGGCTTTCAAATAAAGTTTACTTGCCAAGTCGTTAAAAATTGTGCATTTTGTACCTTTTTATTATTTTGCGAAGCTGATCTTCAGCAGAAACTTTAAGGTCACCCGATAGGGCATGATCAAATTAGATTGATATGGGAATAAAGCTTTGAGCGATCTCTTCAAGAATGCCATATTGTGGCTAGTGATACTGGGCGTACTGATCCTTATTTTCAGTAATGTCAGTAGCAATGAAAAGCCGACAGCGATGAATTATTCAGAGTTTGTTGCTGCGGTGAATGCTGGTCAAATTAAGCAAGTGACAATTGATGGCGAACGAATTCATGGCCAAAAATCAAACGGTTCAGAGTTTGAAAGTATTCGTCCTGCGGTTCAAGACCCAGAGCTTATGCCTAATCTGATTAAAAATAACGTTGTCGTTGAAGGTACTGCACCTGCACGTCAAGGTTTATTGATGCAACTTTTGATCGCAAGCTTCCCTGTACTTTTAATCATTTTGTTATTCATGTTCTTTATGCGCAACATGGGTGGCGGAGCAGGTGGTAAAAACGGTCCAATGAGTTTTGGTAAGTCAAAAGCAAAAATGTTGGCAGAAGACCAAATTAAAGTGACTTTTACCGATGTCGCTGGCTGTGATGAAGCAAAGCAAGAAGTTGTAGAAATTGTTGATTTCTTAAAAGACCCTTCAAAATTTAAACGTTTAGGTGCAACGATTCCTAAAGGCGTGTTAATGGTGGGTCCACCGGGTACAGGTAAAACTTTACTTGCAAAAGCAATTGCAGGCGAAGCGAAAGTACCATTCTTTAGTATTTCTGGTTCTGACTTTGTTGAAATGTTCGTTGGTGTGGGCGCGTCTCGTGTCCGTGACATGTTTGAACAAGCGAAACGCCATGCACCATGTATCATCTTTATTGATGAGATTGATGCTGTGGGTCGTCATCGTGGTTCAGGTACAGGTGGTGGTCACGATGAGCGTGAGCAAACCTTGAACCAAATGTTGGTGGAAATGGACGGCTTTGAAGGTAATGAAGGTATTATCGTCATTGCTGCGACAAACCGTGCCGATGTACTGGATAAAGCTTTACTCCGTCCAGGTCGTTTTGACCGCCAAGTAATGGTTGGTCTGCCAGACATTAAAGGTCGTGAGCAAATTTTAAATGTTCACATGAAAAAATTACCTTCAGTGACTGGTGTCGATGTACAGGTGCTTGCACGTGGTACGCCGGGCTTCTCAGGTGCACAATTGGCGAATCTTGTGAACGAAGCTGCATTATTTGCTGCGCGTCGTAACAAGAACACTGTCGATATGCATGATTTTGAAGATGCAAAAGACAAGTTGTACATGGGCCCTGAACGTAAGTCGATGGTGATTCGTGAAGAAGAGCGTCGTGCAACCGCGTACCATGAAGCTGGTCATGCGATTGTGGCTGAAATTCTACCGGGTACAGACCCTGTACACAAAGTGACCATTATGCCGCGTGGTTGGGCGTTGGGCGTAACATGGCAGTTGCCTGAACATGACCAAACCAGCCACTATAAAGACAAAATGTTGAATGAACTTTCAATTTTGTTTGGTGGTCGTATTGCTGAAGAAATCTTTATCAACCAAATGTCGACAGGTGCTTCAAACGACTTTGAACGCGCAACTAAAATGGCACGTGCGATGGTGACTAAGTACGGTATGTCTGACAAACTTGGTGTAATGGTGTATGAAGATGATTCTCAGCAATCATTCATGGGCAGCATTGGTAGTCGTACGATTTCTGAAGCAACGCAGCAGCAAGTAGATGCTGAAGTTCGCCGTATCATCGATGAGCAATACCATGTAGCACGCAATATCTTGGAAAACAATAAAGATATTGCTCATGCGATGGTGAAAGCTTTGATGGAATGGGAAACGATTGATCGAGAGCAAATTCGTGACATTATGGAAGGTCGTGAGCCACAACCACCAAAAGTGTATGTTGCAGAAAATCCTGTGATTGATGTAACTCCAACAGATGGTCCAAGCACACCGCCACCATTACCATCAGCAACTTAATTTTTAAAAGTTAAAATAAAAAACCACCTTCGGGTGGTTTTTTATTGCGCGACTATTCACTACTGATGAAGAAAAATAAGCGCGTAAAAGTGGGGAACGCGTTAAGATAACGCGAGTTGAACTGGAGAATATCACATGCAATTGATGGCTTTGCCAAAGAAAATCCTACGTTGTGGAGAGCTATCACTGGATCTGTCTGTACCGCATGTGATGGGTATTTTAAATGTGACGCCAGACTCGTTCAGTGATGGCGGTAAACATAATGGCAAACTACAAGCGATTGCACATGCTCAGCAAATGATTGCCGATGGAGCGACAGTCATCGATATTGGTGGTGAATCGACGCGTCCAGGTGCATCTTTGGTTGAGGTTGACGAAGAGATTCGTCGTGTCGTTCCAGTGGTGGAAGCTTTGGCTGAACTTGATGTAGTCATTTCGATTGATACCTCTCAACCTGAAGTGATTCAAGCAGCGGTCGCAGCAGGTGCGCATATCTGGAATGATGTACGAGCATTAACACGTCCGAATGCTTTAGAGACGGCAGCTGAACTGAATATTCCAGTGATCATCATGCATATGCGTGGTGAACCGACCACCATGAATGGTTTAGATCAATATGATAATGTCACTCTAGATGTGATGACTGAGCTTTCCCAGCGCGTGGCGGATGCACTCAAGGCTGGTGTCAAAGCTGAAAATATCATGATTGATCCGGGTTTTGGCTTTGCTAAAAATGCAAAGCAGAACCTTAAGCTTTTAAAAGAATTCCATCAGCTGAATCAGCTCGGGTATCCTATCTTGTCCGCATTGTCACGGAAACGCTTTATTGGCGAAGCTTTAGGCGGGGCCGATGCAGGGCAACGGGCCGTGGGTTCTGTAGCGGGACATTTGTTGAGTATTCAACAAGGCGCGTGTATGGTGCGCGCCCATGATGTTAAAGCCATGAGTGATGCGATCAAGGTTTGGCAAGCGATGAATATGGCTTAATGGGGCGGCGGAATGCGGAGCTAATGATTTAATTTGAAAATTTGATCTATATCAGATTGTTAGACTGTCAGCATCTTCAGATGCTGCTTTTTTATTTGGCGATTTGTTTGGTTTATGTTATACAGACTCGTTTTTTAAGTTTCTCATTTTGAGTGCCTGTATGTTTGCAGATTTACTTCTCCCTATGTTTGATGATGAATATTATCCCGATATTCTTGTTGCTGAAGTGAAGCAGCATGTCGAGACTTTTGCTAAAAAAATTGTAAAAGCAAAATCTGAGGGTGATATTTATCAATATGCCAATGCCACAGTGGCTGAAATTAATGAAATGAAGCCGCATTTTGAAGATCTGGATTCATCATTAGATGACTCTGCTGCTGATTTTATTGCTGAAGCGATGATGATGGTGGTACAAGATGCTGGGTTTATGGATATTGAAATGGAAGAATTGGTGGTGAACAGAGAGTGGTGAGTCACTCTCTCATTTCAAGTTCTGTTGGTTTTGCTTTAGAAGCTGAGATTGCTGTTATAACTCATCTAAAAGATCGGTGAGATGACAACTTTGGTTCAAATGTTCATCTCCAATCGCATCGACTGTCATCACGTATTCGCCTTCGACCATTTCAGCATTTGCACTGAGATTCAGCCAAAATTTTGGATGCTTTTTCATGAGCTCACGAATATGTTGCTCATCTTTAGTATGATTAAAGCTTAATTTAAAATGAGCATCTACTGATTTACACGCATGTAAATAGAGTTGACGGTCTTTTTCAATAATTGTGCCTGCAAACAAGTCATAAAAGGTATCGCTATCTGTTTGCTGTGAGGTGGGGTTTGCATGGCTGACGTTTGCAAAAACTAGGCTCAGGATGATAATGAAGGTATTCTTTTTCATATTGTGATTGTTATGTGCTTCGATGCATAAATTATAGACATAAAAAAACCAGCATATCGCTGGATTTTTTTATTGCACCATCTTAATTAGCTTAAGAATGGTGCCCGAGGCCAGACTCGAACTGGCACGCTTTGTGGGCGGGGGATTTTAAATCCCCTGTGTCTACCGATTTCACCACTCGGGCATGAGCGCAATAATAGAGGACGAAATAAAAGTTGGCAAGTCTATTTGTGATTATTTGCTTTCTTTTCAATCAATTCAGCGGTTTATGTTTAAAAAATAGCAAAATTATCTGTCTGCACTTGTTCAGGCGTCATAAAAATGTCATCGACTTGAGATATGGATGTCATCTTTTTCGCATAAATTTCAAGTCCATATCGTCTTTAGGCAATCCACATGACAAAAAAAATGAACCGCCGAGAACTTATTCAAAAAACTTTGGCAGGATTTGGTGCTTTATCTTTACCTATTTCACTGACCGCTTGTGGTGATGACGCCGATTCAAACACACAGCCCACTACGCAAGTGCAGTTTTTGCATGGGGTTGCCAGTGGTGATCCTTTACAAACTCAAGTTATCATTTGGACACGCGTAACACCATCGGATAGCAGTGCGCGTTTAGAGGTGCTGTGGGAAGTGGCAAAAGATGCAGACTTTAAACACATTACAGCAACAGGAAAGGTGCTGACTACAGCTGCACAAGATTTTACGGTGAAAGTGGATGTGACGGGACTTGCTGCGGGGCAAGTTTATTTCTACCGTTTTAAATCGGCGTCGACATATTCAATCACAGGGCAAACCAAAACTTTGGCAACGCAAGTACAGTCGGTACAGTTTGCCGTATGCTCATGTTCAAATTATCCAGCGGGTTATTTCCATGTTTATAAAGAAATTGCAAAACAGGATGTGGATGTTGTGATTCATTTGGGGGATTACATTTACGAATATGGTATGGGCGGATATGCAACGGAAGAGGCTGTAGAGATGGGGCGTGCACTGGCGGATGATAATAGCTTAGAAATTATTCGCTTAGATGACTATCGCAAACGTTATGCTTTATACCGACTAGATGCAGATTTGCAGGCCGCGCATCAACGTCATCCTTTTATTGTGATTTGGGATGACCATGAGCTCGCAAATGATACATGGGAAAAGGGTGCTGAAAATCATCAGTCAGATACTGAAGGCGATTTCCTTGAACGTAAACTTGCGGCACTGGCGGCCTATTTTGAGTGGATGCCAATCCGTCCGCTTTCTGAAAAAGATCATTTGAATATTTATCGCCAGTTTAACTTTGGTAATTTAGTGCAGTTGAATATGTTGGATACGCGTATTCTAGCGCGGAGTAAACAGTTAGATTATGCAGATTATTTAACCGCATCGGGTTTGGATGCTGTGCGCTTTACTACAGATATGCAAGACCCAAATCGAACGTTACTGGGGTTGAATCAACGCGCATGGTTAACACAGCAACTTGCGAGCTCTAAAGCCATATGGCAAGTTTTGGGTCAGCAGGTGTTGATGAGCAAAATGCTTGTTCCAGCCGAGATGTTACAAGTGCTCAGTGCAATCAGTAGCGGCGCGGTGACTCCAGATGTTTTGGCGCAGGTGAATCAACTCATTAAAGAATTGGTGGAAATAAAACTTCGTTACTTAAATCATGATCCATCTTTAACAGTAGAGCAGTTGTCTCGTATTAAAACTGTGGTTCCTTACAATTTAGATGCATGGGATGGTTATGCGGTTGAAAGGGAGACGCTGTACGGCACACTGCAGTATTTAAATAAAAAAGTCGTGGTCTTGGCTGGTGATACACATAATGCATGGGCATCGGACTTACACGATTTAACAGGGCAATTTGTGGGTGTGGAGTTAGCGACAAGTTCAGTTTCCTCGCCAGGTATGGAAAAGTATTTGTCTATTCCAATGCGACAACTCCAAGAGTTTGAGTTTGCTTTTACAACCTTGATTGATGAGCTGAGTTATTGCAATTTAAATCAGCGCGGTTATTTGAAAGTCCGTTTTACCGCAGAGCAGGTGCAAGCGGATTGGATTTTCGTAGATAGTATTAAGCACAAAGAATACATCGTTGACGAAACTCGCTCGCATCAAGTGATATTAGACTCGACATTATTGCCAGTCAGTGCATTAAAACAAACGGCATAAAATGACCTTAGAAAAACCGAGCATCATTGCTCGGTTTTTTATAATTTTTCATCGATATAACTGTCGAGATCGATGTGCTTAATCTGCTTACAGTAAGCATGCTCATACTTCAGCAGTTGCACATATAAATCTGCTTCATGCCCCAGCTGGGTTTTCCGTGCCTGATAATCTTCAGATTGATGGGAGCTAAAGCGCAACTGGAATCGAGATTTGACCGTTTGCTTATAGGCCCAAAAACAGACACGTCTAAGTTGTTGTAACTGATGATGTTCAACCGACTGGCTGTGGTCTCGAAATAAATTTTCTTTATAGAAGCGCACAAAACCAAAGTTCACACCAAAATAAAACAAGACCCACATCAGCAAACTGCTTTCAAGGAACATCAGATTTAGTCCACTTAAAAGAATCACTGCAGCGAGTTTGATGGGCGCATGGCGTTGCAGTTGATACAAGGAGTTTGATGAATGTTTAATTTGCTTAATGACAAAGGGTAAGACCCACATCAGCACCAATAAAATACTAATAATGGCATAACTGTGACTTTGCAGCGGATCAAGATTCTCCAAGTGAGTTAAGTAAAAATCTTTTAGAATTAAGCTGATTGGAATAAAAATCATCACCGCCAAAACCCACGGAATAATTTCACGTTGGTCATCTAAAATACCGCGTGTTTTGATTTGACTATAAAGCAAGTAATTACGTTTAAATGCGGCAGGGTAGCGGGTCTCTAATTGTTGCAGTAACAGTTGAACTTGTTTGGATTGCATCGTCAAAAAAGAGCGTATGAGAAAAATAGCCTTTACTATAGTAGATTTGGAAGGGGATGGCTCAAAAAAATACGTGAAACAGGATATTCACAGAGAAAAGCACAACAATTTCGCTTTTTCACTCTGAATTATGCGAAAATGTCGGATTCAATTTTTTTGTCTAAGGGCAGTTCATGACTGATCATTCTCCTGAATCTTTAAGTGATATCGAAATTTTAGACATCTTGCAGTCTATGAAAGACGATGAGCTTGATACAGAGGCAAAAGAAGAGATTCGTAAAGGCGGTAAAGCAGGTCGTCAAGAAGCACATAAACTTGCGATTGTGGCTTTGAACCAATCTTTTGAAAGTAAATTTGTTGAAGCTGTAGCTTTGGCATTGGGCCTAAATGAAGGTCAAGCCAAAAAAATTCGCTATAAGAAAGACCGTATTCGTATTTTAAAAGTACGTGGGATTGATTACATGGCGATTGATGGTGCGGAAACAGCACAAGTCTTGTCACAAGTTGCACAAGCCATTGTACGGGAAGATGCGACAGTGACCCATGATTTGCACAACATCTTCCCATTTTGGAAAGAAGGCTGGCCAATGGTTCAGTTTGACAGCGCATATAAAATTTTATCTGAAGATATTAGCATTCACTATCAAGCGACTTTAGATAAATTGCTTGAATTGTATGGTCGTTAAGATCGCAGTATCAAAGCACCTTCGGGTGCTTTTTTATGGGCTTCTATTTAACTATGAAAAATCCAAGCCAGTAATAAGCTGATGGGCCAAATAAACAGTCGCCACCATGTAATCAGTGGATCCCAAAAATATTGTCCAAAAGACAGAGTCTCGTTAAAGCTTCGTTGCCCACGTTCATAAGCATAAGGAGTAACTCTCCATGCTAAAATCAGCAAAACAATCGCACTTACGATCAGCAGCGTGTGGCTGTATTGGGCAAAATAATAATAAATCAGATAAAGCGCAGAATAAAAGAAAGTACATGCCAAAACAGCGGGCAATGAAAAAGACATAAACTTGACTCTATTGTATTGTTATATCAAGGCATTATAAATGAAAATACCCGATGTATCACATCGGGTATTTATCGGTTGTTGAGCTTAAGGTTCGTTATAGCTCAGTGTGGGTATTTGATTAACCCAGCGTTGAGTAAAGTGGGAAAATACCAAAGATCATCGCTGTAACCAGCATCACTAAACAAGTAATCACTGCCCACTTGATGGTAAATTCTTGGTGTTCACCAAAGTTAATTCCTGCCAACCCACAGAGTAAGTAGGTTGATGGAACCAATGGAGACAGTAAGTGTACAGGTTGACCAACAATCGATGCACGAGCCATTTCCACAGGAGTGATACCATAGTGTCCGGCGGCTTCAGAGAGTACAGGCAGTACACCAAAGTAGAAGGCATCGTTCGACATAAAGAAGGTCAGTGGCATACTAATCACAGCCGTGATTGGTGCTAAATACGGCCCCATACTTTCTGGAATAATGGCAACCAATTCTTGAGACATGGCTTCAACCATACCTGTGCCGGACAAAATACCAGTAAAAATACCTGCCGCGAAGATAATCCCGACTACAGCTAAGGCACTGGCAGAGTGGTTACCAACCAAACGCTTTTGCATGTCTAAATCAGGATAGTTCACCACCAAGGCAATACACAGCGCTACCATGAATAGAATAGCCGCAGGTAAAATACCCATCACTAAGCAGACCATCAAGACCAAAGTCAGTAGTGCATTAAACCATCTTAAGTGGGCACGGTTGGCTTCAGGTTCTTGCGAAATCTGAATGCTGTCACCATGGCTAATATCTAATTCCACAATACCAATGCGTTTACGCTCCATACGGCCATACATAAAGCCGAGGAAGTATAACCAACCAATTGCAACCAGCATTGGTAAAATCATCGGAACAAAAACATCGTTTGGATCGACATGCAATGCCGTTGCAGCACGTGCGGTTGGTCCACCCCATGGCGTTAAGTTCATGATGCCGCTCGCAAGCATCATCAGACAAGCCATAATTAAAGGACTCATACCAATACGCTTATACAGCGGTAGCATTGCGGCAACACAGATCATATAAGTGGTTGAACCGTCACCATCCAAGGAAACAATTAAAGTCAGTGTAATGGTGCCGAGGGTCACTTTTAAAGGATCGCCTTTAACCTGCTTTAAAATCCATTTTACTGAAGGGTCGAATAAACCCGTGTCGATCATAATTGCAAAATAAAGGATTGCGAAAAGGAGCATTACGCCCGTAGGAGCGAGCTTTTTAATGCCTTCCATCATCATATTGCCAAGTTCAGCAATATCAAATCCAGCAAGGTTGTCAACAAAGAGACTTAAAACATAAGTAAGTAATGCAAAAATGATAGGGATTAAAGTTAAAGCAACAAGAGCGCTCAGTCGTTTGGACATGATTAAGTACATGAAGCACATAATCATGCCTAAACCTAAAATGGTCAGCATGGATCAATCCTTTGAACGTGTTAAGTCTGTTTATTCATCAAGTGACAGCGATAGTATGCAATTCAGCATGATTTTTAAATGCTCTTAAACATATGTGATTTTTCGTTCTATTTTTCTAATAAATAATATATATCTATAAAGTATGGTTAAGATACTTATTTTGTATAACTCCATATACTTACAACTGAAGCCATAAAAAAACCTTGCAGTTGCAAGGTTTTGATTCAAGGCGATGTTTCTATTCATCGACTGTTTTGGTTTCAGGCTGTAGTGTTTCTTCAAGTAAACGCGTCACTAAAAGTTGGTCAATCTTAAAATGATCGACATCGACCACTTCAAATTTAAAGCCTGCGTATTCTACGGTATCGGCAGGGCGAGGAATTTTGCGCAGACGGTACATCATAAAACCAGCCAAAGTTTCATAATTTTCTTCATCCGGCATTTCATCAATTGCCAGTGCATGCTTCATGTCTTCAATCGGCGTGCTGCCATCAATCAGCCATGAATTATTATCACGTTTAATGATCTGTTGTTCAGCTTCAATAGGGGTGACCCAGTCGCCCATCACCGTAATCATAATGTCTGACAGGGTGATGACACCCACGACCAACGCATATTCGTTAATCACCACTGCAAATTTTTCTTTGGTGGAGCGGAAACGGTCTAATAACTCAGACAAGGTTAATGTGTCTGGAATGGTGAGAACATTACGAATAGTGCTTTCATTGAGTTGTAGTAAAGATTGATTATTCAGAATACGGACCAAAATGTCTTTGGCATCGACATAGCCAATCACATCGTCAATATTTTCACTACACACCAAGAACTTTGAATAAGGATATTCCGCTAATTTTTGACGAATACTGGCTTCGGATTCATTTAAAGTAAAATACACCACATTTTCACGTGTGGTCATACTTGAAGGTACGTTCCGCTCTTCAAGCTCAAATACGTTTTCAATGAAATGATGTTCTTGCTTTTGTAGCACCCCAGCTTGCGCACCCGCATCCATCACTGCAGAAATGTCATCAAAGGTAATGTTGTCATCACGTGTGGTATTCACTTTAAACAGGCGGAATAACAAGTTGGCAAGGGCATTAATAATCCAAGCCAAAGGTTTGCAGACCTTAATAAATACCTGAATGGGGTTAATCACCGCAATAGAGATTTTCTCTGGGGCAATCATGGCCAAACGTTTTGGCATGAGGTCGGCAAACAAAATAAATAGCGAGGTGACTAAAGTGAAAGATAGAGCAAAGCTAATAGTTTCAGACCAGGGGCCAGTATAAAAACGAGAAACAAAGCTCATGAAGTAAGGACGAAAAGCCCCTTCACCTAAAATACCGCCCAAGATCGCCACTGCGTTTAAGCCAATTTGTGAAGCGGCAAAGAAGTCAGCAGAATTTTCTTGTAAATTCAAAACTTTCTGTGCGCGATCATCGCCCGACTCAGCCAAGATTTTCAGCTTGACCTTACGTGCTCCTGCCAGTGCAATTTCTGTCAGAGACAAGAAACCCGCCCCAGCAATCAGGACTAGAATGATAACTATGTTTTGAAAAAGGCTCACGGAATCCACCTGTGATTCATCGTTATTATGAATATTTTTAACACAAAAAAATAAAGACAGTAATCACTTACTGTCTTCTATCATACCTGAGTTATTGGTATGAAAATGAATTATTTAGAGCTTGAATGCTTAATAATGTGAGAATTGCGAGTTATTGCCTAAAAACTCACGATTTTCTTCCTCAATCATTTGACGTGCCACATACAAAATCAGCTGTCTAAGCCAGCGATGTGCAGGATGGTGATGCAACAGTGGACACCATGCCATTTTCAACTCAAATTCTGGAATATAAAAAGGTGGATCTTTAATCAGGAGATTTTGACTTTTGGCTTGTAGGCGTGCAATACGGGTAGGTAAAGTCGCGACTAAGTCTACATTTGAAGCCAATAGTGCAGGCATTTGATAATGTCGAGTGAAGACCGAAATTTTACGTTTCTGTCCAATACGCTCTAAAGCTTGATCAATCCAACCGAGGCCTGCTTGTTTTTCAGGGTTAACACCGAAACCAACGCCCATACCTGTTTTAGAAACCCAAATATGCTGTGCATCAAGGTAACTTTTTAGGTTTAAGTTGCTGGCAGCGGGGTGTTTACCGTTGAGCAAACATGAAAAACTGTCACGCCAGACCAAAACTTGGTGGAAGCTTTGTGGAATTTCGTTAAATCGGTTAATCGCTAGATCAACTTTACCTTGTTCCATATCACGATATGACACATCACTTGGAGTTAAGAAGTCTAAAACCACATTGGGAGCTTCAGAACGTAATGCTTTAACGAGGCGGGGAACTAAGGTTGCTTCGGCATAATCCGAAGTCATAATACGGAAAACACGATTTGAGGTATAAGGACGGAACTCGGTACGAGGTTCCAAAATCATGGAGAGATCAGAAAGAGCGTCACGTATGCGGGGTTGTAATTCTAAAGCCCGTTCGGTCGGTGTCATACCTTCAGAAGAACGAATTAGCAGGGGATCATTAAATAAGTTACGAAGACGACGTAGAATATTACTCATTGCTGGTTGGGTGACACCCAATTGTTCAGCTGCTCGGGTTACATTTTTTTCGCGTAAAAGTACGTCCAAGTAAATTAAGAGGTTTAGATCAACCCGCTCCAGATTCATAAAATAAATACCGAGAATAAAATCATGAAATTATTTGCATTATGCCATAAGCCATCGGGCTTGTGTAATAAACTGACGAAAAAAAAAGCATCGGGTTGTATAAAGAATACCCCCTTCATTTTCTCAGAAAATGGGTTTTTATGCTTAAAAACGGAGAGCATATTAGTCCTAAGCAATGTCTCAATATGCGTAAATTGAGGCTCAGATTATCGCCTAGAAAATGGCTTGAGATGGCTTATTGTTGGTTGAATAAAAGCGTGATAAATACTCTTTTTGCTGAATATTGAACTTTTGTCATTTGGGTCAAATTAAGTATTGATTTTCGGTTTGAACTCTTTTTTTCAACGGCCGAGACTTAAGTCTAATGAAGAAATATTCGACAAAGTGTGTATTTTTTACGGTTTTCTTATTTTATTTAAATTTAATAATAACAAATACTTGGATTTAATTTTTCGAAATATAATTAGACTTTTATCTGTATATTTTTTAAATAAATACTGAAAATTAATGCAGAATATTGGATTAATTTTTTCTGTCAATCTAATCTGTATTCATCGCAACGAAGCGCTCTAAATCTAAGCAAAAGCTTGAGGGTCTGATTTTAGCTTTTCGTTGAAGAAAATCCTAATATTATTACAGGAAATATCATGACTACATATCAAACAGCGATTGATGCAATCCGCGAATTAAAAGCAAAATTCGGTAGCACTTGGGCAGACATCAGTCCTGAAGATGCTGCGCGTATGCAAATCCAAAACCGTTTCAAAACTGGTTTAGATATCGCTAAATACACAGCTGCAATTATGCGTCGTGATATGGCTGCTTATGATGCTGACTCTAGCAAATACACTCAGTCTTTGGGTTGCTGGCACGGTTTCATCGCACAACAAAAAATGATTGCGAACAAAAAATACTTCGGTACGACTGAACGTCGTTACATCTACCTTTCTGGTTGGATGGTTGCTGCGCTTCGTTCAGAATTCGGTCCACTTCCTGACCAATCTATGCATGAAAAAACTTCAGTACCTGCGTTGATCGAAGAAATCTACACGTTCTTACGCCAAGCTGATGCTAAAGAATTAAACGACTTATTCCGTGCGCTTAAAAAAGCAAACGAAGCAGGCGATACAGCTAAAGCTGCTGAAATCACCGCGCAAATCGACGGTTTCCAAACTCACGTTGTACCAATTATTGCGGATATCGATGCTGGTTTCGGTAACGAAGAAGCGACTTACTTACTTGCTAAGAAAATGATCGAAGCGGGTGCTTGTGCACTACAAATCGAAAACCAAGTATCTGACGCGAAACAATGTGGTCACCAAGCTGGTAAAGTAACTGTTCCGCACGAAGACTTCATCTCTAAAATCCATGCATTACGTTATGCATTCTTAGAAATGGGTCTTGACGATGGTATCATTGTTGCGCGTACTGACTCTGAAGGCGCTGACTTGACTCAAAAAATCCCAGTGGTTAAAGAGCCAGGCGACATCGCTTCTCAATACATCGGTTTCCTAGACACTGTTGAAATTGACATTGCTGATGCTCAAGAAGACGAAATCCTAATCAAGCGTGATGGCAAACTTCACCGTCCAAAACGTTTGGCTTCAGGTTTATACCAATTCCGTCCAGACACTCAAATTGACCGTGTTGTTCTTGACTGTGTGTCTAGCTTACAAAACGGTGCTGACCTTCTTTGGATCGAAACTGCGACTCCAAACGTTGAAGAAATCGCGCACATGGTTAACCGTGTACGTGAAACAGTTCCAAATGCGAAGCTTGTTTATAACAACTCTCCATCTTTCAACTGGACGTTGAACTTCCGTCAACAAGCTTACGACCGTTGGGTTGCTGAAGGTAAAGACGTTTCTGCTTACGACCGTGCTAAATTAATGAGCGCTGAGTACGATGCAACTGAATTAGCTGCTGATGCTGATGAGAAAGTACGTACGTTCCAAGCAGATGCTTCTCGTGAAGCGGGTGTGTTCCATCACTTGATCACACTTCCGACTTACCACACTGCTGCGCTTTCTACTCATGAGCTTGCACAAGGTTACTTCGGTTCTGAAGGTATGTTGGCTTATGTTGCTGGCGTACAACGTAAAGAAATCCGTGGTGGTATCGCTTGTGTTAAACACCAAGCAATGGCGGGTTCTGACATCGGTGATGATCACAAAGAAATCTTCTCTGGTGACAACGCTCTTAAAGCGCACGATGATGCTAAAAACACAATGAACCAATTCGCTGCTCACTAAGCACTGAACTGATTCAAAAGAAAACCCTGCGAAAGCAGGGTTTTTTTATGACTTAATTTTAAGCTTGTTGAACAGCTTGCGCGTGAAATATTGAACAAAAATGTTAAGGCATCAGAATCAGTAGCCAAACAATAAAAATAATACTTAAAGAAACAAACTGTGCAGCACTGCCCATGTCTTTGGCATTTTTTGAAAGCTCATGCCGCTCCAGTGAAATACGATCCACAATCGCCTCAATCGCTGAGTTGAATAACTCAACAATAATTGCAAGTAAACAGACGGCTACCATGAGGGCTTGTTCTAAGCGACTGACATCACAGAAAAAACTTGTTGGAATCAGAATCAGGTTAATCAACAGGATTTGGCGAAAAGCAGCTTCGTGCGCAAATGCGGCCTTAAAACCTGAAATAGAATAATGTGTTGCATTAAAAATACGTCTAAAACCTGACTTGCCTTTGAGTGGGGAATATTGGTTCATACCATCAACCATTTTAAAATTTCAGCCACAATACATGATCTATATTAAAAGTCACTTAATTATAGTATTCAAAAGGTGCTTAATCTATGTACACCTAAAATAAGAGAAAAGAGATTAAAAAAAGCCTGCTTTTTAATCTCTATAGTTAAAGGATAGATATTGGTTGAAAGTAAACGAGATGCTCAGTTGTTTGGTTTTCTTTGTGTGACTTATTCTATTTTTTCAAAAAAGCATCGGCGGCTTGACGTCCCAAAGCAGGATCATCGGTAAAGACACCATCCACTCCAGCTTTAAAGAAAATTTCAAACTCTGCCAGCGCGCCTTTTTCGCACTTTTCAGCGGCTATCGCACTACAGTCCAAATAGTCTGGTAAGAAATTATTTTCTGGGCGTAGGGTATAAGGATGTACTTTTAAGCCCACTGCGTGTGCATCGTTCACAAAACTGGTCGGGGTCGCTGGCTGAGTATTCGGCACGATATAGGTTTTACTTGGCCCAACACCATGCGCATAACTTGCGACATCTTTTAGCCCTTGAGGTGTTGCCATATCACTATAGCGGAGTGTTGATTTGGCAAGCACAGCATCGGCAGGTTGTTCGGACTTGCCGCCATAGAGTTGAATAATTTTGGCATGTCGAATCGATTTTAATTGATCCAACTGTTGACGCATCTGTTTTAAGTTGCTGACTTCAAACGACTGGATATAGACTGGTGCAATGTCACGACTATAGGTGTGTTTGGCCAGCGTGGTTAATAAGCGTTGCTCCATGGCCAAATTGAGACCTTGGAAATAGCTGGGATGTTTGGTTTCGATATACAGGCCCACAATTTTTCCTGTCTTTTTATAGTGCGCATCTACGAGTTCAATAATTTCATCTAAAGTGGGCAGATCAAATTGATCATTATATCGGACATTTGCTGGACGAATCTCTGGAATACGTTCTCGTGCCTTCAGTTGCTTCAGCTCGTTTAAAGTAAAGTCTTCAGTAAACCAACCTGTGTAAGTCACGCCATCAACGACTTTACTGGTCTTCCGTTCTGCAAACTGCAGTAAGCTGCTGACATTGGTGGTTCCTCCGATTTCATTTTCATGGCGAGCGACTAAATAACCGTCTAGAGTTGGCACCAAATCAGGCTCAATAAAATCCGCACCATCATCAATCGCTTTTTGATAAGCGGCTAAGGTGTGTTCAGGGCGTAGCGCGCTGGCGCCGCGATGTCCAATAATAAGTAATGTAGGCTCAATGTATTCGGCGTTGTTTGATGGTGGCTGGGATGCTGCATTGTCTTTCTCATCATGATGACAGCCCAATAAGCCTAAAAAAATAAAACTCAATAATGTTCTTTTTAACATGTGTTCCTCAACATTTTATTGTGGTGTTGCGGACTCAGTGTTCAATTTTAATATCTCAGATCAATGACAAATTGCGAAAAATTACAGGATGTCATCAATTGGTCAAAAAGCTTTCTTCATAGTTTCTTCATATTTAGCTCTAATGTTCTATTTCATGTTGTTAAGTCTTGTTTTTTAATGATTCGTCATAGAAGATCAAGCATGAAGTGATACCAGTTTCTAGATCTAGCCTCAGACCCAAGAGTACCGCAGACCCATGCTGTCTAAATTTTTTATTCATCGTCCAATTTTTGCTGGTGTGCTGGCGATTATCGTGATGGCATTTGGTTTATTTGCCACCTTTCAGTTGCCTGTAGAGCGCTACCCCGATATTGCACCTCCGCGAATTACGGTGAGTGCAACATATACAGGTGCGTCGGCAGAGACGGTGGAGGAGAGCGTTACTCAGGTTTTAGAGCAGCAAATTAAAGGGATTGATCATTTACTGTATTTTAGTTCGAGCAGTGACTCGAATGGCCGTAGTCGAATCAGCATTAGTTTTGAAAATGGAACAGACCCAGATACCGCTCAGGTTCAAGTTCAAAATGCCATCAATGGGGTGATTAACCGTTTACCAGAAGATGTACAGCGTCAAGGGGTCAATGTCTATAAGTCGCTTGGCGATACGCATATGGTGATTGGCCTATATGACCAAACAGGCAAAAGCAGCAATATTGCACTGTCAGATTATATGATGACGCATTTGGAGCAAGATTTAGCCCGTATTGATGGGGTTGGTGAGGTTGATGTCTTTGGCGCACAGTATGCCATGCGCTTATGGCTGAATCCGCACAAATTGCGTCAATATGGACTGATGCCGAGTGATATTCGTGCGGCGGTTGAAGCGCAAAACACGCAAGTGGCCGCAGGGGCAATTGGCGAGTTACCCAGCCTGTCAGACCAATATTTAAATGCAAAAGTCACCTCTGGTACACGTCTAAAAACCGTTGAAGAATTTGAAAACATCATTGTCAAATCGACCCGCGATGGCAGTTTTATTTATTTAAAAGACGTCGCACGGGTGGAACTAGGCGCGGAAAATTACCAGTCATTTAATACCATTAATGGTTTTCCTTCAGCGGGGATGGGTATTTCATTGTCTTCAGGAGCTAATGCATTAGCAACTTCGGCATTGATCAAACAAGAAGTCAGCCGTTTGTCCTCTAAACTTCCTGAAGGCTATCAAATTGTTTATCCACGTGATAACACGCCTTTTGTGCAAGAGTCGATTAAGGAAGTGGTCAAAACACTGTTTGAAGCAGTGCTTTTGGTGATTGTGGTCATGTTTGTCTTTTTGCAAAATTGGCGTGCAACGCTGATTCCGACTATCACAGTACCTGTTGTAATTTTAGGCACGCTGGCCATTCTGTATGTGCTCGGGATGAGTATCAACACCTTAACCTTATTTGCATTGGTCTTAGCCATTGGGCTTTTGGTGGATGATGCGATTGTGGTGGTGGAAAACGTTGAACGGCTGATGCATGAACAGCAGATGAGTGCTCAACAAGCTTCGATTGCATCGATGCAGGAAATCAGTGGGGCATTGATTGGGATTACTTTGGTGTTAACCGCAGTGTTTATTCCCATGGCCTTTTTCGGTGGCTCGACAGGAGTGATCTACCGTCAGTTTTCAATGACCTTGGTTGCTGCCATGGCGCTATCTCTGCTGGTCGCATTAATTCTAACGCCTGCACTATGTGCCTTAATTTTAAAACCCAATGATAAATCGGCACGATGGGCAACTTGGTTTAATCTGAAGTTAGATCAGCTAAAACAGCGTTATTTAAAGCTGAGTAGCCAGACCATTCAGCACAGTAAAATCATGTTGGTGGTTTTTGTGGCGTTAATTGCCGTCTTTGCGCTGTTTTATCGGGCTTTGCCGACCAGTTTTATTCCCAGTGAAGATCAGGGTATTTTAAGTGTGCAGTTTAAACTGGCCGATGGCGCACCGTTGAGTCAAAGCCGTGTGGTGGGAGAAGAAATTCGCCAATACTTTTTAGATAAAGAACAGGCCAATATCAATTTAGTGATGATCCGCTATGGGCGTAATTTCTCGGGGACGGGACAAAATTTAGGTCAAGGTTTTATTGCGCTGAAACATTGGGATGAACGTAAGGGGAAAGAGAACTCCGCACAAGCGATTCGAGAACGGGCGATTGCTCATTTTAGATCGCATCGAAATGCGCAAATTAATGTAAATATGCCGTCTTCAGTCAGTGGCTTAGGGCAAACCGATGGCATGGAGTTTTGGATACGTGATATCAATGGCGAAGGTCGTGCCTATTTAGAAGCACAGTTCAAAACTTTGCAGGAAGCATCCAAGCAGTATTCTAGTTTTAGCAATTTAGATAAACGTTCTAGCCCAGATAAAGCCGAACTCAAAGTGGATGTGAACCAAAAGCAAGCTTTGGCCAATGGACTCAGCCAGACCGCCATTAATAGCACTTTATCCAGTGCTTGGGGCGGAAGTTATATCAATGACTTTATTGACCGTGGTCGGATTAAGCGGGTAATTATGCAAGGGGATGCCGAGTTTCGTTCAAAACCTGATGACCTTCAAGCGTGGACCGTACGTAATGATCTGAACCAAATGATTCCATTTACAAATTTTGCCCAAGTGTCTTGGAGCGGAGGCCCTGAGGTGGTGAATCGCTTTATGGGCTATACCGCACTAGAATTGGAAGCGGATACAGCACAAAATGTCAGTTCGGGACAAGCCATGCAAGACGTACAAAACATGGTACGAGGGCATGATGGTATTGATCTGGCATGGAGCGGATTATCGTTCGAGGAAAACCAGTCCAATAACCAAGCATTGCTGCTGTATTTGGTCTCCATAGGCTTTATCTTTTTATGCCTTGCGGCACTTTATGAAAGTTGGAGTATTCCAACGGCAGTCATGAGTGCGATTCCACTCGGTATCGGTGGCAATATTTTGTTCAGTTATCTGACGGGTTTTCCGAATGATATTTACTTCCAAATAGCTTTGCTGACCACAATTGGTCTGTCCTGTAAAAATGCGATTTTAATTGTGGAATTTGCTTCATTGGCACAGCAAAAAGGCCAAACCGCAATTGAAGCAGCGTTGGAAGGCGCAAGCTTACGGTTACGCCCGATTTTAATGACATCTTTGGCTTTTGGCGCGGGTGTCACACCTCTGGTCTTTGCCTTTGGTGCAGGGGCAGCAAGTCGTCAGGAAATTGGGGTGAGTGTACTCGGTGGCGTGATTTTTGGCACGGTGTTGGTATTGCTGTTTATTCCTTTAATGTATGTCTTGGTTCGCCGTGTGTTTCATGGACGAACACCTCAGGACGAGGTTTAAGATCGAATCCGAAACATTCTTGTGCAGTATGAATAAGCAAAGCGAACCTTTAACCCAATCAGGCTGAAAGGCCTGACATTTAAAGATCCTTTGCTATACTCGCATAGATAAAGAAAAACAATATTTGAGTGGTGTATGCCAAATCCGTCATTTTCACAGCAAGATTTCCAAGAGCAATTAAATCAGCCCGATAACCATGCTTTTATCCAAAGTCTGAAACAGTACAGCACTGCGGATTTGGCTGATATTTTAATGGGCCTGCCTATAAATGACCAAATTCGGCTATTGGAACAATTACCCCAAGCCAGTTATGTCTTTGAGTTTTTAGCATTAACCGAGCAGCAGCAGCTAGCAGCACAATTGCCTCAGGCTTTGTTGCTGAAGCTACTGGCTCATATGCATTCGGATGACCGCACCGATTTATTTCAAAGCTTAGCGCAGGACGTTCAAGGTCATATTTTTCCGCAGTTAGATACGCATGTTCAAGCTCAGCTGAATGATTTAATGCACTATCCAGCTGAGTCTGCGGGTGCAATTATGAGCACCGAGGTCATTACGGTACATGCCGAAATGACCATGCAACAGGCGATTCAACATATACGACAGCATGCAGCGGAAAGTGAAACTTTATATCTCATCTATGTGACCGATGCCTCGCGTTATTTACACGGTGTGATTTCGCTGCGGCAAATTATTCAGTCTCCGCCTGAGCAATTGATTGGACAGGTTATGACCAGCCATGTCATTACGGGTTTAGTCAGTGAGGATCAGGAAAGTATTGCACAGAAACTGGCTCATTATGATTTTATGGCTTTGCCCATTGTCGATGAGCAGCAGCGTCTATTGGGGATTGTGACTTATGACGATGCAATGGATGTGGTACAACAAGAAACTACAGAAGATATTCTAAAAAGTAGTGCGGTTGCGGCCAGTCCGCAGATGAGTATTAAAACGGCTCCAATCCTCTTACTGTATCAGAAGCGGGTGTTTTGGTTGGTGTTTCTGGTTTTTGGCAGTTTACTCTCGGGACTAGGAATTGCACACTTTGAAGACTTGATTGCGGCACATATCGTTTTGGTATTTTTCCTTCCTTTACTGGTGGGAAGTGGAGGAAATGCGGGGTCTCAATCCGCAACCTTAATGGTACGTGCACTGGCAACCGGTGATGTACATTTTAAAGACTGGTTTTATTTGCTAGGACGTGAAAGTTTGGTTGCGCTGTGCTTGGGTGGAACCATGGCAACGGCAGTCTCTATCTTGGGCTATTTCCGTGGGGACATTTTGGTCGCTGTAGTATTGGCACTGAGTATGATGGGCATTGTGTTGATGGGTTGTCTGATTGGTATGAGTCTGCCGTTTATCTTAAACCGCATGAAACTCGACCCCGCCAGTGCATCTGCACCTTTAGTCACCTCAATTTGTGATGCGTCAGGCGTGGTGGTATATCTGCTGATTGCGTCGCAAATCCTGACATTGTCTTAAGCTTATAAGCAATTGTTTCAGCACAAAGTTAGCACAGAAAAGAGTCATGAAAACCAGCATAATTCAGTGGTTTTATGATGTTAATGTGGTTGAAATGATGGAGGTCAGTAACAACATGCCTGAACCCTTAGAACAAAAAAAAATGAGCCAGCAAGATGTCATTCGTTTAGAGCGTGATTTGGCCAAATATGCCAATATGATGGATTCTGTGGTGCGTATTCCGTTCACCAAGCAGGGAGTCGGTGCCGATGCCGCATTGAGTACTGTTCCGATTGCTGGGGATATCGCAGGTTTTGCCCTAACTTGTTATGCCATTTATAAAGCCAAGCAAATTGGCGTGCCGCAAGAGAAATTGAGTCCAGTATTTAAGCTGGCTATGATTGACGCTGTGGTCGGTTTTATCCCAGTGTTAGGGACATTGTTTGATATTTTTATACGTCCGAGTCGTAAAGCACTGGATGTGGTTCATGACCATATTCGGGAAGAATACCAAATTCATTCAGAGCATCATGTGACGCATCCTTTTCTCCATGAAAAATTGGAAAAGAAACAGCAACAGTCCGCATTTTGGCGAAACCCAGTAGTGGCATGGCTTTGGCTACACATCCCCGATTTGTTTGGCCTGATCTTTTTGGTGTGTTTTATGGGCTTATTGTGGTGGGGTGGTAGTGTGATGTGGCATTGGTTACAGGGACTAAACTTAGGATAGCCACTCATGAAATTTGAAGGTCAGATTACGGCAAATTTGCCAGCGATTGATTTGGCGTGCACTGCTTCATTTTATCAAAGCTTGGGCTTTAATCTGGTTTATCAGTCCCCCGAGTGGATGATTATGCGTTTGGGCGAGATGACACTGGAGTTTTTCCATCATCCGCATTTAGACCCAAATAGTTCATGGCATAGTGCCTGTATTCGCGTAGCGGAGATTCAACCCTATTATGAATACTGGTCTAAAGTGAATTGGTCTTTGTGGGAAACTGCCCGTATGACCGATATTCAGGATTTTGATGAGATCCGCCAGTTTTGCATCATTGACCCAAATGGCAGTTTATTACGCTGTATCCAAGTGACGATTGAATAAAAATGTTCTGTTATGCAGAGTCACAAAAAAGCCTCCAAGTGAAGGCTTTTTAAAATCTTGTGAACGAATTGTTTATGGACAATCGAGCTGTTGTAAAGCAGCAACACGTTGTTCAATCGTCGGGTGAGTTTGGAACAAAGCGGCTAAACTGAAGCCTTGCTCTTGACCTGCCGCGATTGCAAATGCTTTCATTTCTTTAGGCATCGCATCTGGAAGTTGTGACTCCGCTTGTAAGCGTAACAAGGCTGAAATCATTGCTTGTTTGCCTGCAAGACGCGCGCCTGCTTCATCTGCACGATATTCGCGGTAGCGGGAGAACCACATCACGATTGCAGAAGCTAAAATACCAAAGACAATATCAAGCACGATGGTAATGGCAAAATAAGCTAAACCTGGTGCTTCACCGTCTTCACGGCCAAAGACATTACGGTCAATAAAATCACCTGCGACACGTGCAAAGAACATCACAAAGGCGTTCACTACACCTTGAACGAGCGCCAAAGTCACCATGTCACCATTGGCGACGTGACCAATTTCGTGAGCCAAAACTGCACGAAGCTCGTCTTTATTCATACGCTCAAGTAAGCCGGTAGAAACTGCAACTAATGCATCGTTCTTGTTCCAACCTGTAGCAAAAGCATTAGATTGGTAAGACGGGAAAATACCGACTTCTGGCATTTTAATACCAGAACGTTGCGCCAATTGAGCGACTTCTTGTAACAACCATGCTTCAGCTTGGTTGCGCGGGGCATTTGGGTCAATTAACTCTGTACCAGTTGTTTTTTTCGCCATCCATTTTGACATGAATAGAGAAATCATTGAGCCAACCATACCAAAGACAAAACAGATAACCAGTAGGTTACCTAGATTTAAGCCACCCGCGCCATGGTAACTACCGACACCGAAGAGTGACAAGATAATGCCAGCTACAACCAGTACCGCGAGGTTGGTTAGCAAGAACAAACCAATCCGCATCATTGAGAAAATCCTCTTATAATAAAAAAATAATCTGATTTATAAATCGAAAATCATTGATCTCAATATGAGGTGAAACTCTTCAAAATTCAAGAAAAAATAATAAAACTGCTATAAAAATTATTCTGAAATTTGAATGCGGGCAGAGGCGGTTGCATTGGCTGTGGCATAGGAACCCGGCGCATCAGTAAAACTGCCATCGGCTGCGAGGATAATTTGGCGTGAAGGTGCGCTACGACTCACACTGAGTTGTGTGCTTTGGGAAGAGTCCGTATCGTAATGTGCAGATTGCGCAATGACTTGAGCATTGGCTGGTGTGTTATTCGAGCCTGCAGAAATGTTAATCCCGCCCGCATATAGATTGCTATAACGGCTACTCACGCGGCGAACATAGTCTTGAGTTTCACGGAAGGGCGGAATACCGCCGTACTTTTGTACATTGCCTTCGCCAGCATTGTAGCCTGCAAGCGCAAGACTGGTGTTGCCGTTAAAGCGTTTCATCAGCCATGCCAAATACTTGGCACCTGCATTTATGTTCTGCTGTGGATCATATGCATTAGAGACATTAAAGCGCCGTGCTGTCGCAGGCATGAGTTGCATCAGCCCCTGAGCCCCAACAGGTGAGCGTGCGTTGACATTAAAGCCGGATTCGGTATGCATAACCGCTTTAATTAAGCCTTCAGAAACGCCATGGGTTTGAGCCGCTTGGCGAATAATGTGGTCAAAAGCATTTTTGTTACGACTATAACTGGGCAATACGGAAGATTCAGAAGCCCCCCAGTTACTATAACTGTGGATATTACTGTCTGGATAATAGGTTTTCTTTTCGACTTTTAAGTTGCTATAACGACTTTGTTTATTGGTTAACAAGGTCGTGCCGTTGGAATCTCTCAATTGGTAGATGGTTTGACCCGCGTGACAATCTAGTGCCATGAACGAAATCGTCATACACCCCAAAACGTAAAAACGACTCAAAAGCAGCTTATTTTTCATTATCTATTATTAATCGTAAAAAAATCGATTTCAGTGACTAGAAATGAGTTTAGCAAAAAAAGAACCGTCTGAAACTATTTTAAGTTCAAAAAATCCATGTCTTTGTAAAAATCAAGTCAAATTGTTGAGCAAGTAATCAAAAAAAATAATTAATTTATTTTTAATGAGGATTGCTTGACTGGGTTAAGTTATTGAAATTTAATATTAAATAAATTGATCAAAAAATGATCAATTTAAATAGAAGCCTTAAAGAGTGGGGGGAACACCCTGTCAAGTCGATTAGAATCCACAAAGTTATCCCCAGCTTTTGTGGAAAAATGTGGAAAAGTCCAAAACATAAGCAGTTCAGCTAAAATATGAACGCAATCGTTCAAAGTTAAACCGATTTCAATACATGAATATGACAGCAATGACAATTCATGAGAATTTACATTCTTTAGGTGCGAGATGGCTGTGAATCGGATAAAATTGCGCGGTATTTTTTTTTAGGTTTAACTCGTCTATGTTCTCGCCAGTTGAGTCCAATCAGGGATTTAATTTTAAACCAGAACTACCCACTAGCTCTGCGTATTATCGTCTGTTGAAAAAGTTACGCCGTCAGGTGGGTCATGCCATTCGCGATTTTAAAATGATCGAAGAAGGCGATAAAGTGATGGTCTGCATTTCCGGTGGTAAGGACAGTTATACCTTGCTCGATATTATGTTGCAGTTTAAACGCATTGCACCGATCAATTTTGATGTGGTGGCTGTGAATTTGGACCAGAAGCAACCCGGTTTCCCTGAGGACGTGTTACCACGTTATTTAGAAGAGAATAATATTCCCTACTATATCTTAGAAAAAGACACCTACAGCATCACCAAACGTTTAACGCCTGAAGGCAAAACCTACTGTGCAGTTTGTTCACGCTTACGCCGTGGCTCTTTATACGGCTTTGCGCAAGAAATTGGCGCGACCAAAGTAGCATTGGGGCATCATCGTGATGATATCTTGGCGACTTTCTTCTTAAATTTATTCCATGGCGGCAGCTTAAAGGCGATGCCTCCTAAATTGTTATCGTCAGATAAAAAGAATATCTTGATTCGCCCACTGGCTTATGTGGAAGAAAAAGACATCATTAAATATGCTGAAATGCGTCAGTTCCCGATTATTCCGTGTAACTTGTGTGGTTCACAGGAAAATCTGCAACGTGCCATGTTAAATGACATGTTGCGGGAGTGGGATAAAGCGCATCCGAAACGTTTACACAGTATTTTTGGTGCTTTACAAAATGTCTCGCCATCGCAGTTGGCGGATCGTGAGTTATTCGATTTTGAAGCGTTAGATAGCGAACGTGAATTCGACTTTAAAGGTGAAAGTTGTTCAACGGAAGATGAATCGGAGAACAAACGCATTAACATGGTTAATCTTGGCTTTGCAGTAGACTAATTTTGTCAGTTAGGCCAATGCAAAACACCAATCAATGATTGGTGTTTTTTTTATGTGGATGATTTTGATAAACTTTGTATAAGAAATATAAAATATGAACGGTACGTACAAAAAACTTTAGGCACATGTAGGATATACATGCTATAACAATCTCCGAGCATATTTAGCTTCACAATGATGCCGTCTGGATAGGCAGCACACAACGAACAAAGAATTGAGGAAACATCATGCCTGCTTTTTTAACTGATGATTGGTTTTCAACTGTAGAAACATTAACTGCTCAAGCGGGGAATTTGAACCTGCCGCCAGCACTTGCGAATCTTGCAATTAACTTAGTTGTTGCTGACAATGCGGGTAATACCGAATTATCTTTAGATGGCGGCGCAATTAAAAAAGGCTTGTCTTCAAACGCGAAAACAACCTTGAACATGGATGCTGAAACACTACGTAAAGTGTTCCTTGAGTTTGATATGGCTGCAGCAATGCAAGCGTTCATGACGGGTAAAATAAAAGTTCAAGGTGATATGTCACAGTTGATGGCATTGCAAACAGCGAAGCCAAGCCAAGAGCAAAAAGATTTATTTAAGAAAGTGCTTGAGCAAACGGCTTAAGTGTTCTGAAATAAAAAAAGCTTACCTTTATAGGTAAGCTTTTTTTATGCTGATAGAGATGATCTTTTAGATATTGACCAGCTGCGGCGTGGTTTTAATGTGCTCAAGATAAGCACGGATACGTGTCACATACTGTAGTGCTTGACGGTAACGGCCATTCTTTGCTTGGTTCTGTTGTAAGTAAGCATACAAATTGAGCCAGTTATTTGGGTCTTTACCTTGTGCCTGAATCCGTTTTTGAATCTGATTCACCGCACCCGGTCCCATATTGTAGGCAACCAGTGCATACCAGTTCCGGTCAGGGAATGGGATATCCCCATAGCGACTCAGCATTTGGTCGTAGTACTTGGCACCACCTTGGATGCTTTGCGTTGGATCGGTACGGTTACTCACACCCATGGCTTTGGCTGTGCTATTGGTCAACATCATCAAACCACGTACACCAGTGGGAGAAACGGAGTTCGGTTTAAGATAAGACTCTTGATAACCAATCGCTGCTAATAAGTGCCAATCTAAATCGTACTTTTGCGCTGTACTTTTAAAACTGGCCTTATAGATTGGCATACGCTGACGCAAATCACGTTGAATCGTATTCCAGTTTTCAGGTTTCACGACATTGCGGTTGTAAAAAGAGGCCAATTGACCAATTGAACCAGATTGTTTACCACGGCAGACAAATCCACTCGCCGTTTGCGTCAATGGATCATTCGCATGTTTAAACACCCAGTTCAGTTCAGTATTGAGGCCATTTTTACGTAAAACGTTTAAATCACCACAAGTTGCAGAAAAGGTTGCGAGACTTTTTTGTTCAATCGTTTGAACACTTGCCGTCGTCATTGCAAAATTTGCTTTGCCCTGTGCTACCCATTTCAGTGCTGTAGCATTATCGGGGACGGTTTTGAAGTCTAGCTTTACATTTAAGCTGTCTGCATAGTTACGTGCAAGGTCATAACCAAAACCATGCAAATGCTGACCATCTTTAAAAACGGTCGTTGGGTTTTCCACTGAAACGACAGTCAATTTATTATGATTGACGACGTTATCATATTGGTAGGTCTTACTTGCATTAATACTATGAAATGGAATTAACAAAGTACTTAAAGCAAGGGCTTTCAACGGGAGAGAGAAAGTTAATGAATTAAGGCAAAGCCTCGATCCAGAAGTTGAACTACTGTGCATGTTGTCTCCGCTACAAGTAATTTATGCCCTAGAACGCAAAGGCAAAAACATGCCTTAAAACGAGTTCAAGTTGTCTAAATTCAATAAGAGGTTGGGCATTCATGACGTCATTCAAAATGACATGGGATTAAGAAGATTATGTAGAAAAACTACATAGATTAAAAAATAGGCAACTAATTTAAGATGTGCGCATAATATATAGCAATTTTAAAAGTGTCAAATTTTGTGCAATATTTTTTTGAAAAATGTAACATAACAATTTAATTTAATTCAGGAATTTATTTTATAAACTTCTGTTGTGGAGAAATAAGGGATAAAATAATCCTTTGTTGTAAATCAATAAGCAGATTTAGACGGCATTCATCATGAAATCAAACTTAATTACACGTGCAGGTCACGACAAATTGGTGGCGGAATTAAAGCAGCTTTGGCATGAAGAACGCCCTGAAATTACCAAGAAAGTAAACTGGGCGGCGAGCCTTGGTGACCGTAGTGAAAACGCGGATTATCAGTACAACAAACAGATCTTACGTAAGATTGATCGACGGGTTCGCTACTTGGGAAAACGCCTCGAAGAACTTCGTATTATCGACTTTTCTGAAGAGCAGGCTGGCAAGATTTATTTTGGCGCTTGGGTCGAGATTGAAAATGACGCAGGGGAGCAAAAAACCTTACGCATCGTCGGGGTGGATGAAATTTACGATCATCACCCGCAGCACATCTCCATCGACTCACCGATGGCACGTGCTTTACTGTCCAAACAAGTCGATGATGAAATTGAAGTGTTGACGCCAACTGGAAAAAAACACTGGTATGTCAATTCAATTCGTTATGACAGACCTGAAAGTTCAGAGAACTAAAAGATTTTGTTTTAATTTTAGCCACTTGGTGTGATTTTTGAAGAAAAGTATTTGCCAAGTAGATTGAATGTTTATATGATGTCGCCCATGGAAGCGTGGCAGAGCGGTTTAATGCACCGGTCTTGAAAACCGACGAGGGTGTGAGTCCTCCGTGAGTTCGAATCTCACCGCTTCCGCCAAATTCAAAAAACCCTGACTGAGTCAGGGTTTTTTTATGCCTTTTTTAAATTAATTTCTAAAAGATGCCAGAGTTATCGCTCAATTTTCTGGCATATGTAGGCTGTAAAGTTAATATCTTATTGAGATTGAATATTTTTTAGCTGAATAGTGGCTTTTTGAAGGCCGTGAGATGAAAAATATTTGCCAAAAAATATTTTTATTTATATGATAGCGCCCATGGAAGCGTGGCAGAGCGGTTTAATGCACCGGTCTTGAAAACCGACGAGGGTGTGAGTCCTCCGTGAGTTCGAATCTCACCGCTTCCGCCAAATTATTTTTAAATACAAATTAAAACGAATCATTAATCGATAACCCAAGTTTAAGTTGGGCCATTACGTCAAGTAGTGTGGGGAACACCACATAGATCGGCAGTGATCAAATTCTAAAAAAAGCAGTCAGACCTTCTCTTACTGCTTTTTTTATTTAAGGTATTTAACCTTCTTTTATAACTATTGAGCTGTCCAACTCGATCCCTTTTTAGATTCACTATTCGTTTTAGGCAAACAGTTATAGAGACTATGCAGTTGTAATGCGTAGCAGTCATTTCTGTAGATCAGTTTTTCGAAAGTTTCTCAATTTCTCAGATGGGTTTTTTTAGCATCCTTCGTTTGGTTTATCTAGCAACTCATTACCTCTAAGTTGGAACTACATATGCTTTGTAAAAGTATAGAGCGATTGTTCCGTTTCGCTTTCTATCAACCGTCATTGTAATGGGGTGATTGAAGGGTATTCTCCTGTATTTGATTCATCTGATATTTCCTTCATTAAATAAGCAAGGTGACTTGCATATTTTTACAGATTCTATAAATTAGGTAGATCGGTCTACTTAGTTGAGTGTGATGAATACGAAAACTGCGAAACAGAAAATTTTAGATGCAGCTGCAATTCTGTTTTATAACGATGGCATCACCAGTACAGGGATTAACAGCATTACCGATAAGGCCAAAGTTGCCAAAATGTCCTTATATAATAATTTCCCGACGAAGGCTGACTTGATCACTTCTTATATAGAAGCACGGCATCAAGAGTGGTTAGATTTGTATGCGCTTCGAAACCAACAGGCAAATACCCCTATTGATAAAATTGTTGCGGTTTTTGAAGCCTATCAAGATCATGCTGAGTTTGCCTATGAAAAAGGTTTTCGGGGCTGCGGTTTGTTGAATGCTGCTGCTGAGTTCCCAGCGCACAGCGCCGAGCGCTTGGCTGTAAAACGGCATAAGGATGAAATTGAAAACATTATCTCTACACAGCTTGCCAATATCATTTCGGACGCATACAAGGTCAAACAAATGGCTTTGTTATTGTCTTTTATTTTAGAGGGATCGATTGCGCGAGCAGGCTTGGAAAGCTCGAGTGAAAAAGTACAAGCTGCAACAGCGATGGTGAAAACACTTTTAGCACAGGAAATCAGTACGTGAATCAGTCTGTTTCTGCGGTACCGAATTATGGTTTCATCGCGGTGCTGTTCGCTGCTTTTCTATGGGGAACGACGGGCACAGTCGCATCTTTTGCACCTAATTTGAGTCCTTTGGCTGTTGGCGCTGCGGCGATGGGCGGTGGTGGACTGTTGCAGGCACTTTTGGCGCGAAAAAGTATCATCTACCATCTGGCACATATCAAAGCCAATGCGGTGATGCTCGGTGTAGGCGTAATTGCGGTTTTTATTTATCCTTTAGCCTTTTATTCATCGATGCACTATGCAGGCATCACCATTGGTACGGTCGTGTCGATTGGTACGGCGCCTTTATTTACTGCACTTTTAGAAAGGGTGTTTGACCGAAAAGCACTTTCGATGACATGGCTGATGAGTTTCGTATTGGGAGTGACGGGCGTTGCGCTACTTTCTCTCGGGGAATCACATGCTGTAGCAACCACGGAGCATTTGTCCCAAAATCGACAAATGTTGGGTATTGCTTTAGGGGCGGTTGCGGGATTGACCTATGCTTTATATTCTTGGGCGGCAAAACGAATGATTGACCAAGGAATGGATGCAAAAGCGTCTATGGGGCTCATCTTCGGACTTGGTTCTTTATTATTACTTCCGACTTTATGGATAACAGGTTCAAACTTGTTTGAAGAAAACATCAACCTTTATGTCGTGGGTTATATGATGTTGATCCCAATGTTTTTGGGCTATGTTTTATTTGGATATGGCTTAAAAACCGTGCCTGCCAGTAAAGCCATTACCTTGACCTTGTTTGAACCTTTAGTTGCTGCTGTTTTTGCAATCCTGTTGGTGGGGGAACAACTTGCACCAATCGGTTGGATTGGGATGGTTTTAATTTCAATCTGCTTAGCATTGCAGACTAAAGCAAAGTAAATTTTTTGCTTCAGACATTCGTTGGTGCATAAAGCATATTTGCCGGGTGTCGGGAAATCTGATGCCTAGTTGGACTAAGCATCAATCTTATTTCAGTGAAATGGGTTATACACCTTAAATCCTTAGAGGTATTTAAGAATGCGAATGTGTTTGTTTTTATGTTTAAAGGCTGAGAATTTTAACATCAACGGATAGAGAGCCACAGTTAAAATAATCGAAATGAGCCAGAGAGTGGAGACATGATCGACGCCGAAGTATTCACCATGGGTCGTGCCAAACAATGCGACCGCAATGAGATAGAGGGCTTTCAACATATATAAGTGTACGATATAGAAAAACATCGGCACGGAACCAAAGACAATCAAGGGCTTGATCCAAGGTTTACTTTCAACCTTTTGAAGTAACACTAACAGGATTAAGCCTAGTCCGACATTCCACAAAATAAACAGCAGCGATGGCGGATACTTGGTCAAGTTCAAAAAACTCATAACGGTTTCAGTGCTGGTCGACATGATTGACCATGCTTGGTCGCCATAGAGATTGATCATTCTTAAAATGATAAATAAGCTGATACTGGCAAGCCCGAAGCCTAACAAGATTTGATTTCTTTTTGCGACATCATGTGTGCTGTTAAATACGGTATGACCGATGCAATAGCCGAGGGTAATTACCCCAATCCAAGGCAGTACTGGGTAAGAGGTTCTAAAACGAATCAGATCTCCAAATTCGATCCAACCACGTTCATGTAAAATAAACCACAGATTTTGCAGGGTCGGCATCTGCGAAAATGACACTTGATCCAGCGCATTATGTCCAAAAATAATACCGAGACTGATCACCCAGAGCCATTTTTGCGATAGCCCAATCAAGCCTGCTAAAACTACCATACTGAGACCAATGGCCCAAATCACTTGTAAATAGATGACATCAGGCGGGAACTGTCCAGTCCAAGCGAAGTTGATAATGATCAGTTCGAGAAAAATTAGAAATAGACCGCGCTTGAGTAAAAATTCACGGGTCATTTGAACACTGTTGTTTTTTGCTTGGTAAAGATAAGCCGATAAGCCTGTTAATACCACAAAAACAGGGGCACATAAGTGAGCCAAGATTCGGCTAAAGAAAAGGGATTCTTCGGTTCCTGGAATCAGCATGGGGTCGGGGACTTGCTGGTGCAGATAAAAAGTTTCTCTGACATGGTCGACCATCATAATCAGAATAACCAATCCTCTGAGGGCGTCAATCGCTTGTAAACGTTGTGAAGGTGTAGACATAAGATGAATTGAAAATTAGTGTTATGGTATAATGTAACATTTATTTCAATCATTTATATCTAAAATTTAATCAGCAAAATTTATATGTAATCCAATGATTCGAGATGAAGTATCAAAGGTAGATGCATTATTTTATAGACGACTGGTCTATTATTGATTTATAGTGTGGATATGAAACGATCAGACAAAAGCGAAGCAACACGACTACACATTTTAAATAGCAGTTTTCAACTGGTATTACATAAAGGTTTTGTCGGAGTGGGCTTACAGGAAATTCTAAAGAATTGTGATGTGCCGAAAGGTTCATTCTATTACTACTTTGCTTCGAAAGAGGCTTTCGGCTGTGCGCTACTCCAGCAGTATCTGGCCGACTATAAGGTCAAAATCGATCAGCTGATACAGCAAGAACAGCGAAGCGCCTATGCAAGCCTGATGGCACTTTGGCAAGCATGGATTGATAACTCATCACATATTGAAAGTGATGTTGAACATCATAGCGATGGGGGATGGGCGGAGAATTGTTTAATCGTCAAATTGGCAGCAGAAGTCTCAGATTTATCTGAAGATATGCGTCAGATTTTGAACTTCGGGGTGCGTAAGTTAACAGAACGTATTTCGGGTCTAATCCAAGCCGGGCAGCAAGATGGTTCAATTCCAGCGCATATTGACGCTGAAAGAATGGCACAAACCATGTATCAATTGTGGTTGGGAGCAGCTTTATTGGCAAGACTGGCCCGAGATAAGCAGCCCCTTTACCTCGCTTTGGAAACTACCCAGCAACTATTACAGCCGATAAAGGAATAGCAAATGCAAAGTATTATTCATCACCAGTTTGGTGAACCTGTTGACGTCTTGGAAGCTGCAGATATGCCGCAACCTGAACCGAAAGCGGGTGAAGTACGTATTAAAATGATTCTATCGCCAATGCATAACCACGATGTGTGGACAGTGCGTGGTGGTTATGGTTATAAACCAACACTGCCTGCAATTGGTGGTAGCGAAGCTGTGGGTGTGATTGATGCGCTTGGTGAGGGTGTACAAGGCGTATCGGTAGGGCAGCGCGTAGCAGTTGCTGCAGTTCATGGCAGTTGGGCCGAGTATTTTATTGCGCCAGCGCATGGCGTCGTGCCTTTAACTGACGCGATTGATGATGAAACGGCAGCGCAGTTGATTGGGATGCCGATCAGTGCACTGATGCTTTTAGATTTTATCGATTTACCAGCAGATTCGTGGTTGATTCAGAACACTGCCAATGGTGCGGTGGGTAAAACCGTGGCAATGATTGCAAAAGCGCGTGGTCAAAAGGTAATTCATTTGGTTCGCCGTACTGAGGCTGTAGCTGAAATGCAGGCCTTAGGCATTCAAAATGTGGTAGCAACAGACCAAGCTGATTGGAAAGAACAAGTCAAAGCGATTCATGCAGATCAGCCACTGATTGCGGGTGTAGATTCCATTGGTGGTCAGGCCAGTGGTGAAATGTTGGCTTTACTGAGCAAAAATAGTCTATTGGCTTCATTTGGCAGCATGACGGGCGAGACCATGCAGATTTCTTCGGGAGATCTGATTTTTAAACAAGCTACAGTCAAAGGTTTTTGGGCGAGTGTGGTGAATAAGCAATTATGTGCTGAACGCAAAAAAGCGTTAATTGTGGAGTTATTGACGCTTGCTGCACAGAAAAAATTACTGCTGCCTGTTGAAGGCATCTTCAGCTTCGCACAAATTAAAGATGCAGCACTGAAAGCGACGCAAGGCGCACGTCAGGGTAAAGTACTTTTGAAACCTTAAGCGGTTTCGACTTAGATCAGCTGTGAAGCTGATCTAGCATCATTCATTAAAAATAAGGATAAAGCATATGATGGGACAAATTTTGATTGCTTTAATTGCACTGTTGCATGTGTATATTTTAGTTTTAGAGATGTTTTTATGGGATAAGCCCTATGGCTTAAAAGCCTTTGGCAATACGACTGAAAAAGCACAGCTGACCAAAGTCATGGCGCAAAATCAGGGTTTATATAATGGTTTCTTGGCTGCAGGTCTATTTTGGGCGTTATGTGCACCTGAAACTTACGCACTGCCACTGGCCAATTTCTTTTTAGGCTGCGTTTTGGTTGCTGGCATTTATGGTGGTCTGACCGCCAGTAAGAAAATTATCTACATTCAAGCTTTACCTGCTGCTGTGGCATTACTTGCGGTGAATTTTCTCTAAGCCAAGTGAAAAAGCTGCTTGAGCTCTGCATTAAAAAAGCCAACGTCTAGACGTTAGCTTTTATTGTGGGTGATGACTTATTTGACTTCAGGCAAATCAAACCAAATCACTTGTGCATCTTCCAAGGCTTTAACGGCACTTGCTTCTAAGAACGCAATTGCGTCACCTGCATGAAGAGTATGTTCTGCAACTTGGATTGAACCTGAAATCACATGCACGTAGTTAATATGCTGTGTAGCTTTAACTTCTAGTATTTGCTCTTTTTCAATCACAGCCGTTTTGACTTCGGCATCTTGACGAATATGCATTGCAGCATTGTCATTTGGCCCACAAATCGCATGCCATTGATTTGGCTGCTCATGCGGATCAAGACGAATCTGTTGATAGGTTGGTGCAGCATCTCTTTGATTTGGGGTAATCCAAATTTGTAGCAAATGTACTGGCTCATCACCCTGATTCATTTCACTGTGCTGTACACCTGTACCTGCACTCATCAGTTGCCATTCACCTGCCGAAATACCGCCGTGGTTACCCATGCTATCTTTATGGGTGATGGTACCTTTGAGCACACAGGTCAAGATTTCCATATTGTCATGTGGATGTTGCCCAAAACCTTGATGACCCGCGACCAAGTCATCATTGATCACACGTAATGCACTTACGCCCATATATTGAGGGTTATACCAACTGCCAAAAGAAAAGCTGTGTTTAGACTCTAGCCAGCCGATATTGACATGACCACGGTCTTGACTGCGATGAATAAATGCATCCATTTTCAACTCCAATCTTATTTTTAATCTATGGAGTAATTTTAGCGTTTTATATTTATCGCTAAAATAGTGAATTTGCAATGTTGCGTTTCAATATTGAAATGATTGAACGCAACATTGCAGCCTTAGTTTAAATCACAATACCGTACGCGGAAATCTTTCCAGACGTAGTTTTTGCCTTGCGCATATTCAGCTAAAAATTGTTGATGTAGCTTCGGCTGCTGTTGCATCCAGTCATTGCCCCATTTCACACCGAGCGGAGCCGCTTTGTCTTTAAAAACAAAATAGTCATCAAGGCAAGTACTGCTTTCAACGGAGAGTGGTACATCTTGATCATCGAGATAATTTTCATAATTAATAGAGTTCGGTGAATTCTTTAAGAACACTTTGTCACTGGCGGTGAGCAGAATTTTTTGTTCAAAGTGCTTCAATTGACCTTGTTTGTATTCATAACGGGTTTCAAGGTTATAAGGATGCACGGTTTGGTAGTCGCCCGGGGACTTGGTACTGTATTCAAGTATTGCATTATTATAATCTGATAAGTCTTCATCCCATTTGGGGCCAAAACTCATTCCATCTTCAATGATTGGAGCCACAAATTGCACGCGGTGGAGCTGTTTGCCATTCGTGTCGATTTCAATAATTTCATAGCTGTATCGGTAGCGATTGTTGGCATAGATGGCGTTCATGGCCGCATTGGCTTTTAACTCTGTAGGAGTATAGGCATAGTGAGTACGAAAAATCAGTGCGAGATGCTTCGCGACGGGCATAATCGAAAACAGCTCATGATCTTTGACTGTATTGTCGAGTTGAGGCTGTAGGGTTATTTTTTCTCGATTTTCAGCATATGCCTCGCCTATTGAAAAAACCGCAGAGTGGGGCTGGTTTAAATAAAGTAGTTTAGGCTTTGCTCCTGTTCGAATCGCGTAATAGTGAATCGGAGATTTACCTGCGATGACGTAATAGCGTGCATTCAAAAGAGGCTCTCTGAGACTGTCTTCCTCTGGAATGTATTGGGGATGGCGGGTTTTTTCATGATCATCCAGACTGTCAAATGGATGGTCAGATTCCACCGCATAAGCAGAAGCATCCACGCTGGTCACGATTTCTTCATCTAATTCGGCAAAGCTATAAGTTGAGAAAGATAGTAAGCAGGCCACGGGCAGTATTATTTTTAAGGCGTTCATCGTCATTTTTATATTGTTGTAATTGAAAAAAGGTGCTCTCAAGAGAACACCTTTTATAGCGTAAATACCTTAGAAAGCCAATTATTCTAAGAATTTAACCGTAACACCTGACTTCACTTTTTTGCCAAGATCATTGGCATCCCAGTTGGTCAAACGGATACAACCGTGTGATGCTGTTTTAGAAATAGCTGAAGGGTTTGGTGTACCGTGAATACCAAATGATTTTTTGCTTAAACCAATCCAGATATTCCCTACAGGACCGTTTGGACCCGGTGGTAGAGAAAGTGGTTTTAAGTTTTTGCCCTGTACAAAGTTACTTGGTGAGTAGCTATACCATGGATTTGGCGCAACACCCGTAACTTTATAAGTACCCGTTGGAGACGGAGTGTCTGAGCTACCAATGGTTGCAGGGAAAGAACCAATCATTTGGTTGCGGCTGTTAAATAAATACAGCTGTTTTGCACCTTTGTGCGCAACAATCAAGTGAATGTCTTCTGGCACTTCATTGCGGATATTGGCCACAATAATTTTTTCGCCCGCTTTTTTGAAGGTTGCTTTTGGATTTAACTTCTGCAAGAAGTCTTCATCCATATGGAACTTTTCACCTAGCATTTCAGTCACACGAGTGTAGTACAAACCTTTCATTTTGGCTTGTAGTGCATAATCGCGTGGAATTGATGCAGCATAAGGACCTTTTAGGTCTGCTTCGGTAATGGTGTATTCAATAAATGCAGGTTTAGAACCTTGGCTTGCCATTAGAGCATCCCAAGTTTCTTTGGTTAAGGTACCTGTTGCTTTTAAGCCGCTCATTTGCTGGAAAGAGGCAATGGCTTTGAGGGTATTTTTACCGCTCATGCCATCAATTGCACCCGGAGACGCATGCGCATTATTCAACATCACGTGAGCACGTGCATAGACAGGGAATTGGCCTTTACCAATATTGTCAAACCATTCTGCACTGTTTAAACCATTTAATGTCCACGATGCTTTTGCTGCAGCAGGATTGGTCGTCGTGGTGGTCGGTGCAGTAGTGGTTGTGCTTGGTGCAGCACCAACGTCAGCTGTTTTATCTTCAGATTGTTCAAGTTGATCTAAAGTTTGCGAAGCTTGGTTTAAGTCTGCTTGTTCTTTTGCTGTAATTTGGTTGTTTGCAACCGCAGTAGAAGCTGAAGCGACATCTGTTGCTAAAGGATCAATAGGATCTTGAACTGAAGTATCAATGATCTTTTTTGGCGTCAAGGGTTGTTCAGTAGTAGATGCAGCAAACGCTGTACCAGCAAGAATGCAACTTAAACTCATCGCGAGTATTGTGCGAACGAACATGTAATTCAACCTTAAGAATTATTCATTTACAAAGTAAAAACTAGTGAAGTATTACAGAAAAAAGATGGAGATGCAGTATTTGTTTTGTGTAAATATTCGTTTGCATCTTTGTCCTGATCGAATTTTAGTGTTATGAGAAGTTATTAAAAATTCGACCTTTTTGTTATGATGGTGGGCAAATTTAATTGAGATGGGAAAGTAAATGACGACGCTTAAAAATGATCGTTTTCTACGTGCTTTATTACGTGAACCTGTAGATACCACACCCGTCTGGATGATGCGTCAAGCAGGGCGTTATTTACCTGAATATCGTGCAACCCGTGCTCAAGCGGGTGATTTCCTTTCGCTGTGTAAAAATAACGAATTTGCGTGTGAAGTAACTTTACAGCCTTTACGTCGTTATGAGCTCGACGCTGCCATTTTATTTTCAGATATTTTAACTGTACCCGATGCTTTGGGTTTAGGGCTTTATTTTGAAGCTGGGGAAGGGCCTAAATTTCATAAAACGGTTCGTACTGAACAAGATGTGGCGAATTTACCTCAGTTTAATGCCGCGTCTGATCTCGACTATGTGATGAATGCGGTCAAGACGATCCGTTCAGCGCTTGGCGGCCAAGTGCCATTAATTGGTTTTTCAGGCAGTCCTTGGACGCTGGCAACTTATATGGTTGAAGGTGGTTCGAGCAAAGACTTCCGTTTCACCAAACAAATGATGTATGCGCAACCTGAAGTTTTACATGCGCTGCTCGATCGTTTGGCTGATGCGGTAATTGACTATCTAAATGCGCAAATTGATGCAGGTGCTCAAGCCGTACAGATTTTTGACAGTTGGGGCGGGGCGCTAGCACACCGTGAATATTTAGAATTTTCTTTAAAATACATGCAAAAAATTGTTGCAGGTTTAAAACGTGAAAATGAAGGACGTAAAGTTCCTGTGATTTTATTCACCAAAGGTGGCGGTCAGTGGTTAGAGCCAATGGTGGCAACAGGGGCAGATGCTTTTGGCCTAGATTGGACGACGCCATTAAATGTGGCTCGCCAAACGGTGGCTGGCCGTGTGGCACTGCAAGGTAACTTAGACCCTGCAACATTATATGGTTCGCATGAGGCCATTGTGAAAGCCACCAAAGCCATGCTAGATGACGCTTATGCAGGCGGTGAGAAAACGGGTTATGTTGCAAACTTAGGGCACGGTATTACTCAGTGGGTTGATCCTGAAAACCCGAAAGCCTTTATTGATACTGTGCATGAATACAGTGCCAAATATCTCTAAGTTTCACAGCTTCAATTCAATTAGGGTTCATGCGTGATCACGATTTTAAAATCATGTTTTGAGTTCTCATCTAAGGCAGCTTCGGCTGCCTTATTTGGGATATTACTGTTATTGGCTTTTGCCTTCACAGCCAGTATGGGAAGTCAGGAATATTTCGGTTTTTTCCGTTATGACTATCTATTGTTTTATGCCGTGCTGATTCAAGTTTGTCTGCTGTACTTAAAACTCGAGTCTTGGGCAGAAGCCAAAGTGATTGCGCTATTTCACATGATGGCAATGGTGATGGAAATCTTTTTGACCCATCCGCAAATTGCGTCTTGGCAATATCCGCATCCCGCCGCGTTTAAAATTCTCACCGTGCCGTTGTTTGCAGGTTTTATGTATTCGGCTGTGGGCAGTTTTTTTGCGCGCTCATTGCGTCTTTATCAGGTTTCTTTTGAGCACTTGCCCCGTTTCTCCTCCATGCTAACCTTGGCGGTGTTGTCTTATATCAACTTTATGTCCAAATTTTTTGTTCCCGATATTCGTTATTTTTTATTTACGTGGAGTGTCGTGCTGTTTTGGAAAACCAAGATTGGCTTTGAATTACAACAGCATCGTTTTCAACTGCCGATGTTACCCGTACTTTTATTGTTGGCTTTTATTATTTGGATTGCGGAAAATATCAGTACTTTTTACCAAATTTGGTTATACCCAAGTCAAGTCGATGCATGGCATATGGTCGGTTGGGGTAAACTTGGATCATGGTATTTATTGCTACTCTTAAGTTTGGTGTTGGTGTTAAAAATTTTAGGCAAACGAGACCTACGCGGTAATTGGTCCTTATATCGCTCATAAATTTTTTTATATATACCTCTTCACTTTAGTATAAATTGTTTTGCGTTATGCGGCTGTTACCGTTATCTTACAGGAGTGTAGATTAAAATATACACGACACGGAACAATAAAAAATACTCGGACATAATCGAGTCTGGAGAATACATATGTTGAAAAAAATAGCATTGGCTGCGGTTTTGGCAGTTGGTTCGACCGCTACATTTGCAGATAATGATGTCGGTTGTGGTATTGGTTCAGAAATTTGGGCTGGTCAGTCAGGTAAAGTCGCTAAAATCTTAGCGGGTACAACAAACGGTATTTTTGCTAACCAACTTTTTGGTATCACTTTTGGTACTTTAGGGTGTAGTGGTACAGGTACTGTGACTGCTCAGGCTGTAACATTTACAAACGAAAATGCTGAAGCCTTGGCGCGTGACATGGCAGTCGGTGAGGGTGAAAGTCTGAATGTCCTTGCTGAATTACTCAACATTCAATCTGGTGATAAAGCACGTTTCTTTGAACTTTCTAAACAAAACTTCGCAAAAATCTATTCAGCTGAAAACCAAGATGCGCTTCAAGTTTTAGCATCATTACAAGCTGTAATGGCAACTGATGACGTATTGAAAGCATACGTTTAATTGCACCATAAAACCCTGCCATTCGGCAGGGTTTTTCATATCTAAAAAAGAAGAATAGCTAGCACTGCATGAAATCTGTTGTCCTCCTCTCAAGCGTGCTATTCAGCACCACCATCTTTGCTCAAGCACCTAGCTCAGCAGAGTTTTATATTGAAAAAGCACAGCAGCTGAGGCTTGCCTCAAATGTAACTTGGCAACGTTTGATGTATGCCAATACTTCATCAGGACAAAGTGAAGTCACTTACCGTCCGTTCTTTTATAGTGCGAACGGACAAACTCAGCTCAAACAAGAGCTTGATGCCAATATTGCAGCACTCTTTACTCCAGCCGAATCCAATCAATCGATTCAATGTCGCTTTCCAGCCCGGTCAAAATGGCTCATAGGACAACTGAATATTGCATCAAACCAACTGCCTAAAGCCTCATGTCCTGAGCTGGATGAGTGGCTTGGGCAAATTAAGCCGTATAAGGCGACTTTAATTTACGCCACGGACTTTATGGGTAACCCCAGTTCGATGTTTGGGCATACCCTGTTAAGGCTCGATCCTAAAGACCAAAAACAGCTGAACTTAGTCTCTTATGCCGTGAATTACGCAGCGACAGTGGCCAATAGCGACAGCTTTTCTTTTGCATGGAAGGGCTTAACCGGGCAGTACCCGGGTGAGTACTCACTCATGCCGTACTATCGAAAAGTGAAAGAATATGGTGATTTGGAAAGCCGCGATTTGTGGGAGTACGAGTTAGCCCTGACGCCAGAAGAAACCAAAACCATGGTTGAGCATATTTGGGAACTCAAGCATGTGCAATTTCCTTACTATTTTATCAGTGATAACTGTGCCTATCGTTTACTGGGTTTAATTGATTTGGTACGGCCAGAGGTCAACCTACAGAAACAATTTAAAACCGCTGCGATTCCTGTTGAGACTATTAAGGCGGTCGATGAAAACCATCTAATTGCAGAAAGTGTTTACCGTCCAGCTTTAGAAACTCAATTGTTGGCACAAGCCAAACAACATGGTCAAGCTTTGGCAGCGGCTGCGCATCAGGTTGCGCAACTTGAACCTGCTCAAATGCAAGATTATTTGAATCGCTATGCGTTGGTGGATCAGGCACGTATTTTGGAAATGGCCTATGACCATGTGTATTTACAGTTAATTGCACAAAAGATTGCGGCAGAAGACGCCCAACCGCGTATTCGACAACTGCTGGGTTTGCGGAGTCAGATTGACTTGGAAAAGCAACGTCAAGTGGTCGAAGCGCCAAAAGTAGATCCGGTAAAAGGTCATCATGCGCGAACCGTTCAGCTTGAAGCGGGTGAAGTACAAGGTGACACTTTTTTCCGACTGAGCCATCGTCAGGCCTATCATGACTTGATAGACCCGCCAGGCGGTTTCCGTTTGGGTACACAGCTTAAGTTTCTAGACGGCAGCCTCGAATACCGTGATGATCGACTAAAACTGCAAGAACTAAATGTGCTGGAGGTCAATGCCTACAGTCCACTGACTGCCTTTAAAACACCATTAAGCTGGGGTTTTAACATGGGTTGGCAACAAGAGGCACTAAATCGAGATGGTGCATTTAGTGAACAGGATCAACACGGTGTATTCAATCTATCCAGTCAGTTTGGCTATAGTGTGGCAGATCAAGAGCGTCAACATTTATGCTATGCACAATTGCAAAATCATGTTCAAGCAGGCAAAGCTTTAGACCGAGGTTGGCGCGTGGGACTTGGGCCAACGGTAGGCTGCCAGAACATCTGGAGCGAACATATCAATAGTTTGGTACAGGTCGAGCTGCCATATTGGGAAGATAGTCATCAATGGCAAGTCAGACTGAATACTCAGTTGCAATATTTATTCAATCAGCAAAATGCGTTGAGGCTTCATTGGCAGTATCAACAGCAAAAAGGCAAGGATTGGGATCAGACGGGTTTGAGTTATATCCATTTCTTTTAATCTGATTCTCTTTTCAAAGCCCCTTTTATGGGGCTTTTTTTATGAAAGTCATTGCTGTTAAAACAACCAAACGTGAGCTTTACTTTTTATAAAGCGTTGAAAATGAAAGCTGATGGTGAAAATAAGTATTGAAATTTGTTATATTAATCACATAAATGTCTAGTAAGTCTCAAAAATATATAAATAGGTAAGTTTTATGAATGATGAATGCATGGCTAAGTTGGCCGAGCAATGGGGGAAAATTTGCCAACATTATTCAGTGAATGATCACGTTAAAGCGCAAAATTTTATTCAGCAGCATTCGTCTGTATTGGTTAATGAATTTTATAGCAATATTGTCTTGGAGCCTGAGGCTGCAGATTTTTTTAAAGATGACATCATTCAACAACGTTTAAAAAACAGTTTAAACCAATGGCTCATTGAAAGTTTCGACGTGGCTGTGAATGAAGCTTATTATGCAGCAGTTGAAAAACAACAAAAAGTTGGGCAGGTACATGCGCGGGTGGGCATTCCTTCTTGGTTGATCATGCGCGGTATTCGTGAGATTGAAAACAAGATCTTGGAACTCTTGGCTGGACTTCCGCTAGAAAACAACCACCACATGCTAAGTTATATGCTGCAAATTATGGGTTTTGCGACAGAAATTATGTGCAGATCCTATGAAGCCAATACTGAGCGAAGCCATGAAGTTAAGCATAGCTATCGCTTATTTTCTGCAATGCAAGATGTCGCGGTACAAAAAGATAAGCAGCGCAGTATTTTGCTTGACTGGGAAAATGAGCTGATGTTCAAAGTCTTCTCCGAGCATCCGCAGTTGCAACATATTGCTTTGTCTAAGTCGGAATTTGGTCTATGGTTTGTGCATAAAGCAGCGTATGCCTTTACGGGTGCAGAGCAGGTGGAGACCATTATCAGGCTGATTCAACAGGTCGATACCCTCAATTTTGACGTGCTCGACTGTCAGGATCAAACTCGGAAGGTAGAACGCATTCAAGAAATTCGTGATGTGAATCGACAGATTCAGCATTTGGTCGATCAACTGTTTCAAGTGACCGAATATATAGACTCAGGCAATGACTCGCTGACTCAACTTTTAAACCGTCGTTATTTAAGTACGATTGTGTCGCGTGAAATTAATTTTGCTCGTAAAAATGATGCGACACTCAGCCTATTGGCAATCGACGCGGATTATTTTAAACGTATTAATGATAAGTATGGGCATACAGCAGGGGACTTGGCACTGCGTTTTATTGCTGAAGTCTTGTTAGATGTAGCGAAGGGCAGTGACTATGCCTTCCGTGTCGGGGGCGAAGAGTTCTTATTGCTGTTGGTCGACAGTGATCTCACGCGTGCTTTACAAATCGCTGAAACGATTCGCATGCGGATACAAGAAACCCCAATTCGTACCGCTCATGGGCAAAGTTTTAGTTTTACCGTCAGTATTGGCTGTACGGTTTATAATGGTCATCCTGACTATCAACGCTTTTTAGACACTGCCGATTCGGCACTCTATGCAGCCAAAAATAAAGGGCGTAACTGTATTCATGTGACTGAAAAAGTCCTGAGTGTTTAAATCTCAGACTTAAACACGAACTGTTCTAAGACGCTTCAAATCGGTTGTTGAGGTGCTTATACCTCAACAATCACATAGTATTTTTTTACAGCTTCAATCACTTCAAATGTGCCGATAAAACTCGGTGGAATAATTCCTGCCTGACCTGCTTTGACTTCAATGAAGTTTTGAGTGTGGGCATCATGAATACGGATGCAGCCTTCCATCACTTGAAAGAATTCTTGTTTGTTGTCGGAAAATTGAATATTCCATGAGCCAACTTCACAGTGCCAAATCCCGCAGCCCATGTGTGGGTGTTCATATAGACTATAGGTCTGGCGCTGTGGGTTGCCTTGGACCAAACGGTCTGGACGTGGAAAATCAATACTCTGTTCGCCTTGGGTCAAACCATGACCTGCTAACCAAATTGCTGACATTGCGTATTCCTCTAAACAAAAAATGAATCGTTCAATGATATATGCATAAAAAAAGCCCCAACAGTGGTTGAGGCTTTATGTTTCAATTAATAGCTTTCAGGGACTGCACTTAAAAACTCACGACGCTCTTCTTTATTGGTTTTAAAGTCACCAATAAAAGAAACCGTGCGAGTAGTTGATTCTTGCTTGCCGACGCCGCGCATCATCATGCACATATGTGCCGAATCAATCATGACCGCTACACCACGTGCACCCGTCACTTCTGCAACCGCTTCTGCAATCTGCTGCGTCAGATTTTCTTGAATCTGTAGACGACGCGCAAACATTTCGGTAATGCGTGCAAATTTAGAGAGTCCAAGGACGTTGCCTTCAGGTAAATACGCAATATGTACGCGACCATAGAAAGGCAATAAATGGTGTTCACAGAGTGAGTAAAATTCAATATTTTTAACCAGTACCATTTCACGGTTGTCCGATGGGAACACCGCATTATTGGTCACTTCTTCTAAGCTTTTGCTATAACCAGACGTTAAATACGAAAAAGCTTTAGCAGCACGCATAGGCGTATCGAGGAGACCTGGACGGGTTAGGTCTTCACCAACGGCAGTTAAGATGTTAGCGTAGGATTGCTGCATAGACATAAGACGTGTTCACTTACACTGATATTGAACAAGGACGGCATTGTAGCAGAAAACTATTCCAATGCCTTATTTTGGACAAAAATCCGATTACTGTTTAAACTTTGGGTTCTTTTCAGCACGTTTTAGCAACACTAAAACTGCACCTGTGCCACCTTGCTTCTCCGGCGCACTGACAAAAGCCAATACATCGCGGTGTTGACGCAGCCAACCATTCACATAGGTTTTTAAAATGGCTTCTGGGCCTTTGCCGTGTACAATTTTAATGACATTTTGATTTTCATCTTTGGCCATTTGAATGACTTGTAAAACTGCGACACGGGCTTCTTCAACGGTGCAACCATGCAAGTCGACTGCTTCAAACCAACGAATGTTACCCGCTTTTAAATCTTCAAATACTTTGTGTTGTAATGTAGCAATGCGATAACTGAGTGCAGCTTGGCTCGCTACAGGGTTGAGCATTGCTTGAGTATCGGACAGCTCAGTTGCATCGGTATGCATTGGGCCTTCAGCCGCTGCACGTTTTGCTAAAGTTTGCGCATCGATTTTTTTCTTTGGATTTTTTTCTATTTTGGCAATGTTCGCGGTCTCCATCTTTTGGACACCTTGCATTTGTTTTTGGAACAACGCGAAATCATCTTCTGGCTCGGGCGGAGCAACTTGAGCTTGGGCCTCAGACTGTTTGATGGCAGTCGAATGCGGGTTAGTGATTTGCTTTTTAAAGTCTTTCAGTAAATTAAACTGCTCTTTAGAAAGCGAGGAATCATGTTTGCTCATAAGGTCAGAGAAATACGCGAAATAAGGAATTAGGTGACAATTATAATCTGGTTTTGTTTTGATTTGAACTGAATTACTCTCATTAGGGAAGAGTAAAAGCCTGAACACAATATGGCATCTAATATGTTGAATGGTGTGTAAAAGAATTATTGTTACAGATGCGCGTAAAACAGAAAAACCCAAGTAAACATACTATCTAGAACAGACAAATGATTTACTTGGGTTTGGACGGGACATAATTATTATGTCCTTAAGTGAGGACTCACTTAACTTGCACGTAAATTACTGAGAATTTTATCTAGTTTTTTGTCAATTTGACCGCGGTATACATCTGGTATGACACGTGAAATCTTAGTCAAAATTCGCAGTTGTGCGCCTGGAATGATCATAAACTGAGAAGAGAAAATACCGCTGTAAATTTCTTGACAAGCTTTTTCAACAGGCATACTACCACCCAACTGTTTTAATGCAGCTGTTACAGGTGAGCCATTTTTACGTTCTTCAGTCACCAGCGGCGTGTCTACTTCTGGTGGGCAAACCACGGCAACGTCAATTTTCTCACTACGCAGTTCCATGCGGAGTACTTCAGCCAAACCAATCACACCAAATTTAGATGCGCAGTAACCCGTATAACCATAGCAACCAACCAAGCCTGCAGCTGAAGCAATAAACACGATTTTAGGTGTTTTACCTTGCTGAACAGTTTGTTTTAAATAAGGTAAAGCAGCATGTGCAACGTTACGGCTACCGACAAGGTTAATATTAATTTGGCGTAAAAATTCTTCAGAACTCATGTCTTCAAAAGATTTCGCAATACTAATACCAGCAGAATTAATCAACAAGTCGGGCGTACCAAATGTAGCTACTGCTTCTGCGAATTTTGCATCTAGGGTGCTTTCGTTTTGCACATCGACTTCAAAACCGCAAACCGCTGGAGAACGTTTTTGTAAGTCACCAATCGCTTGTTCAATACCAGCATGGGCGAAAATACACACTTGGTAGTTATCTTTAAGTAATCGCTTGGTTAGTTCAAGCCCGATACCGCTACTACCACCTGTGATCCATGCTGTTTTCATATTCTTTTTCATCTCAATATCCTTATGAGTGTTTCGAGTTAGTTAAACGGATTCAACCGTTTTATTGTTGATAAGTACATCACCAAATTGTGTGCGGAGTTCTGCTTTCACAATTTTTCCTGTGCCATTGACTGGCAGTGCATCTACAAAAATGACTACGTCCGGAATCTGCCAGCGTGCAATTTTATTTTCAAAATAAGCTCGGGCTTCATCTTCAGTGAGTGTTGAATTTTCCTGTTTTACTGCAATTAAGATTGGACGCTCGTCCCACTTTGGATGACGTGCTGCAATTGCGGCAGCCATGCGAATTTCAGGATGTCCAACTGCAATATTTTCAATTTCAACCGAAGAAATCCATTCACCGCCTGATTTGATCAAATCTTTAGCACGGTCACAAATGGTCATATAGCCGTCTGCATTTAATGTTGCAATATCGCCTGTATCGAACCAACCATCTGCTGTGGTGGCACTTTTTTCTTGGTTGAAGTAATGATCAACAATCCAAGGCCCGCGGATTTGAAGATTACCTTGAGTATGACCATCGTTTGGTAAAGGCTTTAGGCTATCGCCATCCACAATGCGAAGTTCAACACCAAAAGGTGGGCGACCTTGGGTTAAGCGTAGTTTTTCAAAGTCTTCAGTGCTTAAAGCTGAATGTTTTGCTTTAGGTTGGTTGATGGTGCCAAGCGGGCTGGTTTCAGACATACCCCATGCATGAATGGTGTCACAAGCGTAGTTATCTTTGAAATCACGAATAATCGACGGTGGGCACGCAGCACCACCTACAACATTGCGGTTCATACTGTCTAAGGTTGTGCCGCGTTTTTTTGCAGCTGCAAGTAAACCTTGCCAGATGGTTGGTACACCTAAAGCGATGGTTACTTTATGGTCATCAATTAAGCTGGCTAAGCTATCACCATCCAGATTTGGCCCCGGAAGGACAATAGTACAACCTACCATTGCTGCTGAGTAAGGAACGCCCCATGCATTCACATGAAACATTGGTACGACAGGCATCACGATATCTGATGCAGACAAGTTGAGTGAGTCTGGGAAACACGTTGCCAGGCTGTGTAATAGTGTTGAGCGGTGACTATAAAGTACGCCTTTCGGGTTACCTGTTGTGCCTGAGGTGTAGCATAAAGAACTAGGTGTTTCTTCGTTAAACTGTGGCCACTCAAATTTATGAGATTGATCTTGAATTAATTCATCATAGAAAATTACATCGGGTAGAGCAGCTGCAACTTTTTCGTCACGTGTGCCATAACAGATAAATTTCTCAACGGTTGGGACTTTACCTTGAATCGCTTGGATTAATGGTAAGAAGGTTGAATCAAAGAAAATGGCTTTATCTTGAGCATCATTAATGATAAAGATGAGTTGCTCAGGAAACAGTCGAGGGTTAATTGTATGGCAAACATAACCACTACCTGAAACAGCATACCATGTCTCTAAATGTCGATGGTTGTTCCATGCAATAGTCGCTAGACGATCACCTTGCTGTAGATTAAAAGAGGTGAAAGCATTTGCTAAGCGTTTAGAATTTTGCTGAACTTGTAGCCAATTAGTCGTTGTAATTTGACCATTCACTTCACGTGAAATAATTGAGGTATCAGAGTGGTACTTTGCTGCATGCTCGATTAAATTGCTAATCAACAAAGATTGATGCATCATTTTGCCAAACATTTCATTCATCCTTGGAAGCCGTTTTTTTAATATATAAGGACTCTTAGGGTTTACTAAAAGTCCTCAAGGTCTGAGCTTATTTGTCGTTAAATGCGACTTCTGCACCTGGCTTAATATAGCTTGGCAATTTTTGACCAGTTTGTTGCGATACAGCAATTAATGTACGCTCAATCCAGCCTGCATCCATAATGAACATGAGTGAATCATCGTCATTTAGATTCACGTTGGCCCCTTCAACAATGATGAAGCCTTCAGCACCTTCAGGGGTTGATAAGGTATGGATAGAGCCAGCTGGTTCGAATAAATAGCTACCGGCAGTTTGAACATCTTCAGGATATTCAACATAATGCCATGAACCAGCAGTTGTGTAGAAATGTACAACACCTGTGTGGAAGTGGCGTGGCATTACAACGCCAGCATCAAAACGAGCGTAGATAATCCATTTACCATTGTCAGGATCTAAAAAGCATGGTGTAACATGCACGCCTGGCAAAGCATTTTGAATTTCACCTTCTTTGATGTTGATAGTTAATAAACGATCTTGATGTTTAATAGATTGTGCAATACTCATGACAAACTCCTTGTATGTCGTTATTTCAGAATGCGATACCATGTATGGGTATCTAATGTTTCCATGTCTTCGAGCATAACAATGTTTGAATGAATACAAACCACTCGAAAGAATGGATTTAGAATTGTTTGAGAATTGTGCGAATGAATAGTTTAAAATATATATTTGAAATCATGATTTTGATTCAATATCACATTGTGTCATAGCCAGCCCTCTACTAATTTATAGGCGCTTGGAGCATTGAATAAGCATAAGATTATGGTTGAACATGATTTTGTGAGTAATGCAAATTTCAGGGAAGTGAAGTTTGCGAATGTAGTTGAATAAAAAAGATTGGATGAGTAAAAATGCAAGTGTTGAAGACTAAACTTAGTCGTCCGAGCATGATGAATGATAGGGCAATGCAACGTCCTTTGTTGTTAAGTCAGATGGTAGAGCATTGTCAGTCTTCTCTAGTATTTATTCATGCTGCAGCGGGTTATGGAAAAACCACGTTGATGTATCAACTAAGTGAAGCACTCTTAGCTCAAACTAAACAAGTAAGCTGGTTAACTATAGATAGTGATGACAACGATCCCATTCGACTATATCAGTATTTACGTTTGGCACTTTTGGGATCAAATGCATTGTATGCGGTTGCACATGGGCAGATTTATAAGCAAAACATTATTGAATTAACTCAGAAAGTAGCAGAAATTGAAGCCTACATCGTTTTATTTATTGATGAATTAGATGCGTTGGAAAACCAAGAGTGTTTAGATATTATTTGGTGGTTATATCAGTATTTACCTAGTAACTGTCATTTGGTGATTTCTTCACGGATCAAACCCAATTGGAGTTTTACTAAAGAATATTTATCAGGTCGTTTAAAGTGGGTGACTGAAGCTCATCTCAGTATTAAGCCACAAGAAAGTAGGGAGCTCATTCATTTTTTGCATCAGCAAAACTTTGATGACATTACCCTAACAACAGAATTAGCTGAACAACTGATTGATAAAACTGAAGGTTGGCTTACAGGAATTCAACTCACCAACTTATATTTGAAGAATTACCATGATGCTGCATCCGTTATTCAAAGTTTAAGTGGTGTGCATACGCAGATAGTCGACTATCTGAGTGAACAAGTCTTTGCGCAGCTTCCACCAAGTGTCCAAATATTTTTATTACACATGAGCGTGCTGAAAAAAGTCAATTTGCCCTTGGTGCAAGCAGTGACAGAGCACCCACACGCACAGAGCTTTTTGGGCGAGATTCAACAACGTGGTTTATTTATTTTAGCCATCGACGAGCAACATTATTGGTACCGTGTACATCATTTGTTTCGTGAGTTCTTGGAAAACCGATTTAAAGCGACTGACATAAAACAGTATGAGCAAGCACACCACAGAGCCGCGCTTTGGTATCAAACACAAGGTTTCCTAATGGAAGCTATCTATCATGCGCAGCAAGCACATGATCAAGTTATGGTACTAAGGTTACTCGAAGATGTGAGCCGAGAATTGGTTTTAGATGGTCGTGTCTATACTTTACTTGAGCTGGTGAAGCAGATACCTGAAGATGACCTTGGAGAGCATTTTCACTTACTGTACGATACGATTTGGGTCTGCTTATTGACCCATCAAACTGAGCTTGCGAATCATTATATTCAGCTGTGGGATACAGTTAAATCGAGTGATAACTTGAGATTACATGATGATCAGCACGGGCTTGCTCCAATGCTTGCATTGCTCGAAGATGAATTACCTAAAGCCTATACGCTAGCACAGAAAAACTTACTGAAACTACCTGAAACAGCATATTTTACCCGAGGTCCTTTGATTGGTATTGGAGTGTTGTACCACATTTGTTTAGGGCACATTGCTGAAGCAAGAAAACTGTTGATTCAAACCCGAGCAACATATGTACAAGGTTATAACGCATACGGCTTAATTTTTACTGACTGCATAGATGCTACCTGCGAACGTTTAATGGGTAATTTAAGTTTAGCCGAAGAAAAGTTTAATCAAATTGGTAAAGGGCCTGATTATCAAAAGCTTAAAATAGATCAAGATAACCAAATTGCTGTTGATGCGATTACCAGCAGTTTGAAAGCTGATTTGTATTATGAAATGAACAAAATCGATTTGGCTGAACAGGCTCTAGAAAGCTTTAATGGTGGCGCACAACTGGTCATTCCAGACATGGTGATTATTGGCTATGTTTTACAGTTTAAATTGGCACATTTACGTGGTGATATTACCGCAAAACAATCTTGCCTCACTCAGTCACAAATTAAGACTACCGACTGGTCAATTCCACGATTGGCTCAGACCGTGCAACAGGTTTATGAGCATCAAATCTTGTTAGATCAGATATCTCCGGGCACTGAGCATGATTTGGATTGTGCTGCAGATATTCTAGACTCAGCACCAGTAAAAAATATCACTAATCTGCTCATTGGTGATGACTTACTTATTTACCGAGAACTGATTTTATGTGGAAAAATAGAGCAGGCCTTGCATGGGTTGAAACAAGAAGCTCAGCAATGCAAAGTCTATCCTTTACGCCAAATTCGTATTCAGCTTTTACAAGCTTTAGCATTTTATCATTTTGATCAACAGCAACTGGGATTAGATTATTTGCAAAAGGCTTTGGTTGCTTTGATGCCGACTCAGGCAGTGCGGATAGTTCTAGATGAAGACCCTTTAATTTGGGATATGTTAAGTCATTTAAGTCAACATTTAAGTCGACAGAAGCAAAAGCATACAGTTGTATTATTGGATTATATTCAACAACTTCAAAAGCTTAATCAAGTTGAAGACAGCGATGACGTTTTGATCGGTAGTTCTGGCATTGAGGCCTTATCAAAACGTGAAATACAAATTTTAGAAAAATTAAGCCGCGGTTGTACCGATGCTGAAATATCTGAGTCAATCTTTTTGTCCATCAATACGGTGAAATGGCATCTACGTAAAATTTATAACAAGTTGCAAGTTCGTTCTCGAATGGAAGCGGTGAATGAAGCCAAGAAACAGGGTTTAATTGAGTAATTTAAGATTGAATAATTTTTTATGTGTTGCTGTTTAACGAGATCTTCAACAGCTTTTTTGAAAGGATATATCGCACAGTATTCAGGGCAAGGGCATGCCTTACCCTGAATATGCCATTAAAGTGATTTAGGTGTTCCAAACAGCTCAGTAAAGGCGTGGTCTGGACGCGGCTGCTTCATAAAACTTTCACCGACCAAGAAAGCATGAATTTCATGCTCTTGCATCATTGCCACATCCGCTGGGGTCGCAATCCCACTTTCAGTCACCAGTAGACGAGATGGTTCAAGCAGTTTTTTCAGACGAATCGAGGTGTTTAAATCCACATCAAAGGTTTTTAAATTGCGGTTATTGACACCCAATACGCAACGCTCAGATAGACGCAAAGCACGTTCAAGTTCTGCTTCGTCATGTACTTCAACTAAGACATCTAAATTTTGCTCAAAAGCCGTTTTAGACATTTCTTCGAGTTGTTGATCTGACAAGCATGCCACAATCAGAAGAATACAGTCGGCATGTAAAGCACGTGCTTCAATCACCCCATAAGGGTCAATCAGAAAGTCTTTGCGTAATGCAGGCAGGGCACAGTGAGAACGTGCAATTTGAATATTCTCATCGGCACCTTGGAAAAAATCGACATCGGTTAAAACCGATAAACATGCTGCACCTGCAGCTTCGTATTGCTGAGCGATTTCAGCAGGATCAAAGTTTTCACGAATGATGCCTTTAGATGGTGATGCTTTCTTAATTTCAGCGATCACACCCGGTTGTTTGCTCAGTAAAGACTTTGCAAAACCACGTACAGGAGTTGCCTCAAGTGCCCATTCTTCCACATCTTTATAGCTACGTTGTTTGAGGCGTGCAGCAAACTCTTCCTGCTTGCGATCCACAATTTTGCCTAAAATCGTATTTGCGATATCTACCATGACAAAATCCTGTCTATCAAGCGTCGTATTGTTTAAGGGTTTTGCTGAATTCAGCAAGGATGCTCATCTTTTCTAAAGCTTGTCCGCCGTAGATGATGTCATGTGCTAAAGCCACGCCTTGTTTATAACTGGTACAAAGTCCAGAGACATACAGACCAGCACCTGCATTTAAAGCAATCATATTGGCTGCTTTTTCGCCTTTATCAGATTTGTTTTTACCTAAGGCATCTTTAATTAGGCTTAAACTTTCAGCAGAATCTTGAATGATTAAACCCGTTAAAGTTTGCGATTCGATCCCAACATCTTCAGGTTGAATCTCCCATTCGGTGACTTCGCCATTTTTGAGTTCAGCCACATAGGTGCTTGATGCAAGGCTAATTTCATCTAAACCATCTTTCGAATGAACGACCATGACATGTTCTGCGCCCAGTTGTTTCATCACTTCTGCAATAGGACGACATAATTCAGTCGAAAACACCCCAATCACTAGACGTTTTACTCCAGCCGGATTCGTAAGCGGGCCAAGTAAATTGAAAATACTGCGAATGCCTAATTCACGACGCGGGCCTACCGCATACTTCATCGCTTTGTGATGATTCGGGGCAAACAAGAAACCGACACCCATTTCACGAATACAACGTTCAGTTTGTTGCATGTTTAAGTCAAGTTGGATGCCTGCTTGCTCTAACAAGTCCGAGGAACCCGATTTGGTTGAAACACCACGGTTACCATGTTTAGCAATGGTTGCACCTGCCGCTGCAATAACAAAAGCAGATGCAGTCGAGACGTTAAATAAGTTCTGACCATCACCACCTGTACCGACGATGTCGACTAAATAAGGCACATCACTGACATCAATTTTGATGGCAAACTCGCGCATGACACGAGCCGCTGCGGTAATTTCATCAATACTTTCACCTTTTAAGCGAAGACCCATCATCAGTGCACCAATTTGGGCATCTGTTGCTTCACCATTCATGATGGTGCGCATGACGTCTTCCATTTGCGGCTGCGTCAACTCAATGTTTTTAGTGATGTTATTTAAAGCTTGTTGCATATTCATTTTTCACTGCACTCATTTATGCGTAAATTTCTAAAAAGTTCTTAAAGATTTGATGGCCATGCTGACTCAAGATTGATTCTGGGTGAAATTGCACGCCTTCAACGGCAAGCGTCTTATGCTTTACACCCATGATTTCTTCAATTGAGCCATCTGCTTCATTGGTCCAGCAAGTCACTTCTAAGCATTCAGGCAAGCTTTCTTGATCAATCACCAGTGAGTGATAACGCGTTGCTGAAAACGGAGAAGGGAGGTCGCTAAAAATGCCTTTATTCGAATGGTGCATGTCAGACAAACGCCCATGCATCACTTTTTTGGCACGAATGATTTCGCCGCCAAAAGCCTGACCAATGGCCTGATGTCCTAAGCACACCCCTAATAATGGAATTTTTCCAGCAAAATGCTGAATGGCTGGAATGGAAATTCCTGCTTCCGAAGGTGAGCATGGGCCAGGGCCAATCACAAGATACTTAGGTTGCCATCGCTCAATATCCTCCAATGTCACGGCATCATTACGTACTACTTTTACTTCTTGATTTAACTCGCCAAAATACTGGACGATGTTGTATGTAAAAGAGTCATAGTTGTCGATCATTAAAAGCATGAGCTTAACCTATTGAAATTTATGCACATAAATGTGCTTGAAGAGTCCCGTAGTATTCGTGCGATTACATTATAAAGCTATAAGTAAATTATTTTTCTCATTCAATGACTTGAATGGAGGCACAAAACCGAAATTATCATAGCAAAAAATACACAGCTAGGGCGCGACATTTTTTTTCGGGCCTAAAAATTACAATGGGTTTTGTTACTAACTGATATAGAGTTTATGAATATCTCAGATTAAAATCCTAACGAGAAGCCTCGTGGACTATGTGTAAATGTCATGAAGCATGCATATTCAATGAATATAAAAAGAATATCTTCTGATGTTGTGAGCCAAAAACTCCCAAAATATCACCAAAACAGAGCATCTTTATTTACTTAGTCACATCTGAGATTTCGGCTTTATATAGGGTTGAATGACGAGGTTTTAACTTTTCATAAAGTTAAATAAAAACAATTAATTATGTTCTTTATATTTGACTTTAGGTATATCGCCCGCCGTGATATGAGGTGTTGAAGTCAAATCAAGGCGAAAAAAACAGCTTAAATAGCGCTCTAATTTATAAAAAACGGGTGGAAATTGCACAGTGAAATTTAAAAATGCACCATTATGATCCACACTCAAAATCTTTTAGATTAAATGTGAAGAAGCATGCTTGAATATGGTGCATTTAGTTTTTAGCTCAGTATAATAGAGCCAAAGCAAACAGCTTAAAACTGTTATTCTGATAATGAATTCAATATTTTAGCTAAGCTTTTTAAAGTTGGTACGGTAATTGCTTTAGAACAACCAACTACTAACACGCACTAAAGAGTGCAACAAAAATTCATCGGAGCAAAATGAGCATGGCGAACAAGGTCCTACAACTCATCCAAGAAAGTGGCGCAAAATGGGTCGATTTCCGTTTTACGGATACTAAGGGTAAAGAACAACACGTAACTTACCCAGCAGATACTATCGACGAAGATACTTTTGAAGACGGTAAAATGTTTGATGGTTCTTCTATTGCTGGTTGGAAAGGCATTGAAGCATCTGACATGATCTTACGCCCAGATGCTGCAACTGGTTTTATCGACCCGTTCTTCGCTGAGCCTACAGTAGTTGTTACTTGTGACGTTATTGAGCCATCAACAGGTCAAGGTTACGACCGTGACCCGCGTTCGATTGCTCGCCGTGCTGAAGAATACCTAAAATCGACAGGTATTGGTGATACTGCATTCTTTGGTCCAGAACCAGAATTCTTCGTATTTGACGAAGTAAAATGGGAAATTGATATGTCTGGCGCGCGCCATACATTGATTGCTGAAGAAGCTGCTTGGTCAACAAACAAAGACTACGAAGGCGGAAACTCTGGTCACCGTCCACGTGTTAAAGGTGGTTACTTCCCAGTTCCTCCAGTTGACTCTTCACATGACATGCGTGCTGATATGTGTGCGCGTATTGAAGACATCATGGGCCCAGGTCGTGTAGAAGTACACCACCACGAAGTTGCATCTTGCCAATTAGAAATTGGTGTAAGTTTCAACACAATGGTTCGTAAAGCAGACGAAGTACAACAGTTCAAATATGCTGTTTGGAACGTTGCGCACCAATATGCTAAAACTGCGACTTTCATGCCTAAGCCAATGGTTGGTGATAATGGTTCTGGTATGCACGTTCACATGTCAATCTCTAAAGATGGCAAGAACTTGTTTGCTGGTGATGAATACGCTGGTCTTTCAGAAATGGCGCTTTACTTCATCGGTGGTGTAATTAAACACGCTCGTGCATTGAACGCAATTACGAACCCTTCTACAAACTCGTACAAGCGTTTAGTTCCGCACTTCGAAGCACCGATTATGTTGGCTTACTCAGCACGTAACCGTTCTGCTTCTATCCGTATTCCTTACGTTTCTAGCCCGAAAGGCAAACGTATCGAAGCTCGCTTCCCAGATCCAATGATGAACCCGTACTTAGGTTTTGCTGCATTGTTAATGGCGGGTCTTGATGGTATCCAAAATAAGATTCACCCAGGTGAAGCAGCTGACAAAAACTTATACGACCTTCCTCCTGAAGAAGAAGCGAAAATCCCTACAGTTGCGCACAGCCTAGATATGGCTCTTGAAGCGCTTCAAGCGGATCATGAGTTCCTTCTTAAAGGTGGTGTATTCACTAAAGAAATGCTTGATGCATATATCGAACTTAAAACTGAAGAAGTGCGTCGTTTGAACACGACAACTCACCCAGTTGAATTTGATATGTACTACAGCTTGTAATTCTGAACTGAATTTCACTGTAAAAAACCCGCGCTAGTCGCGGGTTTTTTTGTATCATCTGTTTAACTTGAAAAAAATTGATGAGAGCAATGGCACAGCGTAAGAAGCACACCAGTTTTTATCCTTGGATTGACCCTAAAGATCAAGACAAAGGATTTAAGCTAAATTTTTCGATGGTGACTTATATTGAAGTTGGTCGCACCCCTGAAGGTTACAAGCAGGCAGAATTTGTTGCATTGAAAAGCCCAGAGTTGGCACTGGATTATGATTATCCTCAAAGTTTTTATTTGAGTGCTGAAGGTTTTATTTTGGTGAAAACTCCGCAAGGTAAATTTGAAACCATTGCAAAAACAGATAATTGCTAAAGATTGATCTTACAATCAAATACATTCTTCATAACTCAAAAAGCGTTTAAGCGCACAGTAAATCAATGGTACAGGTAGGCTTATGCAGCAGATTCCAGCTGAACTGAAAACATGGTTATATGCTTCAGGTTCACTTACTCAGCAACTGACGGATTTGGCTGATGGAGTGTTTAGGGTTCAACCGACCAAAGAACATTTTCAGCGTCTTCAGTTTATCGATGCAAAATGGATGGGCATGCCGTTTCAGCATACGTCATGGGTACGAGAAAGTTTTTTATATGGCAGTGATGTAGAGCCTTGGGTCAAAGCCAAAAGCATTTTCCCGATCTTAAGTTTGCAAGGCCGCGCACGGCTTTTTAAACATATTGGTAAAAAACCGATTGGTTGGTTCTTGTTTCAGCGCACCAATCCAGCATGTGAACGCCGCGTGATTTGGCTAGAAGATGGCTGGACTAGACAGAGCTGTTATACTTGGCACGGCTGCAAGTTTATTGTTCAGGAAACTTTTTTAGCGAGTTTTGAGCAATTTTTGCAAAAGCAGAATTCAGCATCTGAAGGACAGTTATGACAACTGCGCATCAAATTACTTGGCGTGAACGTTTAGAAGCCTATTATTATTTATGTCGTTTTGATAAGCCTGTTGGCACAGAATTGGTGTTTTGGCCTACCATGTGGGCACTATGGATTGCAGCAGAGGGCATACCGCCCATTGGTATTTTGATTCCGATGGTACTTGGCACGATATTTATGCGTGCGGCTGGGTGTGCAATTAATGATTTTGCTGATCGTAAAGTCGATGCGCATGTAGAGCGCACTAAAACGCGGCCTTTAGCAACAGGGATTATCACGGCTAAAGAAGCCATTTATGTGTTTCTAGCTCTAGTCTTTGCTAGTGCTTGTATGTTGTTGTTTCTACCGATTGAAACATTCTATTGTGCTTTAGGTGGGCTTTTTCTCGCATTTATTTATCCTTTCATGAAGCGCTATACCCATTTGCCTCAGGTTGTTTTAGGCATGGCTTTTTCGTGGGGAATTCCGATGTCATTTACGGCCATGGGTAAGCCATTAGATTTAACCTGTTGGTTGCTGTATTTTGGTAATCTAGCTTGGACTGTGGCATACGATACTCAATATGCGATTACCGACCGTGAATATGATTTAAAAATTGGGGTGAAGTCGACAGCCATTTTGTTTGGTCGTTTTGATATTCAAATTATTTCACTTTTACAGGCGATGAGCGTGGTTTTGATCGGTGCGGCACTTTACCTTGAAAATTTATTGATGCCATTGGGTTTAATCGCATTGCTGGTAGTTGTGGCTGATTTTATTTATCAATGGTCAAAAACCAAAGACAGAGATCCACAGTATTGTTTTTGGGCATTCCGTCACAATCGTTGGGTGGGATTCATTATTTTTACTGGAATCTTTTTGGAATTAATTATTTAAAGTGATTTTTTGGTTGAAAAGCGTCCTATACAGGGCGCTTTTTTTATGTCTTAATAAAACGGCATGTAGTTTCATGCTTAAAAAAACAACGAATAAAAGGATATTTTATGAAACGCTCGAAAATAGCATTAGCCCTTACAGTTGCCGTTTCAATGCTGTCTTTAACTGCTTGTAATGACGATGATGATTCGCCCGCTTCAAACCAACAGCCCACTTATCTATCGGAAGGGAATTATTCTTTAGATACAGTCGAGAATAGTTCATCAATTAAAGTCATGACTTATAACATGACGAATGTGCAAGGGAAGACAGCAACCGCAACGGCAATGGTTTTATTTCCACAGGTAGCTCAACCTAAAGATGGTTATCGTGTTGTGGTATGGGAGCATGGAACGGTTGGAGGCGGAGATGATTGTGCACCAAGTAAAAATGTGATTCATCCACGCTTTAAAATTTTAGCGAATACATTATTGGCTGCAGGCTATGTCATTGTTGCTCCAGATTATGAAGGCCTAGGTACATCAGGTGTACATCCTTATTTGAATTTGTCGAGCCAAGCTAATTCTGCCATTGCAGCCGTCAAAGCCGCAAAAGAGCATTATGGTACCCAGTTAAATGGAGCATGGATGTCGATTGGCCAATCACAAGGTGGACATGCATCATTGGGTACAGCAGAGTTTGCTAATACAGATACGACTTATAAAGGAGCTGTGGCTGGTGCACCTGCATCAAGTTTAGGACAAATTATTCAAATTTATCTCGATCCGCAGATGAATCTTGATGCGAATAATCAGCCTAAAGGACTCAATCGATTAGATGAGCAATTGCAACAAGTCCGTGGTGCCGTTGCAGGGGGACTGATTCCGCCAGAGCAAGGCCAAGCACTGATTGATCAAATAGCAGATGGTTATGCTGAGCTCTTGGCTTATGCGGCACTCACAAGCTCGGGTATTAAAGCATATCAGCCTGATTATGATTTAAAGAATATCTTTACACCTGGCGCTGCTGAAATTGCAGAAAGTGCTTATGGACGTACTGGCGATGATGGTGCATGTTTAGGTTATCCAGCACCGAATAGCGCAAATGGCTTACAAGAACAATTTAAAGCGGGCGTTGTAGAGTTCTTGGCAGATCCAACACACTGGACTTCACAGTACGGTGTTGATTTAAATAAAATTAAAACAGATCCAGTGGTTCAGAAATTCTTGGCGGATAATCAACCAGCAACCAATGCCACTGCTGCGAAGGTGATTAAAACTCCTGTATTTATTATTCAAGGTGCGAATGATCAAGCAGTACTACCTGTAGTAACGCAAGCGTTATATGCAAATATGAAAGCAAAAGCGACCACATACTTCCCGCAAAATGGATATGCTGATGGTTATAAACTAACTATTGTACCGAAGGCGACGCATACGCAGGCAATCGTATGTCAAAATAAGGAGGCTGTAGATTTTATTCAGACCTATATGTCTGCGGGTACGGGTATTGTACTAACTGATGCACAAAAAGATGCTAGCACCAATGAAAATTGTACAGGTATAGCGCCGACATAAAATTAACCATTTAAACTGAAGATAGAGCCTCATGATTGAGGCTCTTTTTTTGTTATAGTATTTGCCCATCAAAATCTAGATATTGGAAATAGGCTGGCTATGACGAAATCAACTCAAAAACTAACGCCAAAAGTGATGTTTTTAGCGAGTCTTGGTATTGTGATTCCATTGCTTATTTTAGGGATTGCTTTTTTAGCGGTAAAAAGCGATGCAAAAAACCAAGCGGAATATCAGCGTATTAAGGAAGAACAACAGCAGCGTATTCAAGAAAAGTTGGCTGCCGAAAAGCAATTAACACTGCAGGAAGCGAGCAGCGCGGTCTCAAAATAATTCAAGCACGCATTGCAGGTGTGACACCAATGTGTTTGTGCAGTTGGCGAATGCTTGGAATTTCTGTAAAACGCAGAACGATGTAACCTGCTTCATTGAGCATGGCGTCACGTTCTGCATCTTCTTGTTCTTTGCCGATGTGGGAAGGATCATCGAGTTCAATAATTACCACAACCGCTAATTGTTCATCTAATAAAACAAAATCGGTGACTTTACGGTTAAATTTGGCCCGTATTTTATAGTGGTCACTGGTAATCAGTGAGCTAAATGAAACTTGAGCTAGAACATGATGGCGTGGAAAGGCTTCTTTTAAGCGAATAAACATTTTACGTTCAAACGGCGTAATGACGTGTTTGGCATAAAACTTTTGTTTACGGCGAAACAGGTCAGGATAGACCATCATCACTAAAGTAATAGTGGCAAAGCAGCCGATGATAAAAAAGATGATTTGACTCAGATCGAACACAATATTTTCTAGCGCAAAGAAAAAACCCACTCGAATGGAGTGGGTTTTTAGAATTTTGGCTCTCCAACCTGGGCTCGAACCAGGGACCTGCGGATTAACAGTCCGTCGCTCTACCGACTGAGCTATTGGAGAATCTGCACGCATTCTATGTGGCAATGCTCAAAGGGTCAAGTCTTTGGCCTGCTATTTTTATATAATTTGCTTTAAATGATTTAAAAATAAACGGTTTAGCTTTTATTGATGTAATTTGATTCAGTCTTTTTGGTTTTCGATGGAGAAATTTGGGAGATTCAAGCTGAGAAGGGCCTGTATGGAAAGCTGCTTTGGAGTGATTTTGAGAGATTGGTTTTACGTATGGGTGAATGTCATTTTTATAGACAGAAAAAAGCCCAAGTCATAATGCTTGGGCTTTTTAAAATTTGGCTCTCCAACCTGGGCTCGAACCAGGGACCTGCGGATTAACAGTCCGTCGCTCTACCGACTGAGCTATTGGAGAATCTGAAATGCAGTATAGAGAAAATTACACATCGGTCAAGTTACAATGCTAAAAAAAATCGAATTTTAGATTAAATGTTTTTTTTATAAACAATTTGATATGTCATAGCTGTATACCAGAAGGGTATAGGGTGTGAATCAAAACAATGAGTGATAAAAAAAGCCCAAGTCACGATGCTTGGGCTTTTTAGAATCTTGGCTCTTCCACCTGGGCTCGAACCAGGGACCTGCGGATTAACAGTCCGTCGCTCTACCGACTGAGCTATGGAAGAATAGTGGCTCTCCAACCTGGGCTCGAACCAGGGACCTGCGGATTAACAGTCCGTCGCTCTACCGACTGAGCTATTGGAGAATCTGATGCGCATTTTAGGGAGGAAAGGAAAATGGGTCAAGCAAAAAATATTGAGAAATGAATTGTTTGCTTTATAAATATGCGTTTAGACAGCAAAAACAAAAAAACCGCTCAAAAAGAGCGGTTTTTTAAACAAGACGAATCTTATTTTTCAACGCCAGCAGCTTGGCCTGCATATTTCGCGTTTGCATAATCCCAGTTTACAAGGCTTTCAAGGAAAGTTTTGATGTAAACAGGACGCGCATTGCGGAAGTCGATGTAGTAAGCATGTTCCCAAACGTCAATGGTTAACACTGCAACTTTACCGTGTGCAAGTGGAGTGTCTGCATTTGAAGTTTTAAGGATAGAAAGGTTGCCATTTACTTCGTCAGCAACTAACCAAGCCCAACCTGAACCGAATTGAGTTGTTGCAGCAGCAGCAAACTCTTCAGCGAATTTTTCGTAAGAACCGAAAGCTTCATCAATTTTAGCAGCTAAAGCACCTGTTGCTTTACCACCACCGTTTTTAGCCATACAGTTCCAGTAGAAGGTGTGGTTCCAAACTTGTGCTGCGTTATTGAAGATACCTGCTTTAGATGCATCACCAGCAGAAGCTGTGATGATTTCTTCTAAAGTTTTACCTTCAAGGTCAGTACCCTTGATTAGGTTGTTTAGGTTAACAACATAAGTATTGTGGTGTTTGTCGTGGTGGAATTCTAAAGTTTCTTTGCTGATGTGCGGAGCAAGATCTTCGTAGCCATATGGAAGTGCAGGTAAAGTAATGGTTGTCATGTTTCATTCCTTGCAGATTTGCTGGGTTTTACTTTAAGTGCATTTATTGTAAATGATTCTATGGACAATAGGGCAGTCTTTTAATACACAAAATATGCAAAAAACTTCGCATGGAGACATATACGATACACAAGATATCGTTAGAGTCTTTCGTGCAGAATATATTCATTTTAAAAGACTCTAAGCTCTAGATGGATTGAGGTGGGTGATTAATTTTTAGCCTGCAAAGCAGCATGGTAACGGCGATTTACTTCATTCCAATCGACCACATTATAAAAGGCATTGATATATTCAGGACGGCGGTTTTGGTATTTTAGATAATACGCATGTTCCCATACATCTAAACCGAGAATAGGGGTATGACCGTGCATCAGTGGGGAATCCTGATTTGCACTACTTTCAACAATCAGGTTGCGTTCAGGTGTTACGCTCAGCCATGCCCAACCACTGCCAAAACGGCTAATCGCGGCTTTGGTAAATGCCTCTTTAAAAGCATCAAAACCACCGAGTTGCTCATCAATAGCTTTTGCCACAGCTCCAGTCGGTTGCCCACCACCTTGTGGACTCATGACTGTCCAAAACAGTGAGTGGTTGGCATGACCACCTGCATTATTGATCACCATATTTTTAAGATCAGTAGGGACTTCATTGACTTTGGCAACCAAATCTTCCACAGACAGTTTCTCCCATTCTGTGCCTGCAATCGCGCCATTAATGTTATTGATGTAGGTTTGATGGTGTTTACTGTGGTGAATTTCCATCGTTTTCGCATCAATATTGGGTTCGAGTGCATCATAGGCATAAGGAAGAGCGGGTAAAGAATAAGCCATGTGTTTGATTCCTTTAATCATCAAAGTTTGTTTAATTGGGAGTTTTTAAAGCAGTTTTATTATCTACCTAAAAGTTAATGAGAATCAATATGTTTATTATTTGCGATATTGGAGTGCAGCGTAGCAATTTATATTGTTCGTATTGGGTTGAACGTTCAGCAGGTATAACAAAGATCAAATGCAAAGCGTTTTTGAACTGATGCTATGTTTTGATTTAAAAAGATGAAAGGCTAGGAATAATATTTTAAAAATTAATCATTTGCTGTAATGGAAGTGATGTTGGATGCCATGCGATGTAAAGCATTGATAGGACTGGGATGAAAGGAATTTCATCCCAGCGATTGCTTAGATTGGGTTGTTTAACTCGAAATAAACATATTCAATATCAAATTGTTCTGAAATTGCTTGACCTAATCGCTGCACACCATAGCGTTCAGTCGCATGATGTCCGCAAGCAAAATAATGTACGCCTATTTCTTTGGCTTCATAGAAGGTACGTTCACTGACTTCGCCTGAAATATAGGCATCACAGCCTTGTTCAGCGGCTTTTACAATAAAATCTTGTGCACCACCGGTACAAAAACCGACTTTTTCAATCATGGTCTTGTCTGCAGGAAGATGGGTAACATCAAACTTTAATTTCTCAGATACAAACTTTTTAAACTCTTCCACAGGCATAGGCTGGTTTAAATAACCAATATTGCCAATAGGATGACGCTCAGATGGGTCAAGCGCTTCAATACGTTCCAGTTCGAGCAAATCTGCAATCGCTGCATTATTTCCAAGACTCGGATGGCTGTCGAGGGGGAGGTGATATGCCAACAAAGAAATGTCATGTTGAATCAGACTCTTGATCCGTTTACCGCGCATACCTGTGATGGGATAGGCTTCACCTTTCCAAAAATAACCATGATGCACCAGTAAAAGATCCGCATTTTCTCGGATCGCGGCATCTATGGCATCTTGCGATGCTGTCACAGCAGCTAAAATTTTATGCACTTCGGTCTTTCCTTCAATTTGAAGGCCATTCGGTGCATAGTCCTTAAACTCAGGTGATTTGAGGGTTTGATCACACCACTGAATAATGTCTTGTAATTTTGCCATATCGACTTAAAAACTCTTTTAAATTGATTACATCGGAACCTATTGTTTATTGTAACTAAAGCATGACAAAACTCTTGCTTATTTTTGTGCTTCGGCTTGAATTTCGCTTTACAATAGGCATAAATTACTTAGTCATCAATGAATTAAAACATTTTAGAGGGTGAAATCGTGCGCAGGACCTTTTCCTGGTTACCTTGGGTATTACTCATTTTAGTCATTGCTGGATTTTTTGCTTGGCAGCAGTATCAAAAGCCAAAAGCGCCTGTGGCGTCCGATGGGATTAAGATGCCTGCTGAAAAGGTGGAGCCTTTAATTAACACCACGCGTACCGGTGGTGTAGTTTCTTATAGCGCTGCAGTGAAAGTGGCTGCACCAGCAGTAGTAAATATTTTTACCACGCAAAAAGTCAAACAGCTTGACCATCCGTTACTCAATGATCCTGCGTTCCGTGAATTTTTTGGCAATCAAATTCCAGATCAGTTTAGCCAAAATAAAAATGAAAACAGCTTGGGTTCGGGTGTGATTGTTCGTCCTGATGGTTATATTTTGACAAACAACCATGTGATTGCTCAAGCCGATCAAATTGTTGTGGCATTGCAAGATGGTCGTCGTGCAGTGGCTAAAGTGATTGGTACCGACCCCGATACCGATTTGGCTGTGATTAAAATTGAGCTGGCAAATCTGCCTGTTTTACCCTTTAAGCTAAGTGGCAACGAAGTGGGTGATGTGGTCTTGGCCATTGGCAACCCATTTGGCGTAGGTCAAACCGTTACGCAGGGTATTATCTCTGCTACAGGACGCTCTGACCTGGGCATTAACACTTATGAAGACTTCATTCAAACCGATGCTGCGATTAATCCCGGCAATTCTGGCGGTGCTTTGATTGATGTCGCGGGGAATTTGATTGGAGTGAATACGGCGATTTTCTCTCAGTCAGGTGGGTCTTTAGGTATTGGTTTTGCCATTCCTGCAAGAATTTGTCAGCAAGTACTGAACTCCATTCTTAAAGATGGTCGTGTGGTACGTGGTTGGCTAGGTATCAGTTTATTGCCTGTTGAACAAGTCAATATCTTAGAGCCTAAAGGGCCAGGTGTGGTTGTTGCAGACGTGTTAAAAACTGGGCCTGCTGCAAAAGCTGGTTTAATGAAAGGCGACAAGATTGTGAAAGTGAATGATGAAGTGATTACTTCAACCTCACATTTGATTAATTTTGTGGCTTTACAACCGCCAAATAGCACCATTCAGATTTCACTTGAGCGCGAAGGTAAACCTTTAGATGTTGCTGTGGTTGTTGGGGAAAGAAAAGAGCAAAATCAGGACTCTCAATTTATTCCATTACCTGAATAAGAAATAAGACTAAAAAACGTAAATAAAAAATGCCTCTTTATAGAGGCATTTTTTATGAGTAGATGATTTACAGTGTGAATATTAAATGCAGAGCATGATCAATAAAAACCCTGTGCATTTTAAATGCCTCAGATTGGTAAATGATGATCTCAGTTTTAGTCGAAAATCAAAGCTCACTTATTTTTAGATATTGCCCAATGGCATCAAGCATTCATAACGCGATGAACTTATTCGTGTGGAGGTATAGGTCGAAGTTAAAAGAAGGCGTGTGATTGAGGATGCATTGTACAGCCTCTCATTACGCTTTTTATTTAACATAGATGATAGGTTTTACTTATTTGGAAATGTTGAGCCTAACTTTTAGGAAAACCATTGCTGTTATCGTTTTGAATGCTGTTTTTGTTTAAGCGAGGCGCTGATGACTCGGTTGAATCTACAGGAGGATTTATAGGGCACAAAAAAACAGCAACCGAAGTCGCTGTTTTTATATATCTGGAAATTACGCTTCTTGTTGGATACCTGCAACGAGCCAGTCTTGGGTAGAACCCGCAGGTTTTACAAAGTGCCAAACTTCAGCAAAAGGTTGCGGTAAGCTGTTGAGGTCTTCACTTACTGTACCAGTAAAACGTACGCTAACCACGTATTGGCCATTTTCTGTCGCAGAGTCCGCAACCATCGCATTAAGGTTTGAAAACTCAGCTACATCTTGATCTTGATTCGCCATAATGTCTTGATACATAGACTGGTAAAGATCAGGTGTTAAGTAACGCTGAATTTCAGAAATGTTACTTGCTGTGTTCATCGACTGAATATGATTGAAACGTTGACGAGCAATACGTAAGAAAGCAGCGGGTTCTGTACCGTCTGGCAGCTGACTACCACTATTGGTATAGGCAGCGCCAAAAGGTGTATTGTTTTGTGGTGTAGCAGCTGAACCACCTACAGACTGACCAAAAATATTGCTGTTGTCATTTGATGTACGTGGTGCAGCTTGTTGACCAAACGGTGCTTGATTTGAACCATTGTTTGGTGCGTATGGATTAGGTGCTACTTTTTTTTTTGCGCCCATTTTACGGAAAATGAAGAAGGCAACAGCAGCGGCAAGAAGAATCCAAATCCAGCTCGGAATACCACCTTTTTCTTCCTGTGCTTGCGCTTGAGAAGCAGAGTTATCATCTGCCAATGCATTTGCAGCTACAGCACCAATTGCAGCACCCGCTACACCAGCCGCAACCATACCACCGACGCCTGGACCAGATTTAGCTGGAGCTGTAGCGGGCGCGGTAGGTTGTTGAGCTGGAGTTGCTTGACGAGGTTGTTGATAAGGCTGAGTTGGTGCAGCTTGACGGCTCATGCCGTGGCTTTTACCACCACCTGCACGTTTAGCTTCTGCGGCTAAGGGTGCAACTAAAAGAGCCGCTGTTAAAAAACCAGCAATCAAACCACGCTGTCGAACTTCCATCAAATTTTCCTACTCTATAAAAAATAAATTTTAACTCTACCTTTATGCAGTCTTTCAGCCTAAATTTCAATAAAAAACGTGTTTATTTTATGAGAAATCCAAACGAATGGAATTTAGCTTAGTTGAGTTCATCGCTTAAGCTCATGGCTTCAGTGAGTGCCTCATGTAAGCGCGCCACGGCAATTACCTTCACCCCTGCAATGTCTTTTTGCGGTGCGTTGCCACGCGGTAGAATAATGTATTTAAAACCATGTTTAATAGCTTCTTTTAAGCGTTCCTGTCCATTGGGGACTGGGCGAATTTCTCCAGAGAGTCCTACCTCGCCAAAAACAGCCAATTGTTGTGGTAGTGCTTTACCCCGCAGACTCGAGGCACAGGCCAATAAGACAGCCAAGTCAGAGCCTGTTTCCGTGATTTTTAAACCACCGACAACGTTGACATAGACATCTTGTGCAGATGTTTGCACGCCACCATGGCGATGCATCACTGCCAAGAGCATATTTAAACGGTTTTGTTCTAAACCTAAGGCCACTCGGCGCGGTTGACCATGTGCATCATCAACCAAAGCTTGAACCTCAACCAACAGAGGACGTGTGCCTTCACGGCTGATCATCACGATTGAGCCTGCAATGGCTTCATCATAACGACTTAGGAAAATGGCTGAAGGATTCGCCACTTCTCTTAATCCTTTATCGGTCATGCCAAAAACCCCGAGTTCATTGACTGCACCAAAACGATTTTTAACGGCACGAATCATCCGATAACGTGAGTCGGACTGACCTTCAAAATACAGAACACAGTCCACCATATGTTCAAGCACACGCGGGCCAGCCAGTGCACCTTCTTTGGTGACGTGTCCGACAATGAACAAGGCTGTACCACTATTCTTAGCAAAACGTGTCAGTAAAGCTGCGGACTCACGAATTTGAGAAACACCGCCCGGCGCTGACTGTAGTGTTTCGGTATATAGGGTTTGAATGGAATCTAAAATTGCCACGGCTGGACGCTCATGGGCAAGCATTTCACATATCCGCTCAACACAGGTTTCTGCCATGACTTTGAGTTTATCTGTGGGCAGATCAAGACGATTTGCACGTAAGGCCACTTGAGAGAGTGACTCTTCACCTGTGACATACAATGCCGCACTGTTGGCCGCGGCCATATGCGTTGCCGTTTGCAATAAAATGGTCGATTTCCCGATACCTGGATCACCACCAATCAGTACTACAGAGCCCGTGACGAGACCACCGCCAAGCACACGATCAAACTCACCAATTCCTGTAGCCAATCGAGTCTCATGTGAAACTGAAATTTGATTTAAGGTGCTAATAGCAGCAGCTTGACCTGCATAGCCGCCACCCATTTTGGGCTGTGCACGATGTGTGACTGCTGGTGCAATATTGACTTCAACTAGACTATTCCATTCTCCACATTCAGAACATTGGCCCGCCCATTTTGAATGGTCAGCGCCACATTGTTCACAGCGGTAAACACTTTTTGCTTTTGCCATGCTTTATTTGATGCACTATTTGGAGTATTCGATGGTTCAACAGCATACAGAGGATTGGATTTGAAATGAATGCTCTGAATCAAAAAGCCACCCGAAGGTGGCTTAACTATTGAAGATTTTAAAAATTTGCTTTGAAAATAACCTTAGTACAACTCACCTGATTTACGCTTTTCGACAAAATCACGTGACTCTTTCACAATCACCGTCGACAGCAATAACAAGGCAATTAAGTTTGGAACCGCCATTAAACCATTAAAGGTATCGGCAAATAGCCAGACTAAATCAAGAGATGCCACGCAACCAATAAAGACTGATGCGATGTAAATGAGACGGTACAACAGCACATACTTTTCACCGAGTAAATAAGTACAGCATTTTTCGCCGTAATAGCACCAACCTAAAATGGTGGAGTAAGCGAAGAACACAATACCAAAAGTCACGATCCAGCCTCCGACACCCGGCAGTAATTGGTTAAAAGTATGAGTGGTTAATACCGCGCCTGTTTCGCCACCAAAACTATTGCCCGCCATAATAAAGCCCATAACCAAAACGATCCCTGTAATACTACAGACGATAATGGTATCGATAAACGTACCTGTCATTGAGACTAAGCCTTGACGTGCAGGGTGGTCGGTTTTTGCAGCAGCTGCGGCGATCGGCGCCGAACCCATCCCTGCTTCATTTGAGAAGACGCCACGAGCGACACCGTAACGAATGACAGCACCAATTGCGCCACCTGCTACAGCTTCACCCGTAAAGGCATCACGGAAGATCAGTTCAAGTGCAGGCATGACGAGTTCAAGATGGTTGAAGATAATAATGAGGCCACCGAGGACATAGCCAATCGCCATAATCGGAACGATGAAAGAAGCGGCTTTAGAAATAGATTTAATCCCGCCTAAAATAACTAAAGCAGAAAATACCGTAATGACGATACCTGTGATCCATGTTGCAACTCCCGTACTGTTTTCAACAGCGAGCGCAACTGTGTTGGATTGTACTGAACTGCCAATCCCAAAAGACGCCAAGGTGCCAAATAGCGCAAAAATCAGTGCTAACCATTTCCATTTTAGGCCGCGTTCAATGTAGTACATTGGACCGCCAGACATTTCACCTTTTTCATTTTTGATTCGGTATTTAACTGCCAGTACGCCTTCACCATATTTGGTTGCCATACCGAACAGGGCTGTCATCCACATCCAAAACACCGCACCTGGGCCACCAAGGACACAAGCGGTTGCAACACCAGCGATATTACCCGTACCAATGGTGGCAGAGAGTGCTGTCATGAGGGATGCAAAGTGGGAAATATCTCCAGTATGAGAATGTGCTTGGTCATGTTTGCCAAATACCTGTTTAAAGGCCAGAGGTAACATGCGGATTTGCCAGAAGAACAAGCGTAATGTGAGGAATATCCCTGTTCCGACAATGAGGACCAACATATAGGGTCCCCAGACCCAACCACTGATGGTTTCCATAAAAGTTTGTAAACTTTGTGTATTCATTTTTTCTTTTAGTCCTCTATGTTTTAAAACTTGAAATTTCTAGAAAAATTTTGAGTTTTATTAAGCAATTGATATGCCACAGTCATGCTTCCTGCACGATTTTTTATTGATTTTTAGTCTTGTTGTATTTGTTACACGGAAATTTATTTTTGACAAGTGTTTTGCTGATTTTTTCAACAGGAACTTTTACGTGTCCGTTGTCGTGTTAAATATAAGAAAAATTAATTAACTTTTCAAAAGATGTTGAAAATATAGATTAATACAATTTTATTTTTATTTTTTTGTTCTTTTCGGGTAATTTTGGCGACTGGAAATAAAAGATGACATCAAGAATGAGTTTAGAAAATACAGAATCGACCTCTGAACAAGGTGATTTAAAACGGAGTTTATCCAACCGCCATTTACAACTCATTGCGATTGGCGGTGCGATTGGTACGGGTTTATTTATGGGGTCGGGGAAGACGATTAGTCTCGCTGGGCCATCTATTTTAATCATTTACATGATTATTGGTTTTATGGTGTTTTTGGTCATGCGCGCGCTTGGCGAATTACTGCTGTCTAACTTGAAGTACAAATCGTTTATCGATTTCTCTACCGATTTGATTGGGCCGTGGGCAGGCTATTTCGTTGGTTGGACCTATTGGTTATGTTGGATCACGATTGGTATCGCGGACTTATCAGCCATTATTTATTACCTTCAGTTCTTTAATGGAGGGATGCCGTTCACACCTGGGGAAGGGGTGATGATCAGTGTTGCGGCCATTGTGTTCATCATGGGCTTGAACTTGGTCACGGTGAAACTGTTTGGTGAGCTAGAGTTCTGGTTTGCACTGATTAAGATTATTGCCATTGTGGTGTTGATTGCCGTTGGTTTATGGATGATCTTTACAGGTTTCACTTCAACGACTGGTGAAATTGCATCATTTAGTCATCTTTGGTCACATGGAGGAATGTTCCCAACAGGCGTGACAGGCTTCCTTGCTGGTTTCCAAATTGCGATCTTTGCCTTTGTAGGTGTAGAGCTGGTCGGTACCACGGCTGCTGAAACCAAAGACCCTGAAAAGAATTTGCCTAAAGCGGTGAACTCGATTCCAATTCGTATCATTGTTTTCTATGTGCTGTCTTTAGTGATTGTAATGTCTGTGACACCATGGAACGTGATTGATCCTGCGGTTTCGCCTTTTGTGAACTTGTTTAGTCAAGCGGGTATTGCAGCAGCAGCAATCATCATGAACTTGGTGGTGTTATCTTCTGTGATGTCATCAATGAACAGTGGTGTGTTTTCAACGTCGCGTATGTTGTTTGGTTTGTCACGTGAAGATCAAGGGCCAAAAGCATTTGGCCACTTAAACAAGCGTGCTGTTCCTGCAAATGCATTGTACTTTTCAGCAATTTGTTTATTGTTAGGTGCTGCACTACAGTACTTTGTACCAAATACTGTTGAAGCCTTTACTTTGGCAACTACACTGTCGACGATTTTGTTTATCTGCGTCTGGATCATGATTATCTGGAGCTACATTGTGTATTACAAAACACGTCCAGAGTTACATGCAAAATCGACTTTTAAACTACCAGGTGGTCTGTTTACCTGTTGGTTTGTGATCGTTTTCTTCATTGGCGTGATCTATGTGTTATCACTAGAAGCCGATACCATGAAAGCTTTAATGGTGAGTCCAATTTGGTTCATCATTTTGATTATTGGTTATTTTGGTTTCTACAAACCGAAACATAAATAATCGATACCATTTAAAAAAAACGCCAGTCTTTAACTGGCGTTTTTTTTTAACTCACTATAATCTTTAGCGCTTAGTGGTTTGGTCATGTATGTTGATCAGGTTATACTTCTTCAAAATATCAAATAGGTGATCAGATGCGTTCTGTCATTTGCTGCATCAGTGTCTTGGTGATGAGTACTGCATTCGTCGGTTGTGGTCAGTCTGGTACATTACATATGCCAAATGATCCAAACTACGACAAGCGAGCGAAATATTTGCTTTATAAAGACGCAGCATCTAAGCCGTCTGCACAAAAGGAAGATACAGCGCCCGTGAAGCAAGAATTTGCTGCACCTTCAGTTGAAACCAATCAGCCTTAATACCTTAAACGCTTCATAGAAAGGATACATTCATGAGTTTTACCCGCAATCATGGGGTTTTGCACGCTGAGCAATGCTCGCTGCAACAGCTTGCGCAGCAATTTGGTACACCACTGTATGTTTATTCAAAAGCGACTTTTGAAAAACACTTTACAGAGATGGATCGTGCTTTTGACTTTATCGATCATCAAATTTGCTTTGCGGTTAAGTCAAACTCAAACATTGCGGTATTGAATGTCCTTGCGAAGCTCGGTGCAGGTTTTGATATTGTGACCGGCGGAGAATTGGCTCGTGTACTAAAAGCGGGTGGTGATGCTTCTAAAATTGTCTTTTCGGGTTTGGGTAAAACTGAGATCGATGTTCAAAAAGCATTAGAAGTGGGTATTGCATGCTTCAATGTCGAGTCCCATGCAGAGCTAGATCGGATTCAAAAAGTTGCGGCGAAGCTCGGTAAAAAAGCACCCATTTCACTGCGAGTCAATCCAGATGTAGATGCGAAAACGCATCCTTATATTTCAACAGGCTTAAAAGAAAATAAATTTGGTATTCCTTCAGATACGGTGTTTGAAACCTATCAATATGCTGCAACGCTGCCGAATTTAGATATTATTGGTATTGACTGCCATATTGGTTCCCAGTTGACCGAAACACAGCCTTTTGTGGATGCGCTAGATCGTGTGATTGTGATGATCGATCAGCTGAAAACCATGGGTATTCAGTTGAAACACATCGACATTGGTGGTGGTTTAGGCGTGACCTATAAAGATGAAGTACCGCCTACCGTTTTTGAATATGCCAATGCAATGAAGCCCGCTTTAGAAAAATTGGGTTTGAAAGTGTATATGGAACCAGGACGTAGTATTTCGGCAAATGCAGGGGTCCTCCTGACCAAAGTTGATTTACTCAAACCGACCATTCACCGTAACTTTGCGATTATTGATGCAGCCATGAACGACTTGATTCGTCCTGCACTGTATGAAGCATGGATGGATATTCAGCCCGTTACCCCGCGTTCAGATGTCGAGGCAAAAGAGTGGGATGTGGTTGGTGCGATTTGTGAAACAGGTGATTTCTTGGGTAAAGAGCGTGTGCTTGCACTCAAAGAAAATGACGTACTGGCGGTATTGGGTGCTGGCGCTTATGGTTTTGTCATGAGTTCAAATTACAATAGTCGCGGTCGTGCCGCTGAAGTAATGGTGGATGGTGAAAACGCACATTTGATTCGTGAGCGTGAAACCATTGAGTCGCTTTGGGACAAAGAACGTTTATTGCCTGAAGGATAATTCAAGATGTTATTAGAATTTACCAAAATGCATGGTCTAGGCAATGACTTTATGGTGGTTGATTTAATCAGCCAAAGAGCATTCCTTGATACTGTCACGATTCAGCGATTGGCGGATCGCCATTTCGGCATTGGTTTTGATCAGTTGTTGATAGTTGAGCCACCTGATTTACCTAATGTCGATTTCAAATACCGAATTTTCAATGCCGATGGTTCTGAAGTTGAACAATGTGGTAATGGCGTGCGCTGCTTTGCGCGTTTTGTACATGAGCGTCAGCTCACTACAAAGACCAAGATTAAAGTACAAACCAAGGCTGGAATTGTAGAACCCGAACTTGGTCAAAATGGCTGGGTACGCGTGAATATGGGTTATCCAAAATTCTTGCCGCAGGAAATTCCATTTATTGCGGATGCTCCTGAAGCATTGTATGACATTGCTTTGGCGAACAATGAGCACTTGACCATTGATGTGGTGAATATGGGTAACCCTCATGCAGTTACCATCGTTCCCGACGTGATCACAGCTGATGTTGCACGTCTAGGGCCTCAGGTTGAATCGCATGAGCGTTTTCCGCAGCGTGTGAATGCAGGGTTTATGCAAATCATTGATGAAAAGCATGCGCGCTTACGAGTGTTTGAACGTGGAGTAGGTGAAACCTTGGCCTGTGGAACAGGAGCTTGTGCGGCTGCGATTTCAGGTATGCGCCGTGGTTTACTCGATTCATCTGTTGAGATTGAGCTCGCAGGTGGTAAGTTACATATCGAATGGCGTGAAGGTGATGTGGTTTGGATGACGGGTCCAACCTCAAATGTCTACGAAGGACGTATCGATCTGAGTTACTATCAAAACTAAGTTTAGCGTCATAAAAAAAGCACTGATTCATCAGTGCTTTTTTTATGAAAAATGAACATAGGCATATAAAGAGCTGAGACAGTGCTACTATGCAAAAGCTAATCAACCTTTCACCGAATAGAACTATAGAGGCTGACTTGTGACTTTTGAGCCCATGCAACTGCTCGCGATGTGGTTAAAACAACGAGAAATACAAAATCAGTCTGCCCATACTTTGCAGGCCTATGAACGAGATGTGTCTGATTTTCTGCTATTTTGCAAACAGAAAAAACTTGAGTTGGGCGATGTTGAAGCCACTGATTTACGCGAATTTATTGCGCAAAAAGTTGAATATCAACAGTTGAGCTCTAGTAGTTTACAGCGGATGTTGTCCTCTATTCGTCAGTTTATGAAATGGGCTGAGCAGGGGCAACATTTGGCATTTAATCCTGCCGATGACTTTCAACTCAAACGTAAACCTCGCCCTTTACCAGGGTTAGTGGATATTGAAACCATCAATCAAATTTTGGATCAGGCCTTGCCTGAGAAAGACGTCGAACAGCAAATGTGGTATCGAGACAAAGCTTTGCTAGAGTTGCTTTATGCCAGTGGATTACGTTTAGCGGAAGTGCAAGGCTTAAGAATTAAAGATATCGACTTTAACCGACAGTTACTGCGTATTACAGGTAAGGGGAATAAAACTCGGGTTGTGCCTTTTGGTTCTAAAGCCAAAGATGCAGTAATGAAATGGCTGACAATTTATCCGCTGTGGAATGGTGATTTTGTGCCCGATGCACAAGTTTTTATTACTCAAAAGGGCAATCCTTTGGGGATGCGCCAGATTGAAAATCGGGTCAAGTTTCAGGCACAGCGTGCAGGCGTAAATATCGATCTGCATCCGCACTTACTCCGTCATTGTTTTGCTAGTCACATGCTGTCAAACAGTGGTGACTTGCGTGCAGTGCAGGAAATGTTAGGCCACAGTAACTTAAGTACCACCCAAATTTATACCCATGTCGATTTTGACAGACTGGCTCAAGTGTATGATCAGACGCATCCACGAGCACAGCAAAAGGTGAAAACTTAGTTCATTCATACTTTAAAAATAGTGTCACATAATGCATGCACTATAGCGCTGTGTTTTAGGTTAAATGCCAAAGGTCAGAAGAAATGCCGTAAACACATTCGTAGATAACTATTGTACGCATGTACGCACTAGGGCGGTCTGTGAGATTCGGCATTATTCTTGCTTGAATCAACTTGATCAATAAGTGGCAATGATCGCTCACTTTTGTTAGAAAAAGTGTGATTATGAACTTTTGTAGAATAATAAATCGGCAAAAAATAGAGTATAAACTTAAAAGAGGATGGGCTTAATGTTCCAGTTTAATGAAACGGTAGATTTAAGCTTATATTGAAGATGACAAATGTGAAAATAGGTCAGTATATGATTTCAGATATACAAGCAAAGTATGATCAACTCAGCTCCGCGCAAAAAGATATTTTTGCGGGCTATGGTTTGCGTCAGGTCAAACACTTTGTTGAAATTAGTTTAGCCAATATTGAGCCTGTACTGCCTGAAAATGCATTTGTTCAAGGCGTCAATGCAGCAGGTAAAGTTCAGGCTTTTAATGCAGAGACTGGGCAATACTATTTATGGATTTCCGATTTACAGTGGCAAGCGACTGTACAGCCCTCAAATAGCATTGATTTAAAAGACGACTTTCTTGAAGTCTGGAAAATTTTTAATCTTGGACAATATGAATTGATTGATTTAAGTCATATTCATCGTGATTTTTTAGAAAGTCAGTTGGCTTAATGGCATAGAGTGTATGTCGAAGCAGTGGGCTATTTTGATCGAGTTTAGGATGATTAAAATAGCCACGATGTTGCATGCCGAGACGTTTCATTACCGCTTCAGAATCCCTATTTTGAACTGCGGTAAAAGCAACAACTTCATCCAGTTTTAAAACCGAAAAAGCAAAATATAGGCAAGCCTGTGCAGCTTCTGTGGCATAACCCTGATGCCAAAACTTCGAGTCCAATCGCCAACCAATTTCGACACAGGGTGAAAAATCAAAGCACTCAGGTTGAGCATGTAAGCCTGTAAATCCAATGAACTCCTGACTATGCTTCAGTTGGACTGCCCAAAAGCCCCAACCATTTTGATTGATGAATTGCTGAAACGTTTGCACAAGGGCATCGCTTTGTGTTTGCGTGAGTGGACTAGGAAAATAACGCATCACTTGAGCATCGGCATTTAACTGCGCAAATGCAGGAAAGTCATCTGCGCGCCAAGCTCTTAGACGTAAACGCGCCGTTTCTATCGCAAAATTTAAATGCGCTGACATTAGATTTCATCAAGCGGGAGTTGGAAACTTTGTTTAATGATTTGACTTGGCAAGTCTGTTTTGACACTGGTAATGCCATTCTTTTTGGTCAAATGTGTGGATTGGAACTCGCGATAACTTTCTAAATCAGGTACTACAACTTTCAGCATTGCATCGCATTCCCCTAAAATAATGTAGCATTCCATGACTTGAGGGAGCTCTTTCATGGCTTCAATAAAGGTGTCGATGGTTTCGGCATCTTGACCGACTAGCCAAATACGCGAGAACAGAATCAGTTGAAGGCCAATTTTTTGTGGATCGACCACTGTAGTATAATTTTGAATAACACCCGCTTCTTCTAATAGTTTGACGCGTCTTAGGCATGAAGACGGTGATAGACCGATTTCTCGTGCTAAGTCATTATTTTGAATGCGGCCATTGTCTTGTAAGTGGCGAATGATATTTTTATCAATACGGTCAAGTTTTATGCGCACAGACTTTGGTGATTGTTTCATATCTTAGAATATAATTTGAAAAATACGTTTTATTATAGAATAAATTGAAAGCCAATTTTGTATTATTTCGCACATACTAATTTTCACTTTCTAATGGATGAAAGGGGAAAGGAAATGTCTGTATATGTACTCTTTGCACTGACCGTGCTGCCACTAATTTTTACACCTGGGCCAGATATGTTATTTATTCTGTCTCAAGTTATGGGCAAAGATGCAAAAGCAGGCATGATGGCGACTATCGGCGTATGTACAGGCTATTTACTACATTCAATTTTAGTGGCTTTGGGTATTGCTGCCATTATTGTGTCTTTCCCGCTTTTGTTTGAAACCATCCGCTGGCTGGGTATTGCCTATTTGTTGTATTTGGCCTTTGGTTTATTAAAGTCGGTTTTTAGCACTAAAAAATTGCAACTAGACCGAAAAACGGAAAATAACCCGATCAAAAAAGGCTTTTTTACCGCACTATTAAATCCTAAAGGTATGCTTATCTATTTTGCAATCTTGCCGCAATTTATCGATAAATCTGCCAACACTGTCAGTCAAGGTTTGATTTTATCTTTACTCTTTATCGCGATGATTTTTGTGGTCTACTGTAGTTTGAGTCTGGTTTTTGCAAAACTGACACAGAAGTCCCCAATAGATGAACGTAAGCAAAAATGGATTGATGGTACTTCAGGTGGTCTGCTGGCATTGGCCGCGACATGGCTGATTGCGAATTAAACTGAGAGAAGCATGTCAGAATGACATGCTTTTTTTTGAGGAAGTTTTTCAGATCGCCTAATAAAGCAGCAATATTGTGTCATCGTATGTCTAGAATAATGAGTATTTGAATCTAAGGCTGCGTGATCTATCTTAAATGACAGATTTGTGAAGCCTGATAAAGATGTGAACAGACAGTCAATCATCTATTTCATGGTGAATATTAGAGAAAAGAAATCAAATCTTTGAATAATGTAAATCAGATAAAAATATAATAAAAATCATAACTTAATCTGAGTGCGATTTTGTGCAAATATAGTGCGTACAAAAAAGTATGAACGCGTCGTTCAGCTAAATTTACGCATTTTTACAGCTCTTTGGTGAATTGTGACTTGACCGAAATGCCGTACACATTGCAAGATAGGGCACCTAAAAAAATTTAAGTGAAGAGTTAAACTAACTTTTCTCAACATTTACATTTGCTAAAACAGCCGAGGATTACATGAAGGCTCTTGTTGCTGTAAAACGTGTGGTTGATGCCAACGTTAAAGTTCGCGTTAAGCCGGACAACAGTGGTGTTGACTTAACCAACGTTAAAATGTCAATTAACCCATTCTGTGAAATCGCAGTGGAAGAAGCGGTTCGCTTAAAAGAAAAAGGAACTGTTTCAGAAATCATCGTTGTTTCTATTGGTCCTAAAGAAGCGCAAGAGCAAATCCGTTCTGCAATGGCGCTTGGTGCTGACCGCGGTATCTTGGTTGAAGCTGATGACAGCCAACTGGGTGCTTTAGAAATTGCGAAAGTGTTGAAAGGCGTTGTTGACGCTGAACAACCTCAGTTGATTCTACTTGGTAAGCAAGCAATTGATGATGACTCTAACCAAGTTGGCCAAATGCTTGGTGCGCTTCTAGGTGCAGGTCAAGGTACTTTTGCTTCTGAAGTTAAAGTTGATGGCGACAAAGTACAAGTAACTCGTGAAATCGACGGTGGTTTACAAACTGTTGAACTTGCACTTCCAGCGATCATCACCACTGACTTACGTTTGAACGAGCCACGTTATGCTGCTCTTCCAAACATCATGAAAGCGCGTAAAAAACCGCTGGATACGAAGTCTCCTGCTGATTTTGGTGTTTCTACAACAACTAAACTTAAAACAGTTAAAGTTGAAGCGCCTGCTGAACGTAAAGCTGGCGTACAAGTGAAGTCTGTAGACGAACTTGTAGAAAAACTAAAAAATGAAGCGAAAGTGATCTAATACAGAAGGATAAAATCATGAGTATTTTAGTTATCGCTGAGCACGACAACAAAGCACTAAATGGTGCAACTTTAAACGTTGTTGCTGCAGCTCAAAAAATCGGTGGTGATATCACTGTATTAGTTGCTGGTTCTGGCGCTCAAGCTGTTGCTGATGCTGCTGCAAAAGTTGCGGGTGTAAGCAAAGTATTACTTGCTGACAACGCAGTTTATGCAAACCAATTGGCTGAAAACGTTGCAGCTTTGGTTGCAGATATTGCTAAAGGTGGTTTCAAACACGTATTGGCTGCATCAACTACAACGGGTAAGAATATTCTTCCACGTGTGGCTGCTCTTCTTGATGTCAGCATGATTACAGACATCATTGCTGTTGAATCTGCAAATACGTTCAAGCGTCCAATCTATGCAGGTAACGCGATTGCAACAGTTCAGTCTGATGAAGCAATCATTGTTGGTACTGTACGTGGTACAGCATTTGACCCTGTCGCTGCTGAAGGTGGTTCTGCTGCGGTTGAAGCTGTAAGCGAAGCAAAAGATGCTGGTATCTCTAAGTTTATTGCTGAAGAGATCGTAAAATCTGAACGCCCAGAATTAACTGCTGCGCGTATCGTGGTTTCAGGTGGTCGTGGTGTGGGTTCAGGTGATAACTATCATACTGTTCTTGATCCATTGGCTGATAAATTGGGCGCTGCTCAAGGTGCATCACGTGCTGCGGTTGACGCTGGTTTCGTTCCAAACGACATGCAAGTCGGTCAAACAGGTAAAATTGTTGCGCCTGATCTGTATATCGCTGTAGGTATCTCTGGTGCGATCCAGCACTTAGCAGGTATGAAAGACTCTAAAGTGATCGTTGCGATCAACAAAGACGAAGAAGCACCGATCAATGCAGTAGCAGATTACTGGTTAGTAGGTGATTTGAATACCGTTGTTCCAGAGTTAGTAGCTAAAATCTAATTCCTGACAACGTTTCAAAAAAACGCTTTTGTGCAAGCAGTTTAAGCAATGCTTAGCTGTGATGTGCAGGAGCGTTTTTTTATGTGCGTAAATCAATCTCAATATTATAAAAAATCAAAATCACTTGATATTTATTTTGTTATTTTAAGTCCTTGTATTCTGCAAATAATAATAAAAATTTAAGCATTTCTTAAGTTGAGTGTGCATCTGAATATTCAGATTTATGATACTATTTGCCATCCATTTTTAAGCTTAACTTACATAAAACTTTTTTTGTTAAGTTGGGAGTTGTAATCTTGCTGATTGATACTCGCGTATCTTGGTCTGTTCTGATCCTTGCTGTTCTGTGTTTAATTTTTCCATTTTTAGCTGATCTACAGTTTCCACTTTTAGGTGGTGCTGTTGTTCGCGGCGTGGAAAATATTCAAGCGTTACTTTTATTGATATTTGCTGTATTTAGCTATTTTTACATGCAACCAATGCGTCTGCCTGAGAGTAAAAAGTATTTTTGGATCTGGGCTGTACTGTGGTGGTTGCTTTTATTTGGGCGTAGCACCAGTTGGGGTAGAGACTATTTCCCTGAAGTCCCAAAAGTATATTTTCGTGGCATCTCGGTGGTTTTGATTGGTTCAGTCGTATTTATGTTATTGGTTAAACCACTGCGCGATGAGATTGCGATAAAAATGAAGAGTATGACGATTCCTGCTTGGGCAATGCTGCTCACGGTGTTGGGTTTGATTATTTCTGACGGCATTGAACACAGTCGCATTTATGGTGGAATTTTCTTACATCAGATTGCATATAAAGACCTTATGGAGGAGCTATATGAGTTTCCTTTAATATTGGGCTTGTTTATGGTGGCATTTCATATTATGCGGCGCGATAAGCAAGAGATCGATCAGTAAGTCCAAAGATAGGCAAGACATGGCTTAAAGCTCTCAAAAATGAGGGCTTTTTTGCATTTTACGCAACGCTGATAGGGAATGTGATGGAGCTGTAAATGTACATCCTATACATGTGTAAAAAATAACCCCTAAATTAAAGAAAATTAACGAGATTAACTGTGGAGACGTGACACAAAAATCAGAGTGTTTATGCTATAATTTGCGGCTATATTTCAGTTTTTAGTTCAGTATTTTGAACTAATAATTTTGCAAGTTTTACGACATATAAATGCAAGCGGTTTTACGTTTGTAGAATAAGGAGTATGCATGAGCGTATCGGAAATCAGACCGATTGCGATTGAGGATGAACTCAAGAACTCGTATCTTGACTATGCAATGAGCGTGATTGTTTCTCGTGCTTTGCCAGATGTTCGAGATGGTCTAAAACCTGTTCATCGTCGTGTGCTTTATGCAATGCACGAATTGGGTAATGACTACAACAAAGCTTATAAAAAGTCTGCCCGCGTGGTTGGTGATGTGATCGGTAAATATCACCCACACGGTGATTCTGCTGTTTATGAAACCATTGTTCGTATGGCTCAAGACTTTAGCTTGCGTTATCAATTGGTTGATGGTCAGGGAAACTTTGGTTCGGTCGATGGCGATAGCGCAGCTGCAATGCGTTATACCGAAGTTCGTATGCGTAAGTTGACTCATGAAATTCTTGCCGATCTTGAAAAAGATACGGTGGATTGGGAAGATAACTACGACGGTTCTGAACGTATTCCGCAAGTGATGCCAACGCGTATTCCTAACTTACTGATTAACGGTACTACAGGTATTGCTGTGGGTATGGCGACCAATATGGCGCCGCACAACATGACTGAAGTCGTGAACGCTTGTTTGGCCTATGCTGAAAACCCAAATATTTCAATTGAAGGATTGATGGAATATATTTCGGGTCCGGATTTCCCTACAGGTGGTATTATTTACGGTAAAGCGGGCATTGTTGATGCTTACCGTACGGGTAAAGGTCGTTTGCATATTCGTGGTAAATACCACTTTGAAGAAGACCAAAAAACAGGTCGTACCACGATCGTTTTCACAGAAATTCCATATCAAGTCAACAAAGCGAAAACCATTGAACGTATCGCTGAGTTGGTGAAAGAGAAAAAATTGGAAGGTATTTCTGAGCTACGTGACGAATCTGACAAAGATGGGATGCGTATTGCCATTGACTTAAAGCGTGGTGAAAACGCTGAAGTTGTGGTGAATAACTTATTCCAAAACACGCAGTTGGAAAACTCTTTCAGCATTAATATGGTGTGCTTAGACAACGGCCAGCCAAAGTTAATGAACTTGAAAGACATTGTTGCGGCATTTATTCGTCACCGCCAAGAAGTGGTAACGCGTCGTACCATGTTTGAGTTGCGTAAAGCACGTGAACGTGGCCATATTTTAGAAGGTTTGACGGTAGCATTAGCAAATATTGATGCGATCATTGAAACCATTAAAACTTCTGCAAACCCGGCTGAGGCGCGTGAACGTTTACAAGCAGGTGAGTGGGCAGCAGGCAATGTAATTGCGCTGCTCGAAAAAGCAGGTTCTGTTTCTGTACGTCCAGATGAAATTGAAGGTGAAGATCCAAGCCGTCCGTTTGGTCTAGATGGTCAGATATATCGTTTATCGCCTGCGCAAGTCGGTGCGATTCTTGAACTTCGTTTGCACCGTTTAACGGGTCTTGAACAAGACAAGTTACAAGCTGAATATACTGAAATTTTAGGTCAAATTACTGAACTCACAGCGATTTTAAATGACTTCAATTTATTGATGGGCGTGATTAAAGAAGAGTTAGCTTTAATTTTGCAACAATATGGTGATGCTCGTCGTACCGCAATTGTTGAGTCTCGTATTGACTTCTCTCGTGAAGATTTAATTCCTGAAGAGCAAGTGGTACTGACTGTTTCAAAAACAGGTTATGCGAAAACACAACCGCTTTCAGACTATGCTGCGCAGCGTCGTGGTGGACGTGGTAAATCTGCAACCTCGATGAAAGAAGATGACTACATCCAGCATCTGATTGTGACATCTAACCATGCCACAGTGTTGTGCTTTACCAATGTCGGTAAAGTCTATCGCCTGAGAGTGTTTGAAGTGCCTCAAGCATCGCGTGGTTCAAAAGGTCGCCCAATGGTGAACTTATTGCCACTGGATGCCGATGAGACAATCACAGCAATTCTTCCTGTGATTGATGCGCCGAAGAAATTTAAAGAACGCTTAGCTGAGTTCAAAAACTTTGTGCGTAGCAATGTCGCGACATTACGTGAAAATAGTATTATCGACGCGCATTATGAAGCATTAAAAGCTTCATTCGATGAGTTGGCTGAAGATGCTGATGAACTTTCTGACGCATTACGTAAGCAATTGAAAGAGTTGGGTGTTGAGCTTTCAACAACAGATTTGGACAATGAAACAGTTGTTGAATTTGCTGATCTTGCAGAGAAAATGCGTAAGAACTTCTTTGTATTTATGGCAACAGCGTCTGGTACAGTCAAGCGTGTTGAATTAGAGCAATTTAGTAATGTTCGTTCAAATGGTTTACGTGCAATTGAGCTGAAAGAAGAAGATACCTTGATTGGTGTTGCAATCACCGATGGCGAGCAGCAAATTATGTTGTTCTCAAATGAAGGTAAAGCAATCCGCTTCTCTGAAACTGATGCACGTGTGATGGGACGTACTGCAAAAGGGGTGCGTGGTATGCGTGTAACTTTAGCTGCAGCCCAGGCCGAAGATGATGTTGAAACTGACACAGATTCAGATGATGAAGAATCTTCTGATTTAAATGTGGCGAGCCGTATTGTTTCATTAGTTGTTGTACCTGAAACTGGCGAAGTACTGTGTGCTTCTGCAAATGGTTATGGGAAACGTACGCCAGTGGATGACTTCCCAACCAAGAAACGTGGTGGTAAAGGCGTCATTGCAATCAAAACATCTGAACGTAACGGTGAGTTGGTCGGTGCGGTTGCCATTGATGAATCTAAAGAGCTGATGTTGATTTCTGATGGTGGTACTTTAGTTCGTACTCGTGCCTCTGAAGTTGCTAGAACGGGTCGTAATGCACAAGGTGTACGTCTGATTCGTTTAGGTAATGAAGAAATCTTGGTCGGTGTCGTTGCTGTTGAAGCCGTTGAAGTCGAAGATGATATTTTTGATGCTTCTATTGAAACAACTGAAGAAACTGTGGTTGACGAAGTAAATGTAGATGCATCTGAAAATACAACAGATACCAATACATCGAACGAAGACTAACTGAATGAAAAAGAAAAGGGCGCTTCGGCGTCCTTTTTCATATTGGCGATGACCTAGTGGTGGATAAGATTTTATGAAAGCAAAATTACTGGTTTTGAGTTGTACGTTGGCTTTAACAGCGTGTGATAAATTGGGACAACAGGCATTGGATTCGATCCCAAATCCGAGCCCTGCTCAAGAGAAAGTGGCTCAGCAAGCTTATCAAGCCTTTACTCAGGGGGATTTTCCACAGCTCTATACTTATTTTGAGCCAGAGTTACAGCGTGAATTTAAAACTCATGAAAAAGACATGCGAAAATTTGCAAAATCGATTCCTAAACAAGCCATAACGACTCAAAAAATTGTATCGAAACACATTGAAAAATCGACGGAAAAACCAAGTTTGTATGCAGTTACCTATGAGTATGCTTATAGCAATAAAAACCTAGTTCAATACGATATTGGTTTTGACAAAGCCGGCGGAAGCACAAAAATTCGCAGCTTTGATGTCAAACTTTATGGGGCTTCAACGGATTAAATGGGTAGGATTGCTATCAATACGTTCTAAAATTTAGCGATGCTTGAGACGCCAATAAGCAAATGCTGCGCAAACTATACCAAACACAAAGAGATAGAGTAGTTTAGGCAGAATAAGTACAGTTGGTACGCCCATTTGGTTTAGTTGAATAAACATTTGAATTCCTTGGGTCGATGGCAAAACATTGCCCAAGTATTGCATCCAAGCGGGCATTGCGGCGTGTGGCCATGCTGTTCCTGAAAGTAGAAATAGCGGAATTGAGGTAAATACAATGACATGTCCTGCACGCTCAGGCATATCGAAAAATGTTGAAATCAACATGCCTAAAGCCACGATACAGCCTATAAAAATCGGCACGGCCAGTAACATGCCACTAAAATTTCCCCCATGTGGGTAGTCATTTAACCAATAAATAAAGCCAAATAAATATAAACAACCGAGCATACCAATGGTCAGAATGGCGCAAAAAATCGCAAAAAATTCTGTCGTCGTTGGTCGCCATTTCTGTTCGCGGTATCCGGCCAATAACATCCCTAAACCGAGCACGATGGTTTGATGAATAATCAGCGGAGCAATGGCTGGGAAAATATAACTGCCATAACCCGACATGGTGTTAAAAAGCGGTGTTTGATGAATGGAAATGGCTGGAGAAAAGTGCGAAATATTGCCAAATTTTTCCACATGCTCGCGTACAGCATTTTCAATTGAGGTAGCGAGACCTAGCCCAATTTGCTTGGTTTTTAAAAAGTTTGCCGCGCTGAGATAGAGCCCAATCCCACCGACTTCGCCATGCCGAAGACTGTTGGAAAGATTTTCGGGTAAGAGCAAAATACCATCGGCTTGCTTTTGTTTAATCATATTTTTAGCATCGAGGAAATTGCCGGTCACAGCCTTCACTTCAACATTTGGACTGAGCGAAACTTGCTGAATGATGTTATTGGTCACGGTACTTTGTTCTTCATCCACAATCACAATGGGCAAAGCTTCTGCTTGCTGTGCTTTGTAGGCAGTCGGATAGAAAACACTATAGAAAATCACCGAGAGGATGAGCGTGGTTAAAATCGACTGATTGGCGATGATGTCTTTAAATGTCTTGAGGTAATAGTGCAAAAATGACTTCATGATACTGCTCCTTTGATTCTTTTTTTGAGCAGCAGGACAGAGGTCACAGCGTAAAAGACCACATAGAGGATAAGTATGAGTAAAGGCAACAGCGATGAACTGATTGGGCTACCAATGACCCATTGTTCGGTTTGTAGTTTGGCATAAGGTGTGTAAGGAATAATATTGGCCCAAAATTTGGTAAATAGTGGTGCGTTATTTAAGGGGAGGGTCACTCCTGCAAAACTGAGCGAAGAGCCACCATACACAGCAATTAAACCAAAGGTTTTGGATAAGTTGTTGGTGGCTAAAACAATGGTACTACTGATCAAGGCATAGGCGCTATAAAATAAAAGCTGTGCCAACATGATCAACCAAAGCTGACCTGCAACAAACCAACCGCGAACCTCAATCAGCCAAAACATCCACGCCCATGTCCATAAGCTAAAAATAAGTACATAGGTTAGGTTTTTAGTGAGGATGGCTTTAAAAGCAGATTGCTTCTTTAGCCAATTTTGCGCTGTATGAAACTTAAATTCTTGACCGACTGAAAATGCGACACAACAGCAGAGCAGTAAATGCAAAATTGCAGGAATCATAAAGGGTTCTAAATAGAACTCATAACTCAAATTTGGATTGTATAAGGTCGAAATTTTAACGTGTGGTGTAGGCACATCTAAATAAGGAAGAGTATTTTCTAAATAGCTTTCACCGGCATAGTCTGCCATGGCTTCAACTGTGCTGAGTAACATAGCTGATGAAATGGTGTTCCCCACACTAAAGTAACTTTGGTTATAGGCAATGCTGATTTCAGCATCTTTAGCTTGAACAAAACGTTGTTCAGCACCATTGGGAATACTGACGTAACCCCAAACTTTGGTTTGGTTCAGTAACTTTTCGACTTCGGTATTTTGATCACTGACGATGGCGACATCTAAAGTATGGTTGAGTCTTAAGTAGTGCTGTATATTTTGGCTCAGTTCACTTTGGTCTTGGTCAATAATCGCAATAGGCAAATGTTCGGGTTTACCTTGGGCAAACATGCTGGAAAACAGCACGATAATAAACAGTGGGGCAAGCGTGACTAAACATAGATCCCACTTATGCTTCAGTAAATAGTTCAGTTCCCGCAGTAGCCCGCTTAGCATTATTTGCTCTCTTTGACTTTAAACAACACACTCATGCCAACTTTTAGGTCTGGAATGGCTTGCGCAGGCGTCAAATGAACTTTAAAGCTACGAATGTCATAACCTCCTGTTTGGCGTGTGGTCTTAATGGTGGCAAATTCGCCTTCGGCATCAATATTCTTAATATTAAAGTTGGTATTCAGGTTTAAGGCTGGAATAAAGCCTTCAATTTGTTTTGCTTGATAGATGTTGGGGTATTGGTCTTCACGAATATTCAGTGATACCCAAAGCTCGTGATCTTGAATAATACTCACAATTGGTACCCCCATCGCCACCAATTCAGAAGGTTTGCCATAGGTTTTAGACACGGTACCGTCAATGGGCGAGAGTAGTTTGGTTTCAGCTTCAAGTGCATTGACTTCAGCAACAGCTGCTTTTGCAATTTGCACTTGCGCATCTGCTGAACTTTTTTGCTGTGGAGTACTGCCACGTTCAGCCCGAGCATATTGTTGATATGCGGCTTCTGTCATTTGAGCGGCTGATTGTGCTGCGGCATGCATTTCATCGCGACGTTGGCGTGAAATGACGCCTTGTTGGTACAAGTTTGCACCACGTTGATAGGTGGTTTGTGCCAAAGTTTGCTGTGCTTTCAGTGCTTGCCAGTTGGCGTATAAACTCGCAATATTTTCTTCCTGAGAGCCACGGTCAGCAGTGGACTGGAGTGCTAAAGCAGCCTGTAAGCTGGCCAATGCTTGCTGTTTTTTGGCATCGACTTCAGGGCTATACAGTCGAACGAGTTCTTGGTTTTTACTGATCTTTTGTCCGTCATGTACATAAATTTCATCAATTCGACTTGGGACTTTGGTGCTAACATGGATCGTTTCTGCCTCAACCCGACCTTGGATTTCAACCGTTTTCGGTTGATAGGCCTTCCACAGTCCAAAAGCAATCACGATGAATAGAATGATGAGAGCAAGCCCCCCAATTAGCTTGATCGCTTTGGACTTTTGCTCGGTGTTTGTATTGGCTAATGCTGGCTCAGTCTGTTCGCTCTCAGTCTGTGCCTGCTCTTGAGTATCATTTGTGGTTAATTCCTCTGTTGATGGCACCGTTTGATCTTCTTGTTTTTCAGGTTTTTGTGGATCAGATTGGTTTTGATCTTGATTCATTAAATGGCTCTCATCAAAGAATTAACGAATAAATCGTGTATTGGGTTGCAGAAGATAGGTTTGAAACTGATGGATCGAACCATGACTTTGTAGAAGCGTCGCCAATGACATGACATATTTATAGGCATTCAGTGCGGTTTCAGCTTTTAAAGCACTGAGCATATTTTGTGCATCGATCACTTGTGTCGCCGTTCCCATATCTTCTTTAAAGGACAGTTCTTGTATACGTAAATTTTCTTGCGCTGCTTTTATATTTTGCTGTAATAACTGATCACTTTGCTGCGCTGTGGTGGCTTCGCTATACGATTTATAAATCACATTTTCAATTTCTTGTTTAGTTCGTGCTGTCATCAGTTCAGAAGCATAGCGTTGTAATTCAGCTGCTTGGACATTTTTGTTTTTATCAATGCCTGAAAACAGATTGTACTGTGCGGCTAAGCCAACGATCCAGTTATTTTTGTCATCCAGACTGTATTCACCAAAGGCAAAAATATGGGGTTTCTTGGCAGCGTTTTGTGCCGTGACATTGGCTTGTGCCAGTTGGGTGTCCATTTGCAGTTTTTGTACTAAAGCCGATTGATTTGCATATGACTTGAGTAGAGTATTTAAATCTTGGTTTTGGGTATTGTTAATAAAGAGTGGTGTGGTGAGCTCAGTAATTTGGCTGCTTTGTAAAAGGTTATTCAGCTGAAATAAACTGGCTTTTAAATTGGTCTGACTGGCTTGCTCACTGCGCTGTGCATTGTTTTTTGCGACTTCAAATTGCATGCGCTGGCCTTTACTAATAAAGCCCTGTTGTTCAAGTTTAAGAGCATTGTCATAGTGTTTTTGCATTGCATGCCAATTATATTGGCTAGACGCGAGCAACTGTTTTTGCAGTTGAACATTGAAATAGGCTTGAATCAGCTCAAAGCGTTGTAGGTCTTGCTGTTGTTTGCTGTTGAGTTCGCTACGTTTGGCTTTGATATTGGCGACTTGTTTCGCACTTGAGGTTAACCCACCTGTATAAAGCGGCATCATTGCAGAAATCGTCGGGCGTATGACTTGATCTTCTAAGGTAATTTGCGAGCTATTTGGAATAAGCCCGACACCTTTGTGGATGGTTTGATCAATGCCTTGCTCTAAACCACTTAAATCGCCCAAATTTGGATAGGTGTTTTGCCACTCATCAATTTTCGTGGCTACACCATCAGTCAGTGTGTGTTCTAAATTATTTTTGAGTGCACCCAGAGGCACATCGAGCTCATTATGAAAAGCATAAGCACGTACGTTCAGATCGATACGGGGTAGCCCCAAACCTTTGACCGCTTCAGCTTCTAGTTTTGAGGCTTGTTGTAAGGCTTGGGTGGCCTGTGTGCTAAACGAGTCTTGTAACACACTTTGCTCAGCTTGTTGATAGCTGATGGATGCGGCAAAAGTTGTCGAGCTGATTCCGAGACTGAGACCGAACATGCTTAATGACAAGATTGATGGCAGTGATGTACGCAATAAGAATTTGTTGGCTGGTGTATTAAGCATGTTGAATAGTCTTTGTGGCATGAGCACGACTCTTTTCTATGTTTTGCACATTATACGCATAATCTAACTGTTCTGAATGCTGACTCAGTTACTGAATTGTTTAATTTGCAAATGTATATCAATAGATTAGCGACATTTTTAAGCAAAGGGAATGCTTTCGTTTGAGCTTAGGTAAATGGGAAAGCGCTGCTGTAATTGATTGAGGAGTGCTGAGTTAAAACTGGATCGTTGATCTTGATTGAGTTTTTGACTGTAAAGGTGAGATTACATTGAAATATTTTCAGTTGAATTTACTGCAAGCACTGACTATCTGTGGTTAAATGCCATCATTTTATTGTGTTTCACTTTGAAAGGAAAAATCATGCGCGCGTACAACTTCTGTGCTGGTCCTGCTGCATTACCTACTGCCGTTTTAGAAAAAGCACAAGCTGAAATGCTTGATTGGCAAGGCAAGGGTCTTTCCATCATGGAAATGAGTCACCGTAGTAAAGACTATGTCGCTGTGGCTGAAAAAGCAGAAGCAGATTTACGTAAACTCATGAACATTCCAGAGAACTATAAAGTCTTGTTCCTTCAAGGTGGTGCTTCACTTCAGTTCTCCGCGATTCCTTTAAATTTGTTGGGTAAAAACAGCAAAGCGGACTATATCCATACTGGAATTTGGTCTGAGAAAGCACTGAAAGAAGCGCAGCGCTATGGCGATATCAACGTCATTGAAGCGGGTACGCAAATTGATGGAAAACTTGCCATTGCAGACTCAAGCACTTGGAACTTATCTCAAGATGCGGCTTATGTGCATTATGTTGACAATGAAACGATTGGTGGTCTTCAGTTTGCGGCTATTCCAGAAACCAATGCGCCATTGGTTGCAGACCTGTCTTCAAGTATTTTGTCTGCACCTGTTGATGTCACTAAATTTGGTATCATCTATGCAGGCGCGCAAAAGAACATTGGCCCAGCGGGTTTAACCTTGGTTATTGTTCGTGAAGATCTGCTAGATCAAGCCAAACCTGAAATTCCAAGCATCTTGAAATACGCTTCACAGGCGAAGAATGATTCGATGGTCAATACACCATCGACATATGCATGGTACTTATCCGGTCTGGTGTTTGAATGGTTGCTTGAACAAGGCGGTGTTGAGGCGATTCATAAAGTGAATCTTGAAAAGGCGAAACTGCTTTATGGTTATATCGATGCAAGCGATTTTTATGCGAACCCAATAGCTGTGCAAAACCGTTCAATTATGAATGTGCCGTTTACTTTAGCGAATCCAGATTTAGAGAAACTTTTCCTTAAAGAAGCAGAAGAAAACCATTTGTTGAACCTTGCAGGTCACCGCTCAGTTGGTGGGATGCGCGCAAGTATTTATAATGCGGTTCCACTAGAAGGCGTTCAAGCGCTAGTGAATTTTATGGATGACTTTGCGAAACGCAATGCTTAAGCCATAGAGCTAGAAAGCCCACTTAAAAGTTGTAATGCCAGGCAGTTAAGAAACTGACTGGCATTTTCTTTGGCTAAACAAAAGAACAGAAAGAACTCCAAAAATTCGATTTAAACAGTAAGACTCCGTTGAGAATAGCCCAACAGTAAATGCATTCTATTGAAATGCCTTTACTGATCAGTCGTACATTGTTTGATGGGCTTTTTTATCGGTTTTTTAACAGATTATCTAAAACAATCGTGACATTTTGGTGTCATACCAATGAATTATTCATTTTATTTGTCGCCTAGTACGGACGTCCACCTGCAAGGCTGATACGTTTGAGTAAGCGACGTTGATCGACAGGAAAGGGGCGACGTGAATGTAGTGTCACCTGATTATCCCAAAATACAATATCTCCAGTTTCCCAGTGATGTTCATAGCGAAACTCAGGTTTGAGGATGTGCGTACGAAGTGTAGCAATCAGTTCACTGCCTTCGCTATCATCGACATTGAGTAATTCAACTTCCGAACGGGTATTGAGCCAAAGCGCTTTACGCCCAGATTCTGGATGTGTGCGGACTAAGGGATGCGGATAGGCATGACCTAAAATGGGTTGATCTTTAAAGCGATAATAAGGGCTGTCTCCATAACCCATATTGCCTGTATTCCTTTGCGCACGGACGAACGGGTTATAAGTAATCAGCTGTAGCTGGTCGATCTGCTTTTTGACGTCATCGGAAAGCGCATCATAGGCTTTGATGGTATTGAACCAAGAGGTTTGTCCGCCGTCTTGAGGAAGCTCAAGGGCATAGAGCAGAGAGCCAAAAGAGGGAAGAGGTGTCCACTGGTGATCGGCATGTGGGGTGAGTTCGCCATGGCCGGTGTAGTCGCCTTGACCGACCGCATTGGAAACAGGAACCACATCGGGTGGAACACCAGTGTCAGACTGACTAGCCAGCACAGGATTGTCTGCACTTGGACGGAAAATAGAACCAAAATAGCTAGCAAAGGCTAAATATTGCAGATCATCCAAAGTTTGGTTTTTAAAAATTAAAATTAGATGTTCAGCCAAAGCTTGTTTTAAGCGATAAATGGTTTCTCCTGCTTGGGCTTTACGGGCATCTAAACCAAAAACCACAGCACCTAAGGCTTCTTCCGCCAGTGGGATAATTTGTATTTCTTCTGGATTTTGAAATTGTTCAGGTTGATGCCAACGCGGGGCATCATGAATCGCTTGTGAAAGTTGGGTTAATGCGGTCATTTTGATTATTTTCTCTAGATATGGGGTCTAGAGAAAATGTAATCAAAATATGTGTAATCTTAAAATTAAAAGAAGTTCTAAACTTATGAAAAAATTTAAAAAATACTAAGCTAATGATTGTATTGCTTTTCTTTTATAATGAAATATTGAGCTCAAAATATACAGATTTAATGTGCGCAAAACGCCTGATTAAAATACTCAAACAGGTCAGGCGTATTCAGCCAAAGGCTAATCGCCAGAGCAAACAAAGCAACGATGCTAATGCCGATACCACACTTGAGCCATAAAAATGAATTAGTCATGGACAACCGCCTTTTCATCGACAAAGAAATGTACCAGTACGCCAAAAACACTCAGAATAATGGAAAACAGCCAAATCAAGTCATAATTACCTGTCACGTCATGGTTCACACCACCCAGCCATCCACCGAAAAATGAACCAACTTGATGGGTAAAGAACACGATGCCACTCAGCATGCTGAGGTATTTAATACCAAACATATTGGCCACAATACCATTGGTTAAAGGCACTGTAGATAACCATAATAAACCCATCACCACACCAAAGCTATAGATGGTGAGTGTGCTGAGCGGTAGCATCAAAAAGGCAATAATCGCAATGCCTCTGAGCCCATATAAGCCCATCAGTAACTTTGGTTTAGAATATTTCCCACCTAGCCAACCCGCAGTGTAAGTGCCAACGATATTAAATAAACCGACCAACGCTAAGAAAACAGTTCCTGTGGTTGCATTAAAACCATGGTCAATCAAATAGCCAGGTAAATGGATACCTATAAAGACCACTTGGAAGCCACAGACTAAAAAACCGAGTGATAGGAACCAAAATGGTTTATGGTTTTTCGCAATCACTAAGATATCTTTAAAACTGAGCTGAACTTGGTTGGTTGAAGCATTCGGTATAACAAAGGCGGGAGCTTTGAGCATCCAAGCCAGCGGAACAATCATCGCAATTAAAAGTGCACTAACGACCAACGCCGCAGACCAGCCAAAGTTTTGTAACAGCAGTAAGGTTGACGGCAGCATAATGAACTGCCCAAAAGAACCCGCTGCACTGGCAATACCCATAGCAAGGCTACGTTTTTCAGGCGGTGCAGCACGACCTACCGCGGATAACAATACAGAAAAAGAGGTCGCAGATAATGCTAGGCCCAAAATAAGACCGACACTTAAGTTGAGTAACCAACCCGTAGAGCTGATTGCCATGAGCAGCAAACCGATGGTATACAACACCCCACCGACGGCAACCACGATTTTAGAGCCATATTTATCTGCTAATGCACCTGTAAAGGGTTGCGCAGCGCCCCAAATCAGGTTTTGCATCGCAATCGCTAGACTAAAAACATTATGTCCCCAGCCAAACTCATCACTCATAGGCACAAGGTAGAGTCCAAAGCCATGTCGGACACCCAGTGATAATGCCAGAATTATTGCACTTCCAATGAGCATATAAATCAGCGGTTTGGAAAAACGAGTTTCTGACATATTTCAACCAAAAAATGAGCTTAGAGTTCGCTATATTAAGTGAATTATTTGCTGAAAGCGATGATAAAAAATTGACTATTTGATCAATAAAAACAACGAATATTCATTAAAAAAGACGACTTGGTGTCGTCTTTTTGGTAGTTGTTTGAAGCTTAGAATCGGTAGCCGACACCTGCATAAGCCAGAATGGGGTTAATTTCAATATCGGCTGTAGATTTGATTAGTTCACCGTGCGTGGCATCTTTGACGGTGATCGTGGTTTCATTTTTAAGATGAGCATAGGACACCGAGCCGACAGCAAACCATTTATCATTAAAGTCATAGGTGAAACCGACGGTTGCAATAGGGGCGAAGGCATCGGTTGCTTCTAGCTTAACTTTGGGATTGGCTGAACTCTTTTTCCCTTCAAGTGATGCACCAGCATTTCCTTCTTTAATATTGGCAATCATATGACCTGCCGCAATCAAGTCTTTTTCAGTTTGTGGGTTAATTTCTAGCTCATTGAAGTAGGCATACATCATTCCAACACCGACATAGGGGCGGAATTTATTCACACCTGTTTTACCAAAGTGATATTGGAACTCGAAAGCAGGTGTCCACGCTCGTGCAGATGCCGCAGGGCCATGTGCTTCTAAGTCGGTAATGAAAATATTATTTTTTAAGTCAATATTTAAAAATTCTAAGGGGAGGTCGCCAATTTGTGGAGTCGCAACTGCGGCGAAGGGTGCATAAATTTTTCCTTTGCCTTGTAAGTCGACTTTAGGCGGAATACCAGCTTTCATCTCGAAGGAAATATTATCGGTAAAAAAGTAGTTGGTCATGATGCCAAGGGTTGTGACATCATCGGCTTCTAAACCTGTACCTGGGTTATCCCAGCTTTCGAGGCCGCTTATAGTGGATGAACCACTTAAACCTGAACTGAGATTCCCCCCTGTTACAAACCCCAATACTTTGAGTGCATCGGCTAATAATCTTTGGTCAACATCTTCATTTAGATTATTTAAGACGGTGTCGACTTTAATATCACCATTTTTGGCTACTTCGCCTTCTTTAACTGATGTGTTAACTCGGAAGGGTTGAGCTTTACCTTGTGGCATGACATGTAAAGCACCGACTGATACAGAAAAGCGTTTAAATCCATCACCATCTTGTAGACTAAAATAAGGTGAATCTGCATGTGTGAGCATAGGCAAGGCAGCAATAGACGTTGCTACACAAAGCAATGTTTTTTTCATTCTGGGACTCCATGTCCAAATTAGCTATTCGTTTTTATAGAGCGTATTATTAAGGTTGCTGCTACGATAAAGCTGTTGTTTTTGAAGGACATGTGTTTTTGACATTTGTGAATGTCAAAACCCGTTTTGTGTGATCGTGTTACTAGCTTGCAATCTTTGTTACAGATGAATGAATGTAATAGAGCGCTACTGTTGAGTATTTCTTGATTATAGATGTTTGTAAAATAAAGAATAAATTTCACATCCAATATTTGCTTAGTCATAAAAAAGACCACCAGTAGGTGGTCTTTTTGACAGATGGCATCATATTTCATGCCAATGACAGCAATTAAGACTGAAAACGTGATAAATCCTCTTCAGGACGTGCAGTTAACACTTCGACCCCGTTTTTAGTGACCAACAACGTATGTTCATACTGTGCAGACAAACTATGGTCTTTGGTCACTACCGTCCATTTATCCCCCAGTAATTTAGTTTTCCAATCACCACCATTGACCATTGGTTCAATGGTAAAGGTCATGCCTTCTTCTAAAATCATGCCTGAGTTTGGTTGGCCATAGTGTAAGACTTGAGGTTCGTCATGGAACACAGTCCCAATACCGTGACCACAATATTCACGCACGACACCGAAACGTTCCGATTCGACATATTGTTGAATGGCGTGACCAATGTCGCCAATGGTTGAACCTGGCTTCACTGTTGCTATTCCACGGTACATCGCTTCTTGTGCCACTTTACATAAACGATTCCCGAGAATAGAAGTTTCGCCACCCACGATGTACATCATGTTGGTATCGCCGTGGAAACCATCTTTAATGACCGTCACATCAATATTTAAAATATCGCCTTTTTTCAACACTTTTGCATCTGAAGGAATGCCGTGACAGACCACATGGTTTACAGAAGTACAAATTACATGTTGGAAAGCAGGGCGACCCGGTGCAGCACCGTAACCTAAACATGCTGGAATCGCGTCTTGTTTATTGACAATATAATCGTGACAAATCGTATCTAACTCAAGTGTAGTCACACCTGGTTTAATATGTGGCTTGATCATATCCAAGACTTCAGCCGCCAGTCGTCCAGCCACACGCATCTTTTCGATGTCTTCAGCGCTTTTGATGAGTCGACGGGGTGCTTCGTAAGTACTGTTCATGATCTCTAAAAACTTTTGGAAATTTGTGTGTGACTATGGTATAAATAGCCGCCCATTTTATCAAATGCTTTTTCGTGAATAAATTTCACGGGCTTTGTGCGATGGGGCAATAAAATCCGCACATATATCGACACATTTCTCTGGGTGCCCGTTAGGGTGGAGGATGCGGATATATGGAGGCCTAACCCAAACTTTAAGGTAAAGAAAATGGCAGATTACAACGTAAGCATGCGCGACCTTCTTCAAGCAGGCGCACACTTCGGTCACCAAACACGTTTCTGGAACCCAAAGATGCGTCAATACATCTTTGGTGCGCGTAACAAAATTCACATCATCAACCTTGAGCACACTGTTCCTGCGTTAAATGATGCTTTGAACTTTGTTAACAACCTTGCTAGCAAAAAGAATAAAGTATTGTTTGTTGGTACGAAACGTGCTGCTTCTAACATCATCCGTGAACAAGCACAACGTGCTGGTCAACCATATGTTGATCACCGTTGGTTAGGTGGTATGTTGACGAACTGGAAAACACTTCGCCAATCTATCAACCGTCTTAAAGACCTTCAAACTCAATCTCAAGATGGTACTTTCGCTAAGCTTACTAAACGTGAAGCTTTAGAGCGTACTCGTGAGATGGAAAAACTTGAACGCGCTTTAGGCGGCGTTAAAAACATGGGTGGTTTACCTGACGCATTATTCGTAATCGACGTTGATCACGAAGCAATTGCAATTAAAGAAGCTAAAAACCTTGGTATTCCTGTAATTGGTATCGTTGATACAAACTCTAACCCAGACAACGTAGACTACGTTATTCCGGGTAATGACGATGCGATCCGTGCAGTTACTTTGTATGCTTCTGCTATGGCTGATGCGATTCTTGCTGGTAAAGAATATGCTCAATCACAAGCAAATGCACAAGCTAAAGTTGAAGAAGCTAAAGAAGCTCCTGAGGCTTAATGCGTTTGACGTAAGCTTGTCATTTTTGCGACATGTGATGGTGGCAAAGTAAGCGTCATGTATGCAGACGGCCCAAGAGACAGCTCTGGGCCGTTTCTGTTCTAAAAAGAATTCATTTTCTACCGTATTTAGGAGATTGACATGACTGCAGTTACAGCAAGCATGGTTAAAGAATTGCGCGATCGTACTGGTCTTGCAATGATGGAATGTAAAAAAGCATTAACAGAAGCGAATGGTGACATCGAATTAGCGATTGATAACCTTCGTAAATCTGGTCAAGCTAAAGCGGCTAAAAAAGCGGGTAACATTGCAGCTGATGGCGCAATCACTATCGCTCAAGACGGTAACAAAGCGCTTCTTTTAGAAGTAAACTGCCAAACTGACTTCGTTGCTAAAGACGAAAACTTTGCTGGTTTCTCTGCTCAAGTTGCTGCTGCTGCGTTAGCTGCTGGCGAAACTGATGCTGCTAAAATTGCTGAATTGAAACTTGAAGATGGTGCAACTGTAGAAGAAGCGCGTATTGCTCTTGTTCAAAAAATCGGTGAAAACATCCAAGTTCGTCGTGCTCAAATCATTGAAGGCGAAAACCTTGCAGTTTACAAACACGGTTTAAAAATCGGTGTTGTTGTATCTTACACAGGTGATGCTGCGACTGGTAAAGGTATTGCAATGCACGTTGCTGCATTCAACCCAGTTGCTATCTCTGCTGAAGGTGTATCTGCTGAACTTATCGCTAAAGAGAAAGAAATTGCTGAAGCTAAAGCAATCGAATCTGGTAAGCCTGCAAACATCGTCGAGAAAATGGTCACTGGTTCAGTTGAGAAATACTTGAACGAAGTTGCTCTTGATCGTCAAATGTACGTAATCGACAACGACAAGAAAGTTGCTGACGTTCTTAAAGCAACTGGTACTACAGTTGTTCAATTCGCTCGCTTTGAAGTGGGTGAAGGTATTGAGAAAAAAGCTGAACTTTCTTTCGCTGAAGAAGTTGCTGCTGCTCAAGCTGCTGCAAAATAATTGAAAAATTATTTTGAGTAAAAAAAGCCCCTTTGGGGCTTTTTTTATACAATGAATAAAAATAAAACGAGGGAAGTAAACAAGTGGCCAACAAAACCAACCTGAGTATTGGTGCTGTGATCGTACTTTTGATTGCTGCGTATTTCGGAATCGATCTTCAAGAAAATCAATTACAAACATCGACACCATCAGTCACGGTAGAGCCCTCTACACAGACCAGTCAACCGCAAAATCAAGTGCTTGATGGCACAACAAAAATTGCCCAAGCGTTTCAAAACCGGAAAAGTAATATTCAAGTTCAATCACAAGGGCGTGTTGTGGCTGTGCTTAAAGATGATAATGACGGTTCTCGTCATCAAAAATTTATTGTAGAACTTCCTAATGCAATGACGGTTTTGATTGCACATAATATTGATTTAGCACCCCGTATTGAACGCTTACAGAAAGGGGATACCGTTGGTTTCAATGGTGAATACGAATATAGTGAAAAAGGCGGGGTGATCCACTGGACACATCACGATCCACAACAGCGCCATGAAGGTGGTTGGTTAAAGCACCAAGGAAAAACCTATCAGTAGTAGAGCAATTTTGTTCTATACGTTTTGCTGAATCGCAGTATGCTGAGTGTTCAGGAGAGGCCAACTCATGCACGAAATCAGACCCAGTGAATTTGTAAATTACCATCATGTTCAAGAACTTGATGGTCTTGAAATGTTAAAAGCCTCCTATCAACATACGCAGTTTTCAAAACATACCCATGAAGGCTACTGTATTGGTTTAATTGATGAAGGTGCGCAGTCTTTTTTACGCACAGGAAATCAGCATATTGCACCGCAAGGCGACATTATTTTAGTGAATGCTGATGAGGTACATACGGGTTCTTCTGCTGTTGAAACTGGGTGGTGTTATCGAGCAATTTATCCGACTCCTGAAATGATCCAAGAGGTGAGTCAAGATTTTTTTCATGAAGCAGGTACTATGCCGTGGTTTCCACAAGCTGTGGTTCATGATGAAGGGCTAGCCGAACAATTGAGTTTGCTGTTCGATTTGTTATTACAGCCGAAAAATACACTGTTTAAGCAGAGTTTATATATTTCAACTTTGGCTTATTTATTAAGCCGTTATAATCAATCTAAGAAAATATTAAAAGACTTGCCTGAAGCGCAACGTAAAGTAGTCTTGGTACAAGAACTACTTGCTGCGGAACCTGAAAGAGAGCATCAACTGGCCGAGCTCGCCGCTGTTGTCGGGATGAGTCCATGGCATTTACTACGTCAATTTAAAAAGTTTACAGGACTTCCACCTCATGCATGGTTGGTACAGTTTCGATTACGTAAATCTTTATATTTACTTAAACAAGGCTGCGAGATTGCGACAGTCGCACAACTCTGTGGTTTCTCTGATCAAAGCCATTACACTCGTCATTTTAAAAAGTCTTTGGGCTGTACGCCTGCGCAATATCTGGCACATAAAATTTAAAATAACAGCAATTTCATACAAGAAAGCCATTTAAGCCATGCCGCATATTGACTCTAGCGAATTGAAAAATGGAGTCTGCTGTGCAGTCGCAATTGATCCAACAGAAAAGTTTAGGTTTTTTCCGTGGCGTACAGGATATGTTGCCGCTTTCAGTCGCCGTTATTCCATGGGGAATATTGGCAGGCTCAGCAGCGATTAATGCGGGTCTGAGTGTCATGCAAGCTGTAGGCATGTCAGCGTTAGTGTTTGCAGGTGCGGCACAATTGGTCAGTTTGAGTATGCTCATGACGGGTGCATCTTTATTGAGTATTCTGATCACCGTATTTTTTCTAACCAGTCAGCACTTTATTTATGCACTGAGTTTAAGAGAGGAGGTGAAGCCGTGGTCACTCAAAAGAAGACTGAGTATCGGTTTTTTACTGACCGATGAACTCTACGCCACTGCGATGCTGAAGGAAAAGCTATCTTATGCCTATATGTTGGGTGCAGGATTCAGCTTTTATGTCAGTTGGGTGTTGTTTAGTCTAATGGGTATTTTGCTTGCAAATAAAGTACCTGATCTTTCAACTCTCCACTTAGAATTTTCAATTGTGGTGGTGTTCTTGGTTATGGCGGTGATGCTGATTCAAAATAAGGCCGCAATTTATGGCGTGGTGAGTTCCTCGATCATGGTGCTGATTTTGAGTTGGTTCGAGCTTGGATCAGCTATTTTGCTGGCTGGATTTAGTGGGATGTGGATTGCTGCGTTTTTTGATCAAGCAGAGGACTAAAACATGACCTGGTTATTTGTTTTGAGTCTGACCTGTGTGACTTTTTTTAATCGGTATTTATTTTTAGAGCCAAAAACTCAAATTCGGCTGCCTAAATTTGCGACACGCATGCTGAAATATGCGGCACCTTGTCTGATGGTTTCAATTTGTTTGCCACTGGTTTTTTTCGAAGGCGGACACTGGAAAGGGATATTTGTAAATAGCTATTTTTATGGGGCAATTTTTACGCTGTTAATCACTCTTTTGACGAGAAAATTATTGCTCAGTATTTTGCTGAGTTTAGGATTTTTTTACGGTCTGAATCTGTTATTCGATTTCTAGCATTTCATCAGCAAATAGGCCCATAAAATACCGAAAAAAGCATGAAAAAGTGCGAGAGCCCGATCTTTTTCATTGCTTTTAAATTTGTGTTACCCTAAATGCTCACCATTTGCGATTTTTTCTATGTCTATCAAATTGGCGTAGCTTTGATTGGGGAACTAAAAAAGTTGAAAATAGAGCAAATGAGGCGGGGTTTGAGAACTTTGAAGAAATAAGAAGGTTTTCTTTTGAGTTTTGGTTTATAAAACTGCCCTAATTATACAAAAACAAGCAGGGCAATAGTGAATCTAATATCGCAAAAATAGCGCTTAATTTACTAGGTAATTCATAAAATCATTTTAATTTGAAGAATGCTTAAAACTACAGTTCAGGGTGGGTAGAAAAATTGGCTTTGATCAGATAAGAATGAGCCGAGAAAATATTTAATTTTGCTAGTCTTCCACCGCTGTAAAAATGTGAGAGCACTCGCTTCAAAAAAATCGGATCGATTAGATTTCGCATCTTATTCAAACTAAGCATCTGGGATGGATTAAATGATGGAGATCGAGCTGTTTACGGTTGTGTAAAACATTAGGCAAAGATAGGACAATAAAAAAAGCCACATTACTGTGGCTTTGCTGTCAAATGCATGCTGTAGGAAAGAATCTTAAGAGTTTGGTCCATCAATACGTTCAATGCTGACTTTCGCAGTACCTGCATTGGTAATACCCAGTTGCTTCGCAGCACCATAAGAAAGATCAAGTACGCGGTTACCATGGAATGGGCCGCGGTCATTTACTTTAACCACAACACTTTTACCATTGGTTTTATTCGTTACACGAATAAAGCAGTTTAGTGGCAAGCTACGATGAGCTGCAGTTAATGCATTCATATCGAATGTTTCACCGCTTGCTGTTTTACGACCGTGGAACTGACGACCATACCAAGACGCCATACCCGTTTGACTAAACTTACGTACTGTATTTGATGCAACAGTATTTAACTTTTCAATCACTGAAGGCTCTTCTTCAGGGATCTCAATTTTTGCAGCGATTGTTTCGCGACGAATTTTATCGCCTGAACGTTCAGTGATTGAAAGGCTATTTAAATTTGAGAAGTGTGAGTTAAAGCCTTGAGCATCTTTATTCAAGACACGCGCAGCTAGGCGAGAGTTATCGTTATCATTGGTAAATGATGACTGAACCATCTCTGCTTGCGATTGGCTCAGCGCGATGGTCGAGGCAATGGCCAGTATATATTTAAGCGAAGACTGCATTTATAAACTCCAAAAGACAATACTTTTTTCTTTAAACTAAGTGGTTGAAAGATAAAAAAACTTGCCTGTTAATTCACTTTTGCAACAACATTTGACGAAATGGATAATATTCATGCAGTCATAAGCATGTCTAGTGTTTAATTAAAATAATGATAAAAACTACATAAACCGAACATTTTTTGGTTAAAAAACAATCAATATTGTAACAAGGTGTGAAAAATGCCGAAATTTACATCATTTTTAAATATATTTTTGTTGACATCTCAAGATTGAGTAAAAAGCTAGCCTTATCGGCTAGCAATTTCAGCCCCTAATTGCCACACTGCAGTCGCATACATACGGCTCTTGTTATAGGTCGTAATCACTTGAAAGTTAGGGTAAGTAATATAATAACTTTGCCCATAATTTTCCTGTAGTTGGATCACATTCACCATATCTAAATCATCGATTTTGACAATCGGATTGGTCGGTTGAATGCCCTGATTTTTTAAAACGCCATAAGGTGTCGGTAAAGTTAAATCTTTGGCAATGACCGCTTCAGGATTTGAGCCACTATAGCGTGCTGCGAATCCAATTGGTTGATTACGTTGCCAGCCATGATTTGCTAAATAGTTGGCAATTGAACCAATCGCATCGACTGCTGAATTTCGTAAATCGACATGACCATTGCCGTCATAATCCACCCCAAACTTTGGAATATTGCTTGGCATAAATTGTGGATAGCCAACCGCACCTGCATACGAACCTACAACCGAGTTGGTTGGCACGCCATCTTTATAGCTCCATGCGATTAAAGCACTGAGTTCATCTTGGAAATATTGCTTACGACGTTCGTAACCAAAACCTAAAGTGGCTAAAGCATCACGGGTGACAAAATTACCTTTGTTCGTCCCAAAACCTGTTTCTACCCCTAAAATGCCGAGAATGACTGATTGCGGCACACCAAATTGTTGTTCGGCGCGGTTTAAAGTATCTGCGTACTGTGCTTTAAAACGGACACCACGTTGAATGGTGCTTTCTGCCATAAAGTTGGTTTTATATTCGTACCACGGTTTACTTTCACCAGGGCGGTTCATAATGTTGATGATGTTAGGTACATTTTTAGAACCATTCATCGCCCAATCGACTTGTTCAGCAGACAGGCCATAATTTTGCATGGTTTTTTGTTTAAAGCTGAAATAGTCAGGATGAGAAGAGAAATCGTTGGCTTGGCAAAAACTGGTGATCGACAAGGCGCCAATCAATAAAGGTAAACGTTTAACTTTGTTATAAAAGTTTAAATTTAACATAGAAGTCTAATTTCCAGAGTCGTTATTGGCAGTGGAGCAAAGCGAATAGGGTAAAGCCCATAGTTCGCGTTTCTGTTATGTCGAAATTCTTGTGAACGGAGTCTATCGTGAATAGGCTTTAAGATAACATTGTCTGTACTGAAGCGGGCAAATAGGTATACAAAAAAAGACAAACTCAGCCTATATAAAGGACAGATCATTAAAAATGACACAGATTTTTAGGCAGAGTATCTATGTGACTATATAAGTCAAGTTTTACTGACTGATATAAAAAGTCTTCCTTATATAGAAGCAATTAAAATTGTAGTGTTTAGGGTCTAGTGACAATGACAAAAAGATCTGGTCTCAGCTTATAAATGGACTTTATATAAAGAGTAAGAAATCACAGCTTAGAAACCAAAATGACCCTACACAAGTAGAGTCATTTTGATCTGAAAAGTCTCGAAGACTTTTAGTACTTAAGCATGAAATAAGGTGTCGTGATATTCAGCTAAAGCTAAAAGTTCATCTTTGGTTAAATTGGGGATGATTTTATTGGCAGCAATATGCACTGCTTTAATGACAGCTGCAGAACCGATATCGGCCGCTTTACGCTTAATCATGCCCAAATCGAGGGTTTTATTAAAGTCATTCATGAAGTGGCGTACAGTCGCTTCAGCAAACTGTTTATACAGTTCAGTTAACGCGGCTTTATCTACTTCATTGCCTGCTTTAATTTCAGCATAGTTATATTTGAGGCTGGTCACTAAGCTTGCATCTAACGCTTCACCCACACGGAACTGACCTTCAGCATCTTTAAACAAGCTTTTTTCAGAAAACTGAATCGATGCTTGAACCACATCATTCGATGATTTGCCTAAAAGTTGCTTCAACAAAACCGCAACTGTTGACTTAATATAGCCAGCCAGTTTCTCGGCTGTGTCACGTTTATCACTCGGTGGAAAACGGCGAACTAACTCAGTCAAAATGGCATCAATAATTTCATCATTGATGAGGAGTGCTGTTTTATCTCGAAGTGGATATAAAGGTTCACTTGAGTTTTTCTTCTGCTGAGCAGTTTGAATAGTCTGTAAAAGTTCAGTCGATGGAATAAAACCAAAAAATGGCATCGTGTATTAACCTCAATGTTCTTTATTTTATTGTCGCGCCAATCGAATTGGGCGGGGCATCCATGACACATCTGACACACGACAAGGGTTAATGTCTAAACCACCACGGCGTGTATAAGCTGCGTACACCATCAGCTTTTCAGGTTTCAAATTTTGCCAAATATCGGCAAATATTTGTTCCACACATTGTTCGTGAAAACCGTTGTGCTGACGATAAGAGATAATATAAGCCAGTATGCTGTTATAACAAGGCTTTTTACCTTTATATCGGATAAATACCGTGCCCCAATCAGGTTGTCCAGTGACTGGACAGTTACTTCTGAGTAAATGCGAGTAAATCTGTACTTCAACATCTTCCGCAGTATCATCTAATGCCAATAGATTTGCATTGGGATGATTTTCCAATTGGGTTGGAGTCAGTTCATCTATACAGGTACCTTCAGGTTGGCTAATTTCCACATCATCGACATGAAAAAGATCAATATTCACATCTGCGCCAGCAGCCGCCGATAAATCCTGTTCGACTGTTTCTTTAAACGCAGCTTTAGACTCAAACTGAGTAAAGTTCATGCTATTAAAGTAGAGTTTTAATGACTTTGACTCAATGAGGTTGGGCGAGGTGGCCGGCAGGCTGATGCGACCAATGGCAACTTGCGGAACACCATGGTGATTTAACCAAGAAATTTCAAAAACATGCCACCAGTCTTTACCTTGTTGAATACCTTCAATATGCGCATAGTGCTCACGTGCTGTAGCACGAGCAATAGGAAAAAGAATATCGGGTTGATAAGTTGTAGGGTAATTGGTGTCTTTACCCAAAAGAGAATGTTCTACACTCATTATTCACGCATTCCTGAACCACGAGAAAGTAAATAGTAAGCAATGCCATAAAGCACTGCACAGCATATGGTCATAACAGATAGGGAGACGACGACGTTAACATCGCTATGACCTAAGATACCGAAACGAAAAGCATTGACCATATATACAATTGGATTGATCAACGATAAATTTTGCCAAAAAGGGCTGAGTGCTGAAATGGCATAAAATACGCCACCTAAATAAGTTAAAGGCGTCAGCACAAAGGTTGGGATGATGGAGATGTCATCAAAAGATTTGGCATACACCGCATTGATAAAACCACCCAGTGAAAATAAGAACGAGGTGACCAAGACGGTGTAAATGGTAACAAACCAATTGGTAATATAAAGGTCAGTAAAAAATAAACTCATGGCCGTCACAATGATACCGACCAAGACCCCGCGACAGACACCGCCTAAGACAAAGCCCCATAAAATGGCATGCAAAGGTACAGGACTCATGATCAGCTCTTCAATACTTTTTTGAAATTTGGCACTAAAAAAGCTCGAAGAAACGTTAGCATAACTGTTGGTAATCACAGCCATCATAATTAGTCCAGGCACGATGAACTGCATATAGCTAAAACCGCCCATCTCACCAATACGAGAACCGACCAAATTACCAAAAATCACAAAGTACAAGCTCATGGTAATGGCAGGTGGAAGCAAGGTTTGCGGCCAGATGCGCATAAAGCGGCGAATTTCTTTATGCACCAAAGTATATAAAGCTACGCTAAGTTGATTTAAGTTCATGGCGTAGTTCCTTCGAGATTTTTTTCAACCATCTTCACAAACAGTTCTTCTAAACGGTTAGATTTGTTCCGCATACTACGAACTCGGATTCCTTGCGATTCGAGCAATTGAAATAAGTCATTGAGAGTATGTGCCCTATCCATAGTCACTTCTAAAGTCACGGCATCGACTAAATGGAAACGAACGCCAATGATGTCGATATGAATCGGTTCAATCGGTGCGGCCAAATCAAAAATAAAGGTTTCTTCATTGAGCTGATTGAGAAAATTTTTCATGCTGGTGTCTTCTTTAATGACACCACGGTCAATAATGGCAATTCGACGACACAGCATTTCTGCTTCTTCTAAATAATGTGTGGTTAAAATGATCGATGTGCCTTTATTGTTCATTTCTGTGAGGAAGTCCCACATCGAACGACGTAGCTCAATATCAACCCCTGCTGTGGGTTCATCTAAAATAAGGAGTTTCGGTTCATGCATCATGGCACGAGCAATCATCAGGCGGCGTTTCATACCGCCTGAAAGCATACGGGCTTGAACGCCGCGTTTTTCCCATAAGCCGAGTTTTTCTAAATATTCTTCGGCACGAACTTCCGCAATTTTTTTAGGAATACCATAATAGCCCGCTTGTGTGACTAAGATATCGAAGGTTTTTTCAAACTGACCGAAGTTAAACTCTTGAGGTACAACCCCTAAGCACTGTTTGGCTTGAGAGGGGTGCGTGTCGAGATTATGTCCAAAAATTTCGACAGTGCCTGAGGTTTTCTTGGTCAATGAGCTGATAATACCAATCGTTGTAGATTTGCCTGCACCATTTGGTCCAAGAAGGGCATAGAACTCGCCTTCAGGAACAGTTAAATCGATGCCTTTTAAAGCCTGAAACCCATTTTTATAGGTTTTGGACAAATCTCTTAACGTCAATGCATCAGTCATGAAATTCTCGAATGATTAATAGTGGCACTATTGTGAGTGATTATGCCTAATAAACCAAGTAATCTACTCGCAATTCTGTGTTGCAGATATGGAACATTGTATAAAGCATAAGCAGGAAAATCACTCTAAGCTATATAGATGCTTTACCTTGTGATTTTTTTTGATATGATGTGCTCGCGCGCTCATAGCTCAACTGGATAGAGTACAGGTCTCCGAAGCCTGTGGCGTGGGTTCGAGTCCCGCTGAGCGCACCATTTACTTATTTCAATACATACCAAAATAACCTCAAACACCTATAAATACTGTATTATCTGCCTTTTTCTTGTTTCAATTTGTTCCATACTGTACCGCTATAATCCATTTTTTTAGGGGCTATGCTTAGCAGTACATCAAAACAATAGTCTAAAATCTTTGCAAAAGCTTATTGACCCCATTCATTCGTGTGGCTTTCCCACCCGCTAAAATCACCAGTGTTGTTGCTGGAGTGTTGTTGCTGGGTTGTTTTGCATGATTTAGACCTAACATCTGTGTATAGGGGTAGCAATAACGATCGTTCAATATTGAGATGTACGGTCTAAGACAAAGCTGTCCAAGTCTTAGACCGTGTGCAAAAAAGTATTTGGTTTGTATCACTATCCAATCGATGTTCTTAGATCGAGATGAAATCGACATAGTCCAATGTTACAGGGGCATCAGATCGGGCAGGGATTCGAACTATACTATTGGCTCGATTTAAATTACTGAGCATGTGGGATTGTTGTTTGCCGAGTTTGGAAACGGTTAATTGTCCAAATTCGTTGACATCTAATACCATGCGAACCAGTTGCTCACGGCTGTCTTGTTTAATGCTGTCGTTGAAGCGAGCTTTTTTCCACGCGGGTGCAGGAGACGTAACCCCCTGTAAAGCCGCCAATAATGTCGATACATGTACAGCAAGACAGGTGAGCACAGCAGCAGGGTTCCCAGGCAAACCAATCAAATAAGAATGATGACTGCCTGTTTGATATTCAGCAAAATATAGTGGTTTACCCGGTTTTTGTGCAACTTGCCAGAAAATCTCTGTTGCACCTAAAGCCATTGAAACAGGTCGAATCAAGTCATAATCGCCTACCGAAACACCGCCTGTAGTAATGACTACATCATAATGATTCATGGCATTCGAGAGCGCTTGTGTGAGTATCTTCTCATCATCAATCACATGTTCTAAATGCACTTCAGCAAAACCCTGTTCTTTGAGCCAAGTACGGATCATTGGCGCATTGGCATCGAACACTTTAGATTGATTGTCCAGTTGCGTACTGACTTCATCACCGGTAATAATCACTGCAATTTTAGGTTGGCGATAAACCTCGACATGCTGAACACCCGCCATACTGAGTGCCGCAATTAAACCGCTGCCTAAACGCTGACCTTGCTGTGCAAGTGTTGTCCCGATGGATAACTCCTCACCTTGATAACGAATGTCTGCACCTTTGTCCAAAGCTTGAGTTAGAGTCGCTTGCTTATGGCCACGCGTAATAATTTCCTGTCGAGCCACAGTATCTGCTGAGTTTGGCAGCTTGCCCCCAGTAAAAATACGAACGGTTTGACCTGCTTGAATCTCAATATGTTCTTCAATACCTGCACGAATTTCACCAACCAATTCAAAGCGAGTAATTCCTGCTTGCAAGTCTTCAGAGCGCAGCGCATAGCCGTCAACCGCACTTTGGGTAAATAGAGGCAAGGCAACTGTTGATAAAACATCTGCCGCTAAAACATGCCGATGCGCCTGTACTAAAGGCATAGTAACGACAGGCAATGTTTGGACGGCGCTATAGTGTTCAAGAGCTTGATCGAGTGTAATTAAACCAACGCCAGAGCAACTCATTCATAGCCTCCCGGATGAGGTAGATCACGGCAGACATCAAAAATATGAACCAAAGCAGGTAAAATGGCTGCCATAGATTCACTTGCACCACCACGGCTGCCCGGAAGGGTAATCACCAATGAACGGTCGATAAAACCTGCAACGCCACGTGACATCGCAGCATAAGGGGTACGTTTTTGTCCGAAAGCACGTGCGGCTTCCATCAGGCCATTGAGCTCACGTTCAAGTAAAGGCTCAAGTGTATCTACTGTAATGTCACGTTTGCCGATGCCTGTTCCGCCTACAGTAATAATGCAGGCATAAGATTGAGTGAGCTCTAAGACCAATGCTTTTAACTGATCGGCTTCGTCAGGTAAAATTTGATAATGAATTGGATCAAAACCAGCTTCGGTTAAGGTCTCGACGACGGAGCGGCCAGCAGTATCGGGTTTTCGACCTGCGGCAACGGTATCCGACAGAACCAATACTGCCGCAGAAACAGGCTGACGCAAATGACGTTTAAAGTGTGATTTTCCGCCTTTTTTCAGATCGAGTTTACATTGTTGAATGATCAGCTCATGCGGTTCGCAATGGGGTTTGAGCATGTCGTAAATGGTGAGAGCCGCAATACTGGCAGCGGTCAACGCTTCCATTTCTACACCTGTCGGCCCAATCGTTTCAACGGTTGCACGAATAACCACACGGTCGACAAGTAGTTCAAAATCGACATCGGCGCGGTAAATAGGCAGGGGGTGGCACAGCGGAATCAGTTCATCGGTACGTTTTGCGGCTAAAATCCCAGCAATGCGGGCTGTTTTGAGAGCATCACCTTTTTCGGTATTGCCGTCGGCAAGAAGTTGTAAACAATGTGCAGGGGCAAGCAGTTCAGAGCTTGCAGTTGCAACGCGATAGCTTTCTGGCTTCATGCCAACGTTTTTCATAAAGTATTCCGAAACATTGAAGTGTTGATCTAAAGTGAAACTGTTCAATCAAGAGAAAAAGTTTATGACGTATTTAGATAACACAAAAATAAAAGCGGATACAGTCGAATGACTGACAAACTCAAAATTAACTAGTTGATTAACCCCCTATGGCATGCATACTGATTTTGCGCGTTGGGGCGTGCTGATGTTCAATAAACCCCGCTTTTTTATGCCACACAGCATTGAGAATCTGGGCTTGTAATAAAGCGGGATCTTTTTGTTGAAGTAAATGACGTAGCGGTGTTCCGGTATTGGCAAATAAACAGGTAAAAAGCTCTCCCGTTGCAGTGATACGTAAACGGTTACAGCTTTGACAGAATGGTTTGCTGATGGTGGAAATAATGCCTAATGTGTACTGATCATTAAGCATATAAATGGTTGCAGGGTCATGTCGTCTGGGTTGTTTCTGAATCTGAAAATGGGGCTTAAGTGTTTGGATAATGTCATCTTCAGTGATAACTTTTTTAGGCTGCCAGTGCTCAGGTTGATCTAGAGGCATATATTCAATAAAACGTAATGCGATCTTCTGCTGATAAGCCCATTGAGTCAGTTCAAGCACTTCATGATCATTTTGTCCTGCGACTAAAACACAGTTCAATTTTATCGGCAGATTGGCTTGCTGTGCTGCCGCAATGCCTTCGAGAACAGGTGCTATCGGACGTTTGGTCATGTTCATAAACGTGTCTGCATGAATGCTATCGAGGCTGATATTGAGATCATCTAGTCCTGCTTCTTTTAGCGCTCGTGCATACTTGTTTAAATAGAAAGCATTACTGGTCATGGAAATACGTTCTAAACCGTGTGGCTTGAGCCGATTCAAAGCATCAATAAAATTGACTACGCCTTGACGCATTAAAGGCTCCCCACCTGTTAAACGAATGTGCCGAATGCCTAAACTGACCATCATTTCACAAAAGTTTAACAGCTCTTCAAAGCTTAAGATGTCTTTTTTTGCCAACCATTCCGGCCTATCGGGCATGCAATAACTACAACGAAAGTTACAACGATCTGTCAGTGAGATTCGGAGTTTATGTTTATGACGGCCAAATTGATCGATCAGTTGCGCTGACCTATGTTCTAAGCGTGTAGTCGTCGAACCGTCCATAGTCGCTCCACTTCGTATTTACATACGATTTAGTTTTTATAAATGAGAGTATGAAATGTTTTATTTCAAAGATCAAACGGCGCCTTGAAGTCGTTTAGTTCGTTCATTTTCAAAAAATGAGAGGGTGTTCCTCGAACACGATCCATCAAGTCATTGTCTTTTGTAATAATTCATCTATTGAAATTGCATACCAAAAGGGGGATATTTTTGATCAGAAGTATTTTGGAATTGTGCCAAGAAATGTAGGCATGATGAATAAGAAATGGACAACAAAAAAAGGATGAGAAATCCAAATCGCTTACGAATGCTATGAGCAAAACGAACAGTGAATTGATCATTGCAGAACTTTTTACCGAAGATAAATATTGAGGGCGGTGAGATGGAAAACACTGAAGAGAAAAAGCATGACGATGAAGAAACCAGCTATGCGCGAATAGAACCTTATACCAATCCTGCGGGTGGATGGGGTGCGTTGTTAAGTGTTGCAAGAAACTTAAAGAGACAGGAAGTTTTCAAAAAAGGTGCGATTACGCTCCTCAATATTAACCAACCCACGGGTTTTGACTGTCCAGGATGTGCATGGCCTGAAAAGAAAGATGCACATGCCTTTAACTTTTGTGAAAACGGTGCAAAAGCCGTTGCCTTTGAAGCCACTTCAAAACGTGTTACACCTGAATTTTTCGCAACCCATACGGTCAGTTGGCTGTCTGAACAGAGTGATTTCTTGCTTGAAGATTCAGGTCGTCTAACCGACCCAATGCGCTATGACAGCGCGACAGATAAATATGTGCCCATCTCATGGGATGATGCTTTTGCCTTAATTGCAAAACATTTACATGCCTTGGATCATCCAGATCAAGCGGCATTTTATACTTCGGGTCGTGCCAGTAATGAAGCAGCATTTCTGTATCAACTCTTTGTCCGCGCTTATGGTACCAATAACTTCCCAGACTGTTCCAATATGTGCCATGAGACCACCAGTGTTGGCCTACGTGACTCAATTGGTTTGGGTAAGGGAACGGTGACTTTAGACGATTTTGATATCGCCGATGCGATTTTCAGTTTTGGGCATAATCCGGGCACCAACCATCCGCGGATGTTGGGGACTTTACGTGAAGTATCGCGTCGTGGTGGCAATATCGTTGCCATTAACCCCTTAAAAGAACGTGGTTTAGAACGTTTCCAAGATCCTCAAGCACCTGTTGAGATGATGACCAATGGCAGTACACCTATTAGTCGTTATTATTTCCAACCCAACGTGGGCGGTGACTATGCACTCATGTTCGGGATGCTGAAACATTTACGTGAGTGGGATATTCAAGCACTGGCAGCAGGAAAAAAGAGCGTGTTTGACCGATCTTTTATCGAAATGAATACAGTCGGTTTCGATGCCATGATGGAAGAAATAGATCGTACTGCATGGTCCGATATTCATGCACATACGGGACTTAGCCCTGAGCATTTAGAATCTTTAGCTAAAATGTATTTGGATGCCAAAACGGCCATTTTCTGTTGGGGCATGGGGATTACACAGCATCGGCACGGGACTGCGAATGTACATATGCTCGCGAACTTAATGTTGGCAAGAGGGCATATTGGTCGTCCAGGGGCAGGCTTAGCACCGATTCGTGGGCACAGTAATGTGCAGGGCGATCGAACCATGGGGATCAATGAACGACCAAGCCCAAAATTGCTGGATAGTCTGGACCGAGTATTCGGCATTAAGTCGCCACGTGAACATGGTTTTGGCGTGGTGGATACCATTAAGGCCATGTATGAAGGTGGTGTAAAAGTTTTTATTGGTTTAGGTGGTAATTTTGCTGTTGCCACTCCAGATACACCGTATACACAAGAAGGCTTACGTCGTTGTGATTTGACGGTACAGATTGCAACGAAGTTGAATCGTAGCCATTTGGTTTGTGGTAAAGAGGCATTACTTTTACCCTGTTTGGGCCGTACCGAAGTTGATATGCAACAGCATGGGCCGCAGGCAGTGAGTGTTGAAGACTCCATGAGTAATGTGCATCTTTCAGCAGGGCGTAATGAGCCTGCTTCTAAGAATCTACTTTCAGAGCCTGACATTGTGGCGCGTATGGCGGCAGCCGTCTTACCAGACAGTGATATCAAGTGGAAATGGTATGTAGAAAGTTATGACCGTATTCGAGATTCGATTGAAGATGTGTTTGATGAATTCCATGATTTTAATGAACGTGTCTATCAGCCGGGTGGCTTCCACTTAGAGCATCCAGCCAATCAGCATGTATGGAATACGCCTGCAGGCAAGGCACAGTTTTTAATTACGCCGTTGGCTGAAGTGTATGCCGATAAAGAGAATAAATACGCTGAACAATATACAGGGGCCAAAGTCTATACTCTAATGACCACACGCTCTCATGACCAATACAACACAACCTTGTATGGACTCGATGACCGTTATCGTGGGGTATTTGGTCAGCGCCGTGTCTTGTTTATGAATGCAGAAGATATCGCTGCGGCTGGTTTTGTTGCAGATCAATGGGTGGATATCGAAAGTATTTATTCGGACGGTGTTAAACGTGTGGTTCAAAGCTTCCGTATCGTCCCGTATAACATTCCACGAGGTAGCCTCGCAGCCTATTATCCGGAGACCAATCCATTGGTTGCACTCAGTAGCCATGATAAATACGCCAAAATACCGGCGTCGAAAAGCGTGCCTGTGATTTTGCATGCAGGCCAAGCGCCTGAACATTTCAACTTGGCACAAACGGTTGATCCTGAAGATGCCAATCAGATCGTGAATCGAGTAGGCTAGTTGATTCAATGCTGAAATGACGCCTGATTTGCAGGTGTCATTTTTTTCATGATTGAAGGGTTGAGTGTTTAGGGAAGATTGGAAAATTATTATGGATATTCGGGGGTCTAAGTTGAGTTCTCTGGGCTATGAAACAGTTGATATTCAGCGTTTAAGTGAAAATAGAGCTGTTGAACAATCTGATTTTGTGGTGCAAGAATACCCTATTGCTTTGGTTTATAATGATATTTCCCATGCAGTAATGATGGCAACGCCAGCTGATATTGAAGTCTTTGCGAAAGGTTTTAGCTTGTCTGAAGGTATTTTGAAGAGTTTGAAAGAGCTTTACTCTTTGGACATACACGAAACGGAATTTGGGATCCAAGTCGAAATGACAATTTCTAGTCGGGCCTTTATGGCACTCAAACAACATCGGCGGATGATGGTTGGACGCACGGGTTGTGGTCTCTGTGGGATTGAAAGCTTGCAGCAACTTCATTTGGATTTACCTCAAATTACCACAGCCCTTTGTGAGGGATGGCTAGTTCAAATTCCCCAAGCCATTGCTCAACTCAATACCCGACAGAAAATCACCCAAATGACGGGCGGTGCACATGCGGCTGCATGGGTTGAAGCGGGGGAAATAGTGGCTTTGTTTGAGGATGTAGGCCGACACAATGCTTTAGATAAACTATTGGGTTATATTGCAGAACATCATTATGATGTAAATCAAGGTTTTGTGGTGATGACCAGCCGCGCTAGTTATGAGTTGATTCGTAAGTGTGCTCAACTGAATATTGCCTTGCTGGCGTGTATTTCAGCCCCAACCAGTATGGCGATTAATATGGCAAAGCAGTCAGGTTTGACCTTAGCGAGTTTTTGTCGCGGCGATGGTTTTGTTTTATATACTTGATATTCAAAATTTTGCTGTATAAAAAGTAAAAGGTTTTTCTTTAGGTCATCTGTGTCGATGACAGGTCTTTATTTGAGTGAATGTATGCAGGACGTCAAATTAAAATTACAGCTCAGAATACTTCTCAATCAAGACATTGCATTTGGGCCGGGTAAGGCCGAGTTATTGGAAGAAATTCGCCGTACAGGTTCAATTTCTCAAGCTGCAAAAAGTATGAATATGAGTTACCGCCGTGCATGGCAGTTGGTTGAAACTATGAATCATAGCTTTCAGTCAGGATTGGTCGAAACTCAAAAAGGTGGAACGCATGGGGGTGGGGCAAAACTCACAGACTTGGGCGAAAGTATTTTAAGTCAATTTAGACAGATGGAAATAAAAGCACGCCTTGCAATTGAACAGGATTTTGCAGAAATAGCTCGACACCTTAAACAATAACCTAGTCAGGTCAGCTAGATCCTTCTCATATTGATTCATGGCATACATGAATAAGCTTCCTCTATTTGATAAAACCTCTTATCTACTCACTCGATTGTAAGAGCAGTATCAGTCACGTGATTAAGATACAAACACTTTAACTTGAACGATAAATAATCTGTTTCTAGAATTGACGTTGCTTGTGTATCCATATATTTTTTAAAACATATCGGTCAATTTATAATGCTTAAGGGGAACATGGTGCTGCTTAATTTTAAGAATAAGTGCATGCAATATGCGATGTTGTGTTGTGGTTTGGCTCTTGCGGCACAGGTACATGCAGAGCAAGCCATTACCGTTTATGCAGCAGCCAGCTTGACCAATGCTATAGCAGATGTCGATGCAATGTTTGAACAACAAAAAAGAGTACGCGTGAAAACCTCTTATGCAGGCTCGTCGACCTTGGCCAAGCAAATTGAAGCGGGTGCACCTGCGGATGTTTTTATTTCGGCAGATGAACAGTGGATGAATTATCTGCAAAATAAAAAGTTAATTGTGCCGAATAAACGTGTGAATTTATTGGGTAATCGTCTTGTTCTGATTTCGCCAAAAGCTAAGCCCGTCAAAATAAAAATGGATAAAAGTTTTGATCCTTCTACCGCCTTTCAAGGCAAGCTTTGTACAGGAGACACCAAAAGTGTCCCTGTAGGAAAATATGGTAAACAGGCACTGACCGCGTTGGGATGGTGGTCAAAACTTGAACCAAGATTGGTTGAAACTGAAGATGTCAGAGCTGCGCTCAACTTTGTAGCACGTGGTGAATGTCAGCTTGGCATTGTCTATGCAACCGACGCTGCTATCAGTAAAGATGTCACCGTCGTTGGTGTTTTCCCTATTAATACCCATACCCCGATTGTTTATCCCTTAGCTCTTGTCAAAAATAATCCCGATGCGCTAGCGTTTTATCAGTTTGTACAAAGTAAACAAGCACATGCAGTCTTTAAAAAATATGGCTTTACCGTTTTATCTGCTGCTAAGTGATGATGTTTTCTTTATCGGCTGAAGAGATAGAGGTACTCAAGTTATCCTGCCAAGTGGCTGCAACCTGTTTGGCATTTAGCCTGATCCCTGCGTTGGTAGTGGGTTGGGTTTTGGCACGTAAAGAGTTTTTTGGCAAATCCTTATTTGAAACCTTTATTTTTCTACCGCTGGTGCTGCCGCCTGTGGTGCCGGGATATTTGCTGTTACAGGTTTTTGGAGGAAACGGGATACTGGGTAAGTATCTTGAGCCCTTTGGACTCAATTTTGCATTTAACTGGAAAGGCGCAGTTTTGGCCTCAGCCGTGATGGGCTTTCCACTCTTGGTTCAATCGATTCGTTTGGCCATAGAGTTGGTGGATCAACGGCTAGAAATGGCGGCGAAAACGCTTGGTGCTTCCTCCTTGGGCACTTTTTTTTATGTCACTTTGCCTTTAGCCAGCAGTGGCATATTGGTGGGGGCGATTTTATGTTTTTGTCGCAGTCTGGGCGAGTTTGGCGCAACCATTACCTTTGTCGGTAATATTGCAGGGGAGACCAGAACTTTGCCCTTGGCCATGTATAGCTTGATGCAGCAACCCGACACAGAACAAGCGGTTTGGCGATTGATTATTCTGTCATTAACTGTGGCATTTTTGGCGTTATGGTTTGCCCAGTGGTTCCATCGCTATCAGAAAAACAAACGAGGACATTAAGACGATGATTGACTGTCATATTCAGTTAAATTTAGGCAAATTTAAACTCGATCAGACATTTTCATCTGAACATCCTGTCGTTGGTTTATTTGGAGCGTCAGGCTCAGGAAAAACCAGTATTTTGCATGCCATTGCAGGACTCAACACTCCAGTCAAGGGCTGGATTAAAATCAACCATCAGACATGGTTTGATGCGAAAAATAAGATTAATTTAAACGTGCAGCAACGTCATGTGGGTTTGGTTTTTCAGGATGCACAACTGTTTCCACATATGACGGTGATGCAAAATTTATTGTTTGGCTATAAGCGCATTCCGCCTGAAAGCCGACGTTTTGATCCCGATTATATTATTGAACTGCTTAAACTTAATCATTTACTCAGTCGTATGCCGACGAAGCTTTCAGGTGGTGAAAAGCAGCGAGTTGCATTGGGTCGGGCACTGTTGTATTCGCCAAATTTATTATTATTAGATGAACCATTGTCTGCGTTAGACGCTGCACATAAACAGGAAATCCTTCCTTTTTTTCAAACCGTCCAACATGAAACCCATATCCCGATGTTGTATGTCAGCCATGATATGGATGAAATTAAGCAGCTGACCGAAGCAGTTTGGTTGCTTTAATTGAACACATTTCAGCTTCAACTTTTAAAGAGGGAACGAATAAAAACAGAAAAAATGGGCCTCCGTATCAGCTTAGGATTATTCGGTACTATTTTTATAAACAGACGGCGCTTGGCCTGTCCAGCGTTTAAATGCCCGACGAAATTCACGTACTTCACTAAAACCTAAAGCTTGGCTAATGTCCCCAATGGAGAGATTATTTTCAAGCATCTGTTTCGCTTTTCGTTCTAACACGGTTTGTCGAATTTGCTGAAAACTAATGCCTTCTAGCAATAAGGAACGTCGAAGATGACGCTCACTCATTTGTAAATAGTCTGATGCGAGTTGCATATCAAAGCGCACAGGAAGGTGCTGCTCGATAAGCTGTTCTAATAAATATGCATATTGTGCATTATTGAGCTGATCAATTTCTTGTTGTGCACGTTCACAAATCTGGATGGCAGTTGCATAGTTGGCAGGGCTATAAGTTTTGAGTGGGCGCTCTAGCATACTTCGTTTAAATCGAATGACATTTCTGTCTGCATTAAACCGAATCGGGCAGGAGACAATTTTTTGATATTCGGCAAGATGCGTGGTCGGAGAATAAGTCAGCTCTAACTGAATAATATCTTGATGATCGCCTAACATGGCGTTGAAACAGGCCATGATGCTGCTCAGCAGTTCCTCACAGAAAAATATTTTGAGGTTTGTCGGTGTAATATTTTCGATGAACTCTAATTCAACACTCTCCCCAGAAATTGTAAAGTTCAAGTTTAAAACACTACCCGAAACTTGATGGTAACGTAGAGCAATCTCTAAGGCATCCGCTACAGTTTTACAAGACTGCATGGCAAAACCTAAAATACCCATGGAAATCAGGCCTTCACTACTGCCAATTTTTAAGCCTAAGCTAGGGTGCTGGCTCGAAGCCAAGGCATTTTGAATCACATGACATAACTGAGTAAAACTCACATAGCCATGGGCTTGCTGGATTTGATTGATATTCACGCCTGAATGCTGGAACCACGTGCTGTAATCCCAATGCTGCTGTTCTGCATAATGCAGCAGCCCCGCCAATATTGTGGGTGGGATATATTGCCGTGTATGAACGGTGTAATTTGACTGTTTAGGCATAAGTCCGTTTTGCCCCCCTGAATAGCGATCATTCAACCCTTTTTGGTATCTCATAATTTTGTTTAACTTTCAATATGCCAAAGCGCAGATCAATTCAACGTAGTGATGAAAGGAAAATCAAATGAAGCCAAAGGATTGGACAAAGCAAGAAAATCAAATGAGTCAGTTGAGTAAAGTGTATGTACTGGGCGAATGTGGAGTGAGTCGTCCATGAAAACTCAAAAGACATATACGTGGTCGAACTGGTCAGGGCTTCAACAGGCTCATCCACAACACATTTTGCACCCTGAGAATGTATTGGAGTTACAGCATATTGTACAAAGTCACCCGAAAATACGGGTTGTGGGGGCAGGACATTCCTTTACCCCCCTAGTATGCACCGATGCGACTTTGGTGTCATTGAACCAAATTTCTGGTGTGTCCTCATCAGATACAGCGCACTGTCGCTGCAGTCTTTATGCAGGGACTCGATTGTACAATTTGGATCAATATCTAGAGCCCATCAATCAAGCTTTAATGAACCAAGGCGATATCGACCAGCAGAGCCTTGCGGGGGCCGTTTCAACTGGAACGCATGGTACAGGTGCAGACTTGCATTGTATTTCAGCTTATGTGGAAAATTTTGAGTTATTAACTGCTGCAGGTGAAATTCTCAATTGTAGTCGCACCGAAAATCCAGAAATCTTTGCGGCTGGACGTGTTTCATTAGGTAGTTTGGGTATCTTGACCAAAATTACCATGCAAAATCGTCCGCGCTTTAAATTGAAGGAACATATTCAGCTTTGTACAGTAGCAGACATGATGCAGTTTATTCAGCAATGGAAGCAACAGCATCGACATATTGAATGTTTTGTTTTTTCCCATGCCGAAAAACTCATGTTAAAAACCTTAGATGAGACAGATGAAGAGCTACAACCCCGTAAAGAAAGCTATCTGTCTGAGGATACGTTGTTAACGGTCTGTTCGGAATTAATTAAAAACGTTCCATCCTTGAATCCTTATGTGCAAAAGCTGTTAGGCACTTTTGTTAAACCAACAACAGCTGTGGATTGGTCAAGTAAGATCTTTCCGACAGTACGTAATACCAAATTTAATGAAATGGAGTATCAGATTCCTGTTGATGACGGTTTGGATTGCTTAGAAGAGGTATTAGCGGCATTGCGACAGCATAAGGTTGCGACCTTTTTTCCGCTCGAGTTTCGTTTTGTTAAAGGGGATGATATTTGGATCAGTCCGTTTTATCAGCAAGACTCTATTTCGATATCGGTACATCAATATCATAAGCAAGACCCACGGTTAATTTTTGATATTGTGGAGCCTATTTTTCAGAAATATAAGGGACGGCCCCATTGGGGCAAAATGCACAGTATGACTTCAATGCAGCTTCGAAGTTTATATCCAAAGTGGGATGATTTTCTTACGCTACGTCAAAAACTGGACCCTGAGCGGAAGTTTTTGAATCCTTATTTAGAGCAGTTGTTTTTGGGATGATTGGTGGTGAGCAGGATATGGCTAAAGTGTATGGCTGTATGGGATGGATGGTTCGCTAAGCATAAGCCTGACGAAGAGCTCTACACTAAAGCTCAGGTTGATGGCTTTGGCTTTTAGCAATACGTCATATGCTTAGTAAGCTGGTTTAAGTTGACTACTTTTATTCAGAATAGGACAAAAAGAATGTTGGATCACTATTTTAAAACACTCAATTTAGACTTAAAAACACAAGGGATTGCGACACCCCAACTGATTGTAGATGAGGCTGCATTACAACAGAACCTCCAATATATTCAAACGAAGCTCGTTCAGGCGAAACAGTTAAAACCACGTTTAGTGGTCAAATCATTGGCCAGCCTCGATTTACTCCAGCTGCTGTCGGAGAAATTGAATACACAGCGTTTTATGGTTTTTCATTTGCCACATATCGAGTTGATATTAGAAAATTTCACCGCAGCTGATCTTTTATTAGGTAAGCCCATGCCTGCCCAAGCAGCTCGCACTTTTTATGCACAAAACTCAGCTTGGACAAAGGCAAATATCCAATGGTTAGTCGATACTAAAGAACGGTTGTTGCAATATTTAGAGATAGCCAAAGACTATGCCATAAGTCTGCACGTGAATATTGAAATTGATGTGGGCTTACATCGTGGTGGGGTGCAGTCTGAAACGCAACTCGCTGAAATGTTAAGTGTAATCCAGCAATATCCACAATATTTAAAACTGTCAGGCTTGATGGGCTACGATGCGCATGTCACTAAAATACCATCGATCATCAAAAAACCAGATCAGGCCTATCAAGAGTCGCAGCAGATTTATTTAAATTATCAAAAGGTCATTCAAACGCAGTTTCCAGCACTTTGGAACAGTGATCTTTGTTTTAATGGTGGCGGTAGTCCGACCTTTACTTTTCATGTCTCAAAGAGCGTTTGTAATGATCTATCTTTTGGTTCGATGTTGCTCAAACCCAGCGACTTTGAAAATGAATCATTAAAGTCTTTACAGCCTGCGTTATGGATTGCGACTCCTGTGCTAAAAGTTCTGCCTTTTGCGCAATTACCTGCAATGCCTTTATTGAATAAATTACCGCATAAATCGAAAGCACTGTTTATTTATGGTGGTTATTGGCTGGCGGATTATGTTTATCCCAATCAGTGTCGTCCGCATCTATTGTATGGGCGGAGCAGTAATCAAGAGTTGGTCAATGTTTCTAGAAATTGCGATATTCAAGTGGATGATTTTGTCTTTTTAAGGCCTACACAGAGTGAAGCGATCCTTCCTCAGTTTTCAGAATTAAAACTGTATAAACAGCATGCTTTTGAAACATGGCAAACTTTTCGAGAATAATAAAAGCCACTCAATCGAGTGGCTTTTATTTTATGGACTTAATTTAGAAGCGATAACCCATTTTTAAACCATAAGCGATGGCGCTATTATTCTTAAAATCTGCTTGTTCTGCTGTAGATTGAATACCAGATATAGGCAGATGGTAAGTTCCATCTTCTGCAACAACATCACCAAGCCAAAAATATTTGATTCCACCTGCAATAAAGTAATGGGGTGTAGGGTTAAATTGTGCACCGAAACCAAGTCCCCAAGAGCCTTTTGTTGGGTTTAAATTAGATGCAGGATCACCTGTGCCAGAGTCCCAGCTGATTTCTGTTGATGCACTCCATTTTGGGGTGAATTGGTGTCCAATCCCTAGTGTTGTTGTCCACTGATCGTGCTGGTAGCTGTCTAAATCAAAGCCATCGACATAAGTACCATCACTGATAATTGAAGAGATGTATTCGGTCAAAGCACCAAACTGGGTCGGGCGAATTTTAAACTCTTTCCAGTTAACCCAGCGCAGATTGGCATAGGCGAGGGTATTCGAAGCGATCCCTGTTTGAATATCGAGATTGACGGATTGAGGCGTAGAAATTTTTGTTTTCTGTGGAAGTGTAGCTTCTAAAGGTTCACCAAAGACCGTTTCCGTGACTTGCAGTTTATGATCGATTTTAGAACGATAGGTGATGGCTGCTTTTAAGGCAATCTCCGGCTGTTGATAACTTAAACCTGTTAACCAACCCACTGCATGGTCTTCTTTAAATTTCGCATCATATCCATTAAAAAGAGGGCCATAGGCATTGCCTCGGAGTGAGACATCACCTTCTACCGATTGATAAACTGCACCGCCATAGAGTTGAAAGTTTGTGAATGGACTGATACCGAGAAGCATACTGATATTGTGGGTATTTACGTTTACCGAAGTGCCTTGTTGGCTGAACTCATTATCTGAAAATGTATTATTGGATTGCAGCGGATAGTGAATGTCGGCACCGAATGGTTGATCATACAAAATGCCAAAACTGACGTCTTCGGTTAGCTGTAGTTTTAAGGCGGCATTGTAATATTGAAAGCTATTTCCCATATTACCAGTATTGAGATTCGTCACATCACTGACTAAATCTGGTCGGTTGCGAATTTTCCCCGAAATATCTGGATCTACGCTGGCAATGCTGACTTCAGCATAATGTCCTGTTTCTAAAAAGGGCAGAATCGACTGGCCGGATTGATCCAGAGCAGATGCATGGATCAAGCTACAAGAGGATATTCCAAATATGCCAATCACCAATGGGCTGAGTTTCATGTAAATCGTCCTTGAGAATTTTTTGACTTGTAATCGCTATTGTTTGTCTTCTTGGCACTATGTTTTAGTGTGGAGTAACTTGATAAAAGTCACTCACCACTTTAAAACAGTGGTGTCCAAGCTCAAGTTAATCACTGAAAAGAATTGGAGAGTAGGGTTGTAATTGAGCATTCAAGGGGGGATTTTCGGTCAATAGTAAGGACTTATTTTATAAATTGAGCCTGTGAGAAATGAATGCTTTGATTGAGCTGTTGGCGAGTGTGGATCACTTTTCATTAGAGCAGATGATGACGCCGTGTAGTGGACATTGATGCCGGCTAAGTTAATGTTATTAAGGAGCGTTGCTTTTATAGACCGTTTGTAGTGCATAATCTTAGTAATAATCGTCAGATTTCGATCAAACGGACTGCCCTACAAATATATAAGACAGTCGTATCTTTATTTACCAATCGACGCGTTTTAATAAAATGTCTTTATACATTTTAAAGTCACAAACGAAACTGTAAAACGGATATGTAAATGTGGCAGGTTTATTATGTTCAAAAAAGAAATGACCGACCCACGCAAATCCATAACCCACCACAGGCAAAGCCCAGAGTAGTTTTGCATTTTTGGTCATCGCCGCAGCCGCAGTAATCCCGATCACACAGGTGGTTCCCACAAAGTGTAAACGTCGACAAGTGGGGTCTTCATGCTGAGAAAGATAGAAGGGATAGAATTCTTTTAAGGTTTTATAACGGCCATCACTTCCTTTAATTTGCACATCAGGGCTTGCAACCAATGCAGAAGAATGATTGGCGTTATTCACCAAATCTTGCATATTGTTTTTAATTTGGGTTTGGGTATTCTGTAACATGTCCTACTCCTTTAGTGTTTACTAGGCGTAGTTTTAAACAGTAAACCAAAGATGGTCTTGAACGAATATGCTATCGCAAAGCAAGGATGCGAGTTTAGGGTTGGCGCACCAAAGTAAAATTTACACTTGGGATGGTGTCATTTTGTATGTGACTCATGAGCAGTTGAATAATGCCCATGCCCATTTTCCAGCACTTTTACAAATTGGCTTGGGCACACCTTTTGCGATCACTTTAGACGACCAAGTACGTCGTTATCACGATATTGTGGTGATGGCACCCAATGTGATGCACAGTACCGATTCAGAACATCAGCCTTATCTTGCGCTCATGATTGATCCTGATCATGCACTCTATGGACACTTGTATCCATTGCTGAATGGCGAACAGATTTGTTTTTTACCTGCTGCTTGCCTCGCTGTGTTTTATTCACAGTTTCAAAAGCTGATCGCTGGGCAACTCAGTCCTGATGATGCCAAACAATTGATTTTAACACTGCTGTCGACGTTAAACCCAAATCCCTTGCAGGTATTGCCATGGGATGCCCGCGTTTTACAAGCTTGTCATTATATTCAACAACTTGTACCTCAGCAGATTCCCACGGTAGCTCAGGTTGCCGCACATACGGGACTATCTGAGTCGAGGCTGATGCACTTGTTTAGCCAACAACTAGGGATTTCAATGCGGCGCTACATTCTTTGGTTGCGTATTCGCTATGCCATTAAACTCTGGGCAGCAGGTCGAAGTTTGATTGATATTGCCTTAGAAGCGGGTTTTGCCGATCAGGCACATTTTACTCGTACTCTACGCAGTATGGTTGATTTTGCACCCTCGATGCTGAAAGGCAAAATCATCTTCGTGAATGACTCCATTAAAACACCATCGACGTCATAGCGTGTTAAGTTGCTTGATAGCACACGGAAATAGCAGAATCATTCAAGACAGGTTTCGCTATTTTACGAAGAATCAGTTTACGTTGAGAGAAGGACTTAAGCAGGGTTTGACTTTTTCCTTCAAGCTCAGTGTTAACTTTAATGGATAGAGATAATAGGGATAACAAATGACCAGTTTACATGCGATGAAAAGTCTAAAAGATGTCGTGTCCGAAAAAGAATGGGATGCTCGTTGTCAGCTTGCGGGGTTGTACCGTCTAATTGCGCACTTCCGCATGACCGATTTAATTGATACGCATATTAGTCTACGCGTACCCGACGAAGACGGTCATTTTCTGATTAATCAATATGGCATTCCCTTTGAAAAAATGACGGCTTCGCATTTGGTTAAAATTGATTATGCAGGCAATATTATTGCAGATTATGATCAGGGCAAACTGGTCAATACTGCAGGTTTTGTGATTCACTCCGCGATCCATGATGCACGTAAAGATGTGCACTGCGTGATTCATACGCATACCGCAGACGGCATTGCAGTGTCTGCACAAAAACACGGTTTATTACCTTTGTCTCAACATGCTTTGAAGTTTTATAACAAAGTCAGCTATCACGAATATGAAGGGGTGGCGTTATTAACCGAAGAACGTGAGCGTCTAGTGAAAGACTTGGGGCACAACCGAGTCATGATTTTACGCAATCATGGTTTGCTATCGATAGGGGATTCAATTCAACGTGCTTTCCACGAGATCTATTTCCTTGAACGCGCATGCCAAGCGCAGATCAAGGCGATGGCGGGAGGAGCAGAGCTTCATCTTCCGTCTGAAGCTGTACGTCAACATACGGCTCAACAGTTTGAAAGTGAATTGATTGAAATGGTGATGCTGAAAGCATGGAATGCCGCGCTGTCTTTAATTGAGCATCAACGCGACGAGTATTGTTCATAAGCCATTCAACCATTTTAATAAAAGCCTCTATTTCTAAGTAGAGGCTTTTATTCTGCTGAGTTTTTGCTGTTGAGCTAACACATTTTTGAGCGTTTCGAAAATATGCGGATCTACCGATTGTGCGACATTGAAGCGTAAGAAATTCTGTGCATTTAAGGATTGGCTAAACGCATTTCCTGGTGCTAAAACAACGCCATGTTTTAAACACTCTCGCGCAATAATCGCAGCATCGAAACCGTCGGGAAGTTTACACCAGAGGAATATGCCCGCTTGTGGGACTAGCCACGGGTGAATATTTAAAGCTTCGAGCTGAGTGATGACCTTTTGCATTTCATGGGCAAGGCGTAAGCGCACTGTTTCCATATGCTTACGATAGCCACTGTCTTTTAAGGCAATCAGCACCATATCGGCGGCAAGTCGGCCACCACCAAAAGAGGTGGCGATCTTTAAATCGATTAGATTTTCAATCCACTCATTTTTGGCCACAATATAGCCACAGCGCAAAGAGGCTGAAATCGTTTTTGAAAAACTACTAACTTGAATGACACGATTGAGTCCATCAAAAGCAGCCAGTCGTGGGGAAGGGGTATGTTCAAAGTCGGCAAAAATATCATCTTCCACAATGACCAAATTGGTTTGATCGACCAATTTAAGTAAGCGATGCGCCGTGACGGGGGAAAGTACAGCACCCGTTGGGTTGTGTATGCCTGAGTTGGTGATATACAGCCGTGGTGAGTGTTCAGCTAAAACTGACTGAAAGATCTCCAAATCTGGACCATTGGGAGTATACGGTACACTCACAATATTGATTCGGTGGGCTTTGAGCAGCGCATGAAAATTAAAATAACAAGGGTCATCAACAATGACAGTATCGCCAGCCTCTAATAAAAAACGACAGATCAAATCAATAGCTTGCGTGCCAGACTCGGTGAGCATGATGTGTTCAGGCGAAGCTTCAATGCCAATGTGAATTAAACGACGAGAAATTAATTGTCGCAGTTCAGGATGTCCTGCTGCTGTTGCATATTCCACCAGTTCTAAGCTATCTGCTTTTGCCATGCTACGCAGAGCACGTCGAACACCGGTCTCATATAACCATTCGGGTGGTAACCAGCCGCATCCCGGTTTGAGTGTGCTGTGATCTGTATCCAAGGCTTGTCGAGACACCCATAAAGGATCGACCTCTCGATCTAGCTGAGGCCCCATTTGGGCTAAAGCCAGTGGCGCGACAGGGCCAGATACATAAAAGCCTGATCCAGGTTTAGACAGAATGATGCCTTCGGCCATTAAACGTTCATAGGCTTCGACAACGGTTGAAACAGAGACCTTTAATGTACGTGCTTGTTGGCGCACAGAGGGAAGGCGATGGCTGGGGAGATAAGTGCGTGAACTAATTTTGAGTCTAATTTCATTCATAACTGCATCAATTCGAGTTTGGCTACGCATTCCATTTCTCCTAAACTGTATGAGCTTTTTATACATAACAGTTTTTATTTATTGTACTGGATTGTATCTCGATTCAAACATGTGGTCTATGTTCAACTTGAGCGATTAACGATAAGAGAATCACGCCATGAAACAGGCAACCAGCGGCTGGGTAAACGGATTAATCGGTGTCGCTATTTTTGCGGGCTCTTTACCTGCAACACGGGTCGCCGTTGCCGATTTTAGCCCCATCTTTTTAACCAGTGCACGGGCCACAATTGCAGCGTTATTAGGATTATTTTTTCTGGTGTTACTTCGCCAAGCACGCCCGACCGCTTCAAACATACCTGCACTTGCAGTCAGTGCATTGGGCGTGGTCATCGGATTTCCACTCTTAACCGCTTTGGCCCTACAGCATGTAAGTTCTGCTCATTCCATCGTTTTCTTAGGATTATTACCTATTAGTACTGCAATTTTTGCAGTTCTACGCGGAGGTGAACGGCCCAAGCCACTTTTTTGGTTGTTTTCAGTAATGGGAGCCATTTTTGTAGCGGGCTATGCTGCACTTGGAGAGATGAGTACTGCATGGACAGGCGACCTATACATGCTGGCAGCAATTATTCTATGCGGATTAGGCTATGCAGAGGGAGCAAAACTTTCGCGAACACTGGGCGGTTGGCAAGTCATTAGTTGGGCTTTACTGCTCTCGTTACCAGTGATGTTGCCAATAGTATTATGGAGCATGCCTGTTTCATTTCAGAATGTCAGTACAGCCGCATGGATAGGACTGGCTTATGTTTCTGTCTTTAGCATGTTGCTGGGTTTTGTGTTTTGGTATCGAGGATTAGCACAAGGCGGCATTGCATCTGTTGGTCAACTGCAATTATTCCAACCCTTTATGGGTCTTGCACTTGCCGCTCTATTACTACATGAAAGCGTGAGTTGGATGATGTTGGTCGTCACTTTGGCAGCCATTGTTTGTGTGGCTGGGGCGAGAAAATATGCTTGAACATACGACGTTCTACTTTATCTTGATGGAGTATAATTCCGAATGTCATCTCTATATCGTCAAAGATCCAATTTATCTTTGACGATAGAATCTTACTAAACACTATTGTTAAGTATCTATCTGTTATAAAAATCTGCTCTTGATTATCTTCTGTTCATAAATAGTGAGGTGTTTTTTTATTCCTCGAATAAAATCTTGCTGTATAGCAACAATGCTGTATATAGTTTTAAACATAGGCTGGTCCAGCCATGCTTAATTCGCAGCATGTTGAGTGTTGATGATAAGCCTTCGGACATGCAGAGCGAAAAGATCACAGCTGAGAAGTTTTATCCGTACTGACATAGACCTTAATGAATAAAATTAAAATAGCGTGAAATTGGCATGGATTGCCAACAACCAAGATGAGAACAAAATGAGTGCAGAAGTAGATTCACTGGGACTAGTTGGACCTGTTGTACTGTTGAGTGCAGCGGTCATTGCTGTCCCTATTTTTAAACGTATTGGTCTCGGTTCGATATTAGGCTACTTAATTGCTGGATTGATTATTGGGCCATTTGGTTTTGCCTTTTTTAACAATCCCACAGCCATTTTACATATTGCTGAACTCGGCATCGTGATGTATCTCTTTATCATCGGATTGGAGATGCAGCCTTCGCACTTATGGAGTTTGAGGAAAGAAATTTTTGGATTGGGCAGTTTGCAAATCCTTATTTCAGTCATTGCCTTAACGGGTATGGGCATGTTGTTTGGCTTTAGCTGGAAAATTGCGTTCATTGGTGCCGCGGGCTTTGTTCTGACGTCGACTGCGATTGTGATGCAACTGTTAAATGATCGTGGAGAGCTGCATCAACGACGTGGTCAAAAGATCGTTGCGATCTTATTGTTTGAAGACTTATTGATCGTTCCCTTATTAGCATTGGTTGCCTTTATGGCACCCAATCAAGCAGCGGAAAGCTCATCTATCAATTTACAAGGGATTGGCATTGGACTGTTGGCGATCGCGGGATTAATTGTTGCAGGGCATTGGTTACTCAATCCATTATTTAAAATTTTAGCTGCTGCTAAAGCACGTGAAGTGATGACTGCTGCGGCGTTATTGGTGGTATTGGGCGCGGCATTGCTGATGCAACTCAGTGGTTTATCCATGGCACTGGGCGCATTTTTAGCGGGAGTGTTACTGTCCGAATCGACTTTCCGACACCAAATTGAAGCGGATATTGAACCCTTTCGAAGCTTATTACTCGGCTTATTCTTCTTGGGTGTCGGGATGTCTTTGGACTTGGCAGTGGTCAGACAAAATTGGCCGTTAATTGTCAGTGGTGTCATTGCGTTGATGTTGACCAAAGCGCTGATGATCTATGTGGTCGCACGTTTGACCAAGAGTAATCATCCCGAAGCTTTAGATCGTGCATTACTGATGGCGCAGGGGGGCGAGTTTGCCTTTGTATTGTTTAGTGCCGCGACGACAGCTCAAATTATTGACAATACCATCAAGTCGAATTTAACCGCGATTGTCGTATTATCTATGGTGTTAACGCCAATCATTGGTGTGCTGTTTAAACGCTTTACCCTTGAACAGGATGAAAGCTCACTTGATCAGGTCAGGGTTGCCGATGGCTTAACGGGTAAAGTATTGATGATTGGGTTTGGTCGTTTTGGTCAAGTGGCCAGTCAGCTGTTATTGGCACGTAGTGTGGATGTGACCATTATTGATAATGACGTCAACATGATCCAAAATGCAGAAAAATTTGGTTTTGATGTCTACTATGGCGATGGATGTCGTTTAGATATTTTACATGCCTCAGGGGCAGATACCGCAGAAGCAATTTTAGTCTGTGTTGACCACAAAGAAACGATTAATAAAATTGTAGAGTTGGTGAATGCTGAATTTCCTTTGGCTAAGCTGATTGTTCGTTCCTATGACCGTGAACACGCGCTGTATTTGTCCAAGAAAAATGTCAGTTTGATGGTTCGAGAAACCTTTGAGTCTGCATTGGCTTTAGGTCAACTGACCTTGCAGCAACTGGGTGCAAGTCAGGATGAAATTCAGCAGGTAAGTGAGGATATCCGAGCTTTAGATCAGCAACGTTTTGAAACGGAAGTTGCAGCTGATGATGTCAAAGCGGGCATAGGTATACAATATACCCAGCGCAACCCGCGTCCGACTGCACCCTTGATTAAGCCGCAACATACAGGGCAATTATTAAATGATGCAGAACTAGAAAAAATGAGTGAGGTGGATGATAGAACTTAAAAGTATGATTTTTATCATCTTGAATGAAAAGGACTATTTTAGTCCTTTTCATTTTTGAACAGATGGATTTGAAAGCACTGCATGATTTGGCCTAACTTTATAGTGAATAAAATTGGTATCAATTCGATGACGTTGAACGGATACAATTTCGACCGTCATTTTTGGCTTGATAGAGTTTTTGATCCGCAAGTTTAATCACCTCTTGGATATCCTCAGAGTCTTGAGGCCAAGAGGCAATGCCAATTGAAACAGTGATCGTTCCAATCGGGTGTATGTAGCTTTGTGCTACTGTTATACGAAGCCGTTCGGCTGCTATATAGGCAATCTTTGGATCTTCGTGTACTACAAAAACAATAAATTCTTCTCCACCGACTCGGCAGCACACATCATGTTGACGAAAGTTACTTTTCATATGAGAAGCCAACTTTTTCAACACGTAATCGCCTTGATTATGTCCATAACTATCATTCACTGCTTTGAAGTGATCTATGTCCAATGTCAGTACCGAAAAAGGTGTATTGGTTGCTTCTAATTCATTTAAAAACAGTTTCATACCGCGGCGGTTATAAAGCCCCGTCAGCGGATCGGTGTTCACGTGTTGTTTAAGCTCTGCAATTTCATCTTTAAAATGTTTGGAGCTGAGCAAGAGAGCGGTGCGAAAGCGTAAAGCTTCAAAATACCATGGATCGATGTTTTTAATGTCTTGATCAATATTTGGGCGAGTCAGCATGCTGGCCATTTGTGCAAGCTTATTGAGTGGTGATGAAATCAAGTATGATAGCTTCCACACAAATATGAACAAAAGCAAATAGAAACCGAGCATAGCCAGTGTTACTTTAACGATGATCGAGTTTGCTTGGCTTAATAATTCTAACGTTGGTTGTTGCGATACGACAATCCAATTCACACTTGGAATTACTGCAAAGCCCGCTAGGTTTTCGATCCCTTTACTATTGACCAGAGCAATCTTTCCAGTGGAGTGCGATCTAATATATTGCATTCCTGTATTATTTTTTAATGAATCTCCTATACGTGATTTATCTGGGTGGAATATTATTTTATTTTTATTATCAATAACATAGGTGTAGCTCTTTTTGTAAGAATAAGTCGTCGTTAACAGTTCACTTACCAAATTTTCTTTGTTTAAATAGATTGTGCCCGTCACTATACCCAAAAATTCATTTTGACGATTAAAAATAGGCTGAGCAATTAGTACAATCAAATTGTTTGACAAGCCCTTGTATGGAGAGGAAATATAGGTTTTCTTTAGTTTTAATGCTTCGGTAATACCTGGGGTCTTATATTGTTTTTTTGGATCAACATGTATGGTCTGAGGTGAATGTTCCAAAATAAAAGCATTCTTATCTACAATTGTGATCGAATTGAATTTTTGTGATTGATTTTTAAGGCGAATAACTTCAGCTTTTAAAACCTGTTGATTTGAGAAATCTTGACCAACAATTTGAGCACTGTAGCGTAGCTCACTCAACATACTTTCAAAATATTTATCGGTACTAAATGCAATCTTTGAAGCATAGCGTTGATTGGCCGCTAAAGAGTTCTCGGTTAACTGTTCCTTGATGACATAGTTCAATACAAAAATTGAAATTAGAAATAAGCTTGAAACACAGCCAATAATTAAAATCAAAATAAGTTTTTGTAAATCCAGACTATGAAAAACAGATTTCTTGATCACTCATGCCCCCAAGACAAGTACAGATTTTTTAAAGTTTTGTTGTGCCGCTTGTAAAAGCTCAATTCTCATGATTGGAATTAATCTGCGTGAAAATTGATCTAATCTTCTAGCTAATATTTTTCTAAGTATAGAGAAGCTTCATATTATTATATGAAAATTCTCTATAAAAATTACATTAGTTTTCATTAAGATAATATGAATAGTACACAATAGCGCATAATCAATCAAAATTACTATTAAAGTTTAATGAAAACAACATTAAATTGACATGCCTAAACGCAATAATGAGATCTTTATTATTTCGGTCATTGGAGAACAAACATGAATGTCTTAGGCATCGGATTGGTCATTTTATTATCATTAATCGGCTTAGGGGCACTCATTACAGGTTTTGCTGTGGGCGAAACATTCTTTGTTGTGATTGGATTACTTATATTTATTATGGCCTTTTTGGTTTGGTTAAGTCTTAAAGATAAAGTTTCAAATCCTTTTAAAGATTAAGAATGTTGTAATTGAGTGAATTTTATACCTTTGCTATAAATGAATATTGATCGAACTGTGATGGACATTATGTTCTTTGTATCTACTTAGTGTGTACTTCATATGAAACTACCAGCCCAAAAGCTGGTAGATTTGTAATTCTTTGAATCTATGCTTCAATCCAATTATCTTTAATTTCTTGGGCATCTTTATTTAAAAGGACTTGATCCTCTCGAATTTCTCTTACCCATGCACTTGGGATAATATGGTGTTTCCCATCGCCATGTTTGGTGAGTTGAATCTCTTTGCCTTCAATGTGGTCAACATCTCCAACTTTAGTTCCACATATAGCAATTACACTAGAGTGTTCTTTAATGTCCGAAATATTAATCGTGGTCATGATGTACCTCTATCTTATTCATTGAACAAAAGCGAAGATTTACCCTAACCTAATTTCTCGTATCCATGGATATTTGAAATGTAACAGCAACATATTATGTATTAAAATTTACGGAGTATAAAAAATGTCAGGCTTTGTTTTATTTTTACGGTATTAAATGGATTTGATGTGGTTTTGGTTGCAATTTATCCAGTTTTTGTTTATTGAATTTTCAGTATTATTATCATGAATGAATTTTTTATAATTGCCTACAGCTTTTGTTTTGTTAGGAATATTTAGGTAAGCACATTATCTGCACTGATCGCGGTATTATAGCCAATTTCAACATGATTGATAATACAGACATTTGGCCAATATATACATTGACGCCAATTACACCGGCCTGACAACCGCCATTTGCACCAATCGTTTAAATTGCGATAGGTTGTATTTTTTCCAAGAACACTAGTTACGTTGATAATCAAAGGTCTCCTATAGCAGATGAACAAACTATAGCCCATTTTTGTGGTGTTGTGGATATCGATCCCTTATTTCTTCTTACAGTAAAAATAGAGTAGAGCAGTCTGCTGATCTGCTGTTTGCAAGCCGAAAGACGTAACCAACGCTAAAGTTCAAAACTATAATTAAACAAATCAGTTTTGATAAATGAGTTTAGTTTTGTATTGCGACAATACCGATATAAATTACTTAAAATGGATTGAACTAAGATGGAAAAGAATTCTTAGGATGAATGTGTGATTTACTTGATTTGATGCCGAGCGGTTATCTAGATTTAGCCTTCAGCATCATTTCGCATTTTTAAAAAATATCAATTGGCTTTTATTTGTATAGTTGTTTCGAAATGTCATAAGCCCTTGTCGATAGTGAAAAATGCTTTTATATTGTACTTACAGTAGGTCTATAACTAAGACGCTACGATGTAGTTGGACGGATCAATGACAGCTCGTTGAGTTTGATACAAAATGTTCAAACAATAAATCAGCACTAGCCTTCCAACATAGAAAAGCTCGCAGAAATGCGAGCTTTTTTTATGTGAAAAAATATGACTATGTATCTCAGTTGTTAATCATATTTGATTTAAGTTTATGATTTATAGTTATGATTTTGAAAATATTTATATAAATTAACATTGCGATAAATTCTAACAACTCTAGGGGCTGTGTTGGAAAAAACTTGTGCTATAAGATTAAGCAGAGCTAAAAAAAGAAAAGGAAAATGACTATGACTCAGCTTGTAGATGTAAAGGTAAAGGACCAGTACAGTCAAACGTATAATGTGAAGGCCCAGTTAAGACAAGTCCCTGAAAACTCCGAAGCAGAACGTTTGGATTTGTTTAAACGAATTGAACATATCGTTGTTGATGGTGAAGTGATTCTGCCTAGTATTGAACTGTTATTTGAAAGTCGACAAACGGAAAATATATACCGAGTTGTTGATTAACCCTATTGAAAAAAGCCCATGTTTACATGGGCTTTTTTTATGGGCGATCTATATCAAGTTAAGTTATCCCATTGCAGTATATAAGAGATAAATTTTTTTGAGCGATTATCTTGAAGGTCATAAAATAAAATCAGCTTATCACTTCACACATAGTTTCTATTTATCAAGTTGTTAGACGAATGGTTCAAGTAACCATGGTGCCAAAGTCTGAAAAAGTCGATGAAAGACATTAAGATTTATTGCCTGAATGATAAAACAATAGATTGCTAATCAAACTCGTAGTCTTTAAATCTTAACTAAGGCCGAAAAAGACTCAATTATTATCCTTTGAATCTATTTATTTAAGCTGCCTGCAAACGCAACAGTGAGTGATTGATCTGTTGTAAGTGTTGGTTGAGTACTACGGGTTCTATTCGACTTTCCTGTAACGTCGTAATCCATTGCATTTGGCAGCGTTTGAGACTGTGTAAATCTGTCGCCGATTGAATTTGAAGAATAAGTTGTTTTGCCATTAAGCCACAATAACGTTGTAATAAGCTCATCATCAAATCGCGTGTTTCTTCAAAGCTATAAGCTTTAAGTGGTGGGGCAGGGCTTTGTGTAGGAGCGGGTGGTGTAGGGGGCTGCGCTTTGCTGTTTAAATCTATTGGATTGACGTTATTCTGACTATTTTCGAGTACAGACGTCGATGATTGAGCCTCCGATGAAGGCTTTATTGGGCTAGGGGCATGAGATGTTTGTGTATAATGAATTAAACCTAATTCAATTAATTGTTCGAGGATTTCAGGCGTTGCAATGCGTTGTTTGAACTGGTCAGCCAATTGTTCAAAATCTTCTGTACCAATTAAAACCAATAGTCGTCTTTGACGTGCATTGAGTGGGATATGACGTTGTTGTAAAGCATCTAAACCTAATGCTGTTTTTTGATAATGATTCATACCTTAATTTACTCCCCCGAACAAATAAATTAAGGCTGAACATACAGGCTGAAAATTACAACAATATTAAGAATTTATGACAATACATTTTAGAGCGTTTTAATGCTCGTATTTTCTAAAGCTTTACGTAAGTACGGATCGAGTTCATCTTGACGCATTAACCACTGAATATAGTCAGCAGGGAGTTCGGCAATCGCTGTTCCGCGATGCTTGCCAAAATTAATGACTCGCGGAACACGAGCATCTTCAGAGACAGCAAATAATTGCTCCATGCTGTTTATTTTTAATTGATGAACCACATGCATTAAAATATTGGCCGTTAAAATAATATCCATATCGGCACGATGGGCTTTTTTAATCATTTCACGGGCTTTTTGACTGCCTTTTGAAATCATATAAATGAGTGCCGAAATATTGTGGGCTTCAGCATCAGGCCAGACCAAACGTGCAAGTGCGAGTGTACAAATTGCTTTAATATGAGAAGTATCGACACCACATTTTTCGATAGCACGAATATCATAATCAATATTATGACCAATGATGTACTGCGTTTCGGTAGGTAGTTTAAAGGTCGTATAGTGAGGCTTCCCAACTAGGTCTGACTCTAAAATATGATGCACAGCCATCGCTGCGAATGAGATCGGTTCATCGACGGCATAGAGCTGATCAAATACTTGGCTTTTGTCTAGGCTTAATTTGCCATTTGCAATTTCAATCGGTGCATATGCAATCTCAATGGGTTGACCATTTAGAGTATGGGTTTCTGTGTCGAGAATAATGGCTTGCATGTGCATATCCGAAAATTAAAAGCTGAATAAATTTATCATTTCCAAGACTATCAAGACAGCCTATGACTGCCAGATTTGTGGTTTATTCGCTGATTTTGTGCGGTGATGTTGTTTAAATCATCTGGTGAAGCTAGGTGATTAGAGATCAGACTTTATTAAGCAAGGGAAAAGTTGGAAGCTACTTGTCGATTTATTTAGGCAGGTTGAAAAGGAAAATGATTGCTTAACATTAAAATAATTCTTTGGGATTCGGTTCAAACAAAGGCTAGAGCTTAATGCCTGAATTCAGTTGTGGGATCAGGATTTATTTTAAGTTCCAATGACCAGTTTTTATAACAATGGTAAGTGCTCACTTGCAGACAATGTTCACTTTGTATCATTCTCGTAACTGGTATTGCCATGCGTCATTTTGAGGCGTAAATCATTAATGTATTCAAGTGATTTGAATCGTTACAACAAGAAAAAATGTCATTAAGGAATTTTAAGATGAAAAAACATATATTGGCCGTGTTCGTCAGTAGTTCTGTGCTTGTTTTAACAGCCTGTGGAGGAGGGGATGGCGATTCAACTTCTGTTGGTGTAGATGACGGGATTCCTAAAAACAATATTGTTAATCCAGTCGTAACTACGCCAACAGCATATACAGCTACAGATATGTCAGCTACCGCTGGTGAAAGTGTAGTCATGACTTATAAGATGTTAGGTGTCCATAATCGGGAAGTACAAACGACAGCTTTGGTTTTTACTCCTAAAACTGCAGTACCTGCCAAAGGTTGGCCGATTGTGGTGTGGGCACATGGTACAACGGGTGTTGCAGATGCCTGTGCGCCAAGCCGTATTCCATTGAATACGTATGTTAAAGGGATGATAGATGGCTTCTTAGCGTCTGGGTATGTGGTTGTTGCTCCTGATTATGAAGGCTTGGGTGAACCAACAGCCGATCAATTACATCCATTCTTAAATGTCAAAAGTGAGGCCTTTTCAATTACGGATGCGGTGGTTGCTACGCGTAACTATTTAGGCGCTAAGGTTTCTAATCAATGGATGACGGTTGGTCACTCACAAGGTGGTCATGCGGCACTGGGCGCTGCGCAATATCAGTCTAGAGCTCAATTGGACTATAAAGGCACAGTCGCTGTTGCACCTGCTTCGAATTTATCTTTTATTTTAACTGCAGGAGAACTGAAAGCAGCAGCACAGCCTGACGTAAATGATAAGATAGAAACGCTTGCTTCTTTAGATACCTTTACCGCACTGATTACAGCAGGTTTACGTAATCAGAATCCAAATTTACAGTATTTCCAAGTTTTTAAAACGCCTACAAATCAAATTGCCGAAAACGCTGAATCAGATTGTTATACTGTTTTAGGGAATAAATTTGGCTTGGCAATGGGTCAATATGCATTTTTAAATAATAATTCTATTAATGGTTATCCTCGTACCCAACCTGATTTTATGACCAGTATTCCTATAGTAAAAGATTTTCTAGCCAATGGTTCACAGCCTTTAAAAACTAAAATCAGCACGCCTATCATTATTTATCAAGGTGCAGCAGATGCTACAGTTCCAATTCAGGCAACAGATCTTTTATTGAGTACTGAGGCTGCAAAAAACTCATCAATTTCATATAGAACAGAGGCAACATGGGATCATGGTTCAGCTTATGCGTTAAATATTCCTAATATTCTGACCGATGTCAAAACTCTCATGCCAATTCAGTAATTTGCTTTGACTCAAATCGCTCATGGAGTTCTGCTTCATGAGCGATTTTTTATTTAAAACTGCGTAAAGTTCGTTCTCGAAATTTATAAACTTCATGCTACAATACGCGCCAATCTTAGCACGGCTTAAAAGCCCTAATTTCATAGGACCTCGCTAATGTTTGCCAATATCTCAATTGCTGAATTTGATCCAGAAATCGCGCAAGCAATCACAAATGAAGATGCTCGCCAAGAAGCGCACATCGAACTGATTGCTTCTGAAAACTATTGCTCTCCAGCAGTAATGGAAGCGCAAGGTTCAAAACTTACAAACAAATATGCTGAAGGCTACCCAGGCAAACGCTACTACGGCGGTTGTGAATATGTAGACGTGATTGAACAATTAGCGATTGACCGTGCTAAAGAACTTTTCGGTGCAGATTACGCAAACGTTCAACCACATGCGGGTTCACAAGCAAACTCTGCTGTTTACTTAGCTCTTCTTAACCCGGGCGACACTGTTTTGGGTATGAGTTTGGCTCACGGTGGTCACTTGACTCACGGTGCTAAAGTAAGTTTTTCTGGGAAAACATATAACGCAATTCAGTACGGTTTAAACCCTGAAACAGGCGAAATTGATTACGAAGAAGTTGAACGTTTAGCAATTGAGCACAAGCCACGTATGATCGTAGCTGGTTTCTCTGCTTATAGCCAAATTGTAGATTGGCAGCGTTTCCGTGACATCGCGGATAAAGTTGGTGCTTACCTATTTGTAGATATGGCTCACGTTGCTGGTTTAGTTGCTGCTGGTGTTTACCCAAGCCCAGTTCAGATTGCTGACGTAACAACAACCACTACACACAAAACACTTCGTGGCCCACGTTCAGGTTTAATCCTTGCAAAAGCAAACGAAGAAATTGAGAAAAAATTACAATCAGCTGTATTCCCTGGCAACCAAGGTGGTCCATTGGTTCATGCTGTAGCGGCTAAAGCTATTTGTTTTAAAGAAGCAATGGCTCCTGAATACAAAGTTTACCAACAACAAGTGGTGAAGAACGCTCAAGCAATGGCTGAAGTTCTTATTGCTCGTGGTTATGACATCGTTTCTGGCGGTACAGAAAACCACTTGTTCTTGTTATCTCTTATTAAGCAAGATGTAACAGGTAAAGAAGCAGATGCATGGTTAGGTGCAGCTCACATTACTGTGAACAAAAATGCTGTACCAAATGACCCACGCTCACCGTTTGTGACTTCTGGTATCCGTATTGGTACACCGGCTGTGACGACTCGTGGTTTCGGCGAAGCTGAAGTACGTGAACTTGCTGGCTGGATCGCTGATATCCTAGACAGCAAAGGTGACGAAGCTGTGATTAACGCTGTTAAAGCGAAAGTTGAAGCTGTTTGTGCGAAATTCCCTGTTTACGCAAACTAAGTTCTGACTTGAGAAAGCCCCCTCAAGGGGGCTTTTTTTATAGCATTAAAAAATCAAAATCAGTTGAAATGTAATTTAGACTGCATTTCTGATATAACAGAAGTTATAGGCTAATAAATTATTTTTAATAAGAATTTTATTCATACCGTATTCAAATAGGAATGCAGCACATGGCAAACCCAGCAATTATCATTTCTGAGCAGGATCTTCATCGTTTAGAAACGATGTTAGAACATCAGCCTAAACTTACACCGACCATGCAGTTGCTTGAAGAAGAATTGGCACGCGCCGATGTTGTTGCTCCACAAGATATGCCTGCCAATGTGGTAACGATGAATGCAAAAGTTTTACTGACCATTGCGCCATCTACAGAAGCATCTGAAATTACTTTGGTTTATCCGCATGATTTTAAAGGCGAGAAGGGACAGGTCAATGTTGTAGCCCCAATTGGTGCAGCAATTCTTGGCTTAGCTGAAGGTCAAGAAATTGAATGGCCGCAGCCAGATGGTCAAATGATGAAAGTCAAAATTGAAAAAGTGGTTTATCAACCTGAGCGTGAAGGCGATTATTTATAATTTCGAAACACCCCATTTTAAAGCCATGTTGATCATGGCTTTTTTATGACTTCAAATATGCGTTTTGTTTCATAAAGGATTGTAACTCCACAGAATATAAAAACAGAGTATGTATTGATTGGATCTTTTATTTCTACTCAATAGGTTTGGGTCATAGTACGAATAGAGTACTGAATAACTGATATAACCTTCATGATAATTTTTACGGGACAAAAGATGTCACAGCATTTTTGCAAAAATCTACATGTTATTTAATATAAAAGCTGTACTATAAAAATGATTTTATTCAATTTCTTTATTGGGTTAAAGCACTATGGCACAAATTGACGTTCTTGTTCCTTTAAGGGATATACCAGTCAATTCAGATGAACTTTTAAGTATCCAGCGTAATGATTTGGTTCCGTTGCTGAACGATCAATATCGTCTCAATCATTATGCAGATGGTGTCATTCAAGCACAGTCTGTGCTGTTAAATGGAGTGGACCCGCAGCTCACTTTACAGTTGAGCCAGACCATTGAGCAACTGATCCAGTCACTGGCTGACTCAAAAAAATACCTGAAGAAGCGCAAATTTAATGAGCTGCAAAAGTGGCTTGGGATTGATATTGAATATGGTTCAACCCAAGTTGAATACTATAAAAAACTGGATCAATTACTGGATCGAGCCAATCATCTCAGTCAAAAATTACAAATCGAAATTCAAAAATCGCAAGCACGTTATCAGCAGCTCACTGGTTTACGTGAGCAAATGGCCAAATATATATCTGCCGCTGAAGCATTTTTACTGGAATATCCTAAATTTGTGAAGAATGCACATCCTTTAGATAATTTTGCAGAACGTTTGTCCAAGAAAATAAACAGCTTGCAGACTTTGCAAAGCAGTAATGATATTGCGATTACGCAAATGCAGTTGTCTCAGCAGCTTTCATTGAGTTTGTTAGACCGATATAAAGAGGCACAGCAGGTTTTGATCCCGGCATGGCAATATCATGTCAAACAATCGCAGCAATCAAGCTCGACAAGTGAACTGGAAAAGCTCGATAATAGCCGTGAAAAATTGATTCATACCTTAAAAAAATCACTACAGAAACCAACACTTTAAGAAATAGATTAGGTGAATTATGACCAACTCAGAACAAAACAGTCTTGTGGTAGAGCCAACCACTGAAGTGATTGAACACAAGTTTCAACAGTTAAATTTGCAAGAAATTGGCTTGCAACAAGATGACTTCAATGCAGTCTTGGCAGCACGGAAAGAGTTGGCAGAAATCAACCATAACGCCGTGGCGGAGTATGGTAAAAATATTGCGACACAAACCTCTGGATATACCGATGAATTGCTTAATTTGGTTCAAAATAAAGACTTGGATGAAACAGGGCAAAAGCTGAATCAGGTGGTACAAGTTGCACAACAGCTCAATACCTCAAGTATCTTAAATAAAAAGAAAAATTCAGGTTTCTTCGGTGGTTTGATGAGTAAAATTAAAGGGGCAAAGAATAATATTGATATGCACTTTAATACCACCAAAGAACAGATAGATACTTTGGTGAAAGAAATTGAAAAATCGCAGTCTGGTTTAAAAGCACGTGTTGATACACTAGATCGGATGTTTAATGGTGTACAAAGTGAATATAAACAGCTCGGTGTGTATATCGCAGCTGGTCAGTTGAAACAAGATGAAATTCAGCAGGAAATCTCAACACTGACTTCACATGCACAAGATCAAACCACGACACAGAGAGTTTACGACCTCAATCATTTAGCCAATAATTTGGAAAAACGCGTGAGTGATTTGCAGGTTTTACAACAATCAGCCATGCAAACATTACCGATGATTCGTATTATTCAGTCTAATAATTTGATGTTGGTTGATAAGTTTTATGCGATTAAAAACATCACATTGCCTGCATGGAAAAACCAAATTAGTCTGGCGATTTCTTTAAATGAGCAGAAGAATAGTGTGCAGTTGGCCAATACCATTGACGATGCGACCAATGACTTATTGAAGCGCAATGCCGATTTGTTACATCAAAACTCAGTAGATACAGCAAAAGCCAATCAACGTTCAGTGATTGATATTGAGACGCTTGAACATGTACAAAACACCCTCATTAAAACAGTAAATGATGTGATTCAAATACAAAAAGAAGGGATGCAGAAACGTGCGGAAGCAACCACACGTTTGCGTAGTTTGCAGGACAATTTGAATCAACTGGTTTTAGACTCAAGTTCTAATCGTACGACACCATCTTAATGCCAAGGTGGGTGGTCAATAGAGGAGAAGCGCTTGCCTTCCTTAGATGAGTATGTTGTTCAGCCTCAGCACATTGAACAAGGTGTGGTTGCACTCAAACAACGTCAACGTAAACTGAGTTTATGGTGTATGTTGAGTGCGGCCTTGTTTATTGCCTCCAGCATTAGCTATTTTCTACAACCTGATTTTGTCTATAGCTTTTTTGGACTGAGCGCTGAAATACAGCAACTACATATGCCCATGAGTGTCGATGCAAATTTAGCATCACTTGGACAACAGCCAGATTATTTTCTGAATTTGCTGTCATGGTTTGGTTGGCTTGTACTCAAGATTATGGTGTCTTTTATTGGAGCATTCATACTGGTGCACTATGCACGGAAAATTCATTTTTTCTATGTACGTTTTCAATCTTTTATACTGAAGTTTGTGGCATGGCTGATTGCCTTTATTCTGCTTTGGTCAGGGCTGACTTATGTGCAATATGATTTAAAAGATGATGAAAGCGAGGCTTTTCAGCAAATCGTACACTACGATAAAAATATTCAGCAAAGTGAAATAGCGCAGTATTTGCAGCAGTCTCAAATTCAAATGCCCGTAAAACATTATTTGCTTGCGCAGACGGCATTGTTACATCAACCTGTCGATAAAAATGCAGCCATTCCGCATGTGCTTGCTCTGGTCCAAGCAGAAAAAAATGATTCACATTTTATTGAATATGGGTTTAAGCCTGAACAGTTATGGACGATGCAGCATCAACTCTATGGCAAAACACTCACGCCGATGGCTGCAAGTGTAGAAAAGCAAGTTCAGCAAGCAACGCAGTTCACTAAGGTCATGCAATTCTTCTCACTTATCTTGATGTTACTGATGGCAGTGCTAAGTCTTTTGTTGTTTGGTTTGACACGTCAGTTAAAGGCCAGAACGCTAAGAATTGAACTGCGGATGCAGAGTGAATCTTAAGCTTTTACTTCGTAAAAAGTCCTGCGGGGTAGTGGGACTTTTTATGATGAATATCTTTAAATCTATAAAACCGATTATTAAAATAAAAACAAACTGTTTTATCTATTTTTAGATTTACTCTATGATTCTTCTATTAAATAATTTTACAGACTGCTTTGGAGAGCTTAACAAT